>JBDRKW010000013.1:0-25625 GCA_043813585.1 Candidatus Kerfeldbacteria bacterium
CTTGTGTACCTTGCAAGGGACGTGGCGATCTAATTCCGATTACTAACGACGACTTTTAATATGTTGAAACACGCAGTCACGGTCCTGCGACGGACCAAGAACGAGCTTTCGTATGACGTAAAAAACGGAGAATACCACAAAGTGTGGCATTTTTTGCGCACCGCGCCCAAGATGGCGTGGTTCGGCTACCCGAAAACTATCACGATCGAGCCGACCAACATGTGCAACATCAATTGCGAGTTCTGCTCTACCCCGCCGGCGTGCATCGAACGCAAGCCGTGCGGCATGGAGATGGATGATTTCCGCCGGGTTGTGGACAATATCAAAAACCACACCCATTTTGTCTGGTTTTTCCTGGCGGGCGACCCGCTCATGAACAAACAGTTCCCCGAGATGGCGCAGTATGCCACGCGCGCCGGACTGCATACCACCACCAGCACGAACGGCCTGGCCATGAACCGGGATGTGGCCGACCGGCTGCTGAACTCCAACCTGGACCGGCTGATTATTTCGTTTGACGGCATTACCAAAGAGTCGTACGAAGTCATGCGGCGCGGCTCCAACTTTGAACGCGTCAAAGAAAATATCGAATACCTTGCTGCGCGCAAGAGGGAGCTCGGCAAGATCAAGCCGATTATCGAGCTGCAGATGATCATTACCAAATTCAATGACGGCGAAGAGGAAGAATACGGCAAGTGGGCCGAGAGCCTGGGCGCGGAATACAACTTTAAGACGCTCGGCATCCCGTCGTGGTTCCGCAGCGAAGAAGAATGCGACGCGATTGCGGAAAAATTCCTTCCGGACAACGAAAAGTCCCGTTATAAAAAAGTGAACGGGCGCTATGTCAGCAATGTGGGCGAAGCAATGGAGCTGAAGCGCGCGCCGCAGTGCGGCAATGTCCAGCGGCCGGTGATCTTTTCCAATGGCGACCTGGCGATCTGCTGCTACGACATCAAAGGCAAGTACAACATGGGCAACGCGATTGAAACTGACTTTAAGGAACTCTGGACCAACCCGCGGTACAAAAAAATGCGGCAGGCCATGGCTGACCGGCAGCTTGAGCTGTGCAAGGTCTGCGGGGAAACCAACGAACTGAACCTGAAAGCGCGGGTGTAAGCAGAATAATTGAAAAAAACCGAACGGCGCGCGCAACGTGCCGTTTTTTGGCGCTTGAAAAAGATTCAAAAAAATTGTATGATGCGCGTACAACTTATCATTGGTTTTCTGCTCTGAATGCACGATTTTAGTCGTATCGAGCACAATTCTTTGCATATCGGATTGATGCGCAACATTTTTGCGTGTGTTGTTGTAGTTGCAGCGCTTCTTCTCCCCTGCTCCGCCCTTGCCACAGACCGGTATGTGGACTGCGATACCGGTTCAGACTCGTCAAATTGTACGAACCCGGCCAGCCCCTGCGGTACGCTGCAATATGCCAATATCCAGGCCTCAGAAACGGGGGATACCATCTATGCGCAAGGCACCTGCACGGCAGCTTCAGGAACCTATGTCCTCTATATATCAAGGTACGCATCCAAGTGGACCAAGTGGAATTCACGCCCGCTCATTGACGCGCAAGATGCACGGAATTATGGAATCTCCATTGGCGATAATGAAGTGGAAATTGAGTATTTTGACATTACAAATGCGATCGATCGGGGTATATATCAATCGACAACCTACAGCGGCCTGGATATAGATAAATGCTTTATATACGATAATGGCGGAGGCGCTACAGACGCAGGTGCGTCAGTGTACGGTGATAACGCCAAGATCTATAACACAATCTTCTGGGATAACGATAGTTACGGGCTCAACCTGCTCGGTGATAATGCCTGGGTGTACAATAATACGTTTCTTAGTAATGCCTCTTGGGAGATCTATGTCAGCGGCTCAAATAGCGAAATTGATAGCAATATTTTTCGCGAGACTGTCGGCGCTCAATCAACCATGTATTTTTCCGATACTACAAATACATCGGATTATAATATATTTGATGAATCAGGAACCGAGACATTTTATGAGAGTGGTACAACTTCCACTGGGCTTGCAGATTGGCAGACGAACTCAGGGGAAGACGCCTACTCATGGGAAGTAGACCCGATGCTTGATTCCACAGCACATATCGGTTCGGCTGTAAGTCCTGCCATTGACCGCGGCCGTCCGACAAAAAGTATTCCCCCAGATGATTACGACGGGCAGGCTCGTCCAATATTATATGCAAATGATATCGGAGCAGATGAATACGACCCCTATGAAATACCTGAATATTCATTGGTAACAATCTTATTGGCTCTGGTGGGCGGCGTTAGTGTGTTTCTGTATCTAAAATACAGCTCGCGCATGAAGCGCGTGTTCTTCGGAATCGGAGTGGTCGCTCTTCTGTTCCTCCTCCCTTCGGCAGCGGATGCAACCTCACGCTATGTGGATTGCGGCAACGGGGTAGATTCAGGGCCGTGCAACAACCCGTTCTCCCCTTGCGATTCGCTGGGATATGCAGAAATGCAGGTTGGAAATTCTGACATCATCTACGTACAAGGCACGTGCACCGCAGCCCCCGGAACCTGGGTTGTTGCCGTAACGCCGGCAACAAGCACGAAATGGACAAAATGGAACTCCCGCCCGGAAATTGATTGCCAGAGCAACGTCCAATATGGTTTTGGCAGTGCCACTTCCGGCACCATTATTGAATACTTTGATGTCCATAATTGTACTCTTGCCGGTATAAATATTTTGGCGGGCGGCACCAATAACGAAATTCTTCAATGCGAGGTATACGACAATGGTACTGCCGGTGCGAACGCGGGCGTTCTTGTCCAAGGTTTTTCAGTAGAATTTAAGAATAACATCGTTCACGACAACACGAGCTTTGGACTGCGCCTTACCACCACCACAAATGCAATTCATCATAATACATTTGTCAATAACATCAGCTATAACATCGTTGTTGCCAATCCTTCAACCAGCAATCAAATCAGTGGCAATATTATCATCCAGCCAAGTGGTGCCACAGACAACGCTTGGGATTTATTCGATACGGGAAACAGTTCAAATTATAATATCTTTGACCAGGACGGGGATGCAATACTACGCGAAAACGCCACCAGCTATACCGGCCTCGCAAACTGGCAGGCCGGCAGCGGCGAGGATGCGAATTCTCTGGAAGACGACCCTATGATCGATGCCACCTACCATATTGCGAGCAACGTCAGTCCGGCGATGGACCGAATCGGGTCAAAGATGACGAATATTGACTTTGATGGCGATACGCGCCCTAAAGGAGGATTGAGCGATATTGGCGCTGATGAGCGGGATATGGACATTCCGGAATTTGCCTTGCTGACTGCGCTCCTTGCCATGGTATTCTCTGGTGGGTTGTTCTGGTTCATCCGTAAGAAATCGGTCCGCATATGATGAACGCCATGCAACAACTCGTTCGGTTTCTGGGTGGTGCTGTTGTTTGCATTGCGCTCCTCTCACCGGCTGCCGTCTTCGCAACGGACAGGTACGTCGCTTGCGGCGGTCCTGGATCAGACACAGGAGACTGTTCCGGCCCGGTTAGTCCCTGCCTCACTCCCCAATATGCAGAAGGCCAAACGAACAACGGCGATACCGTCTATGTCCAGGGCACATGCACGGCCACAGCCTCTGGTTATTACCTGAATATCACGCCGGACACAGACACGGTCTGGACCGCATGGAATTCCCGGCCGGTCATCGACTGTAATAATGTAGCGAATTACGGCATCGGCATGGCTGCTTCCCGTACTACGGTGCGCGGTTTTGAAATAAAAAACTGCGTTGATATCGGCATATACGCGACTGCGACGCCAACCGGAGCGGTTATAGAGCAAAACTGGCTCCATGACAATGGCGGCGCCTGTTCAGATGCAAACATCGTGTCGGCTTCCTCTTTTGCAATTATCAAGAACAACATCATCACCGACAGCGCGTGCTACGGCATACGCGCCTGGAATAACAGCCAGAGCATCTTCCACAATACGTTTGTGAATAACCCGAACTACGCGATATATTTCTCAAGCGGCACCTCGAATTCCATTCGCGGCAATATTATTCGCAGTCCCAGCGAAGCGACTGATTATGCGGTATGGTATCCGCAAACTGCCACGTATCAGTCATTCAACAATATGTTCCGCGAAGGCGCTGTGGCAAAATACCGTTTAGCCGGCACCACCTATACGGGCTTGGGAGCATGGACCGCGGCCACCGGCTTGGATACCAACTCGGTTGAGGCTGATCCGATGCTGGAAGAGACAACATGGCACATTGGCAGCGTGCACAGTCCGGCTATCGATACAATTGCTGCAAAATCCGTGAATTATGATTTTGACGGGCAGACGCGTCCGCAGTCGCTTCAAAGTGATTATGGCGCTGACGAATATTTCTTTGGCATTCCGGAATATTCTGCGGCAACGGCAGCTGCCGCGCTCGTTTTTGGCGCCGGGTTTTATCTGTTCTATCGCAGGAAACGGCGCTTTGCGTGATTTATAGACAGGCCATCGCTGGCCTGTTTTTTGAATTTGTGGTATAATAGATTTGTCGATTGAGCATATTGCGCATTCAACATTTTTGAATATTGATTCCTTTGGAGAGGCATGGACGAAACACAAGAAACAACAAAAAACGCCTGGAGGCATCTTGCGGCAATGGCCGTGAGCATTGCGGTTGTCGGCGTTGTTTGCATACTCCCTACCCCGGCGTCCGCTGTTGCTTTATATGTCGATGCCTGCATGGGCAATGACGCCGGCGGTACAAACAATTGCCAAAACCAGGCGACGCCGTGTTTAACGCTAGCCCGAGCAAAAGTCGAACTCGCTGCTGCAGTTGCCAGTATTGATGAGTCGCACTCCATAAACGCAACGAGCGGCTGCACGGATGGTGGTTGCGGTTTATTCTGCGCGTCACCGGTTGAATTCACAGAACAGCTTGAGCTCGGCGCAGCACATACGGAAAACAATGCAAGCTATCCGACGTTTATCCAGGCATGGCAGAGCACCGGAATGGAGCGGCCGGTAATCAACTGCCAAAGCGTCCGAAACAGCGGTATTAAGGTTGGCGTGAATCCGGGCGATGCGGCCACCTATATTTACATAACGGACATCGATATCCATAATTGTAATAGTGCAGGCATATCAGTGCTCCCCAATTCTAACTTCGGCCGAATTGAGAAGGTATATTCGTACAGCAGCACCCATGGCGCTGCCGTGGATGGCGCCACAGCATGGTTTATTAATGCAAATCAGTTTTATAGCAACAGCGGAAACGGGTTGCTTATGGGAAGCGGAGCGACGAATGCAGACATCAATGGCAATTGGCTCTACGGTAACGGCGGTAACGGCGTGCGAATTAATGCCACGGGTACGGGAAATGACGTAACGAACAACTGGATTACGAATAACACTTCAGACGGGATGTATATTTTGGCGAATAGTACCGATGTGGTAAACAACTCATTCTACGCCAACGCCACCGGATCGGCAGCTGCAGAGATCCGGATCGGCAACGGTGCAGATTTTTTGCAGGATACCACGCTGTACAACAACATCCTGGACATCTCCACTGATGACTTCGGCATTTATGTGGCAGTCAACGCGAATACGAACTTTACATCGAACTATAACGACCTGTTCCTGAACGGAAGCGCAAATACCGGCTACTGGACCGGAACAACATGTCCTACGCTTATTAACTGGAGAAGCCCGGCATGTACAAGTGGGGATGATATCAATTCCATCAATGCTGATCCGGACTGGACAAGTGAAGGAAATTCAGCTGCCATTAATTCCACCTCTCCCGCGGTTAACACGGGAACGGATGCGAGCGCGTGGACCTCAATCGATATTACTGAAGATGTCCGCCCGATCGGCGCAGGATGGGAAATGGGCGCGGACGAACGGTATGGTCCGACAGAAGGTCCCGGAATCCCGGAATTTTCCCTGGTTACTCTCGTGATCGCGTTCGGGCTGGGGCTCGGGACGTTCGGTTTTGTCCGATATAGAGGAACGCACAAATAGACAACGCTGAAATCTATAAGGCCCGCTGGTGAGCGGGCTTTTTTGCATGACCTGATTTGGTCTTGGCGATGGTGCTAGCGGTCGCGCAGTGCAGGCGTCCCGATGCGCTTCCCGCTCCCCTTCTTCTTTCTGCCCAGCTTCCTGTCCGACTTCTTTGCGGTGATAAACTTAAATGACAGCGACCAGAAGATGGCAAAATAAAGGATGAAGAGGATCCAGCCGGCGTTGGTATGGAAAGTGTGGATCGCAAACTGCAGGTTGTAATAGATCGCAACCAGAAATAACACGACAATGCGTATGACATTCACGCCGTACATCAGGATTATTCCCGGCACAAACGCGATTGCCGCTTTTTTCCAGTTGATCTTATCGCGGTCGACAATAAGGATGAGAGCAAACAACAGCGCGAACAAGCTCATGGATTCGATTCCGGAGCACTGATGGTTAATGGTGAGTGAAAAATCGGTCAGTTGAATAATTGGAGCATTCTCCGCCCCCGTCAGCCGCGTGACGTCATGGCCGAGAAGCTGCAGGATAACAACGACCACGGCAGATACGCCGTCAGCAAAAAAATTCCAAAACCCCTTGAACCATAAAGAAAGCTGAAAAAAAACATACGCCAGCCCGACCGACCCAGCCAACGCGACCCAGAATCGCCTGAAGACCCGCAACGGAAAAAGCGCAAACGCGAGGAATACTACGATCAGCGCAGGCAGTGCGTACCGCACGGCTACCACCAGGTTGAAATGCTCTAATGCGGCAGCGGTGTCGCTGATGATAAAATTCTTCAGCCAGATAAACCCAAGTACGGCTGCAATATGCAGCGCCCCGAACACGGCAACCTGAATCCAGTTCCATTTGAGCTTGTCGATCTTGAATAACGTGTCCTTCGTCCACGCAAAGAAGATCAGCCCTGCCAGGAGCGGCAGTACGACAGAGCTCCGTCCCAGCGTGTTAAACTGCGTTAATTCTTTGGCCGACGGGAAAAATTCCTTCTCGACAAATACAATAACTATAAGTAGGATGCCTGCGGCAGCAACCTGCCAAAAACCCGTAGATGTATACTTTTGAACCGTATCTAAAACCTTCATTTTTGCCATAATCCAAGAGATTGTACCATTTAAATAAAGGTAGTACAATACAACGGATTTTGTCCGAATATGACCATTTTTTACGTCACAACCACTGTCCATATTTCAAGCGAATTCAAGGAAGCGCTTGGCTCCACCACGCATACCTTTTCTGTTGCAAAAGAGCTGCGCAAGCTTGGGCACGAAGTGCATATCGTTTCCGAGCAGTTTGAGGGCGACAAAGAGTACGAACAGATTGAAGGGATCCATATCCACCGGCTGCTGCGAGGCGGAGGCGTAATGTCGTCGCGCGCGGTGAAGCAGTCCTCGTGGATTCGCGTCCTGAAAAAATTCAAAATCTTCCCCAATATGATCCTCGCGCGCAAGGTTGCCCGCCTGATCAAGCAGGCGCAGGCCGACATTGTGCTGGAGCGCGGGCATTCGCTGGGCGTCGGGGCTATGGCCGCCCGGTTATCCGGCCGTCCATTTGTGCTTGAGGTCATTGACCATATCTTTTCGCCATATTCGTTGAAGAAATCCGCTGCCGTCATAGCGTACACAACCATTTTTTTTCCGGAGCAGTATAAAGAAAAGGTAACGCTGGTTCATGCCGGTTATGATCCTACTTTATTCTACCCGCTAGAGACGAAAAAGAAATACGACGTTGCGTTTGTGGGGTCATTTAAAGAGTGGGAGGGTTTGGAGGATTTGGTTGAGGCAGCAAAAATTGTGGTACAGGAGCGGCCGCAGACGCGTTTTTTGCTGATTGGAAGCGGCGTGCGATATGAAACGGTCAACCGCATGATCAGCAAAAGCGGGCTGCAGACCAATTTTACGCTCGCCGGCAAGATACCACTGCGCGATGTGAGCAGTTACTTATGCGAAGCATCCATCGGCGTGGCGCCGTACAATACATCGCTTTCCCACAAAGGCGAGTTCGACAAATACGGATTTTACTTCTCGCCGCTGAAGATATTTGAATATATGGCGTGCGGGCTGCCGATTGTCGCCACGGGCTATCCGATTATCCAGCGCATTGTCACGCCCGAAGTCGGGCTGACGTTTCCGCCCGAAGATATACGCGCGCTCGCCGGACAGCTGCTGGCGCTGTTAAACCAGCCGGAGCAGATTAAGCAGATGGCGTTCCATAATATCCAGCTGTCGCGGCACTACACCTGGTCTGCAGTTGCAGATACCATCAACCAGCAGCTTGGCGCTGCGATCGTTGTACGGGAGTAGGCATGCGGAAAAACAAAAACCCCCTCGGTTGAGGGGGTTTGTTCGTTTAGCTTACCGTAATCTTCTGTTTTGCGAGCTGTTTCTTTTTCAGTTTGACCTTTGCGCGGAAGTACGCGGTCTTTTTTGGGTGGACCCAGAACTGGAAATACCCTTTGCCTCCGGACTTTTTCGCTTTTATCCGGCGCCATGGGTCGGATTTCTTCAGCCGCTTGGCCAGGTAGACATTCTTGTTTCCCACGCGGGTCCAGCCGTACAAACGCGTGCGCTTGCCTTTTTTGATGTGCGCTTTCTTTGCCGCCAGACTGATCGGCGCTTTTTTGCGGACTGTCACCTCTTTGCCGACGGTTGACGATGCTGCACCGATATTGGTGGCAAACTGCTTGAACACAATCGTAATCTCCACTAGTGCGCCGCCTTCAACTTCGGTGATGTTCACTGAGGCCTGTTCTTCTCCTAAATACAGCGCCAAGTCGCCGACCTCCAGCTCCTTGCCCTGCAGCGCTCCGAGATACGCGATAGTTTCGTCCGTAATGAACATGTGGAAGAAAATCGTCGATCCGGCCGGGCCGTTCAGCTCAAAGCCGAAAAACGGCGCGTCTTCTTCCGGCGGAATCAGGTTCCAGGAATTGGTGTTTGTCGCCATCCAGGAGCCGATCATCTCTGCAGGCGGGCCAAAATCCTCTTCGGTCGCCGCAGGCCACACGATTGCAAGGCCGAACGGATCCGGCGATGCATATTGCGCAGAAAGTGACGCAGGCGCGCCAAATTCTATATTTTCGTCGTAACCGGTGAAGTCAACAACGACTTCAACCCGCTGGGTCGAATCATTGTATTCCCACGACACCAGGTCGCCGCCGGTGATAACCACCATGGCCGGTTCCCCGCCGTCGGTAACGGCGCAGTCAAAGGTGTATTCTTCGCCTATCGTACCGCCGTAGACGCCGAGGAATGTCCCTTCGGGCACTCCGGTGTCATCACCGGCATACTCCGACAGGTCCGTGATGCCTGCAGGCAACGGACTGCAGTCCGCATCGCCGGCAAACGCTTTTTGCGGAACGAAAAATACCGCGGCCGCGAGGACCGGGAGTATCGCTCCAACAAGGAGTTTACGCATGTGCATATTGTTACTTAATTATATTTAATAAAAAAACCAGCTGATTTTCCGCATCGCTTCCGGAAAGGTGGCTTCAACCAGCGACTGCGCTTTGTCCTCGACCTGGAGGTACGAAGAAGAAAGGACGTTTACCGCATAATCCGCGGTCAGCATGTCCTGGCCGAAACTTGCGACAACGCCGTCAGCCGTAATATATCCGAGCCGCGTCAGGTATGATGTGGCGGCAAGCGACGGGAGTGAGAATTCAACATCGCCGTTTTTATTCTTCCAGCTAATCAGGAATTCGGTTGAGGACCGGTATTTCTCTACGCTTTCGCGCAGGAAGGTGCGTTCATCAGAGGTGATAAAATCACGCTCTTTCATATCGATGCTGTCGATGAGCTTGTTCGCTTCCTGGAAAAATTCAGATTCCGGGTAGATACAGTCCGGCTGCACGTCGAGCTGGTCGGCAATGGTCACGAGGTAATCCTTATCTACAGTAATGCCCGGATGGATATCGTCCACCATCATGCATTTCTGCACTACGTACTCTTTTTCGTCGAACATCTTCAGGATTTTCGGCATCCAAAAATTTGCTTCCTTAATGGCCTTTTTTTCGTTCTTGCCCGGGTAAAGGTGGCAATATTCAATGCTGATGACCTTTTTCATAGACTCGTATAAGACTTTTTAAGCCTCCTGCAATAGTATACCAAATTCACGCCTCTCCGACCACAACCGTCGGCTGCGTTGAAAACCATTAGTGGATCAGCTTGCGTTTTCGGATGTGGATAAGGAAACCGATGAAATAGAGGGCTGCAGCGATGAAAATGATCACCGGGCCGGTCGGCCAATTCAAGTAATACGATGCAAAAATGCCTGCAATCGTGGCAAAGGAGCTAAAGAGCACCGCCAAAAGAATAATGCCGCGCATGCTTTTACTCAGCATGCGTGCTGTGGCGGCCGGCAGGGTGAGCAGCGCGATCACCAGGATAATTCCGACGACCTTGATCATCACGACGACGGTGAGAGCAATCAGCGCCATTAAAAACAGGTAGTACGCAAGGACGCGGATATTGGTGACTTCGCAGAAATCTTCGTCAAAAATAATGGCGAGGAAGTAGCGGAAAAACAGCGCAACGCTGATGAGGACGATGATATCGAGCCCGGCAATGAGCAGGATGTCCTGCTGCGTAGTGAGCAAAATGTTGCCAAACAGGTAGCTGAACAGGTCGCCTGCGTAACCGGGCGTGAGGAAGATGAAAATCAAACCCACCGCCATGCCAACAGCCCATAATGCGCCTATGAGCGCATCTTCGTGCGTTTTCGACTTCTTGCTCACCCACCCTATTCCGAGTGCAGAGAGCACGCTGAATACGGCCGCGCCGATAATGGGGTGCAGGCCCAGGAAATAGGCAATGCCGAGGCCGCCGAATGACGCATGCGCGATGCTGCCGGAGATAAATGAGATCTTTTTTATCACGACCAGGCTGCCGATGATGCCGGCTGCCACGCTTGCAAGCAAGCCGACGATCAGCGCATTCTGGAAAAATTGGTAGGTGAGAATATCCATCAGTCGTGCTTGTGCGAATTATTATGCGACGTGTGGGAGAGGCGGTGACCAATGTACTCAATGTCGCACGTGGATGCGCTCTGCTCGATCGCGCCTTCTATGTCATCGCCCATATGCAACGAGAGCCGCCTGTTCATGCAGGCAACCTTGCTGATATAGCCGGAGATGATACCGACATCGTGCGACACGATAATAATAGCCGCTTTCTTGTTGATCTGCTCGAGCAGTTTGAAAAAATTCTCTTCCGAAGCCGGGTCGACGCTGCTGGTGGGCTCGTCAAGGATGAGCAGTTTTGGGTCTCGGACCAGCGCGCGCGCAATAAGGATGCGTTGCCGCTGGCCGCCGGAAAGCTCGCCGATCTGCCGGTTTTTGAACTGCGCCATGCCCACCTCTTTGAGCGCCGCTTCCGCACGCTTCTTGTCCTTGTCCGAATACCGGCTGAGCAGCCGCTTGTTCCCGAGCAGACCCATAAGAACCACCTGGAAGGCGTCAATCGGGTAGTCGAGGTCTATTTTTGCGTACTGCGGCACGTAGCCGATATTGTCGCGCGCCCCTTTTGGCGTTGTGCCCAGCACGGTAATCTCACCCGAATCCGGTTTGAGCAGGCCGAGGATCACTTTGAGCAGGGTTGTCTTGCCTCCCCCGTTCGGGCCGATCAAACCAAGGAAGTCCTCCTGGTATAACCGAAAATTGACACCGTCAAGTACGTTATAGTTCTGCACATATGCATAGCTAACGTTCTTGAGTTCGATGATAGGTTCCTGTTTCATTCTTGTACGGTTACGACAGCCGACTGCTTTTTCCTGCGCATGCGCCCCCACACCAGGCGCGCCACCAGAATGACAACCACTCCCAAAATGACATAGCTAAAATACTGTGTGCTGCTTAGGATCTTGTCTGCGCCCGGCACCTCTTTTGCCACCAGCCATCCCACAGAGAGCATAACAGCAGTCAGGATAGCGGTAGTGCCAAGGTTATCAAACGAAAAACGCGTAAAACTTAATTTTTGGGATGTGATATACAGCAGGGTGAGCACCCTCGACGCAAAGATAAATTTAATGGCCAATAACGTAATGAACGTCCGCCTGCCGGTGTATTTCTGGATTTTATGCAGTGTTGCCTCATGGTCTTTGGGCGGTTCCGCTTTTACGCGTTTCTGCATTTTATCCATCCATTTGAAGATCCGCTGGCCGGAGTAGAAAAAAATGGTGTCCGACACGAGATTTCCGACATAGCAATACAGTATGATTTCCGGAACCGTCCACACGCCAGTGCCGCCAAGGAAGCCGACCACGGCAATTAAGCTGCCGCCAAGAAAAAACGAACCAAAAAATATGGCAATCCAGCCATAATTTACGAGATATTGGATCAGCTCGCTGTCGATTTCCATGCGGCTATTTTAGCACATTATAGATCGATTTTGTAGATTGCTTAGTGAACTCCGCCGGGATAATACAACCCGGTCCATTGATCCAGTTCTGCACCTGCGTCCGTACGGTTTATGTACTCGCGGCCGCTTTTGCGCAACAACGGGAGGAACAGTTCTTCCCACCGCTCCTTTTTAAGCTTTGAGGATCTGATAATGACATGCTCGACAATTTTCCCCGTTTCGTTCGCTTTCTTCTGGAAATAGTCGAGCATTTTGTCATACAGGCGAATACCCAGATCGTCGGGCAGCTGCCTATCGGGGATTCCACGCCGCGCATCTTCCCTCTTTATTCCCGTTTCAACATGAATATTGCCGTCTCCGTACGTAAAATTCATATCAATGCATATTTTTGCTTCCTTTCCGCCATGTTTGGGAATAGCAGCCAGATAAAATTCGAGTGCTTCGGCGCCCATGGCCTGCTTTCCGGCTGCATCAGTATCGTACTGCTTCACATTCAGTCCGGTCAGTGTGAGCGGCACGCCGTCCATATTTACCCTGGCGGACGACAGGAACGTTTCTGTTATTTCTTCATCTTCTTCGTCATCATCGAGTGAATCAGCTGCTGCCCATTCCATATCGGACAATTGGAGTTCTTCAAAATCAACAGCATCTTCCTCGCGAATTGACGCTGCTTCCATTATTTGCGGAATGCTAGCACTTGGTTGTCGTTCAGCTTTTCGCCGCATAGGCAGTTACAAGTCTTTCAGATTGCCCGTTTTCTTCACGCGGTATTTAACCAGAAGCGTGCCGGATTTTTTCACGATCTTGACGTTCTTGTCCTTCTTCCTGATTTTGTACGTGTTCTTTGTGTAGCTTGAGGTGAACTTTTTTGTGTCCTTGCCGGTCAGCACGCCATTTTTTGTGAGGGTGTAATGGGATGTCCGGATGTTTTCGCCCTTTCTGGTCGCGACGATCACGTCGTTTTTCAGGTTTGAGGTGTAATAGTTGAAGACCCGCATCTTGACCTGGTTCTGCTGTTTTTTGCGCAGCGTCCTTGATGAAACCGTCGTTCCAAGCGCAGCGTCGATCGACTTGATCTTGGTGCCCACGCGGTTGGCTACAACGACGTAGTTGCTGTTTTTCGAGAGCTGGGCGCGCGGTGTTTTTGTCCCTTTGTTGAATACCGTGAAGGTCTGCGTTGAATCGTCTTCATACTTCACTTTGACGCGGTTGTCAGTGAGCGGCGTCACTTGCACCGCTTTTCCGCGCGAGACCACATTGACCGTGCGCGTGGCAGTGCCGGTATTGCCGGAGGCGTCTTCTGCCGTGTAGGTCACGGTGTAGCTGCCGACGGTAGTGGTATCGACCGGGTTGTCGGTTGTGATCGTTCCTGCTGCCCCGTAGCCGGCTGCCGAGAAAGTTGCTGTGTCGCAGCTGTCTGACGCGGTTGCGCCGGCATCAGTGTAGGTTGCGTTCTGAAGAACATTCACCGTGCTGCTGCCCTTTCGCGTCACCGTAGGGTCGGTAGTGTCGACCACGTTGACGGTGCGGGTAGTGTTACCGGTATTGCCGTCATAATCAGTCACTGTCAGGTCCACCAAATAGGCGCCTATTGCATTTTCATTCACAGCGCTGTCGTCCACGACTGCGGCTAGGTTGCGGGCATAGTTGTCGTTAATGGTTCCTCCTGCATCCGTGTAGTTCGCCCGGCATTCAAGCGTGACTGTGCTGCTGCCCGTCAGCGTGACGGTCGGGTCGGTCTGGTCGCGCTCGACTGCACCCACGTCGCAGTTGGTGTTTTGCGGCCTTGCCAAATCGCGCTGGTCTTCAGAAAACTCACATATCGCGCCCGGGATATAGTCGATGGCGGGCGATCCGTCCAGCAGACCGTGGGTTTCATTGAACCCTCCGTTATACTCCAGGGGGCCCAACAGCGGGTCGGTGTCCAACTGGTCCGTGAAGTTGTCGGTCCAACTGCAACCGGTCGTATCGCCGATGATGTTATAGCCGTTATTCGTTATCGTATCATCCAGGAAGCAATCGGGTGTTGCAGGCGTGTCTAGTCCGTCCTGGTTGTCGCTGATGATTAAATGCCTGACAGTCAGGCCCTCCTCACCGATGGAGTAGAGGCCGCCGCCGTCAACATCGGGGGTGCCGTTTGTATTATCAACGGCCGTATTGTCCGTAATCGTCAGGTAGTAGTAACTCGACTCTGAATTATCTGAATAGATGCCGCCGCCGTAACAGCCAGGGGTGCCGCTGCCTGTATATATCATGGCGGTGTTCCCGCTGATGGTTGAATTTTTGAATGGTGTAATTGCCCCTCCGTCGAAGATCGCTCCGCCGTAGGCAGAGCCGTTCGTAGAGCCGTTTTTTGCGACATTTCCGCTGAACGTCGCGTTGCTCATGGACGTGATGACGCTTTGGACCCAGAATCCGCCGCCGTAGCCGCTGCCTGCGCCGGTCCCGTTGTGTTCCAGCGCGGTGTTGTTTTCAACTGTTATGTCTTCGATCGTCTCGACAGTACTCGCGATGCCGACGGCTCCTCCGTAACCGCTCCCGGGACCGTCCCCTTTTTTTGCCACGTTTCCGGTGAATGTCAAGCGCTCCATGGTTGTCACCGCCGAATCAATATACATCGCGCCGCCGTAGCCGTTTGAAGAGGTTGTCGCGTGCGTGTTGATGAGCGCGACATTATCGATGAAATCCGTATCGCTTACTGTTGAGATCGTACTGCCAACATTATAGATCGCGCCGCCGTATGCAGTACCGCCGCCGCTGGTCTGGCTGGCTTTGTTATACTCGAACGTTGAACCGTCAATCGTGGCAATCGCGCCGGTGCTGTAGATCGCGCCGCCGTAGCCGCTGGTCTGGTGTGTTGAGCTGTTGTACGCGGCCCAGTTGTTTTCAAAAACGCAATCTGAAATTTCCGTGATTGCTCCGGTGTTGGAGATCGCGCCGCCGTAGCCGCCGGCCGGACCGTTTTTGTTGTTGACGGCGTAGTTGTAGGAAAATGTCGTGCCGCTTATGATTGTGATCAACCCGTCGTTATAAATGGCGCCGCCGTAGCCGCTGCCTCCGCTTCCTGACACCGGCACATTGAGGGCTTGGTTTGTAACAAACTGGCAATCGACCACGGAAAGGGTGCCGTCATTGTATATCGCGCCGCCCAGCCCGGACGCGCCGCTTGCCGTGGCAATGCCGTTGCGCAAATAAACGTCATGTAATTCGACGGTTACGCCCGACATTATCTGGAATATCCTGTCATACTGTTCGCCGGATATCATTGTGCTGCCCTCTGAATTGCCGGCAATGATGAGGTTATCGGTGATGTCCAGGTCGCCGGTTGCCGCCGCGTCTTCGCCGCGGCCTGCAATCGCAAAGTCATAGGTGCCCGCCGGCACAATGATTGTGTCGTCGCCGTAGTTGGCATTGGCGGCAATCACCGCTTCGCGCAGGGAACAGTCGGAATCGCAGGTGCCGTCTGCCGTGTCTGCCTCCTTCGTGACAGTAAATGTGGTTGGGTTTGGTAACGCGGCAAATGCGGCGCTTGCCGAGACCAAGACAACGCCAAGGCTGACAACGCCTGCCAGGACGATGTGTAACTTCTTTTTTCCAATGTTCATAAATGTTGTTTTATTGACCATAGATATGCATTATACCGCTTTTACACCGTTCTGTTAAAACGACGGCTTTATTGCGCATGTTTTGGTAAAAAAAAGAGAGAGCGGTTGTGCGGCGCGTCCGTCACTATGCGGACGTGTGCTCGCTCCTGCTCCCGACCTCCTCACTCCGTTGCCTCTTCCTCCGCCCGTTCGATCTGACGGGCTTCCGCCTCCAGGCGTTCCTGCTCTGCATCGCGGCGCTGGCGGTAAAGCTCCAGCAGCATGATGTCGTCGACATCGTCCTGACAGAGGAACTGTCCGTCCTTGTCCAGGTCGATCTCGTCCGCGCGGAGCTCGCCGTCGCAGTCGTTGTCCACGCCGTCGCAGAGCTCCTTCTTGTCCGGTGCGACCGCCTTGTCACGGTCGTTGCAGTCGCCCTCGCAGACCATGAAACCGTCGCCGTCCTTGTCGGTCTCGTCCGGGCCGGGCGCGCCGTCGCAGTCGTTGTCGATGCCGTCGCAGAGATCCGGAGCGCCGGTGTAGACGCGGGGGTCGTGGTCGTTGCAGTCGCCCTGGAATTCGGTCTGGCCGTCCTTGTCGTCATCGACGAGACGAACACCGACCGTGAAGAAGAGCACGACGCCGGCGAGCGATACTCCGATCACCCACCAGTGCCAGGTGGCCTTGCGGAACTTGGGTTCATTTCCCATCGATCAATCCTCCAGTAATGTCCGAATACCGCATTCGGACACGTGACTCTAGCATGTTTTTGGCCTTCGTCAAGCTGTTTTATTGCGTTTTTCAGGCGTGATGCGTCAAATAGTGACCTAATGTAAGGCAAAAAAAGGAGGGTTGACACCCGTCCGAATATGCTGTATTACTATCCATGGCCATGAGGAGGTCTTTAACCAATTTCGAGAAGGAGGGGCGCAGTAGATGCCGCCGGATTTTGTGAAGGATTTGCTGGACGTTCTGGCCAAGGTCATGGGAAAGGCAACCAAGCGGTTGGTGCCTGACCCGGAAGAGGGATGGCGCTTAGTCAGGGACTGGGTCCCCGATGAAGCGCTCAAGATGCCGACGAAGCTCGCCCAGTACACCATGCTGGTGTGCAGGACGGTTGTCGACGGGGTCGTCGAGATTCTATTCTATGGAGACTACGCGCAGTCGCGCTGCATGCCCATCATCACAGAATGGGCACAGCGCCACCAGGTGACGGTGAATACCGTCCTTGTCCGCGGGTGCGCGTAACCGAACAGAAGAAGGAATCCGACCATCCCTTCTTTTTTTTACTTCAAATGCTTCTTAGCCGGCAGCTCTGCCCTCATCTTTCTGGGTATATTCCGGGAGCTCCAACGTATCCAGATCGCTTCTTCCGGGACTTGCGGCAATCTCTACTAAAGCAGCTTCAACTTCACGTGCGGTCGCCCTGGAAGATGCCGGTCTGATGCAGTCGGCTACTACTTTAAGATATTGTGCCTTCTGCACGTTTCCTGTTTTTTCTTCTTCAGCCGCCTCATGGAGGATATCTTCATGTGACCCGATGGCTGATCCTTTCTTGCTAATATACTTAATAACATCCAAATATG
This sequence comes from Candidatus Kerfeldbacteria bacterium, assembly GCA_043813585.1. Classification (GTDB taxonomy): domain Bacteria; phylum Patescibacteriota; class Patescibacteriia; order UBA9570; family XYC2-FULL-38-9; genus JBDRKW01. Next base: position 17,565 of record JBDRKW010000013.1, read on the forward strand.
TTAATCCGGCACGTTTAGCTGCTTCGATATACTTATTCATGTCATAAATCTCATATAGCAGGACCCCGGCCGCAACAATATCTGGAGTCCGGTTGTCGATAACTGTTTCATTAACGAGTTCCGGACTCATGAACACAGGTGTGCCCGGAATTCTTCCTGTTTGTACAGGTTGCTGGGTGATTTTGAACGGATTCGCAAGGCCGTAATCCAGCAACGCCGGCCTCATGAGCGCGTTCGGGTCTACCACGGCATTTGCCCCCTTAATGTCTCCATGCACAATCCCGTCTTCGTGGAGCTTCCGCAGCGACGAAACAATTCCGATAGAAAGAGCCAGCTTTTCATCCATTGTCATATTGAAGTAATTCTCCCATACATATTGCTCTACAGTATGAATATGACGGTTTGGGTCTATCCGTTCATCTGCTCCATGCCGTTTTGTCATATCCTCGAGGTAGATCACCAGCTGTTCGTTATTGGCAGCGTGCTTATTCAAAGATGCGAGAATACGTTCCTTGTTCTTGGCCAAAGCGCGCATAAGGTCTGAATCTATATCGCGTTCTCTCTCCTTAACTAGCGCTTCCAGCGCAGTTTGTACTGCCCCTGATGCAAGATATCCGGATGAAACATCCTCTTCGCGCATGACGTTTAATATCTCTTGGGAAACAGGATCGTATAATTCAACTTCGTTCGGCGCGTACGCATATTTATTGCGAACCGTCTCTTTGAAATGCTTTGCGATGGCCGGAATGCGCAAGTCTTTCTCAACAATAAGATCCTGTCCAAAATACTGCGGAACGGCATACGACGGGTTTGTCTTCCCTTCGTTCAGCAGCACTTGTTTGCGCACCAAGCCCGCGGGTATGCCGAGTTCGTATGCGTCATAAAGCTGTTTCCGCATGCCGGAATCAAGAGATTCCACCGCATCAACCGCGTCGCCTAAATTGTGCACCATGGTTGCGTAGTTGTCGATCTGCCTGCGGACGCGCCTGGTGTACCGCGCTATTCTTACGTATGAATCAAGAAGGTCAGCGGCGTCCTGCCGCTGCATGTAGTTCAGCTGCTGGAATTCTATGCTGGTTTTATTTTTCAACAATGACGTATAGCGCTGTTCATTAAACTCACCTGCAAGTTCCTGCACCGAAGAAAGAACGTATTCCAGATCCTCTTCAGACGCGTCCGGTTTAAAATGACGCGCTTGTTCAACCCAGTTCTGTTCGAGCATTCGTTTCACCACCACAAACTCCTCCGGCAAATCCTGTTCCCCTTCCTCACGCCGGAAATCGTTTTCAGACTGAGGGTATGCCGCTATTCCCTTGTTTAATTCAATAACATACCGCCTCGTGTTGCGGTTCAGCTCAGCTGTGTATTCGTCCGTACCGCGCAGCTGTGCTAAATCAGACGCAGTTGTTACAACGTCATCTAACCATGTTTTCTCAAATACCGGTTTGTCTCTTGTATAAGAATATTCCTGCTCCCAGTTCCGTCCGATCAGTTCTGCTGCAGCTGCGCTTACCGCCTCCGAGCGCCGCTCCGGAGCGTTCTTTCCAATAATGCGCGGCACCAGATCGCCATAGGTCAGGCTGTTGATGGCATTTTTCCTTTTCTGCGCATTATCAATGCCGCCAACCGATTCCGCGAGCCCCGGAAGCATGGCGATTCTCCGGTTCACGATGTCTGGTATCCGCTCTTCCGGTACATCGTGCCTGAGCCGTCCTTGCTCCTTGAGCTTTTTCATAAGTTTAATCTGAGGCTCGGGGTCGAGTATGCGTTCTTGAATGAGAGTTAGAGCATCTTTGCTTACCACCTCGCCCTGTGCAATCTGCCTATGGATGTGCGCCTCATTGCAGTACAGGCGAAAAAGCTCAAGACTGGTAATCGGTTTGGTTATCTTCATCGCCATGGGCTTGCCGTCGACAGCGGCGGATACCACAAGACCCATTCCGCCCTCTCCCAGAACTTCATGAAACACTATTTCCTTTTCACCGATTCGCACAACCTCCGGTTTTGTCTTCCCGACTTTTGAAGCATCCAGCCGTATCAAGCCTTCTTCGCGTTCAATCTGATGTTTCGTTATATCTGCAACAAAGGAATCAAGCGAGTCGCTTTCAATCCGCTTGACCAGCTCAAGCTGGGGAGGAGGGATGTTGCGTTCACCAGGCTGCTGATCGCCTTGATATTGAGCAACCGTTTTTATTCCTCGCGGACGTCCTGGTTGTGGTTCAGCTTTTGCCATGATGTATTGGAAATGTTGTGTAAATTAACAGCAAATAATAACTGATAATAGCCGTTTTGTCAATGCTATTTCTTTTTTACGAGCGGCCCGAAGGCGACGAGAATCCCGATGGCGATCAGCAATACCGGGCCGACAATGTATGCAACTTGCGACAAACCGGCCATGGCGTAACCGAACAGGGTTGCCGAAAAGATCACCAGCGAGATGGTGCCGAGCACTTGCGCGGCTTTGCGCAGCCCCGGCTTTTTCATGGCTTCCGCACCAGCCCAGAGCGCAACTGCCACGATGCCGGTGTACAGAAAAGACGAAAGCGCCCAAAAGTCATCGTAGTTCCAGACAAGCGAACTGACCATGTTGATGAAGAACAGGCCCGCCAGAAGCGTCAGGATGCTTGCTGGGATGACCAGGCCGCCTGATTTTTGCTTGTCGGGCGAACCGATCCATACGCCCCATAAAATTACTCCAGGAATCAGCAGGAAAATCGGCCACAGCAGGCCCCAGTTCAGGTCAAAGCCGGGAATGAGCGCCGAGAGCAGCCATAAGCTGCCGAGCACGACGAGCAGGAGGCCGATAATCATCTTTGTTGCGTTTGTTTTCATGCGTACTATTTATATTTATCAAACCATTGTTTTGTTGCGCTGAACAGCTGCTCTTCCTGGCCGTCGCCGGTGAAGCAGTGGTCCGCGCCTTTGACAACGACAACCTTGCCCGCCGTTGCCGTGTTCTTCGTGAGGTTCTTTGCGAGCGCCCAGCCCTCCTCCACCATAATGCCTCCGCCGGCCATGACCAGGACGGTCGGCTGCGTGAACGTCGGCGCAAGGTCGATCAGGTTCAGGTCCTTGGCGCTGTCCACCATCTTCCTGCCCATCAGGAATTCGAACTGCCACTCGAACACGTACCGCTTGAGCGCAGAACAGTACTTCCCTTTATCGACAAACTTGCGCGGGATGATGGACGGGTCCCACAGCGCCACCGCGCTGACGCCCCTGCGCCTGGACATGAATATCGACGGCCCGCCAAGACTGTGGCCGACCAGGGCAATGCGCTTCACATTCTTCCCGGCAAAATGAGCGATCACATTATCGATATCGCTGCCATGCGTCTGGATGGAGCACTGCCGCAGCTTGCGCGCATCCTTTGGCTCGTCATACAGGTTAAACCGAAAGGTCGCGTATCCCCTTTTTTCGAACCACCGCGCGCCGTTGAAAAAAATATGCTCGTCCATGTGGCCGGTGAGGCCGTGCACGAAGATAATCAACGGCTTCGAGAGCGGACCCCGAAGCTTGCCGTATATGGTTTTCTTGTCAGGTGTCTTAATTTGAAGGTCGCGTTCCATGGCTAGCTGGTGATGGCGATGTCGCGCCTGTTAAACCAGTACATTCCGGCAGCGGTTGTTGCAATGGCTACTCCGGCAAACACCGCAATGGACAGCCATTCGATCTTCGCATCGAGGAAAACAACATTGTAATCCAGGTAGTGGAAGAATGTGAAATATTTCAGGAAGTCCAGCTCTTCTTTGAATTGCAAAATAATGTTCAGAATATACATGCCGGTAAGAAGCCCGCCGGTCAACATATACGGACGGCTGCGCTCGGAAAAAAACGCCGAGAACATCATGGTCATGCTGAAGATCGCCCAGCCGAACAGAAGGCCGATTAGTCCGTACGCAAGGTAGCTGTCCAGGTTGTACTCCAGATCATACAGCATGGCGAGCGGAATGACGCTGAAAACGGAAACACCGACAAATACGACGAGCGCAAGCATGCCCTGCAGATATTTGCCGAAAAATATCTTCGTGCGGGATACCGGCTTGCTGATCATGATTTCGATCGTCCCCCGTTCGATTTCATACGCGATCGCTCCGCCGGCTACGGATACAAGAAAAATCGTGGCGATGAGGGGCCAGATGATGCTGAAATTTTCGATTCCCAGGAACGACTCGAGCGTCTTGAAGCTTAGCGTCTCAATGCCGAATGCCTGCAGAAACCCTTCCGGATATGCTTTGGTCAGCTCTTCCCAGTTGGCTGACTGTTCCAGAATTGTCGGGAACATCGCCACAAACATTAGGTTCGACAAGACCATTGCCATGCTGTATATGATCAGCGAGAGCTTCCGGCTTTTTAGTGTTCTCCAGAATATTGCAAACATATTATTTGTTCTCGTAATACTCTAAAAAGATATCCTCCAGGCTGGCGCGGTGGATCTCCACGTCCTTCAGGTCGATATCATCGAGCTTGGTGAGGATGGGATTAATATCTCCTTTGACGCGGAAGTTGATCTCCGTATCCTGGGCTTCGATCAGTTCGACAGACTCCAGCTGCGTGAATTCTTTCGGGTCGGTCTTGTGCGGGAAGACGGCATGCACAGTGTACAGTTTCTTCTCTTTGAGCTTTGTAATGCTTTCACTTGCGACCATTTTGCCAAGCCGAATAATGCCCACACGGTCACAGACTTTCTCAACCTCGGTCAGGTTGTGGCTAGACATGAAAACGGTCGTTCCTTTGTCGCGCGCTTCAAATAACAGCTCGTATACTTCATTTTGCAGCAGCGGATCGAGTGCGTTGGTCGGTTCGTCCCAAATGAGCACCTCCGGATCATGAAGTAGAGCCATGATGAGGCCGAGCTTCTGTTTGTTCCCTGACGAGAGTTTTTTCGTCTTCATTGAAGTGTCGTAGTTCAGCCGCTCTGCCAGCTCCTTGGCCTTGTTTGTACTTCCATTGAGTTTGCTCACAAAATCAATGTGCTCCTGGCCGGTCCATTTTGAATGGATGCGAACCGCCCCGGACAAATACCCAATCTTTTTGTTCACGGCAACGGTGTCTTTCTGCCCATCAAGCCCTGAAATAGTAATTGTACCGCTGTTTGGACGGATGAAATCCATCATGCACCTGATGGTGGTTGTTTTCCCGGCACCGTTCGGTCCTAAAAATCCATAAATCTCGCCTTTTTCCACGGAAAAAGAAATATCGTCCACGGCCTTTATCTTGCCGAAGTGCTTCACTAGATTTTGTACTTCAATCACAGCCATATCAGCTGTAGTATACCGTCTTTACCTGCGTTTGAAAACACCGCGTTTTGCCTTGCTGCCGGCCAGCACTTAGTCCTTGAACAGGTCATCGCTTATTTTGCGGACGTTTCCGCTGCCGGAGATTGATTGCGTTACTGTCGGGGTGCCGACATAGGTCACTTCCCCGCTTCCGGTGACATCAACATCGAGGGTGCCGGTAACATTCACCAGCGCTTTGCCCGAACCGGATACGCGGATAAGCGCGGTCGTGCTTTGCAAATCGACGGCCGAGTAGTCGCCGGAGCCGGATATCTCGACGGTCTGTCCGTAGACTTCGCCCTTCAGTTCAAAATCGCCGGATCCTGACACGTAGGAATTCAGGGTGTCGGCAGTCAGGTTCATATCCACCTCGCCGGAACCGGTGATGTAGATATCCAGGTCCCCGGCATTGAACGGGTCGGCATTGATCGTCCCGGATCCGTCCAGCGTAATTGAATCCAGGTCTTTGACAGTCAGGTAAAAATTCGTTTCTTCCGCGGTTGTCAGGCTAGCAATCCCGATCCACCATTTGCTCTTATACTTGATCTGGAGCGTGTCGCCCCGCTTCTCCACCGCAATGCGGTCCATCAATTTTTCTGCCGCTTCGATCCGCAGCGCTTCTGTTTCGCCCTGCTCAATATACAGGTTGCCGAATCCGTTCAGCTCCACAGCGGAGAACCCCTCAACCGTCACGTCCTGCGCGATAACCGGTCCAAGGTCGCCGTCGCCGGAAATCGCTCCGAAACTCAGTGCGTACAGACCCGCACCCACCAGCGCCACCACCAGAACAATGATGATCGCAAGCAGGATGCCGGTAACGGATGTGCTTCCTTTTTGTCGTGGTTCCTGGTTCATGGCTTTCGATTAATTTTTTGAAGTAATTGCTTGTGCGATGGACCGCAGGTTCGCGATGAAATCCTTTGCGAGCGGATCAATCTGGACCACGGTGCCGCCGATTTCCTGCGCTATGGTTTCCGCGTTGCTCGTGCTGAACTGCGTCTGGACAAAGATGACGGTTATGCCTTCTTCCCGCGCTTCATCGATGAGGCCGGTGAGCTGTTCTGCTGTCGGTTCTTTTCCTTCAAGCTCCACAGGCACCTGCTCCATTCCGTATGCATCAAGGAGGTAGCCGAACGCGGGGTGGTAAACGATGATCTTTTTTTGCCCGACTGCGGCAAATGAATTCGTCAGTTCCATATCAAGTTCATCCAGTTCGTACTCATACGCTTCCAGGTTTGCGGTATAGGTTTCTGCGTTGGCCGGGTCAAGCTCTGTGAACGCTTTTGCGATATTCTGCGCGTAGATTTTTGCGTTCAGCGGCGACAGCCAGGTATGCGGGTCCAGCACCTCGTCTGCATCGCTCTCCTCCGCGGCATGTTCGTCGTGCGCATGCGCCTCGATCTTCCGCAGGGCGATGCCTTCGGATCCGTCGACAATAACCATGCTCTTGTTCAGGCTTGCGATGCGGCCCATGTTCGCCTTTTCAAACTCGACAGTGCCGGCTTTGACGTACACGTCCGCGTCCGCGACCTGCTTCAGCTGCTGCGGCGACAGTTCATAGGTGTGCGGCTCGGCGCCCGGCGGGATGACGGTGTTGACGGTCACATGGTCTCCGCCAATCTTCTCCACGAATTCCTGGAGCGGAAGGATGGTGACCATGACGTTCAGGGTTGAATTGTCCGTTGGTGCAGATGCATTAAAACATCCGGTGGCGCCAACTGTTATCAGTGCGCAAACCCCCAGAATTGCTGGTATTTTTTTCATGCTCATTATTACTGCTTGTAGCACTATTGTACCAATTTTGCGTTGAGAATGAAACGGTAACGAAGGACGTAACGGAACTGTTGACAATATGCAACATTACCAGTACAGCAGCTGGTCTGGTTTTGCCAGAAGTTCCTATCTACCTTGAGGAGGTGCCATGCGCACAACTGCTCTTTTGGCGTCTGTTGTTTGCTGTCTCGCCCTGGCACACGGTGCTGCGGCGGCAACTGATGGAACGGACCGGTACTACACCATGGGTCCGCATCCAGTCATCGGTATGCACCTTGGGGGCCTGGCTTGCGAGAAGGAAGAGTCCGGCTTCGCGGTCGTTCACATAGGGTTCGGCTACGGGTTCCGCACCACGCACCTTCGCCTCTCGTTCCAGGTGAACCACCGCATGGACAGCGTCCTGACCCATACCGGGTTCGGCTTCCTGCTGGGGTGGTACGCCTTCCTGAACAAGGGCAAGGTGAACGCCTTCCGGCCGCCGGGATTCAACGAGCTCGAGATCGAGTTCCACACCTGGCAGGATCCGTACCTGTACGTGCGGGATATCGTCATGGTGGAAGGCAAGTTCTCGGCTGGCGGCGGCGGGGAGCTGCAGTTGGTCAAGTTCAACAAGAACGAGCAGACCGGCGTGGTCGGCGTCAAGCAGTGGGCCTTCGGTCCCGCCCTGCAGTTCGAGTTCCGCGTCAACAGCAAGGAACGCTTCACCGCCCGGGCGTACACCCGCATCAGCGTCCACATTGGGGCGCGCGCGCACCCGACGCAGGGCAGCGAGACGATCATGCAGGGCCGGTTCGTGACCGGCTTCTACGCCATGTTCTGAGGGTCCGTTCAGAGGAAGCGGGCTTCTTTTTTTACGTAAGCGCAGGCCCGAAATAAGGTCAACACCTTTGCACCACTTATAGCATTTCCACTGGAGTTTTCAGGTCAATGCCCAAGTGCAATCTTTCGTGGTTGTAATAGTGGATATATTCGTTAATAGACCTATTCATCCGTGACATATTTGTTCTGT
>JBDRKW010000014.1:0-3160 GCA_043813585.1 Candidatus Kerfeldbacteria bacterium
GACCTATACCAGCTCAAAGGCCGCGTGGGCCGCAGCGACCGGCAGGGCTATGCCTACTTTCTCTATAAAGAGAAGATCCCGGACGAAGATGCTAAAAAAAGATTCGTCGCGCTGCAGGAAGCGTCAGAATTGGGCAGCGGGTTTGAACTGGCCATGAAAGATATGGAGATACGCGGCGTCGGCAATATATTAGGCAAGGAACAGCACGGCCATGCAGTGAAGATCGGCCTGAACCTGTATGTTCGCCTTCTCAACCAGGCAGTCCAGGAGCTTGAGGGCATCGAACCGGAACCGGAACGCGATATTCCTATCGACCTCCCAATAGAAGCGCGTATTCCGGAGGAGCTCGTACCGGATTCTGCAGAGCGCATCCTGATGTACCAGAAGCTGGCCAATATCCGCGAGATACCAACACTGCTGCAGAAGCGCGATGAATACGGGCCTAAGCTCCACCCTTCGCTCGACGGGCTGTTTACATTATTGGAGATCAAGCTGCTGGCTGCGCGCTCGCCTCTACTCTCTATCGACACAACCTACCCATCAGAGATGAACCGCATCGAAAGTCCGCGCCTGACTATCACATCAGAACAGCCGTTTGGCGACGCCGCTACCGTGTGGGATCCGGTAATCATGCGCGAACAGAGCACTCACCGGGTGCGCGCTACCCTGAATGAACTGGGCCCGAACTGGATAAACAAGCTAAAAACGCTGATCCAAACCCAGCAACGCAAACCAGACCAGGAATAACATGCTATACTAGAGGTAATCAATTAACGATACACTATGGCAACACGACAACGAACCATTGCAGGCACGCGCAATCAAACCAATTCAGACGAAGCACACAAGGATCGCACGAAAAAAGCCGAAGGCGATTCGGCAGTTGAACTAAGCACGGTCGAGTTCGGCAACTTCAAGGCTCTTTCTGATTCCTGGGAGCTGATCAATATGGTTGAACGGCTGATCCGCAAGCATGGCAACGAAGGTGAAGAGGTCACCGAAGAGGTGGATGAAGATGAGGACACGCTCATCTATTCAATGAAAGAGAAAAATCTGGCGAAGAGTATTGCCACGCATGCTGAATCTGCGTTTAAAGGGTATAACCCGAAAGTGGAATTCAAAAATCCGGGAGATAACGAGTACTACCGGATTGTTGTGACGTTCAACTAATTACTCCTTCTTGCCGATTGCTATCTCCCCTGTTGCCCACTGGGAATAGTCGTCTGATACATGGATAATCGGCCATGCCGTGATGCATGGTACTGCAAATGAATGATGCTTCTTCACCTCTTTTTCAATATCCGCGAATTTGTTGTCGATTGTTTTTCCGATGATGGCAAAACCATCTTCCTCAAGAATTTCATCGTTCCACCAATACATCGTATCGATTGGAATGATATTCGTACATGCGACCAGGCGTTTTTTTAGCAGTGCGCCGGCGATCTCTTTTGCCTCCTTTTTTTTGCTGCAAGTGATGTATACGGTAATCATAGGCGTAGTTTAAAAAAATGGATATAGGAAATAGCCTAAAAATGCGAACAGGACAAGCGGCGGAAGCGCGGGAATCGGCTTGCTGCCTGCCGGGAACACATAGAAAAGATGCATAACAAGCACGCCGACAAAGACAAATGCAGTAACAAAATAAAATGCCGTATACCCATTATAGAACAAGTTTGATAATGCGAAAATGAGCGGGAACGCCAGGTCGCCGGCTCCCATTGCCGAAATATTCTCACCTATCTTCAGTTTGTTCAACGGCAGTTTCCACAGCTCCATGCTCTTGGGAATAATGACGCCGAAAAATGCCTGCCTGTCGAACAGCGCACTGGCCATACTGACCATATGCTTGGAGTAATAGACCGCGATCACGTCGTATATGGCAATTGCAGCAAGGATGATGGCTGTGCTCTTTGGTTCAAACTGAATGCCGAACAGCCGGGCGACACCGGCAGCAGAGATGACGATAATCAGGTTATGCAGCCAGATCCACTGCTTGAGCGCGCGGAGAATAAGGAAGCCAAGTGCGGCTGTGATGGCGAGGATCATTGTTGCTGTCGGATGGAGAAACTGGATGAGCCCGTAATAGATGGTGATGTACAGTCCGGCAAACGCTCCGACCGCGAAGAAATATTTCCAGAATTGGTCTGTGGGAATGTATTTGATGAAGATATAGGCCATGAGAGATGCCAGCGCGAACATAACCAAAAAACCGTACGGACTGCGCTCGAACGGCAGGTCTCCTGCTACGGTTACAACTTGCACATGCTTGGTCGCAGTATATGAAATAAGAAACGCGAGCGCAAAGGTAATGGCAAAAATGCCATAGGTCTGTGCGAGGAGGTTCAGATAGAGCTCCCTCTTGTCTTGTTTTCTTGTTTGTTTCTCTGGCATGGGTTATGTACCCCGGCATTGTAACGTAATAACGGCTTGAACTCAATGTGAATAATAAAAATGAGGCCCCGGGACAGCGATGTGTCCACGGGGCTTCACGCGCGTTGCGCCGTTGCGGCACGCGGGGTGACCCGGCGCCAGAATAGGCGCCAGTAGAAAGTGTCAGTCGAGCGAGTCGCGGTCCTGTACCACCGTCCGCAACGCGATGTTGCGCGGCAGCTCGAGCACGGACGTCCTCTGTCGCGGACGCTCCTCCTGAAGGTACACGATTACACGCTCGATATTGGTGCGATACTCCGCACCGGTGAGTCTGGCGATGATGTAGAACACCACCGCCAGGCAGCCGTCCGCCGCAGCCGCGAGAATCAGGACGAACGTGGCGTTCATCCCCATCTCCGTCTGGATCGGGACGGCAAGCAACAGGATCATCGCGATGATGGCGATCTGCAGACACGCGAACATGTCTGACAGGAAGCCGCACCAGTCGCCAAGCGTTGCCTTATAGGGGTCATGGCTCATCTTCCACCTCCAATGGAAAGGTCTGCTTCAACTTCAACAGACCATGACGTTAGAAGCCTTATATACAGTATTTTAGCGTATTTGTCAACCGTTGTCGTGCGAATAACAAAAAAAAGCGCTATAATGCAAAAGTTATGAGGAAGAGATACATTCCATGGTTATGGCGCCTGCCGCTCGCGGGCCTGCTTATATTCGAGATACTGGTGCATTGGAATGTACTTCCTTTAGAACCTGATTTTACGTCGCTGGG
>JBDRKW010000015.1:0-4448 GCA_043813585.1 Candidatus Kerfeldbacteria bacterium
CTATACTTTCCCATATGACGAGGGAACAGTTACAACGCATCTATCCGGACACCTACGCGTTTTTTAAGGACGTTGACGACGGCCACCCGTTTTGGACTGCAATAGACCGCGTGGACTGGAACGACGCGCGCGACGGCAAGACCATCCTGCCCCAGCTGGAGCAGGTGTTTGCGTCGCTCCTGCCGGTAGACCGCGATAACGTGCTGAAGGACCAGCTCGAAGACCTGGCAACGCACGAGGAGCTGATGGATATTCTGACACGGCTCTATGTTGCGTACCTATACAGGAAGCACGGCACCCGCATGGTCAACGAAAAGCACGGCTACGACCTGGAGATCGAAATGGCCGACCAGCTGCTCGCCATGGGCATCGTCAAGCTCCAGAATTTCAAATCGCTCAGGCGCCAGTTCGCGATGCAAGCAATGACCGACCAGGACGGCAAGCCGGAAGAGAGCACCGAAGAATTCCTGAACCACCTCAAAGAACACGCAAAAACGCTCGGCGAACACCCAAACGCGGACCAGCAGGTGCTTGCGGCAATTACCGAACATTCCAAACTGGATCATGAAACAGCGCTCGCTGCGCGCGTGCAGCAATCGCCGCAGGAGATGGAGGAGTCATTTCCGCATATTGCCGGGGTCGTTCTTATCGATCCGGAAAGCGGCAGGGAAAAAGTTCGTTATGTGCCGTTCCACGGACACGAAGGAGAACTAGAACAGTTACTTGAACGTTTAGGGTAACCCATTGTTCATATGAAGAAACTATTACCGACAATTATCACATGCGTCGCGGTTTTTTTGTTTTTGGCTTCGGCAACGTCGGCGGAGCAGAGCGACGGCCAGACAGTGCTGGTCGGCATTTACGACAACCCGCCTAAAATCTACCTGGAAAAAGGAACGGCCAAAGGCATCTGGGCCGACATTGTCAACGAAATTGCCGAACAAGAGAAATGGAACGTGCAATATGTATATGGGACATGGACTGAAGGGCTCGAACGGCTAGAAAACGGGGAGATCGACATTTTGGTTGATGTTGGGGACACGGAAGAGCGGAGGCAATCCTATATATTCGCCGACGAGGCTGTCCTGACGAACTGGGCCGAGGTGTTTTCACGTTCGGGGCTGCATCCGGCCACACTTGTCGATCTGGACGGGATGGATATTGCGGTTATGGAGAATAGCGTCCATACGTTCGCGCTACAAAAGCTCATGGATTCATTCGGCTACAAGGTGAAGTACACCTATGTGGACAACTACGCCCAGGCGTTTGAACTGCTGGATAAAAAAGAAGTCGACGCGGCCGTGGTTAACATGATGTTCGGGATCAGCGAAATAGGGAAATATAACGTTGTCCGAACCGGCATCGTGTTCAATCCCAGCGAGGTGAAGTTTGCCATAGGGAAAAATAACCCGGAGGCCGCTACATTGAAAAATAAGCTGGATTACCATGTCCACCGGTTGAAGGAAACTCCCGGAAGCGAGTACTACAAATCCTTCGAACGCCAACTGAAGGAGGTTTCAGAATCGATCGAAGTTACGCCGCGTTGGATCCCGTATGTCATTGGCGCGGGCGGCTTCCTGCTTATACTGGCTGTCGTGATCGGAATTTACATGAAACATTACCAAAAGAAGCTGGAAAAGAGAATCGAAGAACGGGCAGGGAACCTGCGGTTTTCGGAGAAAAAATACAGGCAGATATTCGAATCATCGCCCGAAGCGATCATTATCCTGGACAGAAAAGGCACTTTCCTGGACATTAATAAGAAAATCACAGAGTGGCTGGGCTATGACAGGGAGGAAATCATCGGCAAGAACATCATACAGGTGCCGTTTATGCCAAAAGCAAGTAGGACGCAAGCGCTGAAGAACATCGTATTGGTATTGCGCGGGAAGGACATCGTGCCAACCGTGTCAGATTTCCTCACCAAGGACGGCCGGAAGCTGTATGGGCAGTATACCGCGACAATGCTGCGCGACGAAGCGGGAAAAATTACGGGAGTCCTTGGGATGATTACGAACATTACCGGCAGGGTAATAGCGGAGCAGAAGGTACAGGAGCTGGACGACCTGCGCAACAGGTTCATCCAGGTCGTGTCCCACCAGCTGCGCACCCCCTTAAACGCCATCCGGTGGAACCTGGAAACGCTGTTGAGCGAGGATTTGGGCACTTTAAAAAAAGACCAGTCAAAGTTCATTGAGGTTACCCATGGCGCAAACGTGCGGGTCATTGACACCATTAACGACATGGTGACTGCAATGGACATCCAGGAAGGGCGCGTTTCCCTGGACAAGGAAAGCTGCAGCGTGGAAAAAATATGGGAGTCGGTCATGGGCGAAATGAAAAAGCAATACAGGATACATAAAATTTCCCCAATATTCGAAGCGCCAAAGACGCCGCTCCCGCAGAGTAAAATTGACAAGGAAAAGATCCGGCAGGTGTTCAGAAAACTGGCCTGCAATGCAATGCACTATTCTGAAGAGGGCGGCGTTGTGACGAGCCGATTTAGGATAATAAGCGGTTTTATCCGTTTTGAAATACAGGATACCAGCATCGGCATCCCGGAGGATGAGCAAGGCAGGGTATTCACCCGCTTCTACCGCGCCAGCAACGCGATATCCAAAGATCCAAACGCTTCCGGGTTGAGCCTGTCCATTGCCAAATATTTCGTGGAGCAGCACGGCGGGAATATCGGGTTTGAGAGCGAGGAAAACAAAGGCAGCACGTTTTGGTTCGAGCTGCCCATTGATTAAGGTGTGAGCCATAATATCCGTACAATCCAAAAGGCAGAGCAGGCCGTCCGGCAGGGCGGTTTTGATGTTTTTGGCGTGCTGCCGATCGGTCCGAGCTGTACGGTCCCCAAGCTGGTGGAGTGGATTGATGCCGGCATGCACGGCGACATGGGCTGGATGGCGCGCGAGGATGCGGTTGGAAAACGCGCCAACCCGGCAGAGATATTGCCGAACGCGCAGTCGATTATTCTTTTGGGTTTCCAGTACACGCCGCCGCCCATTCCAGATGAATTATTGAACGACCCGTCGCGGGGAATCATCGCGCGGTATGCGCTGTATGACGATTACCACGATGTCGTGAAAAAGAAACTCAAAGTGTTAGCAGAGTCATTGCAGCAGGAGCTGGGCGCGTTTGACTGGAAAGCATATGTCGATACCGGTCCTTTTCTGGAACGCGAGTGGGCAGAGCGCGCCGGCCTCGGATTTGTCGGCCGAAACTCCAACCTGATCAATTTCAATGTCGGTTCATACCTGTTCCTCGCAGAGATGATCGTGAGTATTGATTTGCCCGAGTGGAAGGGTCCCGACAATAAAGGAGCAAGGGGTAGCTGTGCAAACTGCCGCAACTGTATTGAAGCATGCCCGACAAAAGCGATCGTGGCAGATAAAACGATCGATTCGAACCGATGCATATCTTATCTCACTATCGAACATAAAGGAGTCGTACCGGAAGAGCTGCGGCCGCTCATGAAAAACCGCATCTACGGCTGCGACATCTGTCAGGAAGTATGTCCATGGAACAATAAAAAGAACGCCAGCGATAAACCGGATTTTCAAATACGCGAAGACCTCGTCGCGCCAAAGCTGGAAACGCTGCTGTTTTTCGATGATGAATCGTTCCGCGAACGATTCAGGAAAAGCCCGATACTACGGGCTAAGCGCGAAGGCTTCATGCGCAATATCGCGATCGCGCTTAGCAACTGGGGGACGGAAGAAGCAAACGAGCTGCTTCGGGTCATTAAAAAAAACGACCCGTCTGAACTGGTCCGGCAACACGCGGAATTGGGGATGTTCTAATACTTTCGGTCAATACGCAGTTGCCCGGCGGTTTTGTCCCGGACAAAAAGCAGCCGCAGCCGAAGGAGTAACACGCTGGCCAGCGCGCCCAGTGCATTCATCGAAAGGTCGTTTCCCGTATCCGGCCCGTCGCCCAGACGGCCGGACCCGGTAAGCAGGTCTTCGAGGTATTCTTCGATTTCATAAAACACCGTCAGCGCCACCGCCGTCATGAACGTGAAAAAAAGAACCGTACCCATAGAAACGCGTCCGGCATATCGAACCGTCAAGATATTCCAGATGAACAGCGCCAGGCCGAATGCGCCTAAAAAGTGCAGCGCCTGGTCGTAATGGATATATCTGGAATAGAAGTGCGACAGGTCGCCGATGGCATCGAGGTATATCATCATCACCGGAGGGATCACCGCCCACCAATAGAGCTTTGCGCGGTTGTCGGGTTTGATAATAAACTGGTAGAGCAGTTCAATGCCGGCAAATATCACTCCGCTCGTAATAACGAGCCCCAGCGACGTAAAATCAGGTTCTAAAGGAAGTACATTCCAATGCACCAGTATCTCGAATATAAGCAGGCCCGCGAGCGGCAGGCGCCATAACCATGGAATGTATCTCTTCCTCATAACTTTTGCATTATAGCGCTTTTTT
>JBDRKW010000016.1:0-50830 GCA_043813585.1 Candidatus Kerfeldbacteria bacterium
CCAGGAGTATTCGCCACGCAGCTCCTCAATTTTACTTCGCGCTTCGTCATATTCTCCGCTCTGGGCCTTATTCAATGTAATCACGATTTTCAGGTGGAGCGTCTTGTATTCGGCCGGCACGGTCAGCTCCAGCACCTTGAACGCCAGCGTGTCTGCAGTGCCTGCATCGCGGAAGTCAAAGCTTCCAAGCAATGTATTAATTTCATCGCGGTAGTCATCGGCCAGCGCGTCCTGGTCAACAGCCGTGCGTTCCAGGTCTTCTGCCGCGGTTGTTGCTGTCGCCGCCGGTTTTGCCGTGGATATTTCCAGGTCTGCCGTGGGTTCTACAAACCATTTCAGCCAGATAAACAGGAATGCAATGCCGATCAGCCCTGCAACGGCGAGCCCGGTATTGATATGCGTTATCTTTTGGAGGTGTTTGTGGATTTTGTTTGTATCGATTGCCATGGATTGTTATTTTTTGCTTGTCATATTTGCAAGGCCCTTAACCGCGTCCAGGACCTCGATCGGGATCGCAAACACGACGGTGTTCGACTGGTCTGATGACAGGTCGTTGATGGAATTCAATGTACGAAGATGGAGCGCGCCGGGCGACGTCGACATGGTCTGTGCCGCTTCTGCCAGATTATGCGCTGCCACCACTTCGCCTTCGGAGTTGATGATGTTTGCCCGCTTCTCGCGTTCCGCTTCGGCCTGTTTGGCCATGGTCCGCTTGAGATTTTCCGGCAGGATGATGTCTTTTAGTTCGACAGAGGTCACGTCGATGCCCCATGGGTCAGTGGCTTCGTCCACCAGCTTGAGGATGCCTGCCGATACCGTGTCGCGTTTTGACAGCAGTTCGTCGAGCGGCACCTCGCCGACCACGTTGCGCATGGAGGTCTGGCCGAGCTGCGAGATTGCATAGTAAAAATTCTCCACCTCAATGATCGCTTTCTCCGCAAACTCCACTTTATAATAGATAACCGCGTTCAGGCGGACAGAGACGTTGTCTTTCGTGATCGCTTCCTGGTCCGGCACATCGACGGTCCGGACGCGAATGTCGACCTTGCGCATGTGCTGGAACACCGGAATCACCAGGCGCCAGCCCGGCTGCTTTAGACCCGTGTATTTACCGATGGTAAACATCACGCCGCGTTCGTACTGGTTAATCTGCCTGATGCTCGCCAGCAGAAGAATGCCCACGAAAATCACCAGGATGACAATAAAGATTTCCATAGTTGAATGTTACTTATTTGTTCAAAGTATAGCGCACATCGGCTTTGAACTCCAGTTACTCTTCCCGCTTGGCAGGACGGTTTGAGCCTGGGGCGCTTTTTACGGTTTGCGATGCGGCATGTACAAAGCTGGAACGGAGGGCGTGCGTGAAGTCGGTTGCGGAAAATGAGGAGAAATCGCCGGTTGCCACGTACCATTCCGGAGGTTCTTTGAGGACGCCTTCAAATGCGCGCGCCCATGATTTCTCAATTCCGAAGATCATGGCGTACGGCAAATATTTGCTGAATGTTTCGGGATTTAGTTTTTGCAGAGTGTAGCGGTCTGCGTGGTGGAGGAAGAGCTTGAAGGAGATTGCGTGATCAAACGCCTGCGACCCCTTTTTTGTCCTCTGCGGCATCAGCGGTGAAAACATAAAAAACAACCCGGCGGTGATAAGCAACGGCATGCCGGACAGAACGTTATCGTAAATTACGCCTCCGACGATCCATGCAGGCAATGCAATAAGGATGAGCAGCGTTGCGATGATCATATATTTTTTCCGGACAGCGTGCGGGCTTTCACGGAAATACCTGTTCTGAACCATATCGTGGATCACCATTTTTCTCATGGTGCTGATCTTGGATGCAAAATGGTTTTTAAGCGTGGAAAGCTTTGTGCGCACGCGCTGGCCGCCGATCTCCACTGTTGAACCGAATAATGCGTGCAGGAAATACCGCTCCACTGTTGTCAGCGATGAATCATTTTCGTATCCTTTGCGCTTTATGAAAATGTAGTCCTTTTTTGAGAACACGCTGCGGCGCGACTCTTCCACAATCCTGATATAGCCGCGCTGCGCCAGGTCGACGAGCATTGAGATTATGAATGTGATCCGCACGCGCTCATGCACCAGCGCGCCAAGGTGGGCCGGCGACAGATGACTCGGCGGTGCGTACCGCGGAGTTTTTGAAATACGCGACTTCGGATCTCGGCCATAGCGTAAAAACCAGAAGCTAAGAATCATCAGGGTAACCGCCGGCAGCGCATAGTATGGATAACGAATAACCATCCAAAGGCGCGACGGGAATGCGGCTGGCGGCTGCGAAATAATGCCTGATGGCCACCGCACAGTTATGTGCAATTGGGTATTCGGATGAATATCTTCTGCTGAAAAAAGCACGGATCCGTTGTCACGGATCGTCCATCTTCCGATTTCATTATTTTCGGTTGCCGAAGAAGCGGTGCCCGACCAGTTTAGCGACCCGGTCTCTATTGAATCCGGAAATGCGATGCGCACGCGCACAGCTTCCACGGACTGGCTGAAATCGTCCGGTAATACTTCAAGGGATAACTCGTCAAGATCTTGTTCTCTGTTGCCCGCCGGATTAATCGATCTGATAATTTCATAGGTCATGTGCACGACACTGTTTTCCTCCTCCTCCGGATTGACGGTGATATTTATCCGGTCAATGGATCTGACTGAAGAGTACCTGTTGTTCTGCAATTCGTTCCAGTCCTTGTCATAGATGCGGAGATTATTAATAATCGTTCGTCCTCTTGCCGGCACATACGGAGCTGCAATACTGAACTGTGCCGGCGACTTCTCTCCGCTTGTATTAAAAAGGACAGCCGTTTCAGCTGCTACAATTCCATTTTCTCTGACCGTATACGACGCATTCCACTCAATGACTTCATTGTGCGCCGCATGGCCAACCGAAGGAACCGCACACAACGCGGTTATGCCTATGGCGCAAATAATGTTACGAACGCGGCTTGAGCTTGTCGATAACCACGATCTTTTCGGCGTTGAGAAACTCATAAAGAAACTTATCAGTCACATCCTTGCGATACGAATATTCGTCTGCGCTCAGGATGGTAAAGCGCAGCTGTCTCCCGAAATCCGTATTGAATTTTTCCAGCAATTTATCAAGGCGAGTCCGGCTTACATTGCCAACAATAAACAGGTCCACCTGCATAATCGCGTCATTCACAAAATATCCACAGAGCGCTAGGTAATGAATGGGGCCGAGCCCGCGGATCGACTGGATGAATTCCGTCTCCAGAGTCATCCGCGATTTAAAGATAAGCGCACGCAGCTCATTAAATAATACATACTCCTTATCGACGTGATAGAACTTTTTCTTGTTCTCCTCGTAGCTCTGCAACAAGCCGATATCCTCCAGATTCTTCAGCTCCCGGCGCACGGAATTGATCTGTTCGCCGGTTTTTCTCGCCAGTTCCCGCACAAAATAATGCTCATCAGCATTCGTCAGGAATAAACGGAGCAGTTTTAAACGCGTTCGCGAACCGAATATTTTTTCTATCATACAGCCATGATTTAACGTGTGAGGAAGTATAATTGCTTTTACGGTATTGTGCAACTATTGTATACAGCGCGCTACCCAGCCGTATCTTGCATTTTTGATATAAATATTGTATGAATAACTGTATGTCAGACTCACAATTTGATTTTTCAGAACTCTTTATAGCGAAGGATGACGGGCGTTCAACCATTCGGCTGTTCAGCTCCAACCCGACACCGCTTGAAGAGAAAAACCTCGGACGGCTGTTTGCTGTCCTTGAGATCGATTCAACGGACTCTATCAATGACGACATCCTTGATGTCATCATGGATGAAGTGAATACGCATTACTACCAGGCCGAATCGTTTGAGGTCGAGACGGCATTTGAGTATGCGCTCCAAAAAACAAACCAGCGCTTGCAGGATTTAATCGGAGAGATCGGCGATGAGTGGCTGGGATCTCTGAACGTCCTAATCGGCGTGCAGAAGAATAAGCAGCTCGTGTTCGCAAATGTCGGACGCGTGATTGCGATCATGCTTCATAACGACAGTATCGTTGATATTCTTGATACAACGCGTGCGAAGGCCCAGGAGATCAATCCTGTGAAAATTTTCGGTAATATTGTTTCAGGCGACCTGTCTGACAGCAGCATTCTGGTGTTTGCTACGGAGACGATCCTGGACTACCTGTCGAAGGAAAAGATTAAGCGCATCCTGACCGAGAATACGATCGAACCGGCGCTTGAGCAATTTTACGGATTGCTCGAAGAAGATACCGCAAATACAAATTTTGCAGCGTTTGTGATACAGCGTAAAAAGATGCTGGCAGAAAGCGGCGCTTCGGCGGCTTCACGCATTGAGACCGATGATATTCCGGTAGTGAACCGCCCCGGCGGAGACGATATCGGCCACCGCGATTCAATGACGACGTTAGTACAGCAGCAGAGCCAGACCGAAGAGCTATTATCTTCATCGTTGTGGCCAAATATTAAGAAAAGTATAAGCGAAGTGCGGCAATCGCTGAAGAAGAAGCGCTCCTCTGCCCCTGCCGCTGCAGGTGACGCGCCGATTAATGAAGACCAGAGCGCACCAGTACAGTCTGTACTGAAAACAAGGAAAAGTTCTACATCATCTGCAACTACAATACTGCAAAAAATTTGGCGTTCCGTGTTGAAAGGGTTTGCGCTGCTCGGCTCCGGCATCAAGTCAATCGGCGGCGGCGTGATATCACTGTTCAACAGAAAGAAGCCGGATGCGGAGCGCGGTACGAAGCGGTCATTCAGCGTGGGCAGCCGCCCGGCAGTCAGCCGAACAGCCGGGGGTCTGATCAGCCGGATGATCAATTGGTTCAAGTCATTGTCATTATTGCAGAAAGCGTTTTTCGTCATCGCGATCATTGTCCTGTTGCTGTTTGCACAGTCAGTCATCAACCGTGGTGAAGAAAATATCTCAAAGGAACAGGAACAGGAATACGCATCAGTGATCAGTGATGTTGATGTGAAGGTCAATGAAGCAAAAGCAGCATTGATCTATGACCGCGATAATGCACGCACACTCTTTTTTGAAGCGCGCGACCTGTTAAGCGGCATTCCGCAAAGCTCTGATATCTACAAAGAGCGCGGCGAAGAGCTGGCCCGTATTATCAATGACCAACTGAAGGAACTGAATAACATTATTACGCTTGAAGGCCTCTCTCCTGTACTGGATTATGCCAGTATCAGCCCGGACGTAAGCCTGTCGCACATTGTCCTGCTGGGCGCCAGCATGTACGCATTCGATCGGAGCAATGCAAGCGTCTACCGCGGCAACCTGGAAAATCAGGGAACAACCGTGACTATCAGCGATTTGGAAGGCGGAAAGCAGTTCAACGCAGTGGCAAAATCTTCACCCGGCACCGGCATTGCAGCGTATACGGATAATACCTTTACGGTCTTTAATCCTGTCGGCGAAAGCCTTACTCCGCTTGATTTGCAATATGGCGATGCCGACCATGCCTTTACCGACCTGTTCATCTTCGGGGTCCGCCTGTATGCACTCGACACGCAGAATAGCCAGATTTACCGCCACCGAAAGGAAGGAGAAGATTTCTCTGCTCCGGAAGCATGGCTGGAAGACGGAAGCATCAACTTAAGCGATGCCGTTTCCCTTGCGATCGACGGCGAGATTTACATCCTTAAGAGCAACGGCTCGGTTGAACGCCTCTCGCTGGGGGCAAGCGATCCGAGTTTCACCCTGTCGGCTGTAGATCCGGCATTAAACTCAGGAACTGAGATCTATACGGATGAAAACAGCTCGAACCTCTATATTCTTGATACCGTTAATAGCCGCGTGGTCGTGTTTGATAAGGAAGGCAACCTGGTGGCGCAGTATACCTCTCCGTCATTCAACAACCTGATCGACTTTGTCGTCGACGAACCGAACGGCGCGATCTACATCCTGAACGGCACGCAGCTCTACGAAATCCAGCTGCAGGAAGGCACCGTTTCCGGGCTGGAAAATGAACCCGCGCCGGTTGTTGCAGAGGTTTAATTGAAGACAACAAAAAACCCCGGACGCGCCGGGGTTTTTGATTTGTTGAAGTGATTACTTCAGGTTAACCTGTGCGCCGGCTGCTTCAAGCTTGCCTTTCATCTCTTCCGCTTCCTCCTTCTTGACGCCTTCTGCAACGATTGCAGGAGCTCCGTCAACAAGGTCCTTGGCTTCTTTCAGTCCAAGCTGGGTGACTTCGCGGACTGCCTTAATCACGGCAATCTTGTTGTCGCCTGTCGCTGCCAGTTCAATGTCGAATGCAGACTTCTCTTCTGCCGCCTCGCCGCCTTCTGCGCCGCCGGGCATCACGCCCGCCATCATCATCGGAGCGGCTGCTGAAACGCCGAACTTGTCTTCCAGGATCGATACGAGCTCTGAAAGGTCCAGCACGCTCATCTGTTCGATCTCCTCGACAAGCTTCTTAAACTTTTCAGGAACAACAACGTCCTTTTTTTCCTCTTTTTTTTCTTCGTCTGCCATAGGTATATGTTTAGTGGCTACTTAATTATTTATGATTCTTTTTGTTCCTTAATCTGGTTGAGTGCCTGCACCAGGCCGCGGATATTGCCGCCCAACACATTCGCAAACCCGGAGATCGGCGATTTGAGCGAACCAACCATATTGGCCAGCAATTGCTGACGTGAAGGCAGTTTTGCGAGCGCTTCCACCTTGTCTACGTCGATCAGGCCGCCTTCGAGGATTCCGCCGTGAAACGTAAGCGCCTCGTGGTTTTTTGCATATTCGGCAAGGATGCGGGCCGGTGCGATTTCATCGTCATACCCAAACACGACAGATATGCCGCCTTCCATCTCCTTGGCCTTGCTCTTGTCCAGGCCGGCTTTTTCCAGCATGAGTGCGACAAGGTTCTTCTTTGCAACCACCATTTCGCTGTCTTCCTTCTTTAGGTTGCTGCGAAGCTCCTGCACTTCGGGAACAGAAAGCCCCATGAAATTCGCAAACACGGCTCCTTTGCTTTTTTCCATCTTCTCGTTCAGGACTGCAAGCTCCTGTTCCTTTTGTTCTCTTGTCTTTGCCATATCATCGTTATTATTTGAAAAAATCCGCGTACCAGCGCAGATCCATGAAACGCTTGAAAAAGCGTTTAGCGTGCCTGCGCAGGACTTCTGTTTATGCCTGCGGTCTTCGACTATTCTATTGACCGGGTGTAAGGATACTGTATGAGGCTTCGCCTGTCAAATGGGGCTAATATTAGCTATGAATCAACGTTCCGGAAAACTCTTTTCCATCCAGGATTGTCCCGATATTGTCGATGTCGGTGCCATCGGCGATCACGACCTCTATTCCCTTTTCTTCGGCCAGCTTGGCTGCGATAGGGTCAAACGGCATGGAAAGCCCGGGTTTCCACTCGTTTCCGACGATCTTTCTGAACTCCGGCCAGGCGATATCCATGATCGGTTTCGCCTCAGGATTGTCCTTTGGGTCAGCGTCATACACGTACTTGATATTCGACAGGTTCACAACGCGGTCGATTCCGTTGGAAGCTGCCACCTGGACGGCGTCATAATCCGTGGACCAGCCCGGCTTCCATCCTGCTCCCACCGTTACAAGATTCTCAAACGCCACCGGTTGCGTTGGATCGTTTATCACCTTTTCAGCTGCATCAGCTCCAAAGATCATTTTTAGAAGATGAGCATTCAGATGCGATGCATGGATGCCGAGCCAGTCGCGCTGTTCGTCTGTGAGCTGTGCGGCCTCGCTCGCACCCTCCATATATTTGCGTGCTGTCGAACCTCCGCCAACGAAGATCACGAACCGGTACCCGTCTTTCCTCGAACGGATAAGTTCTGCAAACTGTTTCAGGAAGCCCGCCTGGATCTCGTCCGGGACAATGAGCGATCCTCCCAATGATAGTACGATATTTTTCATATTAGTCTGAGTAGTATTTATTTTTTTGCTCCAGGTGTTCGTCGAATGTTTCGGTGAACACCGCGTCCCCTTCCGGCGTGGTCAGGAAAAAGTAATAATCCGTCTCCGTCGGGTTGAGCACGGCGTTAATCGCGTCCAGGCCCGGATTGCAGATCGGCCCCGGCGGCAATCCCGGGTGCGTATATGTATTATAGCGCGATTGTACGGCTAAGTCATCGAGCGACGGGCGCGTGGTATTCTTGCCGGTAACATAATTGACGGTCGCGTCAGATTCCAGGGGATAGCTGTCTTCCAGCCGCTTCAGAAAGATGCCCGCCCCGATGCGGCGCTCTTCAGGAGTGCGCAGCTCTTTTTCCAAAATACTTGCAAGAGTGAGTACTTTATAAAACGTCATGCCCGAAGCAGCGACCCTGCGCTCCATGTCAGGCGTAATGCGCGACTCGAAATTATCCACCATCTTTTGGAGTATCTCTTCGGTAGGCGCATCCCTGTAGAGTTCATACGTGTCCGGGAATAAGTAGCCTTCGAGTCCTGCGCTTGCCGGCTTGCCGCCATAGATTGCCATGCTGCTGTCTCCTATGTATCCGCTTCCGGTCAGCTGTTCGAATTCATCCGGATCGATCCGGAGGCCCGCGGTAATTAGTTCATCGTAGACTTCGGTTGAATCCCAGCCTTCAATGGTGGTGACGGTGACTTCACGACCCAGAATAATCCCCTGCGCCATCACGTCCACAATATCAGCTGCTGATGAGTTTCCCGCTATCACATAATCACCTGCCTGCAGGTCGTTTGCCTGCCCTGAAACAAATGCATAGGCCTTAAACCAGAACGGTGAACGCACCATGCCAAGCTCGTCAAACGTCTGCACGACGCCGTTAAGGCCAATACCGTTTTCTATTGTCACTTCAACCGCGATCTCCTGCTGCGACGCGGGTATATAGACCGCGCTCAACCCCCAGACCCCGACAATAGTAATCGCGATAATACCGCCGGCGATAACGCCAATAACTGCGCGTGCTGCACTCATGTTTGTTTTGTTTTATTGATAGCTAAATATAACGCTGCAACTGTCCATAAAACGTTGATTTCGCCGGTTGCGATCATTTCTTCCACGCGGTCCAGCGGGACGAGCTCATTTTGGATCTGTTCGCGCGCGTTTGTTTCTTTTGTTCCGCCCGGCTTCACGTCTTTTGCCAGATAGACGTAATAGAGGTTATTTTGCGATGTCGGCGATGCGACCATGGCCGACAGGAGCGTCATCTCCCCCGCGATATATCCGGTTTCCTCCTCCAGCTCCCGGCGTCCAGCCGCTTCCGGCTCTTCGCCTTTATCGATCATGCCCGCGGGAATTTCCATGACGATCTCCCCGATGCCGTGCTTATACTGCCTGTTCATGACCACCGTGCCATCTTCGGTTATCGGCACAACGCCGACAACATCAGCTCGCTCAGTTACGAAATAATCATCTATTACAGAACCGTCGCTCAGCTCACACGTATCCTGCCGCACTGTTAACCAGGGCGTCTCCAGTATCTTCTTGGACGCGCGAACCTTCCACGGTTTGATTGGTGTGGCAGTATCAGTCATGGTTGCTATAACACGTCGTCGCGTTTTCGTTTCTCCAGTTCCTCAACAATCTGTTTGACTTCATTGGAATGATATTTATCCGCTACCAGAAGCGCATCGTCCGTTTCGATAATGACAAGGTTATCCACACCAATGGTGGCAATCACCTTTTTCGGCGTTTCACTGAATACGAGCGTGTTTTCGGTTTTAACTGCAACATGTTCCGCGCCAATTGCAACATTATCCGCCTCTGTTTCTTCCAGTTCGTCCTTTAAACGCGCCCAGTCGCCGATGTCGCACCAGCCAATGTCTGCCGATACTACCGCGACTTTATCCGCTTTTTCCGTGATGGCGTAGTCAACCGCAATTTTTTCCATCTGGGGATAGACCCGCTCGATCGTCTCTTGTTCCTTCTCCGTTCCCAGGTCTTTCTCAATTTCTTCTAACTGCGCGTACATCTCCGGGAGGTATTTTTTATAGAGCCGCAGCACTGTTTCCGCTTTCCACACGAACATATTCGCGTTCCAGAGGAAGTTCGCCTTTTGAAGAAACTCTTTTGCTGTTTTTAGATCCGGTTTTTCTATGAACCGCGTCACCTTCATGAGGTTATACCCGTTGGACCGGTCCAGGACATCGCCATATTCAATATACCCAAAACCCGTATCAGGATGTGTTGGATGCACACCGATTGGAATAATCGTATCAGGATGTTTTTGGACAAACTCCTCTGTAACTTTCAGGATCTTTTGGAACTCTTCGGGCTTTTTTACGTTATGGTCAGAACCCAGGCTTGCTATCACAGCATTCTTGTCCCGATGGTAAATAATGATTGATTCCAGCCCGATGGCAGCCGCAGTGTCGCGGCGCGCCGGTTCAGCGATGATATTCTCCGGCAGAAGCTCGTGATGCCGTTCTTTTATAGTATCGACAAATGCAGTACTCGTAGAAACATAAATGTCCTCAATATCGGCAACCGGCCTCACCCGTTCGATTGACTCCTCCAGCATTGTTGCCCCGCCAGTGAGTGCATGGAACTGCTTTGGATTTGTTTTTCTGCTTACCGGCCACAGCCGTGAACCGACTCCCCCGGCGCGAATGACTATTTTCATATGCTATACAACGTAGAAAATTACAATTAATGCCAGCCCGAGGGCGATGCGATACCATGCAAAGCTCTGCAGCGTCTTGCGTTGCAGGAAGTTTAGCATGAATTTTATCGCCAGGAAGCCGATAATCGCCGCAGTTGCGGCCCCAAGCAGCAGCAACGGTATCTCCTGCGGACTGACGCCCACTATAGCAAGATCAATAGTTTTTTTCAATCCCGCGCCCGCAACCAGCGGGATAGAGATAAGGAAAGAAAAACGGGCTGCAGTTTCGCGGGATAATTTCGCTACCATGCCGGAGATAATGGTGATTCCGGACCGCGACGTACCCGGCACCAGCGAGAGCACCTGCATCAGCCCGATAAAGAGTGATTTCTTCCACGTGATGCCGCCCATCGAAAGTTTAAACGTATTCGGACTGCTTTTCTCGACCATGATAAAAAACAGCGCAACTGCAATAAGCATCACGATCACAACCGACACTGACCGGAAATATTCCTCGATGATGTCCTCAAAAAAGAACCCTGCCAGTGCTGCCGGGATAATGGCGACGATGATATTCCAGGACAACCGCTGGTCATCTGTATACTGCCCTTTTTTCGCCTTAAAGCTGGAAATCCAGGCGGCAACATACTTCACGCCGTCTTTCCAAAAGAATACGACCAGCGCCAGCAGGGTACCTATATGCATTGCAACGTCGAATGCAAGGTCGTCAGAAAAGTGAAACCCCGGAAACATTTCATGCAGGATGAGCAGGTGGCCGGACGATGAAACTGGGATAAATTCTGTCAGCCCTTGGACGATTCCGAAAATGATCGCTATAATACTATCCATATGAATACATTTATTGAAACATGGCAGGTATTGCTTATACCGCTTGCCGTTCTGATTATATCACAATTCGCCAAAGTCGCCGTCGAAAGCGTAAAAAAAGGTTTTTCCTTAAAGCATATCAACAGCTACGGCGGCATGCCGTCGTCCCATACCGCGCTGTTTGTCTCGATAACGCTGATGGTCGGACTCACCGAAGGATGGTCTTCTCCGCTTGTGTTTGTTACCGGCCTCGTGTCGCTGGTGTTTATCCGCGATGCGGTCGGCTTGCGGCGCTACCTGGGCAGGCACGGACAGGTGCTGAATGTCCTCATGAAAAAGAATTTGAGCGAGGAAGAACGGAAACAGTTTCCAAACCATCTGGAAGAACGGCTGGGGCATACCTATCCTGAAGTGTTTGCCGGTGGCGTGCTGGCGGTTATTGCGACTTTTCTTCTGTACTGTCTTCTGTAGGGGTTCCGTACAGCGGCGCCGGGTCCAGCACTTTCCCGCGCGCAACAATCGGACCTTCCAAATCTATCAAATCATCGATGTACCGTTCCTGCAAAGAACGGTTTTTATGAATATCCAGGCCGAGCGCGTTGCTGCTCATATCAAATCCCGTAACAACGGTGACGTGGCCGCTTTCAAAATATAGGATATCACCGATCTGGTTCCAGCCTTCGTTTAGCTGCTCCCCTGTCTGCAGCCAGCCCATATGGTCGAGCCATACTTTGATATTTTCGTTGTCGCGGTCAAAATACGGATCGGACGGCGGCAACAGGTACCCGTCGGGGTGCTGCTCATAATCGTAGGCCATTTCGGTCTGCAAGTGGATCCCGGCCGCGGCATACAGCTGCATAATGAAGTTATTGTTGGCCGTAAAGCCGAGGCGCTGCGGTATCTCCATAATTCCGCCTTCGGTCGGGTCGTATATGCCGTTGAAGAAGAATTCGGCGTGCTGGATAATCTTGAGGACATTCGCGTCGCCATCGCCGTCCGCGTCCAGGTCTTCAATGTTCAGCTGGCCGTCGCCGTCAATATCTCGGTCCGCGTAATTGACGATCCCGTCATTATCCAAGTCGCTGAAGTACCCGCCATACGGCGCATGATACAGCCGCTTGTTTGCATAGGTTATTGTTGCTACGCCGCCGACGTAAATCAGTATAAGCAGCGCAGTCAGGATAATGCGCGCTTGCCGCTTCTTCACAAACATCCAAAGGAGAACGTAGAAGAAAAAGAAGAAAATAGTCCCTTCAATCAGGTAATTGACGAATGAAAGGTTGTTGCTGATGAGTTCAATGCCCAAATCTGCCAGGCCGTAGAATTCTGCGGAAAACGGGTAGAATAGCTTGATTTGCGCCACGATCATATCTGCGATCAGGTGGCTGAAGATACTGGTGCCGATGACAAAAGTAACAAGGAAGGCCTTGTATTTCTTTAAGAACCAAAAAATAAGGCAAAGAGCGACGATAACGACGAGATATAAGATGGGCGCGTGGCTTGGAAAGTTCCGATGCGAACCCTCGGCATTAATGAAATAAAAATAAATCAGATCTAGGTCCGGTATAACGCCTGCAAAAAAACCGACAACAAGCAGTTTGTACTGAAACTTTTTCGTTATGCCGAACTTCTTCCAAAACGGTTTAGATGTCCAGGCAGCGAGAAAACCGAGTGGTGCGTGTGCAAACAGCATTATGGATTGTTATTCGAATAAATCTTTCTTGACCTCGTCCCATTCATCCGTGTCATCGTTGAACACGAAAATCTGTATGTGGCTGACAAACTCATCTTCAGAAAAGATGATCTCTTCGCGGGAATCGCCGCCAATGCGGGTGGAACCGTGGACTTTGCGGCCGATCGTTTTCGGCTTTGTCACGAATTCGACGCGCATGAACCCCATCGGGCCTTCGAACTCGAGCACTTCGGCCTGTCCGGGCGAATCTTCCATGTCTTCCGTGCCTTCGTATTCGATCTCAAACTGGTCCTTTATCGAGGCCCTAATTGTCTCCCAGCGTTCTTCGTTCATATGCCGTATTGTACATGAATTATCGCGCGAGATGAAGTCCGCCGGTGAACGCGTCGTCGTATACCTTGTAGGAATCGATTTTCGTGATTCCCGCCTTGCGCATCTCATATACCTTCACGCTGCTCGCTCCCGCTTCTTTGGCCGTCACCAAATCCGCCTTCCAGTCTCTGTCAATGTCTGCAAGGCTGATAGTGATCCCGTTTTCGAATCCGTTCTTGAACGGTTTGACGGAATCAACGGTCCGCATGGTGTTCGAGCTTCTCTTTACTTCCATGATTTTGACAGTTCCGCCTGCTGCGTTTCCGTTGCGGGGCGCGACGACAATTTCATCCTTGATGCTTTTCTTTTTTATGTCGCCGCAGATGATATTCACACCGCCCGAGTATGATTCTTTAAACACGTGCTTCCTGCTGCGCAGCCTGAACCGTTTTCCGTCCTGGTATTCATATACCTTGATAAGGCTGTTCCCTGTGTTTGACCCGACAACGATGTCATCTCTACCGTTAAAGTCCACGTCGCCGGATGCGAGCGTAACGCCGAGCGCCGCGTTTCTGCCGGTGTAGACTTTTTTCCCGAACCAGAGCACGGCATCCTTTTTCTTTGGACGCCACTTGAAAGCCCTTACAATGCTTTTTTCCGAACGAGTTCCCACGATGATTTCATCGTCGCCGTCAGCGTTGATGTCGGCAGAGGTGAGAACTGCTCCTCCGTAATAATCCTGTCCGAACGCCCGAAACCGGTCGATCTCCTTGAAGTTCTTGGCTGACGTATACCGGTAAACCTTCACAAGCAAGCGCTTGCCGCTTTTCGGCGCCATAATAACTTCGTCGCGGCCGTCTCCGTTCATATCAGCGCGCGCAAGGCTGATGCCGCCTGTGAAGTCCGACCCATACGGGAAAGCAGTCTCCATCCGGGCGCCGTCTGTTTCATAAAGAATGACGTGCCCCGGTTCGCCTGCGGCCGGCACAATCACCAGTTCCAATTCATTATCACCGTCTACGTCGGCCCAGATGGAATCATATCCGTGGGACAATGCTTTATCGTATGCGAAGAATGATCCCTTGCGGTCGTGGAATTTGCCGAAGACCTGAACGTTGGAACCGCCGTATTGCCCCGGCAGCGCCGCGACTCGCGTTGGAACGACCGGCTCTTCCAAGACTTTGTACGATCTTGATTCTTGGCTGCTCTTGTGCGTAAACGCAAGCGTTCCCTCGTCATCTGATGCCTTTATCTTTTTTGCCTGTCCGTTGGCAAAAATGGTATACCGCCGGTCTGTTTTTCCTGTGTCAATATTAAAACGTGTCTTTTTGTTGTCGCCGGTTGTCTCCGACCATGACCGACTGTTCTCACTGGGAAGCCATGAGGCGATGGACACCGTGGTGCTCTGCTCTGCATAATCTATTGAAAGTTCTGTTTCCGGGTCGTCGGGCGTGGGCAGCGGATCGAATGTGACGACGCCGTTTACATCAACACTATTTTCAACATGTTCGTGGATTGCTTTCCGTTCCTTCACCTCTACGCCAAAACTCTCCCCTGCTGCAAGTTCAAATTCAAGGTACCCATACAATACGCCGTCCAGCTCGGTTGAAACGAAGTCCAGAAATGTCCCGTCGCTTTTTGATGCGTATAACTTGTTCGATGGCTGGATATTCACGCGCGAACGTATGTACGGTGCGTCGATAGTTCCGTTATTCTCAATGGTGAACGCCACCTCTTCTGCAGAGCCGTCATTCACCCCTTCATATTCGAGGTCGACATCAAAATCAGAATAGTCAAACAGTTCATGTTCAATTCCGGACGCAGTCACATGCACCATAACGAAAAAATGATCCGTGTCGTTGTAGTTGTACATTGTTCCGCCGGCACCCGCAGCAATAAGCTGATAGAAGCCGCCATGTAACCCAGGAATTTCATCGTCGGTCAGGTATCTGTAATCGTAGCCGTGCGCATCACCCGTAATCACGAGGTCTACTCCGTTCTGCGTGAGGATATTTCCGATTTCATCCCGCTGGCCTTCCTGAATGCCGGCAGAGTCTGCCCAATCCGGCGGGTAAAGCGGATGCTGCATGAAAACGATACTATGCTCCTCTGTTGCGGATGCAAGCGTCGCCTCGAGCCAATCCAGCTGGTCCTGCGTGAGTTTCCCTTCGTCATTGTAGTCCTCTGTGGTGTTAACGCCCACGAACCGGGTGTTGCGGTAGACAAAGGAATAATCCCGGTTGCCGTAGAATGCGGAATAGTAGGTGTCGAGATCCTGCCTGGCGTCATGGTCGCCGGGCACGAGGAAACTGGAACCGGCAAACGCGCGGAATACCTCGTCGTATGCCTCGTATTCGCTGAGGTGATTCGCTGCGCTCGCGGTGCTCCCTTTTATAATGTCGCCGGAGATCGTGTTGAACGATACATTAATGATATCCAGCTGGTTCATTATTTTTTTAAACACCGGATTTGGAATCGTTCCCGTCGACTGGGTGTCGGACATGGCAACAAACCAGAAGTCTTCTGCATTTCCGTCATAGTCCCATGGTGAAATTGTGTAGGTTTCAGCCTCCCAGGCATCAAGTGAACTGGTAAAAAAGATATCATCTTCATTCCTGGTTGTTGCAATATAATTGCCGCTTCCGTCTTTTACCTGATATGCCGATGGGTCTAGGTTTTGGACGGTAACCTTTGTCTCGCCAGGGACATTGCTGTCATTATCTACAGTGATATCGCAAATCGGGCTTTGGAGCCAAACGGTCGCCTCGCCATTTTCATGCGTACGCTCAAAGCAGCCATTATAGGAGATATCAGCAGCAGCGACTGAAAAAGGCAATGCCCACAATGCACCGATAATGCCAATTTTGCCGATTTTTCGCGCAATAAACACGTTCACGTTATTTACGGATTTCACACCTATACCCTAACAAAAATCACCAAAAAAAAGAAGCGGACAGATTCCTTCTCTCTGTCCGCCGTGGGAAGTGGTTACTCCCCGAAGTTCTTCGCGATCCACTCGGCCACGAGCATGCCGTGCACGCTCGCGCCGTTCAGACCGCGGGTGTAGCCGGCGCCGTCGCCTGCCACGTGCAGGTGGTGTGCCGCTTCGAAGCCGCGGGTCGGGTCAGCTTCCACACGAGACATGTGGAGCTTGATCTCCGGCCCGTACAACAGCGTGTCCGGGTTGTTGATCCCGGGCGCGATGAAGTCGAACGCTTCGAAGAAGCGCATGAGCCCGGCCGTGAACCGTCCCGGCATCGCGAGTCGGATGTCGCCGGGAATGGCGCCGCCTTCCTCGGTCAGCGTGGGCGTCACCATCGACTTGGCGATCCGGTGCGGAGTCGAGCGGCGCTGGTCGCGCATGTCGCCGAGCCGCTGCACCAGGATGCCTTCGCCTCCGGCCAGGTCGTTGTGGAGGTCCGCGATCCGCTGGCCGTAGCGCAACGGGTTGCTGAAGGGCGCAGTGAACACCTGCGTGCCGAGAACCGCGAAGTTGCAGTTGTCGGACAGGTTCTCGGGGTCGGTGTGCCCGTTGGCGCACCGGATGCCGGTGTCCTGATAGTGCTCCATGGCCACGCGGCCGTTGGGGCACATGCAGAACGTCCGCCAGTTGTCGTCATTCCCCGAGCGGAAGTAGCACTTGGCCTCGTACAAGAGGTCGGTGAGCTCCTCCATGATCACCTGCGAGGTCTCCACGCGGACGCCGATGTCGACGCCGTTGTTGTGCAGCAGCATACCCTTGGCCTCCGCGAACGCCCGGAACCAGGTGGCACCCGAGCGGCCGGGACACACGATGACGTGCTTCGCCCAGCAGGTTCCTCGCTCACGGGTCTGCACCATCCAGCCCCTGTCGGTGTGCACCATGTCCTGGACCATGCACTCCTCCATGATCTCCACGCCGTGGTCGGTCAGGTAGGTGCGGATGTTCTCCACGATGGCATGCGCCGTACTCGTCCCCAGATGAAGGATGGGGAACGTGTGGAGCTCGATCCGGTGCGCGGCACCGATCCGCTGGAGCTCGCGTACGCGTCGGACGGCATCAACGTTCTTCTCGTCACGAACGCCGAAGATGCGCTTGTTGTCGCCGCCGAACTTGATGTACAGGTCCGCCGCCTCGTGCAGGCGACGAACGTACGTCTCGCGCGAGACGTAGCCGCCGGTGACCAGTCGGCCACCGACCCTGCCCGTCTCGTCCAGGTTGAATTTCCCGTCCGAGACCGCACCGGCACCGCCCCATCCCTCGGTGAGGGAGTCGGGGTGCTCGTCGTCGCAGCTACCGCTCGCGATCTTGTCCAGGTCCTCGCTGGACCCGTTGTGCCGACGCTTGCCCTTCTCGAACATGATGATCGAGAGGTCCGGGCGCAGCTCCACCAGCTTGATCGCTGCGAACATGGCCGCGGGGCCAGTCCCAACGATCGCGACATCAAAACCAGGTCCCACGTGCTTCTTCATGAGCTTTCTCCTCGGTCCAAATTGAATCGCGCAACCCTGCATTAAGGGTCGCAGGGTTGTTGACTGTATTGCAAATAACGCGCTTTTCAGCGCATCAAATGCGCAAAAAGACGTCAAATGACGTTACCACGATTATATCGAAAAGTCAACCCTAAATTAGATTCCTGGCGCCTTTTTTACCTCCATAACACCACCCGGCTTCAGCATAACGATATCCCTGCGGCCCAATTGGCGGGAAAGCATCAGTTTTGAAAGCGCATCATCAACCGTGTCCTGCAGCACGCGGCGCAGAGGACGGGCGCCGTATTTCGGGTCATAGCCCTTGTCTGCCAGCTCAACCAGCGCATCTGCATCCACTTCCATGATAATGCCCTTTTCTTCCAGTAACCGCTGGGCGACTTTCGTCAGCATGCGGTTGGCAATATCCACCACCTCTTCAAATGTCAACGGCTTGAACACCACCACGTTGTCGAACCGGTTCACGAATTCCGGCTTGAAGAACCGCTGCAGCGTCTCTTCCATCAGCTTGGTCTTGATCTCGTCCGCGCCAAGTCCGGCCTGCACCATATTCTGGATCTCCTGCGTCCCGGCGTTTGATGTGGCGATAATCATGGTGTTGCTCATATCAAATGTCTGCCCGGTCCCGTCGGTGATGCGTCCGTCATCCATAACCGACAGGAAGATGTTTAGCACATCCGGATGCGCTTTCTCCAGCTCGTCCAAAAGCACCAATGCAAACGGCTGCATGCGGATGGCGTCGGTCAGCTGGCCCTGCTGGCCCTGCGTCCCGATCAGCCGGCGCATCGACGCCACGTCCTGGTATTCAGACATGTCCAGCCGGATTATCTTATCCTCGCCGCCAAAATAGATCTCTGCAATTGTTTTTGCGGTTTCGGTTTTACCCACGCCTGTCGGACCGAGGAACAACAAATTTGCAATCGGCCTGTTCGTATCCCGCAGCCCTTCGCGCGCGCGGCGCAATGCGGAGGACACGGCATTCACCGCCTCATCCTGGCCGACAATGCGCTCGTGCATAATCTCTTCCAGCCGCAGCAGCTTGTCGCGCTCGTCTTCTGTAACGGAAGCGACCTGTATGCCGGTCTTTTCCGCAATTAGTTCGGCGATATCATCTTTTGTCACCAGGCTGTTCTCCCCTTTCCTGGATTGGGTAAACCCGGCAGCCTCGTTCATGATGTCGAGCGCCTTGGCCGGCAGGTAGCGGTCCTGGATAAACTGCGTGGTCAGATCAACACAGGCCTCTATTGCCGCGTATGAGAAGAATACTTTATTTTTATACTCCGCAGCCCCGGATTTGGCTTCCAGCACCTGAATAGAACTATTCTTGTCCAGCTCATCCACTTTAACCATCTGGAACCGGCGGATAAACGTCCCGCGCTGCGCAATGAACTGGTTGTACTCCTGCGTGGTCGTGGTGGCGATCACTTTAACCAAACCACGCGATAACGCGTTCATCAGAATACCTGCCACGTCTTCCGACCCGCTTGTGGAACGCATATTCAGCAGGTGGTGCACGTCTTCAATACCCAGAATAATATTCCCGGCACGCGCGATCTCATTGATCACCTGCGTCATGCGGCCTTCAACCGTGCCCACGCCTTTTGCGCCCGCGATCAGCTGACCCGGGTCCAGCACCACCAGGCGCTTGTCCTGCAGCTCTTTGGGCACCTCTTCCGAAGCCATAAGCTCTGCCAGTCCTTCAAATAATGTTGTCTTGCCCACGCCCGACGGGCCGACCATCATGATATTCCCGGTGTGCTCGCGGAAAATGCGCAACACCTGGTCCATCTCCTTGTCGCGCCCGATCATCGGGAAAAACCCGCCCATGCGGGCAACGTAGGTATAATCCGTGGACATCGATTCCAACAGCGGGGAAGGACGCGCGGTCATGGCGCGGTCCATAATCCCCTTCGGCTTCCGGCCGGCTTTTTTCTTCCACCGCCGGTACCGTTCGCGCAGCGTGCGCTGGATATGCACCCATTCAATTACGTTGCGCACGGTCTGATCCTCAACCTCCAAATCATAGAAAATTTGGTTCACCCATTTGTCCTGGTGGATAATCGCCGACATCAGCTCCATCACATCGACTTTCGATCGCTGGTTCTCGCGCGCCTCCTCAAATGCATAAAATAGCACACGGTTTGCTTCAAGACCCAGGTCAATACCAGAACCACTCTCAATGCCCTCCATTCCCATTGCGCGACCGAGCTTTTCGTAGATCGGCTTCGGCTGTATCCCCATGCGCGTCATAATGACTTTGATCGACGGCGACTCCAACAGAGCGCCCATCAGGTGCAGCGGCGTAATAACGTGATGGTCCAGTTTTTTCGCCAGCCCGAACGACCGGTCAATCGCTTTAATGCATTCCTGCGTGAAATATTCGGAAATGTCCGTCTTTTGCCGTTTCGGCAGGCGGTCGAACTTTTCCCAGGTCGGGTTTGCCGGCTTCTTCACCGCTTTCTTGTTGCGCTCTGCCTTTTCGCTGTAGTCGAACAGGCGCTTGGATTCGCGCTCCTGGTCCAGCCGATAGTATAAAAACAGACCAAGCATCACCGCTGCCCATGCCGCGGCCAGGTAAAGCTGTTGCGTCAAGAAAAAGTCCATAAGTGAACCGCCGTCAACAATGACAAACTGATACGCACCCCATAACAGCGCAGCCAGCCCGCCGACCATGGCGGCCATGAGGGCAATATTAAACGAATAGTGGAAAATGGTTCGAGCCGTCCGCTGCCTGATTCCGTCAAGCGTTGCAGCAGTGCCCCAGTAAGACACTTCGCCATCAAGCATGGCAAACATGCTCGGGTTGTCGCTGCACGCCTTGCATTTAATGTGTTTTTTTGTGCCGGTGACCTCATACCCAAAACCTTTGCAGATATCGCAATCAAAGAACTGGAGCCGTGTTTTTTGCGGATCAGGCATAATACGGAACTGGGACGCCTAAATGATAAAGCAAGTTGTACAGAAGGAACGGCGGCAAGAGCAGCCAAACGACCAATAAAAGCAACAAGAGCAGGGTAACGACAATCGTGAATATCAACAGGAAAAGGAAGTGAAAAATGCGAACGAAAAAGCTGATGATGCGGCCCGCAATGTCGCTCTGGCCGAACATCGGCTTAAAAAGGAATTGGGCTAATACTTTCAGGTTCAATGATTGTCCGAGTGATGCTACTTCGCGCCGGATCAACCGCAGCACCTTCATTACGCCGGTCGTATACCACCAGACGGGAAAATACAACACGCTCAACGTGAAGTCGACCACCACGAATCGAATTGTCTCCCAGATAATCACTGGTGTGTCTTTGTTTTACTTGCGCGCTGATTATACCATTTTTCCGCAAACAAAAAAAGTGCGTCAGACACACTCATTCTACCGTAACGCCGTTAACCGGAATAGAGCTCCGTAATATACGTTTTTAGCGATGGATACGAGATAAGACTCATCGCTTCTTCTGGAGATTTCCACTCCCCTTTATCGACTTCGTCATCGTGCATGTCATGCCCCTCTCCGATCATCTTCATCTCGTAAAAATGAACGGCCACGTTTTCGCCGCCGGGTGTTTGGTAGAAATACGGCGGCAACGGGCGTTCAACCGAACAGTGCATGCCGGTTTCTTCCGCAACTTCGCGCAACGCGGCCTGGAGCGGCGTTTCCCCTTCGTCAATATGGCCTTTCGGCACGGACCAGTCGTCGTACCGCGGCCGGTGGATCAAATACAATTCAACTGCACCGCTGTCATTCGTGCGCACAATAATACCGCCTGCTTTTTCGGTCACGTCTTGTTCCAGGATTTCTCCTTCTTTTGCCATGCTATTGCAGCTTATTCCTTTTTTGCTGTCTTCTGAATAATATCAAAAGTCTTGCGTGCTGTCGTCTCCCAGCTGAATCGGCGGATATTCTCGCTTCCTTTTGCGATCAGCGCTTCGCGTAGCTGTCCGTTCGTCAGCAGATGGTCAATCCCGCGCGACAATGAACGAGCATCTAAAACATCAGCGTACAATGCACTATCTTCCAATACTTCCGGCAACGATGAATGCGCGCCCACGAGCACCGGAATGTCATACGACTGCGCTTCAAGCGGCGGAAACCCAAACCCTTCATACAATGAAGGATACACAAATACAGAAGCGGACTGGATCAGCCGAACCTTTGTTTTTTGGTCCACATACCCGTAATGGCGAATGCGCGGGTCAAGCGCAATCCGTTTAATCAGCGGCTCTGACTTCCACCCTTCTGCTCCTACGATCACCAGGTGCAGCTTCGGGTGCTTTTTCTTTAACATTGAAAATGCCTGCAGCAGCGTGTCGATATTCTTGCGCGGCTCAACAGTGGATAATGACAAGACATACTGATCCGGCAGATCGAGTGTTGCGCCCTTTTCACCATTCGCGTCATATATCGGCAGACCCGGGTAGACCGTGGTAACGCGGCTGGGCTGCACATGATAGAGCGTTTCAATATCCTGGCGCGTATGCTCCGACACGGCGATGATCGAATCTGCCCGGTGCGCAAACCGCCTCGTCTGCAGCAGCCGGTGCCACCAGCGCCCTTTTAGGCTCAGGCATTCAGGATAGCGCTCAAATGAAAG
Source organism: Candidatus Kerfeldbacteria bacterium (assembly GCA_043813585.1). Lineage (GTDB taxonomy): Bacteria > Patescibacteriota > Patescibacteriia > UBA9570 > XYC2-FULL-38-9 > JBDRKW01. The sequence continues at coordinate 22,453 of JBDRKW010000016.1, forward strand.
GTCGTGAATGGTAACCACCATTGGAACAGAACGGTCGCGCAGAGGAAAAAACTGCATGCTCGGAACGAAGACGATGTCCACGTTCCCGAACATCCACTTCATGCCCGGACGCGATGAAATAATCTCCAGGCCGGTAATCAGCTTTTCAGGCACGGTTTTGATATTCCAGGTGATGTTATTGCCGGTCAGGCCTTTCTGCAGCTTGGCAAACGCATCCGCATCGTCTTTCAACGCACGTTCGTTCGCAAAAAAAACAAACTCATGCTCTTTCGCTTCTTCAAGCGCCAGCATTGCCTTGAGCAATTCGCGCGTATACACAGAAACCCCGGACGGCTGGGGCTCCTGAAGTGAGCGGCAATCGACTCCGATGCGCATGGAACGGCCTGTTACGGCTGGCGAAAGTATTCGCGCAAATAAACAAGAATCACGGAAAGGATCAGTCCGGAGACGGCACCTATGACTGTCACAAGCCAGATATTGTATTCGGCGGGAGCAACCGCCGGTTCTTCCGCACGAAGGGTAAACATCGCCTCGTTATTAAGGGTTGAAGCCTGCCGTGAACGCTGTTTCACCACTGTACTCACCGCATCACCCAGCGTGTAGGCCGTATCGGCGTTTCCGTCATAGAATTCCACCACAAAGTGCTGGGCAGAATATTGCTTGGCCAGGAACCGCCCGGTGAATTTGGAAATGGTCTCGATTTCATACTCCTGCTTGGCCTGATCATAAATGTCCGCCACCATACCGGGCGTCTTAAACAAGCTGATCAGGTGCTGGGTGAAAATCTCTGCGGCTTTAAGCTCGTAATACTCGCCGTACTGGTAATCCAGGGTCACCGGCCGGTTGACGTAATTAACTTCAAACGATACCACCGCCTTGTACCGCTCCGGCTGGGTGACGGCGTAGACAAATGCCGCAATCGTCACCAAAACGGTAAAAACAAGGATAAACCACTTTGTGTTATTGAGGATTCGTGCGTGCGTCTTTAGTTCCATAGTTAAATCTTATGCTGTTGAAATTCCTGCCACTTCGTTTCCACGAAGTCGCGTATATTAGTTTTAAATTGGCCGACGTTAAAGGTCAGTGCTTTCTCGCGGATAGTTTGCGGGTCATAGGCGTTTTTGTCAAAACCGATGATCGCGTCCGCAAAATCTTCCCAGGTCTGATAGTTGATCAGAATGCCCGTGACGCCGTCATCGACAATCTCGGTTGCCCCGCCTTTCCCATATGCTACCACCGGCCGGCCGGCTGCCATCGCTTCTATCATGGTAATGCCAAAATCTTCGTGCTGCGGGTTTAAGAATGCGGCGCATTCCGCGAACAGCTGCTTCAGCCGGTCGTCCGGAACGCGGCCGAGAAATTCGATATTTCCGCGCGCGCGCTTCTTTAAATCTGGGAGCGCCGGGCCGTCGCCAAACACTTTCAGCGGTTTCCCGAGCTGGTTGAACGCGTCTACAAGCAGGTCAAACCGTTTGTACGGCACCAGCCGCCCGCCCGCGAGGAAATAATCCTTCACATCGCCTGCATCAGCAACATAAAAATCGTTCAGGTCCACCGGCGGATAGATAAGGTCGCTGTCGCGGTCGTAATAATTCTTGATGCGGTGCTGCACCTCGCGCGAGTTCGCGATATAGTAGTCGGTGCGTTCAGCAGCCGTGCGGTCCCATAGGCGGATCCTGGACAGCATCACCGGCAGCGCTTTCTTCAGTACCTTCGGCACGCCCAGTTCTTCAATATACGAATGCGTATCGCTCCACAGGAACCGGGTCGGCGTATGGCAGTAGGTAATATGCAGCGTATCCGGATTTGTCAGCACGCCTTTCGCAAATGAAGACGAACTGACCAGCACGATGTCGTACTCCGTCAGGTCAAAGCTCTCCACCGCAGACGGCATAAGCGTAAAATACCACTGGTACTTGCGCACGCCCAATGGCATCTTTTGGATAAACGACGTCTTGATCTTTCGCGACTTAAAAAAATCGTTGGCCTGTTCCGGGTCATGAACAACAACGTGAATCGGTGCTTCCGGCCAGATTTCACTGAATGCGCGGAGAACATTCTCCGCTCCCCCGTCCTGTGCAAGATGGTCGTGGACAAGTGCGATTTTCATGCGTTACAGCGCTTTGCGTTTCTTAAAAAGGATTAAGGGGGTTTTCAGCAGAATGATGATGTCGAGCCACAATGACCAGTTTTCAACGTAAAATGTATCCAGGCGCACTTCATCGGCAAACTCCAGGTCGGAACGGCCGGACACCTGCGACATGCCTGTCATGCCCGGCTTGATGCGGAGCGCGCCCTTCTGGTGCTTGTTGTACTGCGCAACCTCTTCCGGAAGATGCGGACGCGGGCCGACAAGGCTCATGTCGCCTTTCAATACCAGGAACAGCTCCGGCAGTTCGTCAATGGAATATTTGCGAAGGACTTTCCCGATTCGCGTCACGCGCGGGTCATCCACAATTTTCACCAGAGGCGACCCTTTGCGGATGTTCTGATCCTGCATGGATTCTTCATAGCGCAGCGAGTCGGTCTTTGGCTTCATGGTGCGCAGCTTAAAGTAGAAAAACGGCTTGCCGTGCTGGCCGATGCGCTTCACCTTTGTTCCATCGTCTTTGCGTGAAAAGAAAATCGGGAAACCGGAATCGAGCACAACCACAATCATTGCTGCTACGATGAGCGGCGATAAAACTATGATAAATATTGTCGAACCGATAATATCGAAAATACGCTTGAGGATGCGGCCCCAGCCGTCCAGGCGCGTCTGCTTCAGTTCAACAATCGGGATGCCGCCGATCGGGCGGATGGCGATATTCGACAGCTGCGTGTCGAGCAGCGCGGCCGCGTATTTATAGGTAATATGATGTTCGTCGCAGAATTCGAAAATAACTTTGCTCTCGGCGCGGGAGATATTCGGGTCGGTCTGGATGATTTCGTCCACCAGGTCCTTCTCAATAAGTTCTTCTGTCTTTTTGCGCGCTTCTTCGTTGAAGTCCGCGAATTGAAGCCGGACATGGAAGCCGAGCGCTTTGTTGTTCGACAGTTCGTTGGCGACCAGTTTGGTCACATGGTTCTCGCCGATCAATACTGTATTGATGACGCCGATGCCTTTCTTGAACAGCGACCGTTCAATATATAAAACAATAAGCCGTGCGGCCGACACATAGAAAACCGCGATGGCAAACGCCACCAGGATAATGAAGCGCGAAGAAAACAGGTCGCGGTTGAAAAAGAATAATACGATGATGAGGAGCACGCCTGTGGAACAGGCCAGGAAGATCTTTCGCACCTCTTCAACGATGCGTCGCGTGCCGCGTATGTTGTACAGACCGCTGAGAGCAAAAATTCCCACCCACGCGACTGCTGTAATGAGCACGACGGCAAAGTAGCTGTTGAACGGAATTTCGTATGTTACCTCGACCCAGTCAACAACCGTCGTGTTGAAACGCAAAAAATACGCAGAAAGACCTGCGGCTGCGAGCATGATGTAGTCGATCGGCAGCAGGATTGCGCCGAAGATGAGTTCTGATCTCTTCATTCGTAATAATTCAAATGCTCTTTTGTGAGCTGTATTGGCGGAAACACTCCGGTAAGCCGACTTCTGTCGCTGCGGTAAACCGCAACGGATAGCTATCTGTCTGGGATGTACGTTGCCGCACTTCTCAAGCCCCTTAAAACCGGGTTGCACCAGGCAGGGTTTGCCATCACTCCCCGCTCACGCGGGGTGAAGGCATGTCGCATGCAGGCCGGACGCGCCGAAGCGCACCAGGCGGCTGCACACACCACACCTCTTTTCACCTTTCACCTGCAGAATTGCAGGCTAGTATTGTCTCTGTGGCACTTTCCCTCGATTTATAAAGCACACGCGATAGATCCGATCGTACATGCTCATTTATATCCGGGTTGCTGTTAGCAACTGCCTATGGTTGGCCGAAACCAACCGGTGGTCGGACTTTCCTCCCCGACATGCGTAAAACGCAGCCGAGGCAGCTATCTGGAGTATTTCATTGTCAAACAGCCCACAAAACAACACCTGAAATTCAGTGGACACGCGCGAATGATAGGATATTTTATGCGTTTTGTCAAGTTATTTGTGATCGTCCATCGCCTTATTGGCGAGTGCGTCTGCGACTGTATTCTTCTCGCGGCGTATATGCGTGAAACTGACTTTGCCGATTTGTACTGTAAGGTTGTGGATCTTCAGGTACCACGGCGCAAGGTCGGGATCTTTTACTTTATACTCGCCGTTGAGCTGTTTAACGACCAGTTCACTATCCAAATAGCAGTCGCATTCGGTAGCGCCGAGACTTTCAGCCCGCGTCAGCGCCTTCACGAGCGCCTGGTACTCGGCCTGGTTGTTTGTGGTCTTGCCGATATACTCCGACAGCTCGTCCACGACCTTGTCTTTCGTGTCGTAGAGCACTGCCCCGATGCCGGCCGGACCGGGGTTGCCGCGCGCGCCGCCGTCCGTGTAAATTCGCAGTTTCATGATGGTAGTTCTATATCTTTAATTTCTAGCTGGATTTCGCGGTTGCCGTTCCATTCATTAATGCCGATGGTAAACGCAATGCCGATCTCGTCGCCGGTGGCAAGCCGTTGCGCAATCTCCCCGCAGCTGAACCCGATGCACTTGCGCGTCACACCGTTCTGCGCAACCGTCATGCGCAGGTGGCTCTTGGTCTTGCCCACGCAGGAATATTCGCGTACCTCCGCGTTGCGCGCCGCAAACACCGGCTTGGGGTTGCCTTCACCGTGCGGTGCGAACTGTTCCAGCTCCTGCACCAGCTTCCAGTCAATATCCGAAATCTCAAGCTCTGCCTCGATAGAAAGCGTCTTGCGCAGGTCCTTGTCTGCCAGCTGTTCGTTTGCCAGCGCCCGCATGCGCTTCTTGAATTCTTCAATGTCTTCCTCCTGTTTGAGCGAAAACCCGCAGGCGCGCGGATGGCCCCCGTATTTATGGAAGAGCTCGTCCATGCTCTGGAGCGCTGCGATAATATCAAAATGTTCGATAGAGCGGCCGGATCCCACCACCTCGTCACCCATTGTCGTAATGACAAACGCGGGCCGGTTGAACTTTTGCGATATATTGCCGGCAACAAGCCCGGTCAGGCCGAGCGGCCATGCGTCCGACTCCATGAAAATGACATATTCATCTTTTTGCGGCTCTGCCTGCGACAGCGCTTCTTTGGTCATCTGCGCAGAGAGCTGCTGCCGCTCCTTGTTCGTGCGACCAAGATCCTCGGCATACGTCCGCGCTTTTCCTTCATCCTCTTCCACGAGCATATCGAAGGCGGCGTTGGCATGCTTCACCCTGCCGGCTGCGTTGATGCACGGCCCCACCTTAAACATGATGGTTTCCGTATCAAGAGCATTCGGATCAATTCCGGCGGTTTCGAACAGCGACTGCAGACCCGGTCGCAGGCTTTTCTTCAGAACTATCAACCCGTATTTTACCAGGACCCGGTTCTCGCCGATCAGCCGGACATAGTCCGACACCGTGCTGATGGCGACAATGTCCAGCAGCCACTTTTCGAACGCTTCACCGAGCTTGTATTCCTTAATAAGCGCCTGGCACAGCTTGAATGCCACTCCGGCTCCGGCCAGATGCTCAAATGGGTAGGTTTCGCCCGAAACTTTCGGGTTAATAATGGCAAACGCGCGATCCGGCAATTCCGGCGGTTCGTTATGATGGTCGGTGATAATCACGTCCATGCCCAGTTCCGTCGCCTTCTCCACCTCCGGCTTGTTCGAAATGCCGCAGTCAACGGTGATGATCAGGTTTGTCTTGTCGTCATGCAGCGACTGTACCGTTGCCATGTTTAATCCATACCCTTCCGTATCCCGATGTGGCAGGTACACCGTCACGTCCGCACCCGTTTTCTGCAGTGTTTTATATAAAATTGCGGAAGCGCCAACGCCATCCGCGTCATAATCGCCGTGAATGACGATTTTTTCCTTCTTCTCCACTGCCGCAGCAATCCGGTCCACCGCCTTGTGCATGTCCCGGAACAAGAACGGGTCATGCTGGTCGTCGCCGTAGTCGGGCGTGAGGAACATATCCACATCCTTTTGCGTCTCCAGCCCGCGGTTATGCAGCAACTGAAGAACGACCGGACTGATTTCCGGAAATTTCCCGCTCACGTTGTCCGGCACCTGCGCGCGAAGCACCCATTGGTAGCGTTCAGCCATCTATCCGCTTGGTTACAGCGTCAATTAGCTTCTTCTGGTTTGTATGTTTCATGATTTTGCGCGCTTTGGCAAGGGGCAGCCATTTGTAGGTCGTATGCTCGTCAGAGATGCGCACGCGCTCCTGCGGTTTTACAATGCAATAGTACACCACCCGGCGGCGAATGCGCTTGCCGTTATGCTTAAAGTCATATTTCATGACCTTCCGGAATTTGGGCAGCAGCTGGAATTTTTTAATGCCGGTTTCCTCAAACAGTTCCCGGCGCAGCGTATCCAGCTCCCGCTCGCCCTGCTCCACTTTGCCTTTTGGGAACTCCCAGTACTTGTTCTTCTTCTGGAATATTACCAGTACCTGGCCGTGCTTATTGATAACCACGGCTCCAACGCTCTTCGAGATCTTGAACGGGCGGTATTTTGTTTTTATGGCCGGTTTCTTGTTCATAGGTCGGATAGAAAGGTGTCTGCATCCTGTTTTAGTTTGCCAAAAATTTCGTTCTCAATTTCGTAGGTCCGGTTGATCAGCTGCGCATAATTCTCAAACGGCTCCAGGCCTTGTTCGTTCGCACGGTTCTCCCCTTCCTGCAGCCGCTCTTTGACGGTCACGATCACGTCATGCGCCACGCGCCGGTCAGCGTAATTCAGCACCTTCTGCTCCCAGGATGTACAATCCATTGTCTTGGTAATGCAGTGTGTGCGCACCACTTCAGCAAGTTCGGGGTACGTATCTTTCAATGTAATGTAGTTTACCTCCGTATGGGACATGCTCGGCGGATATGCTTCGCGCTGCTTCTTCCATGCCTGTATCTCTTCCTCGCCGGGGACATACGGCATGTTTTCCACATTAAGCTCTTTCCATTCGGTCACGCGCACTACGTCATGCAGCAGCGCCGCGCGGTCTACCAGTTCAACATCAATGTCAATCCCTTTTTGGGCCAGCCCTTCGGCAATTTTTTTCGCCACGCGCCCAACCTGCTTCATGTGTTCACGAACATGCTTCGGGGTATGGTATTCATCCCAAAGCCGCTCGCACTCTTCCCTTGTTGGCAGTGCTATTACCTTGCTGACCATTTTGCAATCGTTTCAGCAAAAAGCGGCGCGACGGAAAGCACTTTTATTTTCGCAATGCGTTTTTTCGGCGGGAGGTAGATCGTATCTGTTACCACGACTTCCGTCAGACGGGATTTTTCCAACCGTTCAATGGCCGGGCCGGACAGCACCGCATGGGTGCAGGCAAAGAAGATATTGTTCGCCTTTCGCTCCTTTAATATATCTGCGACGCCGATAAGCGTACCGGCGGTGTTGATTTCGTCATCAATAATCAGGACGTTCTTCCCTTTGACTTCCCCTTCGAAATTGGTAAACGAAACAGTGTCGAGTTTTTTTCGCGACCGCTGTTTGGACACTTTCACCAGCGGCACGTTCAATTCCCGCGCGTAGTGCTCTGAACCGGGAGCGCTTCCCTTGTCCGGAGCAAGCACGACCAGGTTTTCGAGCTTCTTCTTCTTGAAGTAATCCACAATCACGTCAAATGCGCGCAGCTCTTTGCAGATGATCTTGTTGTCCTTGAAAAATTTTGCGCTGCGGTGCTTGTGGAGGTCGATAACCAGCACCCGGTTCACGCCGGCCGCGTTCAGCAGCTTTGCCACCAGGTCAAACGCGAGCGATTCCCCAGGTATAGATACCTTTTCCTGGCGCCGGTATCCAAAAAACGGCATCACTGCCGTTATCCGCTTCGGCCGCATGGCTTTTACCGCATGGACCATCAACAGGAGCTCCATGATGCTGTCGTTTGCCGGCATGGAGGTTGGCTGGATGCAATAAACGTCCCTGCCCCTGCAATCCTGGTTGACTGCCACCTGGATTTCCTCGTCCGAAAATGTCTCAATGCTGACATCAGACAGCTTCAGATCCAGTTCACGGGCAACCCGGCGCGCAAACGGCTTGTTTGCCCGGCCGGCCAGTATCACAGGTTTTTGCGTTTTTTTCGCCATGGATTTCGTTAGTACCGTCAGTCACTATACCACATCAATTTGCACTTTTCCACACGGCTTACTCCGCAGTATAATAGGCAAGCCACCGCGTAATGCGCGCTGCTTCTTCATTGATCTGCGCACCTTCATATTCGCCGGCGTGGGCGGTCTGGCCCTCATAACAGGCCTGTTTCTGGTCCAGATGGAGGCTTATTTCAAGATGGCCCGACCTGCGCACCTTCACATACGCGTGAAAGCGCGGATAATGCCCTCTTCCCAGCCGCATGACAAAACTTGCCGCGCCCGTATTGGGGTCGGTAAACGCATGATACCCGGCCTCTTCAAATATGAGCCGGGGTTGCTGCCGGAGTTTCTGGTTCCACGCTATCTTCATCTGTTATTTTTTCAGGCTTTTTGGAAGGTCCTTCCACTTCAGCAGTCCATTCTGCGCGCCAATCGACTGCACCAGTGAAGATGCGTTCTTTTGCGCCAGCTTCATGGATTTCATGATATTGCCTTTGTATTTGACGTATCCCGCCAGGAAGGATGATCCATAGCAGTCGCCGGCGCCGGTCGTGTCTTTCGGCCTGTCCTGCGGCGGCTTTAGGAATGTTACTTCAGCGCCGTCGTACGCATACGCGCCTTTCCGTGAATTCGTGATGAGCACAATGCCCGGCCCCCAGCTGTGGATTTCCTTTAACATCTGGGGGATGGTTCCCGCTTTATTCTTTTTTGGATGCGACAGGATGAGTTCGGTTGCTTCATCCTTGTTCAGGATCATGAGATCAGTCTTTTCTATGAACGGCTTCAGGCCGCGGTATCCTTTTTCCAGCTGCCTGCTGCCCGGGTTCCAGGCGACCTTGGACTTGTCAATGCTGTTGATGGTTCGCAACAAATCGCGCCAGCTGTCGGAGTAGAGCGATGAGATGTAATACCATTTTGTCGGGCGCCGCACGAGCGACGGGCGCGCAACCTCCAGGTCATGCGCGGCTCCGTAATAGACATACGCCGTATGTTCGCCGCTATTCTCGTCGACAACGAGGTATGAAAAACCGGTGCGGTGGCGCTGCGTAATGAGCAACAGCTCCGTATCAACCTTATTCGCTTCCATGTGCTCTTTGATGCCGCGGCCGTCCAGATCATAGCCAATGCTCGATAAGACGCCGGTCCGGAGGCCGAGGCCCGCAAAATTGATCGACGTGTTTGCCGCCCCTCCGCCAAACGTGAACGTTACCTTTTCGCTCTGGATCTTCGCACCGAATTCAACGCACAGCAAATTCACGCGCGTCGGGTCTTTTTTGGGATTTTTTACGACGCTGCAGTCTTTTGTGTAGAACATCACGTCACGCAATGCGCTTCCGACTGAGACGACATCGAACGTTTTCGCCATTGGTATGGTAATTATTGAATAGTTATCGTATGAGGCTTCGCGAGGTCATGTCCGGCGGACGCTGGAGGCCCATCAGCTTCAGCAGGGTCGGCGCGACATCGGAGAGAACCCCGATCGGCTGCAGGCGGGACAGGTCGCCGCTCTGTACCGGCGGCCACATCATGCGCTGCCCGCCCAGCGTGGCATTGCATAATATGCACGGCACCGGATTTGTGGAATGTTCTTTAATGATCTCGCCGGTCTGGAGATTCAGCATCTCCTCTGCATTGCCGTGATCGGCAGTTATCACCAGCGTTCCGTTCATGCTTAATACGGTTTCTGCAACTTTCCCAACTGCCGCATCAGCTGCCTGCACTGCCAGCACTGTCGCCTGAAGGTTGCCTGTATGGCCCACCATATCAACATTGGCAAAGTTGGAAACGACAAACTGGTATTTGCCGGATTTCAGCTCTTCCACCATGCGGTCGCTCACCTCGTTGACGGACATTGCCGGAGTTTCGTCGTACGTCTTCACCCGCGGCGACGGGATCAGCACGCGGTCCTCTCCCTCATATTGCTCTTCATTGCCGCCGTTGAAGAAAAATGTCACGTGAGCGTATTTTTCGGTTTCAGCAATATGCAGCTGCTTCCACCCCATGTCTGCAACGACTTTCGATACTGGATGCTGGACTTTATCCGGCTCGAACGCCACTCGCACCGGAAGGTTTTTTTCAAATTCTGTCATGCAGACGAACGTTAAATTCAAAACCGGTTCTCCCCGGTCGAATTTTTCAAAGCCCGGCATAACAAACGCTCTAGTAATCTGGCGGGCGCGATCGGCACGAAAATTGAAAAAGATCATGGCATCGCCGTCGTCGACCGTCGTCACCGGGGTGCCGTCTTCATTCGTAATGACGGTTGGCGCAAGCTGTTCGTCAAAAATATTTCTTGTATAGGATTGCTCAATTGCCTTCAGCGGACTGTCGGAAACGCTGTCCGATTTTCCGAATCGCATCGCATTATACGCTTTTTCAATTCGGTCCCACCGGTTATCGCGGTCCATGGTGAAATAGCGCCCGGCAATCGTTGCGATCCTGCCTACGCCCGTTTCCTGCATCTTGGTTTCAAGCCGCGCAATAAAGCCAAGCGCTTCGTTCTTGCCCGTATCGCGGCCATCCAGAATTGCGTGCACAAAGACGTTCTCGCCCAGTTCGTTGTTCCGGCAAAGCTCCAGTAGCGCATAAAGATGGTCCTGGCTTGAATGAATGCCGCCGTCGCTTACCATGCCCATCAGGTGGAGCTTCTTTCCCGACTGTTTTACCTCGTTAATCACCTTTAAAAATGTTTCATTCTTAAAGAACGTGCCTTCAGAGATGGATTTATTAATAAGCGGCAGATACTGGTAGATGATTTTCCCGGAGCCAAGGTTCAGATGGCCGACTTCGGAGTTTCCCATCTCACCCCACGGCAAACCAACCACTTCGCCTGACGCATGAAGCGTCATGGTCGGAAACTGGTTCATGAGCTGGTTTATGTTCGGCGTCTTCGACATGGAGATGGCGTTTCCGCGCGATGCCGGTGCAACTCCCCAGCCGTCTAAAACAATTAAAACAAGCGGCAGATGCGCCTGGAGCGCGGTTTCTTCGGCTTGCTGCTGTTCTTGCGCCACAACCGGTCCTGCCACCATGCCCTGAAGCGCACCCGCTTGCCCGGGGCCGGCGCTTGGTACAGGCGCGGTTGGAAGCGGAGCAGTCGGGTCCGGAGTTGCCGGTGTTGGAGCAGGTATTGGTGCCGGAGCGGTCGCCGGTGCCGGTACTGGCGCGGTTGGAAACGGATCTCCCGGCTGTAGCGGCGTTGGCTCCGGCGCAACAGGAGTTGGTACTGGAGCAGGCGCTGGTGCAGGAACAGGGGCGGTCGGCAAAGGCATATCAGGCATCACTGGTACTGGTGCGGGCATTGGCGCTGGTGCTGGAACAGGTGCGGTTGGCAACGGAGGCATAGCCGGAATCGTTGTCGGCGCTGCCGGTTGCGGTGTTTGTGCTTGTGGTTGATCGTCTGCCATACCTGCGTTTAACAAGATGTCATCATGCGCGTATCAACGATAAACCCGCCCTTCCCCTTCTTTTCCAGAATCATCGGGTTAATGTCCAGTTCCTGTATTTCAGGGTAGTCACAGGCAAGTTTTGATACGGCAACAATCGCGCGGGCCGCTGCTTCCGTATCGTTGTCTCTTAACAGCGCAGCGGTTTTGATTCCCTGAATCATCTGGACCGCTTCTTTCTTCGTCAACGGCGCAATTCCGTAGGTAGTATCATGAAAATATTCCACCATTGTTCCGCCGAGGCCAAATAGTATCACGGCGCCAAATGCTTCGTCGCGCTTCATGCCAATGATAACCTCTTTGGCTTTCATGGTCCTGGGCAGCTGCTTCTGCACCAGCATCCCCTGAATTTCCGCTTTGGGGAACTTTTTCTTGATGGATTTGGCAATCTGCCGAAACGCTTTTTTTGCGGCGGCGGCATCTTTGATGTTAAGCACCACGCCGTTGGACGCCGCCTTATGAATAATATCGCGCGACGCGATTTTCATGACAATCGGGAACTCTTTGATATGTTCACAATCCTCCGGCGTTTCTATCAGCTCCGCGTCGATAACCGGCAAGTTATACTTCTGCAGTATGGCCATTGCTTCCTGCGTGCGGATCTGCGGATGGCCGCTTGCCGACGGCAAATCGCAGATGTTCTTTTTCTTTACCGGCGGTACGAGATAGGCCTCATTGGTCCGGAATTTCACCAGCTCATCCATGGCGTGTACCGCGCTTGCCGGGGTTTCGTAGTTTGGAATCCCGTGGAATTGCAAAATCATGCGGCCCGTATTCACGTCCTGGCCTCCCATGAAAGAAGCGACAACCGGCTTCTTATACTGCTTTTGCAGGCGTGCAATGATGCGGGCGGTCTCGTCCTCGTCTGTCATGATCTGCGGGGTCAGGATAACGATAACACCGTCGATCTCTTTGGATGACAGCACGGATTGCAGCGCATGCTCGTATCGCTCCGGCGGCGCGTCGCCGATAACATCGATTGGGTTTTTCACGCTGGCTGATGCCGGCAGCTTGCCCTGCAGCTTCTTACGCAGCGCTCCCTTGATTTCCGGCATGTCAAACGACGCTTTTTCCGCTGCAGCAACCGCCATAATCCCCGGCCCTCCAGCGTTTGTGACAATCGCGATCCGGCCGCCTTTCGGCACGGGCATTAAGCTGAACGCAAGGCCGTAATCAAAGAAATCCTCCACTGTTTCCGCGCGGATAATCCCCGCTTTCTCAAACGCCGCCTGCACCGCCTCTTCCGAACCGACCAGCGCGCCCGTATGCGAATGGATCGCCCGCTGCACTTTTTCCGATGCGCCGGCTTTAAGCACGATCACCGGCTTCTTCAATGACACGGATGCGGCCACGCGCATAAAATCGCGCCCTTTCTCGATACTTTCGGAATACATCATGATTACTTTCGTATCTTTGTCGCGCGCAAGATATTCCAGGCAATCCACTTCGTCAATGTCAGACTTATTTCCGATAGAAATCATCTTCGAAATGCCCAGCTTGGTCTGGTAGGACCAGTCGAGAATGGCGACGCCCATGGCGCCGGACTGGGAAATCAACCCGATATTCCCGCGCGCAGGCATGCCCACGGCAAACGAAGCGTTCAGGCCGACAAACGGATTGATCAAACCAAGACAGTTCGGGCCCACAATCCTGATTCCGTATTTTTTTGCGATTTCCAGCAGCTCCTCTTCGCGCTTTTCGCCGACGCCGCCGACTTCTTTAAAGCCCGCGCTGATCACCAGTGCAAACGGCACCTTCTTTTTGCCGCATTCGCGCAATACTTCGGCAACATATTTGGCCGGAACCATGATAACAGCCAGGTCGATCGCGGCTTTTATGTCTGAAACCTCCGCATAGCTCTTCAGCCCCAGGATTTCTTCGGCTTTCGGGTTCACCGGGTAAATCTTTCCGGTGTAGCCGAACTTCTTCACGTTTAATAAAACGTCGTGCCCCAGTTTACCAGGTGTACGAGAAGCTCCGATTATTGCTATGGACTTCGGAGAAAATAACTTTTGAAGCATGCGCATACTATAACACATTTTTGACGGTTCTTCCAGAACCTGGGGGTATAAAAAACAGACCCGTGCCGTCCCTTCATCTCCTACACAGCCGACCGCTCAGGCAGCGGGGCTGAAGGAGGAAGTGCGTGCGTACGCGGCGTACAGTGTACTCTGCCTTCTTCTGTAAAATCTATTCTCTCGGCATCCAGGATCGCGTAGTTTGCAATTAGCTGCGAGAGACGGCCTTCTTCTTCGAACGCCCCCTGTTCTTTCTCCAGTTCGGCCCGAATTTCTCTTCTGACCTCCTCACTATGATGAAGCTCTCTGTCCTCTTCCGGCACCACAATTTTCATCAGGGCTGCACAGTCCGCATAGATATTCCATTTCTTCCTTTGAAGCGCCGTTTCTACGCCCTGCACCAGCTCATTGAGTAGCTCTTCCGGTAACGCAATGTCACCGATCCTTGTCGGATCCAAAAGAACCAGGCATTTTATGTTACGTAGCTTACCGTAAGAAGAAGTATTTTCTTCCAGTATGAACTGAAGTGCATTGTCCCAGTCACCTGCGGTTATGCCCAATTCTTGCCGCTGCTCTGGTGCCATAGTCAACATAAATGCGGCGACGCGTGTGTACTGCACCCATTCGTTATTGTTGCGCAGCCGATCCAGGTGGTTCTTCCATTGCTGCCATCGCTCATTTTGGACTGGCGGTAGATATCGCGACAGTTAGTCCGGTAACTTGAGTTGAAGGAGATCAAATCCCGCGTGGTTAAGAGGTGATTCCATTCCAACAGGGTCGCTTTTCCAATAGCCGCGATAAAATGAATACGCTTGCTGTAATTGATCCAATGTCAATTCAGTGTCAATATTGTACGGCTTGGTAGATTCCCCGGCTTCGGGAATGCCGATGATGTCGGCCGTTTTCGGTTGTGGTTCTTGTTGTCGGCGGAGTTTCATACAGCTTGGCGTTCTGGGAGGGGTTGCCGCCCTTCAAGGGGTTTTTTCCTGGTTAGCATGAGTTTCCCGGCGGGTGAAATGCTGGCGTCATCGGCCGAAAGCACGGCAAGGCACTCCGCCAGCCGCATGAACAGTTCTGGTTCCCCTTTTCTCCTGGCTTCGAGGGCCTCAAGCAGGCCGCCCCAGTCGCTGTCGGTCATCGCTATCGCCCCCCTCATCTCCGGCTGGATGAGAAGGAACGGCGTTACCACCTGCGCGAACATCAGGTATGACCCTTTCTCCCTGGTTTCATTGATGAGGCCGAGTATCCTCTTTTTTTCTCCCGTGGAAAGGCTCCTCTGTTTCCGTTCAGGCAGCGTAAACCTGGCGAGCATGCGTACAGCCAGGTGCTCTATTACTTCATTAGTCGTGGGCAGCTTTTCCAAATCCGCCTCAAGCAGCGGCTGCATCTTTTCCCCGCTGCACCAGTACTCAAACTCCAGGTCATCTTTCCGTGTCTGGTCAAGCAGCAGCATCTGCATCACTTTTTCCTGGGTTGCAGGCGCTTTCTCTTCCCTGAACCGCAAGAGGGGGCCTATGGTTTTCCAAAAATCATCGCTTACCCCAAAGTCATGTGCTCTCCCCGGATCGATGATATGCGCAAACTCGCCGCAGTGACCAAGGGTTTTCGGATTGTTCCTTTTCTCAGCATATTTGCGTACCCGCTTCCAGTCCTCCTCAGTGATTTCGGTGTCCGGGTTAAACGTGAACGTTTCGGCCTTTTGCTCCGGAATGCCAAGCACTTCGGTCGCTTTCAACCGTCGTTCCTGGCCTGGTTGTCTACTGAGCTTCATGTGTTCACTCTAGCGGCAAGCGCGTGATACCGCAAGCTATTTGCCCAGGTGCAGCTCGATTGCCATGAGGCGGTTGTACTTTGCGATGCGTTCTGACCGCGACAAGGAGCCGGTCTTGATGAAATCCGCATTGACTGCGACTGCGAGGTCCGCGATTGTGGTGTCTTCCGTTTCGCCGGAACGGTGGGAGACGCTGACTTTGTACCCGTGTTCGCGCGCAAGGTTGATCGTGTCGATGGTTTCGGATAAGGAGCCAATCTGGTTCACTTTGATCAGGATGGCGTTGCCGACGTGCTTGTCGATCCCCTCCTGCAGGCGCTTGACGTTGGTGACGAACAGGTCGTCGCCCACCAGGGTGATCTTGTCGCCGAGTTTTTTCGTGTGCGTGACCCAGTTATCCCAGTCGTCTTCCGACAGCCCGTCTTCGATGGAGATAATCGCATACGGCTCGATCCACGAATCGTAGATATCGGTGAGTTCGTCTGCAGTGATCATTTTCTTGTCGAACTCGTACTTGCCATCCTTGAAGAATTCCGATGCTGCCGGGTCCATGGCGATTTTTACATCTTTGCCGAACTCGTAGCCGGCGTTTCCGACCGCTTCCTTGATGAGCTTCAACGCATCTTCGTTTGACCCGAGCTCGGGCGCGAACCCGCCTTCGTCGCCCACTGCGGTGGAACGGCCCTGTTCGTTGAGGACGTTCTTCAGCGCGTGGAATACCTCCGCGCCGATGCGGACGCGTTCTTTCAGTTCATCCGCCTGCGGGACCACCATGAACTCCTGGATATTCAGGTTGTTGTTGGCGTGCTGGCCGCCGTTGACAATGTTCATGGTCGGGTACGGCATCACATAGTCGCTCGTGTCGATCCTGAAGGTGTCGTGGATATACTCATAGAGTTCCTTGCCCTGCGCTTTTGCCGCCGCCTGCGCGACTGCAAGCGAAACGCCCAGAATGGCGTTTGCACCCAGGTTGGATTTGTTTTCCGTCCCGTCGAGCTCCAGCATTGCGCTGTCGATTGCGCGCTGGTCTTCCACCTCCATGTCCTGGATGGCCGGAAATATCTTTGAATTGACGTTATCGCATGCCTTCAGCACGCCTTTGCCGTTGTAGCGCTTTTCGTCTTCATCGCGCAGCTCCAGCGCCTCGTGGACGCCTGTGGATGCGCCTGACGGCACCATTGCCTCTGCTGTTGTCCCGTCCTCCAGTATTGCGCGGACCGCAACAGTCGGGTTGCCGCGGGAATCCAGGACCTCGCGGGCATGTAATGATTGTAATTTCATGGTCAGATCGTTATTAATCAACCGTGGTATTATAGCAAATTCCGCGCCAGTGTGTTGACAAGAATGGTTAAATCCCCCATTTTAAGGCCTGCACCCTACAAAAACACGGAGGAATTTGTGATGACGGATATCGCATGCTGGCCCGAGAGCGAGGCCGGCGTCGTCCACGCCATCCTGCTCTGCATGACCGGCGGCCTTGAGTCCCCGGCAGAACTGGCTGTTGAATTCCAGCGGGGATTCCCAAATTACTTCGACGTCTACTGCATGCGCGAAGACCTCGTACTGGTCGAGTCCACCGCCAAGTGGACGCGGTCAAACCCTGTCGCCAGCGCGTCGAACCGATGCATGGCATCGGCGCTTCCAAAGCGCTGCCAGCCGTTCCGGTTCCGCATGCATGAGCGCAGTTTGGAGTACTGCCCCCCTCACTCCAGCGGCAGGGCCATCCGATGCGACTATGAAAGCCTGCCGTCGCGCGTGGGCGCGCTCGCGGTATGCATGTTGAAACCGCAGTTCCTGGATGATTTCGCGCTCCAGATCCAGGATCAGCACACGCGTGACCCGAGGATCGTCATCGACTGCCACCCGCGCGACAAAGTCCGGTTCCTCAACGGACTGATCTACCCGTTCCATCACCAGCAGCATTCCTGCAAAGCCGCAGTGGCCGCGCTGCTCGGCGTGGCGCCACACCTGCTCAAGGTCGAGGTCGTGACGCAAAAAAAACCCAATGCATAAGATGGGCGCTGCTGCGGGTTCTTTTTTTATTCCAATGCCATCAGGCCGGGCAGCTCGTTGCCCGCCAGATAGGTCAGCGAGGCGCCGCCGCCGGTGGATGCATGTGAATACCTGCCTTTCAGGCCGAACTTTTCGGTAACAACTTCCGTGTCCCCGCCGCCAAGCACGGCATATCCTTTTGAGTTTGCAATCGCTTCCGCGACCGCTTTGGAGCCGGCCGCGTATTCATCCATTTCAAACAGCCCCAGCGGGCCGTTCCAGAAGATGGAATTCGCATGGCCCAATATCTGCGCATATAATTCGCGTGTTTTCGGTCCAATGTCCAAGAACATCCAATCCTGCGGCATTTCGTCCTTGCCGATCTCGATCACTTTGGTCTCCGCTCCTTCTTCCCTGCTGGATGCGGCAATACAGTCCAAAGGCGTCACGATCTTCGGCAGCGGGTCGCCGTTCGGCAATGTCATGCCCATCTGCGGCTTCTCGCCCTGGAATTTTGTCCAGATTTCCAGCGCGACGCTGCTGAAGTCCACCTCTTCTCCGTCCTTCTTGTCTTCCACTTTGCTGGCGCCGATGCCCATGCCCATGGCTTTCATGAATGCGTTTGCCACGCCGCCACCGGTAAGGATCACGTCTGCTTTGGGAGCGAGGTTGCGGATGACGTCCACTTTGTCCGATATCTTGATTCCGCCGATGACAACCGCGAGCGGTTTTTCCGGGTTCTTGGCGATGCGGTCGAGCGCTTCGATCTCTTCCTGGATCAAAAACCCGATTCCTTTGTCAAAAACCAAAGATGGAAGCGCGAACGTGGATGCATGCTTCCGGTGCACAACGCCGAATGCGTCTGTGATGTAGACATCGATTCCGAGCGCCAGTTTTTCCGCAAAATGTAGATCGTTCTCTTCTTCCTGCGGGTAGAAGCGCAAATTCTCCAGCAACAGCATGTCGCCCGGCTTCATCGCGGCTTTCACCTCTTCCGCTTCTTTCCCCACGCAGTCATCAACATATTTCACTTCCTGGCCGAGGTAATCGCTCAAACGCTGCGCCACCGGCTTCATGCGGAGCTCTTCCACCACTTTGCCGTCAGGCCGGCCCAGGTGGGATGCCAGCACGACCATGCACTGCTTCTCCAGCAGGTATTCGATTGTCGGGAGCGCGGCTTTGATGCGGCCGTCTTCGGTGATGTCCTGGTTTTCGTCCATTGGTACGTTAAAATCGACGCGCAGGAACACGGTCTGTTTACGCAGCGGGATGTCGCGGATCGTTTTCATAGTGTCTTACTTCGCTTTCTTTTCGTTCTTCTTCTTCATTGCTTCAATTCTTGCATCTTTCTTTCTTGCCCGGTCTGCGAATTCTTTTGCTTTCTTTTGTGCTTTTTTATCTGCCGAAATTGGAATGGAAAAGCTGAATATCGAACCTTTGCCTTCGCCTTCCGATTCAGCCCAGACCTTGCCGCCGTGCTCTTCCGTGATCTTTTTGGCGATGAACAAGCCAAGGCCGGAACCGCTCGGGTCAACGCGCGCAATGCCGGAACCGCGGACAAACTTGCTGAACAGGTTCTTTGCCTCTCCTTTTGCTATACCGACGCCGGTGTCCTGCACGTGGACGGAAATATGCTTCCCGTCCGGCTGATCCCCCCATACTGTTACGGTGCCATTTGGCGAGTATTTGATGGCGTTATCGATCAGGTTGAGGATAACGTCTTTGATCTTGTCGTTGTCCACTTCCACTTCAGGGAGTTCTGACGGTTTGATGACGAGGTTGACGCCGTGCTTTTCTGCTGTCGGCTTCAGTTCTTTGTATACGGATTCGATTGTTTCGAAGAACGGCACCATCTTGTAGTTCATGACAAAGCGGCCCGCCTCGATGCGCGTGACATTGAGGAAGACGTTGACCATGCGGATCAGGCGCTGGGTGGCGTCCAGGATGTCCTTAATGACCGGGTCCTGCTGTTTGGGCACTTTGCCGTAGTCGCCCGAATCGATCATGGACAGGTAGCCGATAATGCCTGCAAGCGGGGTACGCAGCTGATGCGATGCGATGGACATGAACTCTGATTTGGCCTGGTCCAGTTCGCGCAGTTTGGCGTTTGCTTTCTGCAGGTCAGCTGTTGCCTTGTCCACTTCGCGCTGCAGGGTGATGGCGAATTCCTTCTGTTCCTGGTACAAACGCGCTTTTTCGATGCCGGATGCGACTTGTGGGCTGATGACTTCCAGGAGCTGGATATCGCGAACGGAGAACGCTTCGCCAGATTTCTTTTTTGTCAGAAGCAGTACGGCTACAAGCTTATTCTTTGTGGAGACAGGCACCGCGACATGGCCTTCGATTTCTTCGAGATGCGAGCGAATTGCCTCATACCGTTTGCGGTTTTTCGGAGTTTCAGCGTTTGAAACCTGCATGTCGAGCTCATCAAGAATGATTGGATCGTCTGTATGTAAAAGCTCTTTAATAAGGGGCGACTTGCGGGATAGAGTGCGGTGCTTTGATGCCTTTTTTTGCCTTGATGCGAGCTCTTCTGGTTCAATAAATAATTCCTCTCCAACAGGTAAAAGGATTGTTGCGTGCTCAACACGCAATCCGTCTTCGAGATCCGCGGTAAAATGTTTTACTAAATCACCAAGCTCGATTTCCTCATTAATAATATCTGTAAGTCGTTTCGTTACTACTGGATATTCAATTGCAGCTTTGAAAAATATTTTGTCGGTTAATCGTGCCAAAAGTTTTTTTAAAGGCTCTAATAATACTACGACTAGCACCGATGCTAAAGCAATCACTAGTAGTTGTCCGAGTTGCGTTGTACTAAGTACCAGAGTTGCACTTAAGTAAATAATCGCAACAAAGAAACCTGTTACTAGAAAAACTAACGTAGCGTATACTAATGCGCGTGTAACAACCGTTCGTATATCAAGAAATCTATAGCGGATAATAGATATCGTCGTAAAACCTATTAAGAAAATTGTAGAAGCTGGGCCAAAGATACTGTATTGCGCAACATGCAAAATGACCAGTACGAGATTTGTTGCCACAGCAAATATTGCTGTCAGGATTACTCCTAACAACATGAATTTTATTTGTTGCCTACGTAATCCACCTGATTCTCTAAATTTGATTATTAAATTAGTAAATAGAATAATAAGGTTAAGAATGATATAGAGAAATAAGTATGTATATAGAAAACCTGCAAAAGGCTCTGTTCCCCAATCATGAATAATTACACTTTCCAAATTATATTTTGTTGGAAATAATACCAAAATCGGAAGTTCGAGAATCAATAGAAATATTGCGTATTTTTTTATAGAAGCTCTACTTCTATACGGAAATAAGAAAGAAAAAATACCTAGAAAATAAAATGCGAGTGATGGCCCGAGGATCGCTGCGCGTGTCCAGAATAAAGCAATATCATAGTCTTTGCTGGTATCCGCGAAATATAGACAAAGCACCCAAAGTGCAAGGGAAAAAATAAAAAGGCAAAAAATTCGATTAACACTATTCCGTGAAGCACGGGAAATTACAAAAATACCTATTAATATTAAGAAAATAAAAAGGGGAATATAGTAAAATGCGACACTCATGACTACAATGATACTTGACAAGTTGCTATTTTTATGTATATTTATGATACCAAACATCTTGGAAAATCGCTAGCCCTAGCAGTGCAGCGATTGTAGCGGAGGAAAAAATGATGTTACGGTTCATCATCAGCATCATTCGAGGCATCTTCGTAGGTGCAAAGTTTGATCGAGACTACCGTCTCTCATCCAATGAAATTCTGGATGACGAAGTGGTCAGTGAGCAAGCTTGGCGAGAATACGAAGCGGGCTTCGCTGGCCAACGAAAGCGCTACCCTCACGATCAGATCAATTATGACCATGCTGACTTCGTGGCAGCCATGACTGACAATCGCCTTCTGAAGATGGTTTTTCACTTCAGAGAACAGCCGATTGCTTTCGCGATCGTCGCTAAACCAGGTCACGCTGATCTTGCTCAATGGGTTGCTCCAACATCATTCGGTAACCCGAGTGACGTTGGGTACCTAACAGTCCTCTACGTATATCGTAGTGCCGCGTCGATTGGAAACGGACGTAGGTTCGTTCGATATATAGTACGTGAGCTGGGTACAAAATACCCGAACAAGGTGTTCGGGTTCGACATTGCCAGCGGCAAGAAGATGCTGGCCCGAATGATTCAACTGGAAGCATTCTTCCAGGGGTACATCATGCGGTATATCGGTTCTCAGGATTACTATCGCATTCAATCCTAAGTTCCGATTTTTTTTATTTTCTTAAATTTGTATGAAGGATATAATTTTCAGTCTTAAAAAATTTCTTGGAGGTTTCGACAACTACGTTAACGTCATAAAATTTACAGCTAAATATATCCATATAAACAGCATCGCTTTCATTCGCAAAATGCCCTGATACTAGTGACGACTCGATAAGTTGAACCATTGAATAGCCATGAACTCTAGGATCATCACCAAATTCAACGATTTTAGTGTCTTCAAATCGTTTCACACCAAGCCTATCACACAATTCATGTGTATAATTTCTGATGTTTTCTTCATCACGTAATAATTCTGGTTCGCAGCCATAAAGGTCGATACTCGTATAAAGGCCCCATGCGCCCGTCTCATCATATTCATCCTTCGAATAAATTTTATCACACCTCGGAGTACTGTCCATAAGAGATAAATAATATTTATAACTTACGGCATAATACCAAATATATAGATTTTACACAATACAAACTAGCGTTTAAAAAACTCAGGCACGCCGGAATCGTTTAATCTTTGCGTGTGACTCTATTATTATCTTCTACAAATTCAATGCTCTAATAAAATTAAAAAAATGAAATGTAGGCCACAAAAAATAGATATCTGTCTGAATAGCGCAAAATAATGAAACGCTCATATTATATATTTCTTAGCATATTTTTCTTACCGCTCCATAATATGTCAATACTGCAGTTAGCCACTTGTTGAACTCCACTGCCAATTCTTCAAATCGTTTAATTTTTTCAATAGTAATCATTTCTTTATCATTCATAATACTAGCAGTAATGATTGCTCTTAAAGACTTGCTCTGATTAAATAGTGGAATTAGGACATCCAACTGATCTTTTTCCATGTGTCTTAATAATTCATCTAACCATTCATCAGAGAATATATTATTTTCATATTTATATTGATCAATCATTATTTCCTGCTTGAGAATTATTTTCTTCTGGATATTTAGCGCTTTAGGATAAATATGATCTAACTGGAGTGAAAGTTTGTTTGAATTATTTAATGTTATCCATTCTTTTTCTGGATAAACCAGAAAATACACCGATGTATCAATTCTGTTAAATTCCTTTTGCAGGTGGTATTGAATATCATGTGAGAGTATCTTAAAATATTCATATTTATCTATCCGTTTCTTTGGTTTTGTTGCATGAAAAAAATTATAGTCATTTTTAGGAAGTATTCTTTTTTTATCTGGACGAATGAATCGATTCTTTTTTGTAAGTAATAATAATGTTATAAGCAATACTCCAGTAAAGACTAATTTCAATAATATTACGGCGTCTTGATCTAACACCTGGTTCATGACAAATAGTAGCGACACTAAAAGATAAATAAAACCTCCAAGTATTAGAAATATTAGACTTTGTGTTATTAATGACACAGATCTGAAGAATCGATATCTTGTTATTGCATATGTAATAGAGGTTGAGAAAAACAAAGTGCCAACTACTCCATACAAAGGATCCATGTAAATATTCATCCATTCGAATAGAATTGCGTTGTTGACTATCCCGATAACACCGGAAATAGCAATTCCCCACATAACATATTTCTTTTGTTGTCGCTTTATAAGCGACTTTTCGTTTCTAATCTGAAAAAATAACAGAAGCAATGCAATTCCAACATAGATTAAAAAATAAGGAATAAAAACATTATACAAGGGGGTTCCAATAATTTGACCGTACGCTGCATTAGTGGATGTAGAGCCAACAGCACTAAATACTCCGAGAGAGAATGGTAGCATCGCTAGTGGAGGTATAAAAAGCAAAATAGAAATCCATTTTGATATAGCTCGTCTCGATGGAAGAATGCTTACAAAAAAAAGGAGTGTCGATGGGATGAATAATACTGAGACAAGCGACGCTTGATCTAAAACAATGATAAGTTCCGTATTAATAACCAGAGAGGCGTATAGATGTATGAAGCCCCAACATGCGATTTGTAGAGTAATAAAAGAAAAAACTAGCTTCTGTAATATGTGAGGTCTATCTATTAATAAATAAATCGTTAATACAATATTAATAATTACTACGAATAAAGCGATTAGTTGAATAATTGATAACATATGTTAGTAGTTCAAAAAATTATCTTTGCCTTAGGCCGAGAAGCAAAATTGATAGCCCCTCGGCCTATGACGTCCCTATTCAATTGTAAAGGTATCTAAACGTTATAGTACAATGTTGTCAAATATATTATTGGCTATTAAGAGCCGTTAAAATTTTACCAGGTAGTAATTGAATACAATTTTCTATACTTCAAAGAAGTATCAACTTATCCACAGACGGCTAAAAAAAGCCCCCGAGTACCACACTAGGTGATAATCGGGGCTAACGGCTCCAAAGCCAGGAAACAGGTTCCGGCCGGAAATCCGTGTTCGAACCAGCCCATGTTCAGTGTCCAGGTGCCGTCAGTACCTTGCTCGACGTAGACGGCGCGCTTGCTGGGCGCATCCGTCGTGACGTTGCCGAGGGCAATGATGCACCGGTCGGTGCTGACCAGGCGCTCGAATTCGCAGAGCGCCGTGAGCTGCGGCAGTCCCGCATGCCGTAGGCCGAAGCGCTCCAGTATGCAGGCCACCTGGTGCATGGACGCGGCAGTGTCGAGCCGCAAGACCCACAGGTCGTACCGCTCCACGCGCGGGATCCTGATGACCGGGAACCGGTGCGTGATGCACGGGTTGACCCAGGATAACCTGCACGCGTCGATCATCTCGAACGATGTGCGGTTTCGGTCCTGCAGCACCCAGTTCCGCGCGCACATGGTGAACCCGATGGCGTCGGGGTGGAGTATGAGCGCACCTTCGCTACTTGTCATCGGAATCGTGCTCGGCGTCCGGATCGGGCGTGAACGGCCTGTTCTCGTCGAGCGTCGAAGCGTTGGCGTCGAGCCCGGAACGGACTACGGAGACGATCGGCCTCATGTTGGTGTGGCACGCGCTCAACCGCCCGATGCGCGCCTCAACCTCGTCCACGCGCAGCTCACTCCCGGGCGGGAGCGTGCCGATGCGATCGAACTGGTCCAGGTCGGGCTCGCCGTCCGGTGCGGGCGGTCTGCTGAACCCCACCTCGCGGCCGTACTGTTCGCCGTCCAGCGCCTCGGCGATCATCCGTTGACGCGGGTGGTTGTTGTCCAGACGGGGGTGCCTGATCGGCGTATCCGCGTTGACGGACTGCTCGCTGGCAACCGCCAGGAACGTCCAGTCGGCCGCCCACCGGTGCTGCGTGAACATCGGCCGGAGCTCCAGCCCGAAGTTGGTGCGCGTCAGAGTCAGAACATGCACCTCCTTGGAATGGTCCTTGTGTGTGCTGCCGATGGCCGCGATGCGCTCGTTGAGAGCCATCGCGAACCGTTCGCGCGCGAACGCGCACAGGTGTTCGATCCGTGCGGGGCGCAGACCCTCGTTGAGGATCGCGCTGCTGATCTCGTCCCAGCCGGCTTCGTAGCCGAGCCGGAAGAGCACCATCTGCGCGCAGGCCAGGCCGCTGCCGTCCGGGTCGGCGAAGAAGTTCTCGCCGGTGACCATCCGGTCGACCTTGTCCAGCTTGCCCATGCGGACCATCGCCTCAACCGTGAGGTCGTAGTCGATCTCCACCGGGAAGGTGGTGATCCCCAGGCGGTAGTCGCGCAGGATCAGGTCGCTGACCGCGTCCAGCGTGAGCTCACCCTTCTCCGTGGTGAGGTGGTGCACGGCCTGCGCCGCGCTCGGGCTCTTCTCGTTGAGGATGCGCAGCAGCTTCTGCCACACGTCCATCCCGATGCCGAATCCGCTCATCATGTGCCGGATCTCTGCCGGCGTTCTCTTGGTTCCCATGCTGTTCCTCCTTTTTTGTGCGCTCCCCTCGCCCGCCCTATGCGGACTGAAAAAGCGCGTCGGTTACAGCGTCCTGCGCGTTGCTCGTACGTACCTGCGCAAAACGCTGCAACCGACCAGATGGGCATTTTAAAATAATGTTGATTATGAAGGTGCGAACAGGTGAACATAACGGGGAAATTGGCTGTTTGTCAATGCCTGCCAGTCCCCTGTTTCAGTAAAAAAAGAAGGTCATAGCTGGTGCCGGAAATTCTCCTGACCTAGCCCCGGTCCACCTCGCGGTAGACCAGGAAGCGGTGCTGATCGGCGTACCAGACGCCGTCCAGCCAATGCCGGACCAGGCCGCGGTCGTTCGGCGAACCGGTGAGCATCAGGACGTCCTCGCCGTCCTCGTCGCTGCGGTTGATGCAGGTGGCGCCCATCGCGACCACGTCGTGCTCGCGCTGGGCGTTCGGGTAGCGACGTGCGAACCCAAGCAGGTGCTCGGCGCGCGCCAGCTTCCACCCGTTCTCCCGGATCTTGTGCAGCGCCACCTCGGTGGTGACGCCGTACCGGAAGGTTACGACGCCCATGGTATGGCGCCGCATGCCACTCCCCCTGGTGGGGAAGTTGAGGCTATCCACTCCGTCCTCGGCCCAGTCGAGCCGGGCCTTGTTGACCATCGTCTCGGTACTCTCCACCATGATTGTCATGGCGAGCACGTTGACGAAGCAGAGCGAGAAGCCCGAGTTGAAGACCTCCGGGTCGTCCATCTGCAAAGCGGGAAATGCCACCATGAGTTTCCTCCTCCTACCATCCTTCATAGCGCCCTCCCAGACACTCATTATTATTGCACTGAGAGTGCGCTTTGTCGGTTGCGATCCTCGCCCGTGAATGCATCGTTGCAAAACACCGGCAGGAAATTCAACCGAAAAGACGCTAAAAACGCTATTCTATCCCAAAAAAATGGGACAGCCGAATATAGCATATTTTCAGGATTTGTCAAGGGTATTTGAGAATTTGCGCTTCTGATGCAAATCAGTACAATACACATACAAATGAATACGAGCCCGGAAGACACAGCTGAAACACCCGGCGTGGTGATGCGCGTCGGCCAAATTCCGAACTTGGCCTCATGTGCACACTACCTGGCTACCGCCCCCCTTTTTGCCGAGCGGGCGGTGTTTGTTGTATGTGAAAACGATGTAGACCGGCATGCGCTGGTGGATGCGCTGCCCATCTTCAGTGGAAAAAGTGAAAAAAAACGCAAAATATTCGAATGGACCGGCGATATGCTGTCGCTCTCGATTATGCCCCCTGCCCCGGATTTCGTTATTGTTGACGCGCTTACGCTCGAAGAGGAGCCGCTGCCTGCGCCCCGGTCGTATGAACATGCCGCACTGAACCTGCGCGCGGGCGAAGAGCAGTCGCTGACGCAGTTAAAGCGATTTTTTGCCGCGTACGGGTATGACCGCGACACCACAGCCAACCTGCCCGGCCGCTGGGCAGTGCGCGGCGAAGTTGCGGATGTCTTTATTGACCGGCCGTACCGGATAGCGTTTGACGGCGAAATGATCGAATCCATAGCGCCGTTTGACCCGGAAACCGGAAAAGCGGGAGTAACACGCGCTTCCCTGCTGCTTCCCCCTCTCTCCATGAACGGACGGTCGACCCTGCTGGACTATATGCCCGAAGACGCGCTCGTTGTTTTGTTCCACCAGGAACCGCTGGACACGCCGCATGACCAGCTGGTGCTGGACGCGCTCACCCTGCCCGACCAGCATAACGGCGGGTACAGGGAAACCAAGGCCTACCATATGCGGTATGACAATGTGCTGAAGGATGCCGCAGCCATGGAACGCGCGGTTGCGCTGACGAATGCCCCCAAAAAAGTAAATGGCATTTTTAAGGATAGGCCTGCTGTGACTGTAGCGCATGTAGCCATTGGCGGACGCGGATTTGCGCATGAAGCATCGCGCACGATCGCGTTTACCGACCGTTCGCTGGGAATCGGCGAAGACGAAAAGAAAAAGCGCGCCGACCGGGTGCGGCAAGCCATGCTGCAGGAGCTCGCGCCCGGGGATTTTGTTGTGCATATGTTCCACGGCATTGCCCGGTTTGCCGGCATGCAGGTGATGCATGTGAATGAACTCGACCGCGAATATTTCGTTCTTGAATATGCGGAACGCGATAAAATTTACGTTCCAGTGGAGCTCGCAGAGCGGATTGACAAATACATGGGCGACCCGAACCCTACCCTAAACCGGCTGAGCGACGCAAGCTGGCACGAGATGGTGGGCCGCGTGAAAGCGCATGCGCTGGAGATGGCGCGGAGCCTGCTCCATTTATATGCGCGCCGTTCCGTCAGCCGCGCGCCGCGCCTCGCTCCGCGCGAAGAAGAGCGCGAGCTTGATGAAAAATGCGCGTTTGAACTGACGGAAGACCAGAACAAATCCCTCGGCGAGGTGTTTTCCGATACTGCGCAGGACAAGCCGATGGACCGGCTGCTGTGCGGCGATGTCGGGTTCGGCAAAACCGAGATCGCCATCCGTACTGCGTTCCGTTCCGCGCTGAACGGCTACCAGGCGGTGGTGCTGGCGCCGACGACCGTGTTGGTGCAGCAGCATTTTGACACGTTCAACGAGCGGCTGCGGGAGTTTGGCGTGAACGTGCAGCAGCTGAGCCGGTTGAAAACGAAAAAAGAGCAGGCGCAGGTGGTGGAAGGCCTTAAACTCGGTTCCGTAGATATTGTAATAGGAACGCACCGGCTGCTGTCGAAGGATATTGACTTCAAGCGGCTCGGACTGATCATAATCGATGAAGAGCAGCGCTTTGGCGTGCGCGCCAAGGAAACACTGAAGAAGCTTCGCGCGAATGCGCATAT
>JBDRKW010000017.1:0-37262 GCA_043813585.1 Candidatus Kerfeldbacteria bacterium
GGCAGAGCGTCGGCTTCTGCATGAGGATCGCCTGCGCCAAAATAAAATGGATCTGCTGTGAAGGCTTTGTCATCTCGACCACCATTGCGTCTACCTGATCCAGGAAAAACGAAACATCCTGCGGCAATGCGGACCGTTTCTCAACGTCGCGCTGCGTCAAGATTTCGACTCCGCACTTTCTGCACAGCTCTTCGATTGCGCCGCCTGTTTTTTCATCGTGAATATAGACCTTCATATACCTGTTGTGGTTAATGAAGGCCGGTCAGCATTCCGTTCGGGCGCATTGCCTGACCGGTGAAAGCCAAAATCCATGCGGCCTGCCGCTTTTTTTCGCAATCGACCTGATGAAGCGCTGTTTGCCAGATAAAGAAACGGGTCCTCAAGTATAAGAACCCCGGAAACATCCGCAGTGGCGACTTCAACAGCATTAATAATACGGCCTTTAAAACTAATGTCCTTGTACGTACCTTCGCCATCCTCGGCGCTTGTCACGACAACAACCGGCTTTCCTATGCTTCCCAGTATATGTGCTACTGCCTGCGCATACTCATCGTGTTGTTTTGGATCAACAGTAATAATGAAGCCGCAATATTTGCTCCAGTCCCGCTTTATGCGCTTGCAGGCGCGAACAACATCTGCCGTTGTTGCTGATTGGTCCTGTGTCAGGCCGAAATACGGGTCAACGCGGCCAACCATCTGCACTTCATAGAAATCGTCAAACCAAACAAGAAAATCGCGCCGTGATGTCAATGGCGTACTTCTCCCTCCTAAATAAAGGAGTTCAATGTTATCCTTTTGCTGCATACAGAAGTAAATAAAACGCCCAAAATAACGGGCGGTGGTAAACCAAGAATACAATAGAACGTATCAGAAGGCAAACTTGACATCACGCTTAAACGGGTATATCCTGCTTTCTAAAGTATATTTATGAATTGTATATCTTCCATTTCGATTCTTCATCACAGCACAACCAGCCCTTGCGGCAAGCGGTTGTGTTGATATTCCTTTTATAATATCACCCGACCCCTTGCCAGCAGCAAGGGGTTTTTTGAACCACTGGCAAGGATAACCCATCACCGTTCGGAGGACGGTATGAACAAAAACGTTAAAGAGACCAACCCGCTTCGCAAGGCCGCGCTTGATCTGGGGATCATGCAGCGCGGTCAGCGTGATACGAGCATGCTCCCGGTCAAGGAGTACCTCGCGATCGCAAATGAATTGCTGAACAACCGGCCGCGCGGCGGCAATCCGCTGTCGGACGAAGGCGGGCAACTCATCGGGCGTGCGATGCTGACCGGAAAGGCGGTCTCGGCCATCTCTTACATCTGCGTCTCTGACTACGTGGGCGGGGATCGCTACAAGGCACAGGGGCGATCGTTCGCGCTGACCGTGAAGGAAGCCGATATGCTTGCCCGCGCCCGGCGCCTTCGCGCGCTGTTCTCTGCGAACGGATGCACTCTGGAATGGCGCCTCGTCCTGGCAGATGGGTGGGGCCTCGTCCTCTATCCCGACCGGGTGCTGCCCGGAGGGATCGACGCCTACTACGCGTTCATGTTGGAACAGTGCTCGTCACTGGATTTCCAGTGCATTCGCTGGACCGAGTTCATGGAGCGCAACAGCGCCACCTACCGCGCAGCTCGGGAATCGCTGACCGATAAAATCGACAAGCAGCTGCGCTGGGAACTGAAGCACGGTGAAACCGCGCACGACAAGCCGAACAAGAACCGTGCGGAATGGATCGCAGAGCAACACATCCTCATGCGCGCAGCCGAAGGTGCGGTCATGGTGGATCAGTTCGGTCCCACGATCGTTCTGTCGACGGAAAACCGGCGGCTGCGCCAGTACGACAACCTGGTCGTCCAGCGCAACGTCTACAACTTCGTCGACTACATGCCCTACTATCCGCACCGCATGGATGCGGCAACGGCCTGCGGCGGGAAGTGCTAGGCAGTACGGATCTAATCTGGCTGCCTTCTTTTTTATTCCCACGGTGGATTGACATTTAGCCTCATTATCTGTATGCTCTTTTCAATTAAATCTGACGAAAAACCGCCAGATGACACTGGAACAACAGATCAAAAAAGCATTCCTCCCGTATAAATCCGAGGTCAAACGGAAAGCGAAAGGCGCGCTGAAATACGACTACCTGGTACCGGCCGGACCATACGAAGAACAGTGGGATTGGGATGCATTTTTTATTGGCATGAGCCTTTCTGCCGATATTCCGAGCGAAGCGATTTATCTTCGTAATTGGGCGCTCAACTACTTACAATATACGAATAAACGTACCGGTTTCACCCCCGGGTTAGTCACTCCCAAAGGACGCGATACGCGCCTGAACCATATCAAGCCGTTCCTGGCGCAAGGCGTCTTTTTTGCATCGCGAAACCTGAACGATTTCAGCTGGATCAAACCCCATTTCTCAAAACTCGAGCTTGTAGTTACTTATCGCGAACGCTACCTCTGGAGCAAAAAGTACGGACTTGGCATGTGGTATGACGGTATGGAATCTGGTGCTGATAATAATATTGCTCTACTGCCCTACAAAAAAGGAACAGTAATAGGAGCAGATCTGAATTCATTCCTCTATCGAGAATACAAAGCAATGATCTTGATTGCGAAACAGCTTGGAAAAAAAAGCGCAGAACAACGGTTCCGAAAAAAAGCCCAGCAGCTCAAGGCCAACATCAATAGGTATCTGTGGTGTAACAATTGCAGCAGCTACTTTAATCTAGACACAACAACTGATGAACTGATCCGCCGATGTACCTATTCAAATATTATTCCACTGTGGGCGGGCATTGCCACTCAAGAAAAGGGAAAGAGGTCCATAAAACGAATGGTCATCAATCCTGAGAAATTGTGGGCACGTTGGGGCATTCGCACGCTTGCAAAGGCTGATCCTGGCTACAATAATAGAAACATTATTAAGCCGCACTCAAATTGGCAGGGACCGGTCTGGCCTATTGCTAATTATATGTATATGCACGCTTTGCTGAACTACGGATTCAAGAAACAGGCATTGGAACTTTCAAAAAAAATAATAACCATCTGCCTTCGCGATATTAAAAAAACTGGCGGTATGCATGAATGCTACCATGCAGATACTGGGCAAGCTCTCGCCGCACCGAACTTTGTGAGTTGGAATTTGCTGGTAGCTCAGATGGAGGAACAGGCAAAAACCAACACCAATCCGTTTAAAATATAAATAAAAATCCGTTCGTTCACACAAACAAGAAGGCAATCGCTTGCCGCTTTATTTGTGGGAATGAACTGCCGGAATGATCCGGCGGCTCACCCAGGCTGTTCGAAAACAGAATGATTTGCTCTTGTGGAACGATAAGGAGGAAAGATGAGCGAGAATTCGGAACATGATGGAGATCGCTGCGACTTCTGCGATGAGGAGGAAGGAATGGACGAGGAGTGTTCGGACGATGCCTCAGGCGGATTGGAAGTGCCCGGGGAATCGAGCGATCCGCGGCTGATCACAACGGACGAGGACCTGAAGGTGTATATTTGCGGTCCGCCGGACGCAGAGCGGTGCGCCCAGGCGTTCAGGAACATCGGCTCGGTCCCGGCAGAGCAGCGGCCGATGCTCCAGCACTTCTACTACCAGCCCAAGTCCGTGGACATCCAAGGATCGATGCCTGAGCTCATCACGATGCTCAACAACGGCGGGCACGTGCTCGTGCCAATGCGCGAGCGTTCCAAGGACAAGCGGTCAATCGTCCATGGAGTGCTCAAGTACCTAACCAGCCGTGTGCTCCCGAGAAGGATCTTCGTCGCGAACTGCGGTTCGACCGAGGATGTCCTGCAGGGGTTGGCGGAGTTCTGGCCCATGGGAGTGGTCCTGACCGACCACACAGCGATGTTGAGCATGATCGACTGGGACCGGCTCCTGCCGATCCTGTCGCTCGACAGGCGTCCGGAAACCGGCAAGGGCATTACCATCCTCAGCGGGATGCTCGGGCTGTACCTCCTCCACCGTGGAGCGCCGGCCGTGATCCAGCACGACGCGGACCTGCGCAACCCCGAAGAATGTGATGCCCTCGCGCATCTCGCCTACCCGCTCATCCAGCGGCAACAGAAGGCGAACGCGCGCTACCTGTACGTGAAGACTTCGCGCGCCGGACGCGGGAACGAAACGTGCATGACGGCCAGGAACATCCTGGGCGACATCGCGTCCAACACCCGCACACCGCCGGATGTGGCCGCGATCGCCGTTCACCTGAACCGGACCCTGCGCGAGCACAAGTGGATGTGCTCGGGCGAGTTCGGCCTGTTCGGCAAGCTGGCATACAACAGGCCGTACGCGACCGGCTACCTGGAAGAGACGCTCATCAGCATCTTCGTCGAGGAGTGTATCAGGTACTGCCCCACCGGCAATCCGGAGGCCATCGCCCAGGTGCAGTGCCCGAAGCGCCTCGACGACAGCAATAACGACACCAAGGAGTTCCTGATGCAGGACCGCATCGCGCGCTTCCTGGTCGAGTACTGTTGGTTCGGCAAACCGGTCGTCCACTGGACGCTCGAGGACTATGCCTCGTTCAACCGAAGGTTCGGAAGTCTGATTGAATCGGCCCGGATTCCCACCAGGGCCGACGATGACGCTTCCAGAACTGAAGAAGACGACGACAATAACCGAAGAGCGATGAGCGGTCCGGTCATCATCGACCATGTCAAGCAGGACCGCATCATTCCGTCGGTCAAGGATCTCTTCCGGTACGACCTCATCCGCATGGACATGGCGGAAGAGTTCATGCGCGACCCGAAGGCGTATATGGAAAAGTACGCCAGGGAGACGTAGCACCGGGAGCATCATCCCCACCCCAGTCAACCACCACTCATGGTGCGCGACCGGGGTTCTTTTTTTTACTCCAAAGACCCTTGACAAAACCGTTTATTATCACTACGGTAAATCTGCATTTAGCAGATATCGAGAGAAAAGGAGGGAAACGCATTCCCTCTTTCTTTATCGGCTGCATCTGCTGCCGAAGAACCTACTACCACTACGATCTACGGTCGTTGAGGAGGATACATGCCTGCGTATTTGGAACAGATGACCAAGGGTCAACGGAAGCAGCACAAGCGAAAGTGGCGGCTGTTCACCCAGGACCTGAGCGAAGATATCGCGAGCGAGGACCTGAAAGAGAAGGCGCGGCAAGTTGCCAACGAATACGTTCGGGCGCTGCGCGAAGAAGCCAACCGCGTCATCGAGGCGGACGAACGCGCAGTGCGGTCCTTCACCAAAACTCCGGCTGCAGAACCGCTCACGGACATCAAGGGAGCGTACTTCTTGCACTGGCAGTTGGCGCAGCATGTCTGGGGGCCGCTGCTGCTGGCGTTCGTCGACTGGATGTGGACAACGATAGAGCCGGACCAAGTGCCGGTATTCCAACTTCGCGACGCCGGTCCTGCATACTACATGATGAAGCTGGGCGCGGCGCCATTCGGCCGCGGCGGTTCGCGCGTCCCGGTTTCCCGCCGCATGCTCGGCGTCCAAGACAAGTGGACCGGCGAGTACCGCTGGGCGGTCAAGCAGGATGCGGCCCGCGCATATCTGGTCCAGCAAAACATGCTGGATGCCCGCGCAGTGCTGATCGACACCGGCGCATACGGGTCTGTGATCAAACGGCTCTGCGAAGCGTTTGACCATCAGGCGCAGGCCCGCTTCCTGTTCAGCTACAACCCCTGGATCCCGGGATGGCTGAACGTCATCGGCGTGCCGAACGGCTTCGGGGAAGTCATCATGGACTCCCTGGAATTCTGTACGCCGAAGACGTACAAGGCGGTTAGCAGCCTGGAGATGGCGGATCCGCAGTCGCGCATCTGGCAGATCCGGGAACGGACCACGAGCCGCATCAGCCGGTACCTGTACGAAGCCAACGGGTACGGACTCCGCCAGGCAGTGCGGCCGCAGCTGCCCAAGGGGCCTCCGGTCACAAGCTGCGAGACGGACGAGGGGATCCAGGCCGTCGACCTGCTTCTGAAGCAGATCCTCGACATGCACGAGGAAGCGCGCAAGACCGGCCGCTGGACCGGCGTGCTCGGCCACTCCACGCCCAAGTCGCAGGACCTGGCAAGGTTCCTGGCCGACTACCCGCGGGAGATGACCGGCGTGAACCCCGCGCACCTTCTTCCGGGCCACTACCCGGAGAACCGGCGCGTGGTGGATCTCCACGTCGTGTACTGATTTCGAGACGCCCTTCCCCAGGGAAGGCCGTCTCTCTTTTTTTACCTTGACATCTACGACCATTCATACTATGGTTGTTCATCCATTCTGCTGCAGAATTCTGTGGGTGTTTTGAAATGCAAATACCCGCAGAAATCGGCATCATTCAGCCGAAGAACCTACCAACCATTAACAACGCGACGAAAGGAGGCGCAGATGAAAAACATTCATCTGCGCGCGGATCCGCGCGCGCTCGTCCTGGTGGACCTCGATGGCACTGTCATCGACGACCGGGGCAAGTGCAGCCCCGAGATCCCCCTTGCGTTCAGCACCGCTGCCCGCCACGGCATTATGATGGGCTGGGCCACATCGACCAGCGATTTCGGCATCAGACGCTGGGAACGCATCCTTGGTATCGATCACGATATCATGCAGGTCCGCGTGGTCGAAGACGGCGCTGTCATAACCGGTCCGAACGGCTGGTTTGCCCGCAACGTCGACCAGTACCGAAGCACCCAGTACACGAGCCCTACGGTTCGACGATGGATCTACCGGTTCATGATGCTCCGGCGCGGCGTCCAGCTGTTTTGCATGAGCAAGGGGTTCAGGTATGTGGAAGACCACCCCAGTACCTGGATTCAGACACATGCGATACTGTCGCCAAAGCACCAGGCCATCGTTTGCGCCGACCGAACCCGGCTCTTCTCCTTCACCTGCGAGGTGAGGAGGATCGCCCAGGACAACAGGTTCGGCCGAGTGGCGGGGATGCTGGAAATCTCGCCATGGCTCACTAAAGAGTGCGTTGCGGGGGAAATCGTGAACCTGGCCAGGTTCCTGCGAATACCCACGCATCGGCTGGACGCAGGCGACTGGTATATCGACCTGCCCCACCCGACGGCGACAAAGGGTGAAGCGCTGCGACGCCTCCGCGACCTGCTGCACCACAACGTCCCGATCATCATGATCGGCAACGGCAGCAACGACCTGTCAACCGCAGGTATCGATGGCGTGGAGCTGGTCGCAGTGGGCGATGCGACGCCCGCGCTCAAGGCGGTCGCAAACACAGTGGTAGAGCGCCCCGCCTACCATGGTGTACTGGAGTTCCTGGATGAAGTGTTGTTCCCAAGATATGACATCTCGGACAAACAGCACTAGGGGCTTCTTTTTTTACTACCATGATTGACAAAAACACCACTACAAGCCATAATTAGCCATCCAAACTCTATGGAATTATTTCAATCAATCTTTGGAACGCATTACCCATTCATCGGAATGGTACATTTGTTGCCGACAGTCGGCTATGATGATCATCCCGGAATGTACGATTTTATTGCGCACGCGGTTGCAGAAGCCAAAGCGCTTGAAGCTGGCGGCGTCCACGGGGTTCTGGTGGAAAACGATCGTGACCATCCGCACACCATACTCGTATCAGACGACCAAAAAAAATGCATTTTGGAAGCGGTAAAAGCTGTAAGGGCCGCCGTTTCGGTGCCGGTTGGCGTTGACGTCCTGCTGAATGACTGGAAAGCAGCGCTCGACATCGCAAAAGAAGGTGGAGGGCGCTACGTGCGCATTGATGTTTTTGTAGACCGCGTCTCATGCGACCAGGGAGTTATCGAACCGGAAGCAGACGCTATTATCGCCTACAGAAAAAAAATCGGCGCGGAAGACGTTGCGCTATTCACGGACATCCAGGTGAAGCATAAAACCATGCTCGACAGCGGCAAACAGCTGCCGACATCCGCAAAGCAGGCTATTGAAGCCGGAGCAGACGCACTCGTCATCACCGGAACTGAAACGGGCAAAGAAACATCGCTCGACCATGTGCGCGAAGTGAAGAAGGTGTTCCCGGATATGCCGATATTGATCGGGTCAGGAATAAACGCCTCAAATGCCAAAGAGCAATTTGCCGTAGCAGATGGCGCCATCGTCGGGACCGCATTAAAAAACAGCGAAGGAAAGTCAGATAGCGCGCGCGTCCAGGAAATCATTTCAATAATAGAAAAAATATGATTGCTTCAGTCGGCGACGCCAGTATCGACAGCTATGTAACCACGGGCGAAAAGCATGTCGGAGGCATTGCGACGAACTTTGTCGTGCATGCGACGCGGTTCAATTACCCGGCCATCCTCATCAGCGCCATTGGCGACGACGAGGACGGGGAATTTTTTCTGCGCCAGATGAAAATGGAAAACGTGGACGTCTCCCATTTAAAGCGGCTGCCAGGAGCGACATCGGAACAAAAAATCCGGCTCGTCGGCCGCGAACGGGTCTTTTGCGGTTTTTTTGCCGGCGTCCTCGCTGATATGAAGCTGGACGAACACGATATCGAACTGATGCGCGAGGCGGAAGCAGTGGTCGCTCCTCTGACTGACGGCCTCAAACAGGTTTTCGACCAGGTTATTGATTCGGATCTTGGTTTGGATACGCTTAAGATAGCCGACTTTTCCCGCGATGCGGATATAGAAGGTTTTGCACACGGCGATGTAGCGGCCATGCTCTTCCACTATCTTGATAGAATCGACATGGCGTTTATCGGCGGCGATGAATCATTAATCGAAACCGTCAGCGCTATAGCGGAGGCAAATCCTGAAAAAATCCTTGTCCTGACGCTCGGGCCAAAAGGGTCAATCTGCTATCACAACGGCGAAACCTACAAACAAAAGGCGTTCTGGATAAAAAACATCGTCGATACCACCGGCTGCGGCGACGCCTTTCGGGCCGGCTTTGTCACGAACTACATGCGCAACAAGAACATCTCAGAAGCACTGGAAACCGCCGCCCAGCTGGCGGCAGATGCGGCAACGCATTTTGGAGCGTTCTAAGCGCTAGCAAACGGAACGAAACAGCGAACGATAGACCTCCTCAGAACGGAGGTCGTATTCTATATTATAGTGTAATAGCGACCGGACAAACCGGTCCACTGCCAGCCACTCCTCGCAATCCAGCTTTAGCTTGGCCGCCTCCTCATACGGCTGTTCATTCAAAAACCGCACAACTTTAATGGTTCTCTCATCCAGCTCTGCCGTATCATCTTCGCTCGCGCAGTTCGCGCATTCAGCGCTCCATAACTTGTAGTGGTACTTGTTCGTGCTTTCTGAAAGAGCCCGTCGGCACTGATGGCAGTAATACAGCTCTGAATGATACCCAAGAATGCCCAGCAACTGGAGAATTGCCGCATACAACGCCAGTGCATTCGGCGCGTTTGCATTAAGCCATTCATAAAAACCAAGGACATGGCCAAATAGCCTTGGGTCAGCATCATCCTCTTCCGTCAGCCGGTCAACTACCTCGGAAAAAAAACTCGCAGCCGCAGAATGCAGGAGCGACCGGCGGAGCGTCGTGTTTGCCCCGATAATATTCGACCCGGCAATAATATCAATCGTGCGGGAGTTCGCGATAAACAAGTCCGTATGGATGAACGGCTCCAGGTGCCCGGCCAGCTTCGCGCCGTGCTTGCGGCAACTGATCGCGCGGGCCGTCAGCTTGCCGTAGTCCTTGGTGAGTATGCGAAACATACGGTCGACCTCCTTATAGTCCCACCGACGCAAAATGATGCCCTCTGTCTTATAGGTGTCCGCCATGCTTGTATTGTATCACGAAGCGCTATCCGCGCGTTAAGCTCATAGTGACGGATTCTCCGTCTACTTTGCCTTCGCTCTCCTGTGCCGCTGAAACGATCTCGATGCTCTTGCCGATCACGCTTTTCAAGTATTCCTCCTTATGGATCTCAACTGCCTTTTTGACCTGCTCGCTATCGGTCTGCAATTTGATCCCCACCACATCATCAATGGTCAAGCCGGTTTTCTTGCGCAGCGAATTCGTCTGGCGTATCAGCTCCCGCAGGGTACCCTCCAAACGCAGTTCGTCAGATATTTCTGTATTAAGCGCAAATGCATCACCAAATAATACCTCTTTTACATTGAGTTCATCCTGCAAAATCTCCTGGTATTCTTCAGATAGCTGTGAACCGGTTATCGTTACTGACTGGAGCGGCTGGCGGACCTTCATCCCCGCTTCCGCCCGCAACCCAAGGCTTGTTTCAACAACTGCACGGACCGCATCCATCTGCTGAAGGATCGCATCGTCCATAAATGCTTCGTCTGCCTTCGGCCAATCGCAATGATGGACAGAAATCGGTTCATCGTCTTTCCTTAACTCCTGAAAAATCTTTTCAGTGACAAACGGCGTGTCCGGACAGGCAACCTTTATAAATGTCTTCAGTACGGTATACAACACGCGCAGCGCCGTTTCGCGATCCTTGCCATCATCACCTTTAAAGCGCGAACGCGATCGGCGGATATACCACGTCGAAAGCTCTTGTACAAAATCCTGTAGCGGCAGCGAAGCCTTGCGAATATTATACCCGTCATACGCTTCGGTTACCTCTTTCACAAATGCATGCAGCTTCGCCATGATCCATTGGTCCAATACATTTTCAACCTCATCTGCGTTTTCAATTTCCTCAACAGCTTCGCCTTCCTTTGAAAACATTTTATAGAACGTATAGACGTTCCAAAGCGTGTTGATGTATTTCTTGTGGATCTCATCCACGTCCCGTTCGGAAAAATTCACTTTTTGCGCGTCCATGATCGACGAACTCAACAGATAATGGCGTACCGCATCAACGCTGTATTTATCGAACATCACCTGCGGATCCGGATAATTCTTCAGCTTTTTACTCATCTTCTGTCCGTCTTCCGCCATCAGTGTGCCTGTCGTTACGCAATTTGAAAACGACGGTTTTTCAAACAGCGCCGTGGACAATACGTGCAATGTATAAAACCATCCCCGCGTCTGGGCAATATATTCCGCAATAAAATCCGCAGGATAAAATTTCTCAAATAGCTCCTTATTTTCAAACGGATAATGCTTTTCGGCAAACGGCATGGATCCTGAATCCACCCATGTATCAAAGACATCCTGGATACGCTTCATTTCGCCCTTGCATTGCGGACACGGATACGTAATCTCATCAATGCTCGGACGATGCAAATCCAGTTCAGACAAATCCTTGCCGCATTTTTCCTGCAAATCAGCAACACTGCCATTTACATCGACTGCTGCACATTTACTGCACTTCCATACCGGCATGGCCGTGCCCCAGAAACGCGAACGGGAGATATTCCAGTCGGGCGCGCTTTCGATCCCCTTGGCAAACCGTCCGTATTTAAGGTGATCCGGGTGCCAGCTGATCTCCTGGTTCTGCTTGAGCATGTCGTCTTTGATCTTTCCGACTGCGATAAACCAGGCCGGCCCCGCAAAATAATAGAGCGGCGTGTCGCAGCGCCAGCAGAACGGATACGAGTGAGAATATTTTTCCGCCTTAAACATCAGGCCGCGCTCTTCCAAATCGGCATTCACCAGTTTTTCCGCGCTCTTATAGAATTTTCCGGCAAACGGCGTGACAAAATCCAAAAACTTTCCCTGTTCATCCAGCGTCGGTACGCGCGGCAGGTCTGCCTGTTCTGCCAAACGGAAGTCGTCCTCGCCGAAAATCGCCGCAGTATGCACGACGCCTGTTCCCTCTTCCAGCTCAACAAAATCACCGGCCAAAACATAATACGCTTTTTTGCCCTCTGTCGGCATATAGGTGTAGAGCGGTTCGTATTCCTTACCCACCAAATCTGCACCTTTTAATTTCTCAACAACATTCGGGCTGTCGAACAACCGATCCTTCGCAGCATCTGCACAATAATAGAACTCGCCGTCCTGCTCGACTTTCACATAATCCGCCTGCTCATCAACGACCAATGCAACGTTGCCAGGCAGGGTCCACGGCGTTGTCGTCCATGCCAGGAATGATGTCTTCTCTTCGCCTTTTACAATAAACTTTACCGTGATCGAGTGGTCCTCAACATCCTTAAAAGAATTATCCATCGCAATCTCAAAATTCGACAACGGCGTTGCACACCGCGGACAATATAAAGAAACACGCCGGCCTTCGTACACCAGCCCCTTGTCGTACATCTCCTTAAACGCCCACCAGACAGACTCCATATAGGTGTTGTCCATGGTCTTGTACGAATTCTCAAAATCAATCCAGCGGCCTATCCGCTCAACAAACTTCCCCCACTCCTTGTCATACATCAGGATCGCGTCCTTGCAGGCAGCGTTGAATTTATCAATGCCGTATTCCTCGATCTCTTTTCGCGAATTCAAACCAATTTCCTTCTCGATCAGGTTTTCGATCGGCAAACCGTGGCAATCCCATCCCCACCGGCGTTCAACACGATACCCGCGCATTGTCCAGTGGCGCGGCACCATATCTTTCACTACTGAAGAGAGCATATGCCCGTAGTGCGGCAAACCGGTCGCAAACGGAGGCCCGTCATAAAAAATAAAATGCTTGTCATCGGGACGTATCTCGACTGATTTCTCAAAGCATTTATTCGTTTTCCAGAATGCAATAATCTCCTCCTCAAATTCGGAAAACATGCTCTTTTTTTGTGGCTTCTGTACCTTACCCATAAACACGCACTTTGGTGCAAAAATATTGACAGATTATAACAAACACCCCCGAAAACTGCAAGGTATCAGATATCCAAAAAGAACGGCATGGCTCGCTGCAAATCCGCACGGTGAAGGCCGTTCATTCGAACGATCTTTGAACGAACCTTCTCTCCGGCAGTGATTTCTACGGCAGATTTTGAAACGCCGAACGTCTTGGAAAAAAACCGAACCAGCTCTTTATTTACCTTGCCGTCTTCCGGCGGTTTGCATATTTTTACTTTTAATCGCCCGTCATGGATGCCGACAATCTCATTGCGCGAGGCATTAGGCACAACGCGGACCAACAAATCGACGCCGCCATTGCGCTCAGAATACCACACGCTACCCATTCCTGCGGATAAAGGAAATCATACGCTCGTTCTTATCGCCGCCGCGAGACGAATAGAGCGCGTCGTCTTCAAACGTGCACCG
The DNA here is from genome assembly GCA_043813585.1 of Candidatus Kerfeldbacteria bacterium. Lineage (GTDB taxonomy): Bacteria > Patescibacteriota > Patescibacteriia > UBA9570 > XYC2-FULL-38-9 > JBDRKW01. The sequence goes on from JBDRKW010000017.1 coordinate 13,097, forward strand.
GCGTATCACTTCAATATTTTTTTCGGGAATTCCCGCCTCAAGGCACTGGTCGATATTCGCCTGAACAATATCGACATGAAACTTGCCTTCCTCTGATTCTGATTCAGTCACGACAGATGCATCAAACTGCCGCGCGATCTTCTCATCAACGTTAAAGCAATTTCCACAAATTGCAGGCCCGATGCCTACAATAATATTGAATGGGCGGATCTTCAGGAATTCAAATGTCTTGCGCGTGATCTCAAGCGCCGTCCCCCGCCATCCGGCGTGGATCGCGCCTACAATACCGGCCTTGGGGTCCGCAAACAGAACGGGTACGCAATCGGCCGTAAATGTGGCAACTATAATGCCTGACTTTCTCGTCACTATCGCATCTGCGCCTTTCACAACTTCCGGCGTGTTCTCATCCGCCCATACTGCGACATCCTTATGCACCTGTTCTCCGCGAATAAACGGCTCCGGCGCCTGATCCCCTTTTTCCGTTATGCCGTGCTCAATGCCGGAAAGTGATGAGAGGTTTGAAAATGTAATCATAGTGCGGTGTTACTTCTTTTTCCCCTGCTTCACAACATCCTTATAGACATCATACGTTTCCTTGGCGCATTTGGTCCAGTTGAACTGTTTTGCATGCTCCTTCCCTTTCTTGCCGAGCGACTTCCGCTTTGCCGAAGAACGGACAAGCGCGGAAATGCCGTTTTGGATAGACCGGATGCTTTTTGGATTCACGTATAGCGCGCCTTTTCCGCCTACTTCCGGCAATGCGGATATTTTTGACGTAAGCACCGGCACGCCCAAACTCGCCGCTTCCAGCACCGGCAATCCAAAACCCTCCCACAACGAAGGGAACGCGAAAAACAGAGAGGACTCCAGCAGCGCCATCTTCTCTTCGTGGGTGACGTACCCGATTACCCGGATATTTGCAGACCATTTCGCGTGCGCGATGGCCCGGAACGCCTGCTCGTGCTTCCAGCCGGTTCCGCCGGCAATCACCAGTTGTAGATCCGAATGACGTTTATAGTTCGCGTCCATGAACTGGTCAAACGCCTTCACCAGGTTAACGATATTCTTCCGCGGCTCGATTGTCCCCACAAACAGGATAAACCGCTCATTGATGCCGAATTTCTCCAATATTTTTTTCCGGATCGCGGCCTTCGGTTTCTTGCCGCGCTCAAACCCTTCATAAATCACCTTCACCTTTGACTTAGGTGCGTTGAAGGTCTGCAGCACGGATTTGGCCGTCGCTTCTGATACGGCAATGACGCGCGCCGCCTTCTCCACCGACTTTGGCACCAGCACTTTGCGCGAAAAATTCTGGTTGGGCGGAAACCAGTTCGGATGCTTGTAGATGGCAAGGTCATGGATCGTAACCACAGACGGACGGTTGTACTGCAGCGGGACGATATACGCCGGCGAATGGAACAGGTCCAGGTCCGCCTTCTTCAGCGCTTTTGCCACAAAATAATGCGAATATCCGAACGGTAAATACCGCTTGTACTCGCTAAACGGAAACTTCACAATCTCCACGTTCGATTGCTGCCGGAGCTCCTTCATCAGCGTGTTATTCGGCATCCGATGGTCAAAAAACAACACAAAGGTGTCTTTTCCCGACCTCTTCACAATATTTTTCACGAGAAAACTCGTGTAATGCCCGACTCCCGCGCGTTCTCCGGCATCCGGATTCAGCATGGTCCGGCAATCGATCCCGATTCGCATGGCACTGATTATACTAAAAAACAGCCGATGATTCAATGCATGCGGCTGCTGCCGACAATTCTACATTTTCTCCGGAGCGGAAACTCCTAAAAGCGACAATGTTTTTTGCAACACAATCTGGGCTGCCTGGATAAGCTCAAAACGCGACGGATTCACCACACCTTCGTCAATCACCCGGCATTGCCCGTAAAAATGGTGGAACGCGCGCGCAACATCCATTGCATAGGTCGGCAGGTGATGGACTTCATACGATTCTGCGGTATTCTCCAGCAGCTTCGGCAGCCGGCCCAGTGTTTTCGCCAGCGCATTTTCCGCTTCATGTTCAATTTCCAGCGTTAATGGCGCACCATCTTCCGGACCGCCCAATTTTTTCACCTCTTCAATAATGCGGCAGATTCTGGCATGCGCATACTGCACGTAGTACACCGGATTTTTATCGGACTGCTCCATTGCAAGATTCAAATCAAAATTCATCGCCCGGTCGGATGAATACATAAGGAAGAAAAACCGCGCCGCGTCATTGCCGACCTCGTCGATCAGCTCCTCGATAGTGACGAACGTTCCGGTCCGTTTTGACATGCGAACCTCTTTCCCGTCTTTCAGCAGCGTGGCCATCTGCGTGAAAATAATATCAAATTCCGTATCTGACTCGAATAACTGCGGCAGCGCTTTTAACCGCTTCTCATACCCGTGGTGGTCTGCGCCGACAACCAGCACGACCTTGTCAACTTTCCGTATAAAGGCCCGCTCATAGAATAACGCAACATCTCCCTGGATGTAGGCGCCCTCGCCGCTGCTCTTGATCAGCACGCGATCCTTGTCATCGCCGAACGACGTAGTCTTCAGCCAGGTCGCTCCGTCCTTTTCATACGCGTATCCCTTGCGCTGGATGTCATCAACCGCAATATCAACAAGCCCGCTTTTATACAGTTCTTTCTCGGAAAACCAGCTGTCGTAGTGTATCCGCATTTTTTTCTCCACTACCTTCTGAATGTTCGCCAACATGAGCTTGAGCGCTTTGTCCTTGATGCGGTCCTTCACCCACTGCACCTTTTTCAGGTCGGTTAGCTTATAGTCGCGCAGGTCAAGCTTGTCTGCCAGTTCGCCGATATAATCCCCCTGGTACAGCTCGTCAGAATACGGAACGTTGATGCCCGCTTTCTGCAAAAAGCGCCGCGCAACCGATTCGCCCAACACGTCAATCTGGTTGCCGCGATCGTTAATATAATATTCGCGCGTCACCGCATACCCCAGCTGCTCATGGATATTCGACAGCACATCGCCCAAATACCCCCCGCGGCCGTTTGGAAGCGTCAGTGGCCCGGTGGGATTGGCGGAGATGTATTCAATAATGATCTTTTTTCCGCTTCCAGCATCTGAGCTTCCGTAACTGCCGCCGGCATCAATAATTTCCTGGACCGAACCGGCCAGCTGCGTGCCGGTTACGAAAAAATTCATAAACCCCGGATGGACAATCTGCACCTGGCGATATTCCTGCCCCAGCCGTTCCTTCAGCTCGTTTGCAATCTCAAGCGGGCTCATTTTCAACACGCCCGACAGCTGCATCGCCACATTCGAAGAAAAATCGCCGTGAGAGCTCTCCTCCGGAATCTCAATGCGGATTGTTTCAATATCAAACTCCGGCCACGCACCGTCCTTCTGGAGGAGCGCAATCGCCTGCCGAATGTCATTTTCGATGATAGTTTCAACCATAGACGCCGTTCATTGTACCTGAATTCAGTCCTGAAATAAAGGATTGTAAAGAGAGAGGCATTGTGCTGAATAAGCACACTACTGTCAATAGTTGCATTGCCGAAACAAAAAAAATATGGTACAATACACGCAGAACAAAAAAATAAATCCATGGCAAAACGAAAAACCCAACCTAAAAAAAAGACGAAGAACGATCTTTCGCCACTGGAGGAAATACACGGACCGCTTCCGCAGCTCAAACCTGCGGATATTATTTTTATCAGGCATAAAGGAAACATCCTCCGTTCATTCCTGCGAAAAGTCATCGGCAGCTACTGGGACCACGTCGCCCTGGTGCTTTACCCGCGCGACTTATCCAGACAGCGCTCAAAAACGGTCATTGTCGAATCAAAGAAAGGCTCACAGATTTCCATCGTCCATACCAGAGGGACGGCTATTCACCAGCTGAACAAATATTTGCAAGACCCAAAAAAGTACGACGTGGCAATCGGACGCGTAAAGCAGCTGTCAGACCAGGAACGCGAGCGCGTCGTGACATTCATGCTGATGAATGTGGATGCCCCGTACTGGCCATGGACCGGCTGGCTTCTCATCTTTAGTATTTTTTCAAAACGAATCGGCAAATTGTACCTGAGCCAGCAGCGGTTCAGCTGCAGCGGGCTCATTCAACAGGCGTTTTATGATGCCATGGACTGGAATGAAAAAAACAAAGTTATCTTCAAGACGGGCATCTGGTCTCCGGTTGAACTGCAGGAGCTGACAAACCCGGGCGATATCGGATCGAGCGAGCACATAGAATTCATCTACAACAAACATTAGGATATGAGGCCACATGAGCTGAGGGAAAAGTGGCCGGATGTTGAAAAAAAGCTCCAGGTCGGAGACGTTATTTTGGTGCGCGCGCGGCGGCAATGGCTGGCGCGCATGATCCAGCGAAAGACGCACAGCTATTGGAACCACGCGGCGCTGGTATTCATCCCGCCGAAAGACCTTCCCTTCTCCGGTCCCCTCATTATTGAAGCGATCGGCTACGGGATTGAAATCCACCAGCTCAAGCGATATACCGATAACTTTCAGCGCTACGATATTGCAGTAAAGCGTTTCCATGGCATGAACGACGAGCAGCGGCGGGTAATCGTCCGCAATTTCATGCTCGAAAACATTGACGTGCCTTATGACTATTCCCGTATTGTCGGATTGTATATTAAAGAAGCGGTGCTGAAGCATTTCAGCATTGATTTCTTCCTCAAAGCGGCAAAGTATCTCGTCAACGAAGACGCTTTTGTCTGCAGCACATTCGCGCATAAGGCATTCATGAAATTCGAAAAAAACGCTCCGCAAGACAAAATCAAGGACGAGAAAAAGAAACAATTCATAGAACTTGAACATAAGGAGCTCTACTCACCCGGCGATATTGCAAAAAACAGCTCGTTCCACTGGATTTTTAACAAGCGGATCCATTAATAATCTGCAAAACAAACTAGTACGCTGCTTGTTTTTTGCTATGGTTCGTCTACACTGACCCTATGAAATCGATTGTAAACAGGGAAGCACGCTCAAAATATGAGTTCCTCGACTCGTGGGACGCCGGCTTGATATTGAGCGGTGCAGAGGTCAAGGCGGCCAAGCAGGGAAAAATAAACCTCAAAGGCGCCTATGTAACGATAGAAAATAACGAATGTTGGCTAAAAAACGCCCATATTTCCGCGTACCAGCAAATTAACCAACCGGGGTACGACCCTGAACAGCCGCGAAAACTCCTGTTGAAACGGTCGGAAATTGACACAATTCTCGGCAAAACAAAGGAAAAAGGGTTGACAATTGTACCAGAAAAAGTGTATAGTAAGTCAGGTCTTTTGAAGGTGAAGGTCTCTTTAGCGCGCGGCTTGAAGAAACACGACAAGCGCGAACGCATTAAAAAGAGGGACCTGGACCGGCAAGCCGCCCGCACCCTGAGACAAGAAATATAGTCATTCACTCACACACTCTCTTGCTGTCTACCAGCTAGAGCGATGCATTTCCACCGAGCGCTATTCTCGACTTCGCTCGACGCGCTCTACGTGGAAACGCACGCTCCGGCACGACAGCAAGGAAGCATGTAAGGGGATGAATATAGTTGATGGTACATTGGAAAGTGAACTCACATGTCGAGCTGGCACTCTCGTAAACAAGGCCAATTCAGAAGTGCAAACTTCGTAAGCCGCGCTAAGGCTGCTCTTGCTTCGGCATTCAGCATGCCAGCGTTGGCTCCTGTTACCGCCTAAATTCGGTAACCGTCACATTGGCTCACGCCTTATAGGCCAAACCGTGGCGTCAAACATAAGGCTTACATGCGCGCGCCGTTTGAACGCGCATGGACACCTTTGCACAAACTAGAGTCACCGACGCTTTTGCTTATTTTTCAGCCGGCGCCTCGAATAATATAAATAAGCTACGCATGTAAACGGTTTCTCTTTCTGTGGCCAGACGTGGGTGTGAGGCCCACCATCTCCACATTCTCATTTGAGATTCATTAATTAAGTTAACTCACAACAATTTCAAACAAAGAATTTCGGAAGAATCACGAAATCCGGATTCCAGAGGTCTATCTCATAGACGAACAAGGCGAAAAACGCGGGGTAATGCCTACGCGCGATGCCTTGGCAATTGCCCAGCAGGCAGGGCTTGACCTTGTCGAGGTCTCCCCCCAGGCGCGTCCGCCGGTGGTGAAGATCATGAACTTTGGCAAACTGCTGTACGAAAAAGAGCGGCAGTTGCGGAAAAACAAAGTACAGAAAAAAACCGGTGAACTCAAAGGTATCCGGCTGTCCGTCAAAATCGGCGAACACGATATGATGGTGCGCGTCAAATCAGCACAGAAATTCCTGGATAAGGGAAACAAGCTAAAGATTGAAATGCAGCTGCGCGGCCGTGAAAAAGCCCACCCGGAACTGGTGGAAAAAGTCGTTAAAAAATTCCTGGAGCTGCTTGAGCGGGAAGTGGTGGTTGAATCGCCGATCAAGCGCCAGGGCAGCAGGTTTTCCACGATAGTAAGCATGAAAAAATAACAACATTTACCAGATAGTATGGCAACGAAACGCAAGCAAAAGACGCATAAGGCGATCTCGAAGCGCATCCGCCGGACCAAAGGCGGCAAAGGCAAGCTGAAACTCCGTAAAGCTGGCCAGGACCATTTTAACGCGCGCGAAAGCGGGAAAACCATGCGCAACAAGCGCAAGGACCGCTCCACCACCAAGGGAATCGAAAAAAACATTAACCGCCTAGCATAACGATATGGCACGAGTAAAACGAGGAAGCGTCCGTACACGGAAACGTTCAAAGATCACGAAAGCAGCCAAGGGATATTCTGCGGGACGGAAGAATACAATGCGCCTGGCAAAGACAGCCGTCAAAAAAGCTGGCCAGCGTGCATTTGACCACCGCAAGCTGAAGAAACGCACCGCCCGCGCACTGTGGCAAATCAAGATCAACGCCGCAGTCCGGCAGCATGACATGTCCTACAGCGTATTCATGGACTGTCTCAAGAAAAAGAATATCGAGATCGACCGTAAGATCCTGGCCGACATGGCGGAAAACAATCCTGACCTGTTTGCGAAGGTCGTCGAGACGGTCAAAGCAAAATAATAACGCAACAAACGAAAAACCGGGGTATGTCCCCGGTTTTTCGTTTCTGAAAAAATGGTTAACTCAGCGTGAACTGTACGCGCTCCCCTTTCTCCATCATCCTTTCAAACTCATCAAACGTGACGGTTTCTTCATGGCCGATATCATAGCGGCTCCGCAACACGAGCGTACCTTCTGTCTCGCCGAACCGTATATCCCATGTCGGAGACGGACCAAACCCCAGGTCAGGTTCAGATGTATCAATGATATTGCTAAACAGGTCTTCCGGACTGCGCAAACCATGAGGGCTCATGCGCTCCATAAACTGTTTCTTTTCCGGCGTCATCAAGTCTGAAACCGGCGGAATCTCTACCGTGTCCCCTTCATCATCAGTCGATACCGTACCCCGGTCTCCCGATCCGCGCTTCAGATAAATATCGTATAGCACGCTGTTCAGAAATTCCTCGGTTGATACATTTTTCCCATCATCCGTACCTTCAATATAAACTCTGACGCCTGCTCCTGCTGGCGTTACTTCCAGGCGCCTGCCTTCAAACGTCTGCAAACCAGTCCTATAATCCTCAGGGCGCACTCCCTTCTCCCGCTGAACACGGTCAATTAAAGCCTTTGCCGCGTCAGTTTGATACCGGAGCCATTCATCACCTATGTCCCACGCGTCAATAAATGCCCAATCTGTTTTGCCGTCCGGATGTTTGGCGCCAAATCGCCCGGTTCGAACCATGAGCAAAAAATCCCTGTTTGAATAGCCGCGGTAATGCTCCTTTTCACGATCATCCCCCTCTTCCAGCACCATTACCCCGCCGCTCGGGTCAATCTCCGCATGAACCGGATTAAAAGATATCCCATCTGACAATTCTGACAGCGAATCAACCGTAATGCCCATTTGTTCCAACTCTCTAACCAGTTTCTTCTCTTCTTCATTAAGGCCTTCAACCCATTCTCTCGTAAACCCCTCTTCCGGCATCGGTTCGGCATCATCTCCGAACGAAGTCCGATCAGGGATTGACTTACTGCCATGAAGCTCTTTCACCGCTTCAGCTGCCTCCCTCGTTATGATTTGATAGTCTCTACGTTCGAGTGCTTGTAAGAAATCGTCTGGGCTTAATTTAACAATAGCGTCCGGACCACTTTTTCCTAAAGCGAACATCATTACTTCACCATCTCTAACGGAACTCGATGACATACTATGAAACTCTGTACCATCCGCTCCGACAATAACCATCTTACCGTGCTTAAGTTCGCGCCGAAAATTTTCCCATCCAATACCGCCTCCATATCGCTCATCAAGTGCTTTATATAAATCCACTCTTGCTTTGGCATGCGTATCCGTAGATTTCTCTGTGCCGCCCGTTCGAGGAATAACGTCGTCAGGGGCTGCAGCCTCAGTTCCGCTTCCGCCTCCCCTGCGGCCCTCAGCTTCATCAGCAATGGCAATATACTCACTGGCGATATTCTGGGCAACCATGACCAATGCGGGTATTCGCTTCTCAAACAGCTCTTTTGCGTGTCCCAAGGTATCAACCGATTCAGCGGCATGCGACAATTCTTGTTCTAAATCGTTTACCAGCTTGGTTTCTGCCGCCGTATTTGCCACAAACCGCGCATCCAGGTCAGGTCGCGCGTCTGACCGGGCTCCGGCATAACGGTCTCGTGCATCGCTAATCTGTCCGACTAGTTCATAGAGCTCATTGCGGCGCTTGGCCAGGCCCTCAACCTGTGAATTCAGGTACCGACCCATACGTATTAATTTTATAATACCCACGTCGGCCATCACGCTTTTTTTAATCTCCGTGATCCTGTCCGCATCAAACGCGGCGACAAAATCTGCTATTGACTTGTTTTCAGCTGGCCGCAGACGTTCTGCGCTGGGCGCTGCTGACGGTTCCGTAGCTGAAGTCGCAGATGTTGCAGCCGTGTGCTCGCCAGCCAAATCCAGCATCTCAGCTTCATCTCCGGACGACACGGTAGCGCCGGGCGCCTCATCCGGAGCTGCCGGACCGATAATCTCCCCGCCGCGAACCATTGCTAAAAATTCTTCATGTGATTTTTCCATGACGCCCTTGTGGCGCTGAACTGTAAACCGAATGACCTTATCAGTTACGCCGTCCTCCTCAATATAGATAGTGTCCTTGTGAACAACCATCTCTCCGGGCTTGCCTCCCCGTTTTGGCGTGCTTGTCACCCAGCGAAAATTATCTGACATATCTTTATCATCCAATCCAATATCCGGATCCAACCCCATTGCCCGCAGGTCTTCGTACAATTTTTCTTTCCCTTTTTTCGGCGGTTCGATGGCCTCGCTGCCCTCCAGCCTCCGCATCGTTTCCCGCTGGGCAACGAGTGTTGCGTATGAAATGCCAACCCGCTTTGCCCCATCCGGAACGGTTCCGTCGGCCGCTTCTACAAATCCGTATACACATTGTTCCTTGCCGTTGGAATAATCCACAATGCGTACAACCCGTCCGTCCTGCAGGCGTACGCGGCACAGGTAGTCCATCGGCGCTTCATCGGATATCAAATCCAGCCGCTCCAGCAAGGTACGCCCGTCCACAAACCGACCGGCCCGCACCTGCTCTTCATATTCGATGCGGTTCCGGCCTGCGGAATTCATGCGGTCAAACCGCGGCTTGCCCGTGCCGTTCAGCAACGCCACAAACTGTTCCGGCGGAAGCGCCCGTTCCGTTGTGCCGGTACCCAGCCGCTTATCCATGGCATCATCTTCAATCATGAACACGACTGCCTTTGGCTTTGCCGCTTCAGAAAAGAAACGTGATATATAAATAATAGAACCGTCCTTCATGGGGCCGCGGTCTGGCCCGTGGTACATCAGCATCTCGCCCGGAGTTAACGCTGGTGTGATATTGTTTTCGCGGCAGAACGCTTCCAGCCCCGTACGCGCGCCAGCGAGTTCCTCGAGCGGCGTCTCCAGGACGCGCAGCGCTTTCACCCGCTGCAACTGAATAAATTTGTCTATGCTGATCGGCAAACCGACTGCGCCGAAACTGATCGTAAACGACCCGTCCGGTCTCTTGTCAATGACAAACGCGCCAGTCACCTGGCTTTCGTCAAGCCCAAGCTCTGCCGCAACCAAATCCTTGAGCAGTGCCGCCCCGCGCATGCCGTCGCGCATCTCGGGCAGCACGCCCAGGTCAACATCGAGGTCGCGCAGCGCTTCCTCATGCTGTGCCTCTGCCGCGTTAATAAGCTTCTCCCGCATCGCATCCAGCACAGGTTTATCAATTGCATTGTTTCCGGAGATCTCCACCTGCTCATCTATCTGGCCAGCCACAACAACCCGGATGGTAAATGTATTCGGGTTATCAATGTCTTGCAGGCCGAATGAAATCGAAACATCGTCGGCGATGCCGGAAGGAAGCCCGACATACGCCTCAAACCGCGACAATACAATGTTGCGAATGCGATCACCCAGCTCCGGGTCGCTGTCCCGCAACTTCTTCCAGGAATACAGCGGTTCGAATGTACCGGATGCTTGGCCGTTAATATATAGAATCAGGTCATACATTGAAGCGCCGCCGATATCAGATACAAATTGTTCATCACGGACTGACCCTGCCTCTAAATTAATTTTTCCGTTTTTCAGAAGTGTTGCGAATTGGGACATGGACAACCGAAACGAATAGGAATCAAATGTGCGCTGTTCAATCTGCTTTTTTGTCAGCCCGCCCGGAGATATCCTGATTTCGCTATACGCTTCTTTACGGTCTTTATTTGTCTTCTCGGTATCGAACAACACAAACCCGTCCGGGGTAACGCGTACATTCCTGATCACATCACCCTCGCGCAAATCAGCATACCCGTCAGAAAATTCCTGGAACGAAACGCCTTCAGCAAATTTCGGATCTGTTTTGTCGCGACCTGCGCGAAATCGCGCATCCGTTTTTATCTTGACCGGATTCTTTTTTAACGAAGCAAGCTTCTCCTGGAATTCCGCAAACTTGTCGCCGCCGACAACAGTTTCCATTGCCAGTTGCGGATCTGACTCAACCATTCTTCTTAAGCGAGACACCATATCATCAGACAGCTCATCCGCATTCACAGCACCGAACACATCGCCATGCTCTAAGGTCGCCACTTCAGCTTCCCATTTTTTGATCAGTTCCTGCAGCTGGCCCTTATATACCTTTGCGAGCTCGGGGGTAATGACCTCGTCCTCATCAATGCCCAAATAATCCAAAAATTTCACCGGGGTCTTCCCGCGGTTGAGTTCTTTAATGGCTTCATCAATCTCATCACGATACGCATTATTCTCAATCCGGTACCTATTCTCTTCATCAAACGCTTCCTGGATCTCACTCATCAACTGGTCATGGCCCAGCATGCGCTCATCCAAATTATCCGGCACTTCAATGCCCACATAGGCCTCGAGAATCTTGGTATTCTGTTCAAACGCTTCTATAGCCGCATGGAGGGTATTCAACGCTTTTGCAACATCTTCCGAGGAGGCATCCCCTTCCGGAAATGTCGCCAGTTCAGCGATAATGGCCTGAAACAATACGGTATTATTTTCGCGCAAATCCTTTCCTTCATGCTTCGGGATATCATGCACAAACTCCCCCGCATGCTCATGGCCTTCGGGATGCTCTTCAGAAAGCGCGTTCATAAGTTCCTGATATGAGCCCATAACAAAGCGCAGCCGGTTCAATTCGCTCCGGAGCGCATATTCCTGCTCCATAACGCCCTCATACACAAGCCCGTTTTCATGCAAGCCGGTAATGCGGACAGGGGCAGTAATCACGCCGTCGCGCCCCGCGCGCGGCACCCAGCCCATGGACGAACTGACGATCACTGTCCGTCCGTCTTTTGCTTCGCCGCTATATGTCGCTACACCTTCAGCGTCTATTGTTGACCGCTGCTTCAGCTTCATATCCGACACGCGGTCATTTTCTTCCAGCACCGGTTCCTTCTTCCTGAGCGCCTCTTCTGCTGCCCAGCCGTCTTTGGTCCCGGCTTTAACTGCAGTGTACACCAGCTTCCCGCCTTTCGTTGTCTTCACCTCGACGATTTCTATCTGTTTAGGTGCCTTTAGGTCTTTTTCAGATATATCGTCCGGCAGTAAAGGATAGACAACAAAAATGGAATTGCCATCCGTATGGACAGCATAGCCCTCGTCGGGGTTCTTGCGCGCCCGTTGCAGGACGACATTATCAACAACCTGGCCGACTTCGAGCGGCTTCTTCCGCTCTTCAATATGCTTTTTTTGCTCAGCTTCTGTGCCTTTGAACCGAACTCTGTATCCCTCGCCTTTAGGATGCACCCATGTGACCTCAACATCATGCGGCTGCTTCAGCTGTTCGTCGGTAAGCGTTTCCGGCCAATCCAGCTTTAAGAGTCGCCCGTCGGGCGCTTCGACAACATATTCATGGTATTTATTCCGCTTGAATCTCTGGCCGGTAATAATATCGCCTTTATTCAGCTGTTCAGCGGGCTTTGGGATTGGTTCTACTTTCTTCCCTTTATCAGCACGCTTGCCTTTGTCAGGGCCTTTTTTCATACCATTTCGAGGTTCGCCTGGTGTTGATTTTCCGGCCCCTGTTTTCTTATCCATCTCTTTAGCCATAGTATTGAACTATTATTACAGAGTATATTATAACGAAATTTAGCCGTTTTTTCAATTTCTGCCGCGCAAGCGCTTCCTCCCCGAAAAACAAAAAAGTATAACCGAAAAAAGCCGTTTTGTCAATGCGTGCGCGTTTTACCCGTATCCTAGACAGTAATAATGAAATACTGTATACTCTCGCATGTTGCTCTTTTTGGGGGTGTAGCTCAGTTGGTTAGAGCGTCTGCCTGTCACGCAGAAGGTCGCGGGTTCGAGTCCCGTCACTCCCGCCACATGTAACTTACCTCAGATTCCAGATTTTGAGCCCTTGAACCAGGCTCTTTTTTATTAATGACACCGCCATATCGACGGTGATAAATATTTAGAAAAAATAATTATTGTGCCTGCGCTTGATATTCCGGATGCAATCTCGCATAGAGAGCATCGATGCGCGTATCCAGCTCAGCAATTTGCTTTGAGGCTTCTGAATCAACAAGTTTTCTCACTTCTCCTACCCTGCCAAACCTGTTCCAGGGCATAGCTGTTGCGGCAAGAAGTAAATCTGACCTTTGCTCATGGGTAAGGTCTTCCTTCAATTTTTCAAGCAAATCAGGGAACTTCTTAAAGGTCTGTTCCATGCCATAATCAACATCTTCATCGCCAAGTGCAGTCTGGAGCTCCAACATGAGCTTTCCACGCATTTCTTCACGTTGATTCAAAAGTTGGTTCCATTCTTTTTCTAATGCCTCTTTTTCTTCAGGCGTTAACCCGGCAGCGTCTTGTTCTGCTGATAGGGTTTCTGTTTGGCTTTTTTGGACTCTTGATTCTGTATCCATACATTTATTATTACTTGTTATATCTCATTTATGATAAACGATAAACACGCCATTAGGCTCCTGCAAGAGTACCGAACGTACCTACAACTTGTTCAGGACGTTCAGAACAAAGTTTCGCGAGCTGACTGATTACTTCTATTGATTGCGTATTATCTTTGCCTACGATTGATGCAATTTTTTCCGGATCGTTCATCATCGCACCGAACTGCCTCACTTTGTCGGCGGTAACTTCCTCGCCCGGCCACAGTCCGCGGAACATCGCCGATGATGCTTCAATCAAGCTGGCGTCTTTTGGCAATTTCTCAAGCTCGCCGGCCAACGATCCCATCACCTGCGCACCGCCCTTTGCCTCCAATCCTGCGACAGTTACCACCGACAATACATCCGCAGCCATCTTGGAACTGATCGCCATTTGCTCGACCATATTGCGCTCGTTGGGGTTGCCTTCAAACCATTTAGCTGCCGCAATGCCGAACGGCCCCATCATGCGAACGACGCCCCACGCGGTCTCTTTGCCGGTGAGCGTGCCTTCCTTTAATTTTTTCAATTTCTCAACCTGAATCTTTCCGTTCTCCCAGCCGCTATTGATGAACCCTGCGCCGCTCATCCGCATCAACTCCCAAATATATCCTTTCACTCCTCCGACATTTCCATACCGCTCATCGATCTTCTTGTCTGCCCATTCCTTGTACCCGCCGGCTGCCTGCACTTCTGCTTCATCCAGTTTGGCTGCCTCTGCTTTTAGTCCGGCCGCGATCGCTTTCCAATCAATCTCCGGCGCATCAACCGTTTCTTTGCCGCCAACCGATTCTGCTTGCTTCGTGATTTCCTGCGCTGTTGGAGATGGCGTTTTCTTCAATGCGTCTGTTAATTGCTCCATGCCTATATCTGGATTTTCTATCACTAAATCCACCGCGTGGTCATGCATCTCCTGCCGCGTTGTTGGGTCGGACAATTCGGGCATTTGTTTCGCTTCCTCATTTCGCACCAGCATGCCGTTTAGCTCCTGAATGGAATCTGCGTATTTAACCGGTATGTGAGCCTCCTTTTCCCTCCGTTGTGATGGATCGATGCCTTCCTGAAACATAATAATAACGTACTTATTTATGCATTCATTGTAACTTGGCTTTAGCACAATGTCTATTCCGCCAGAAGCAGGTATGTTTGACCGATCTTTTCTTGTACAGCGGTAAAAGAATACGAAACAGAGCGGGCGGAGGAGCGCATCCTCCTCATGACGTCCGTCTTTTTTTTCTACACTGGTTCCTGGTGGCGGCCCATCTTCACCAGCCTTCGACGCATTACCATCGCAACCGGAACAGTCATGACGACAACTAAAGCAGTCAAATCAGTGAAGGTCGAAATAAAAACGTACGTATCAAACTTGATTGCGATACCAATTAACGCCCAAACGATTACGATGGCATACGCATAATCATGCCGGGTAAACAAAACAACAACCGCGATAAACCCCGCAATGATCGCCATTAAACTTCCCCACAGCTCCGGGTCAATTCCCCAGGCAGTCCATTCTAACTTGGCCAACGCAGAAGAGATATTTGCGATGGTCGCAACGCTAATCCAGCCAAGATAGACGCTGAACGGGAGATGCACCATTAACCGCCGCGCGTGTGATATTTTTTTCATGCCGATGCCCAGCCGTGCGTATATCACAATCAGACACGCGAGCAGCGCCAGCATCACCGCAACGCTTAAATAAATCTGGTCGTAGTGCCACATAAACATCCACAAACTATTCAGCAACGACGCAGCGACAAACCACCAGCCCGTGCGCACTAAATCTTTGGTGTCGCGCTGGGTCTTTAACGCCTGGTACCCGGCATACAACGCGAGCAGCACATAAATCGCACCCCAAATGGAAAATGTTTCGTTGACAGGCGTAAAAAAAGTCAGATACTTCTCTGACACTTCGCCTGTGGTGATCCCGTTAAACGGGATGATATTTGCCAATGCATTTACTGCGAGTGTAATTGCAAGTGTTGCAACCACTGCAATTTGGCGAACGAGGTCTTTATTCATACTGTCGATATTAATCAAACTGCAGTAAATATAACAAAAAATAGATAAAAAAAGAACCCCTTATCCTCCATCAGGGTTGCCCGGCGGTATTGCCAGTTCGCGATAATAGCGCCCGCATTTAGTGCAGCGAATGACGGACACCATCGCACCACTCGCCTGATCGCGCACCTTCACCCGATGGGAATTATCGGCGGGATAAAAGCACTGGTCATAGCCGCACATGTCGTGCTTTGCAAAGTACGCGTACTGGGCGCACGGGAGCGAACCGACGTCCAGAACCTCCTTTTCCGGAAGGAAAATACGCGCCAACAACCGGAACACCGCGGCCAGAGCGCCGGCCATCCGAACTAGGAGCCTGAACCTGACTGCAGGCATCCGAACCGGCTGGACTACTGGGACCTGGCTCTGCGCCTGCTGCGTGGTTGACGCCTTCTTGCGGAAGAGCGTCTGGCAGCTGTCGTACGGGCATTGCCACACCCACTCGGCCCATTCCGGCTTTTTATGGTCGCGGACTTTCACATCTTCCAGTACCGCCGACTGCACGGTACTCTTGCAGTAGGGACAGCGCTCTGCGCCGGTTCCTTTGTTGATGAGAATGACCCTCATCGAATGCAAGGAAACATGCTGTACCCGCCCCAAAGCCACGCCGGCTTTATGTAATATATGCATCCCTTCACCTCCCTTGAAGGCTTTTACTGTACGCGTTCAGACAGAGTCCGTCAACATTCAAAGGAAATCCCCGTGGCTTCTGGTGCCACCGACCGTTACACGTCAATTTTCGACCAAATAGGCCATAATTGACAGCCGATACAACTGTAGAAATAGTTAAAAAGAGGCCTTTACGGCTTCTTTCTACTGCGCTGCCGAGCAGCCCCGCAATGTTGGTTTATTCAGTAAGAGCGGGATCGCTGTTGATAATCTGAAGCACCTCAGATGACTCTGTCATATTTTCTATATATTTGATCGCATCCCATCGCACATACATCGCGCGCTCCGGGCCATGCAGCTGCATACCTTCTGAACCAAGCGGCACAACCTGCAGTTGCTTTTTGAGCTTCTGTTTATCCTCATCATTTGTCGTTCCCTGCAACACGGTTGCGGTCTGAAGATAATATGGATTCTGTATCAGAATGAACTCGCTGTTCACTTCCTTGATTTCACCAAAATAGACCTGGCCGTCATTCAGGAACACCGCTTTCTTCGCATCAGAGGATAATCCGTCCGGAAGCATCGGCTGGACAACCACACTCTTATAAACGAAGATGCCGCCGATGATGAAAATTCCCATCACAACAAACTTCACAATAAGCTTGCCCCATGTCATGCCATGCATCATTTCTCCTGTATTTGATTCTGTCATACGTATTTAGTTAAATGAAAATGTATTAAAGAAACGATCGTATTCCTTCTGGTAGAACTTCTGCAGGCTTTTATTGCCGCCGCATATCATGGTAAAAGTGTAATCACCATCCGGGACAAAAACCTGCCTGACTTTAGCAGCATCGCCAAGCGGTCCGATAAAATTGATATCCATGCCAATGGCTTTCTGCTCTTTGAAAAATATATATCCGCTATTTGTTGACTGAAACGATGTTGATCCGCTGCCAAGTTCATCCGATAATTCTTTCGCGACATCTTCAACCGGCCGTTCCAGGTCGAACGTTTGCTGTATCCTGCGAACATCACAACCTGTCCTTGGATCATCATTCGCTTTTAGTCCTACTATATAGGTGTCCCCGTATCGCTGCTCTTCGTCAGTATCGATTGCCATCATCTCCGCGTCATACTCAAATGACAGTGCCGGAGATTCATTCTGATACTGTTGAATATCCACACGGGCGTATCCGACATCGAATCTATAACCAAAGAAACGAGGCACAATAACTGCACCAAGCAATACAATAACGAGTACAGCTATCGGAAGCAAAATAATGAGCCTACTACGGTTTTGCTTTGCATTAATCTGTTCTTCCATACGGTGAAGTTTAGTTGATAAACCGGAAACTATCAATCATTTGCGTAAATTCCGCATCCAATTCATCAAAGGAGTCTTCTTGCGTTTGTACAGAGAGATAATTCGCTGACGATTCTTTCACGATGATAATAAACCGCTGCTTCATGCGGGTTTCCTGGTCCGTTCCCGTATAGGTAAATTCAAACAACGCGGCTTGTTCATTTCCGATAACGGTTTCTTCAAACAACTCCTTCTGATAATCGGGGAATCTCGCGGGGTACTTCTTGTTAACTGATTCAATGAGTTGGTCCATAACCGAACCGCCCAGCACCCTCAACTTCCCCACTCCCTCTTCCTTTCGCAAAGAAAACAGTCCTGCTGGTTCCTGACGTTCAATCCGGAAAAAAATGCCCCCTGCGATCTGATCTTCAGTAAGCGATGACAGTACATAATAGTCCGGATACTGGATAGAAACGCCATACTCATCATTCACATAGTCAAAATACACAGGGGCCTCATCCTTTAAAAACACAAAAATAATTGCGAGCAATCCACCGCAAATGAGCACTGCACCAACTGCAATATACAGCCATTTCTTTTTAGATTTTGTCTTCGGATTTTCCATCGCTCTCATCATACCAAACAACACCTAAAAACCAAAAGCCCCCGTATAAACGGGGGCTTTTTATCACCTATGTGATATTAGCTGTTGTCTACAATTGAACCGACCTGATGCCAGTCAGAACCGTCATAGATGAGTAAAACTGCATCATCCTGAGTCAGATCCTGGTCAACACCGCCGTCAATCAGCATATTGGCACCAGAATCGAGCTGTCCTGTAACCGCACCAACATTCACGATGAACAGCAGATCTCCCTCATTCGCACCTGTCTGAGTGATACGGATATTATCATCAAGAGTACCGAATGTAATCTCAAGATAGGAGTCCGTTGGATCCCAGGTATCAGCTGCTGCATCAGTTGTGAGTGATGTCGCACCAAGGCGTATAGTGTCCTCTACATAGAGGCCAGCAAGTGTTGTTGCGCCATCAACGTTGAGTGTTCCTGTTGTGCTTACGTTTCCAGAACCGTCAGTAACTGTAAACGCACCGTCTACACTAATCCCGCTGCCAAGCGAAGAAACTCCGATTACATTCAAAGCACCATTTATATCAACAGTATCCTGAATATCCAGATTGCCAGTATCGTTTGAAATTGCGCCGCGCAAATATGAATTTTGTTGGACAGTCAGCGTACCAGTTGTGCCTATATTTCCACTAGTATCAGCAACTGTGAACGCTCCATCTGCGTCAATGCCACCATCAAGCGAAGCGAGTCCTGATGCATCAAGCACACCGAGAGTTGATGTACCGGCAACACCGAGTGTGCTGCCGAAGGATGCAGCACCCGCGCTAGAAATACTCCATTCACCGTCAGTTAGGCTTGTATCAGCAAGCACTGTGAATGAATCAAGTACGACACTGTCACCAAAGGTAACAGCAGTCGCACCTGTGTTCGCGTCAGTAATCGCCGTGTTGAAGTTTACCGTACCGACGTACAGAGTGCTCCACCGCGTACCGGATGTACCGAGATCATCAGTCATGTTTGTATCAGATACGACATTGGCACCATGGGTTGTTACGCCTTCAACGTTTAGTGTTCCGTCAACGTTTGCATTTTCATTTACATCCAGGTCGCCTTCAACTGTTGTATCGGCTGCACCTCCAGCTGTTCCAAGGGATACTGCACCATCAACGTTTAATGTCCCTTCCGTAGATGTATTACCGCTTGTGTCTGAAACAGTGAATTTCGAACCGTCCATGGTAATACCGCCGTTTAAGGCTGTTGTACCTGAAACAGTCAGGCTTCCGTTTGTCGAAATATTCCCTGTTGTGTTTGCAACCGTGAATGCGCCGTCCACGTCAATGCCGCCATCCAGGCTCGCGAGGCCGCCGGTGTTCAATGTGCCGGATGTTGCGATATTGCCTGAAGTGTTTGCCACCATGAATGCGCCATCCACGTCAATGCCGCCATCCAGGCTCGCGAGGCCGAGTACGCCGAGTGTGCCGTTCGTAAGGACATTGCCCGAGGTGTCGGCGACGGTGAATACACCGTCTACATCAACACCGCCATCCAGGCTCGCGAGGCCGAGTACGCCGAGTGTGCCGTTCGTAAATACGTTTCCTGTAGTATCTGCAACCGTGAATGCTCCGTCTGTGTCGATTCCGCCATCAAGGCTTGAAAGTCCGGTAACATCAAGTGTTGCACCTAAGGTTGTTGGCCCAGTTACGCCGAGCGTAGCACCGAAAGTTGTAGCACCGTCAGCGTTGAGTGTTCCTGTTGTGTTTACGTTTCCAGAACCGTCAGCAACCGTGAATGCACCGTCTGTGTCAATTCCGCCGTCGAGGCTCGCGAGGCCGAGCACATCTAACGTGCTGCCAAGAGTCGTCGCACCTGTTACACCGAGCGTTGCACCGAATGTACCGGCAAGGTCTGCATTGAATGTTCCGGTTGTGTTTACGTTTCCAGAACCGTCAGCAACCGTGAATGCACCGTCTGTGTCAATTCCGCCATCCAGGCTTGAAAGTCCGAGCACATCGAGCGTGCCGCTTGTTGCGACATTACCCGTGCCGTCTCCGACTGTAAACAGCCCGTCAACATCAATGCCGCCGTCCAGGCTGGCAAGTCCGAGCACATCGAGCGTGGTTTGAAGTGTTGAAGCACCGTCCACATTCAGCGTGCCGTCAAGATCAGTATCTTCCTGAACGTTTAAGTCGCCTTCAACGATAGTGTCTGCGCCTCCGCCTGCTGAACCGAGGTTGACGGATCCGTCAGCATCAAGAGTACCGGCCGCATAGGTGTTTCCGGAGGTATCAACAGTGAAATTAGAACCGTTTACGTCAATTCCTCCATCCAGGCTGGCAAGGTCATCATTCACCGTGAATAATCCATCAATCCAGGTATCGCCGGTTCCATCACCCACAGTAAACAGCCCGTCAACATCAATGCCGCCGTCCAGGCTGGCAAGTCCGAGCACATCGAGCGTGGTTTGAAGTGTTGAAGCACCGTCCACATTCAGCGTGCCGTCAAGATCAGTATCTTCCTGAACGTTTAAGTCGCCTTCTACAACCGTATCAGCAGCACCGCCGGCAGTTCCCAGTGTTACCGTGCCGTCTGCGTTAAAGGTGCCTGTTGTGGAAGTATTACCTGTGCCGTCGCCAACAGTAAATTTCCCGTCTGCATCAATTCCGCCATCCAGGCTGGAAAGGCCGTCCACATCAAGAGTTCCTTCTACCATGGCATTTCCATCAACTTCAACGTCATCTCCAAATTGTGCATACCCGGCAACATCCAGGTCGGCCGCGCCCGTGCTTCCGCCGGTTGCCGTCAAATCAACATCACCCGATACGGTTGTTGTCGCTGCAGTAACATTGACTGCTGCTCCGCTGTTTTCAATATCAAGATCGTTTACGCCATCACCGACAATTTTGATGGGTCCGTCTTTTGAACGTACGGATACGCCATCACCAACAACACTCACAGACGCATCTGACCTGAGGATGGCATCACCTGTTGCTGAAACAAGAAGCTCGCTGTCATTTGTTATCGAAGGCACGCCTGTTATTGCGCCGTTTGTGCCAACTGACCAGCCCACTGAATCGACGCTTACCATGTCATCACCGTCACCAAGTTCTACATTACCACGAAAATAGGCAGTCGCATTAAAGAATACACGATCTTTTGCTGTCAGGACATCCGCTACAATCAACGGACCACGCAAGAATGTCCGTCCATTCACTCTAATCCTGCGCATGAATACCGCTTTTTTTACAACGTTAAGGGTTTGGAACATTTTTACAGGTTTTTGGTAGTGAACCTGGTTCACCGCAGTAGAAACCCAGTTACCACCTGCGGCAAAAACACTTTTTGGCGCTACTAACACAGCAAAAAAACCTGCAACAAATGCAAGTCCTATTACTGATGCTAACAGACGCGTTTTGCGTCGCTTCTCCATAGCATTTACTTAATTGTTTTTTATATTTATATTGATCGATTTGCATCGATTAACGCAATGATTATAACATAAAATGAAATTATATTACAACTCCAAAAACAGAATGTGGATAATACCGTTCACCCATAAGAGAAAACGGCCGCTGATCAGTGGCCGTTTTCTCTTATCTTAGCTGAATACCAGCTATTAATTTATTCTACATCACCGGCAAGAATCTTGATGATGATGTCTACCAGTTCCTGCTTCTGACGCGAACCAACAATCTGGCCGATCAGCTCCTTGTCCTTATTCAGAACGAAGAAGTGCGGAAGGCTGATGATGAAGTAATCATCGAAGAATATATCTTCCGGCTTCAGGAATACGATGTCATACGTACCTCGTTCGTTATACGTAAGGTTCGCCTCATCCGGCGACATGGTCGTAATCGGCACCAGCTGTAGCTGCTCGCCAAAGACCTCGTCAACCTGCGTGAAGATCTCAACCTGTTCCTGCGCTTCCGTGTTCCATTCACTGTACACCATCAGGACGGTGTACTTGTCTTCAAGCGTATCAAACAGGCTGTACTTGTTCCCCGCTTCTGAATGGACCGTGATATCAGGCACCTTCTCGCCAATTGGCAACAGCGAGAAATCAGGAAGCGGCGTTACCTGCAGCGGGAAATTATTCACCACGTCCTGCGGCATGAACAATGCGAAGAGCCGTGCGAAGAACCCGCGTGCGCGCTTCATCTGAACGTCTGCGGTCACGATGCTCTGGTCAGGGATTTGGGTGATAAGCGAATCAATCACGCCGTGTGTCGGGCTGCTGACTTCAAGGTAGAACTCACCTTCCGGAAGGATGAGCGAGAATTCACCGCCCGTCGCACGCATCGGGTTGTCCTGGCCATACGCCGAACCGTTCCATTGGTTGAATACATCGCTTCCAGGATCACGTTCATATACCGTAACGGACGCGTTCATGACTCGATCGCCGGTGTCGACATCTGTAATCGCTGTCGGTTCGCTGACAAACACAGAGTTGATCTCGCGCTTGTATGAACCGGTAGCGTTGCTGATCCGTCCCTCAAGGCGCTGCAGGCCAACCTGGTCAAACTGCAGGTCGCCGGTCCAGAGTTTCAGGTCTTTATTGTAGGTCAGCGGATATTCCTCGCCCGTTTCCAAGTCAACAACTACGACCTTTGAAGCACCACGGACTTCCAGGTAGAACTGCTGCGGCTGATCCTGCACAAACTGCGTTATGCCGCTCTCCACCAACGGACCTTGTTGCGCTTCCAGCACAAACTGGTTTGCTCCGAAGATCAGGCCGAAAGAAGAAACGCTGAACAAACACGGTATGGAAGAAGTGGTGGTACCATCAGGTTCAATGACGCGAACGAGCATTGAGTAGTCGCCGGATGCCAAGTTCGTGAGCGTCAGGCCGAACGGCGCGCTCGCCGTGCCGAGTCCGGTCACACCAGTGATGGAATTCCAGCTCAGTCCGCCGTTGACCGAATATTGGAACAGGCTTCCGACTGCAGGCGCAGGCGTATACGCGCCGGTGAGCGCTACTGTCCCTGAAGGATACACCGTTCCGTTGCAAAACTGGTCACCAATCGATAATGCCGGAGTAACAGGACCGATAACCGGTGTTGGCAATGTCAGTACAGGAGGAACAACAAGCGGCGGTATAGGGGTTTCCACCACGCAAAGTGCGGAACATCCATCGCCGTCGATATTGTTGCCGTCATCGCATTCCTCAGTTGCGTCAACCGTGCCGTCGCCACATGCAGTACAAACGCAATTACCCTGGTCTGTACACAGTGCATTGCGGCAAGCGCCGTCAGCACACGTCAGACCGCCGCCGCAACCGATAGCGGTGGTACATACTGCATTACAGGTGTTAGGCAGTGAACAATCCGCATCGCATCCATCGCCGCTTAGGTTATTGCCGTCGTCGCATGCTTCCCCCGCATCCAGGTTTCCGTCACCGCAAGAGACGCAGATACAGTCACCCTCGGCAGTGCAGGATGGATTGCGGCATGCTCCGTCAGAACAGACCAAGTCGTCGCCGCATCCTATTTCGTCGGTGCAAACAGAATCACATGAATCAGGAATTCTGCAGTCTGCTTCACATCCGTCGCCATCGATGTTATTGCCGTCGTCGCATGCTTCCCCATCATCCAGATTGCCATCGCCGCAAAGCGGACAGATACAATCACCTTCGGTTGTACACTGCGTATTGCGGCATTGTCCGTCAGAACAGACCAAGTCGTCGCCGCATCCGAATTCTGTTGTACATGTTGCATTACAAATTGATGGGACCGTACATGCTACGGAACAACCGTCGCCATCGACATTGTTACCGTCATCACATTGCTCGCCCGGATCAAGCGTTCCGTCACCGCAGGCAGCGCAGACGCAGTCATCTTCCGTGCTACAGACCGGGTTACGGCAAGCTCCATCCACACATGATAAGTCATTGGCACAACCAATTTCATCCGTACAGGTAGAGTTACAGGCGTTAGGGAGTGTACAGCTGGCGGAACATCCGTCGCCATCGACGTTATTGCCGTCATCACACTCTTCACCTTCATCGACCGTTCCGTCGCCGCAAGCCGGGCAGATACAATCGCCTTCAGTTGTACACTGCGCATTTCGGCAGGCGCCGTCAGAACAGACTAAGTCATTGGCACAGCCGAATTCCGTTGTACAGGTTGAATCACAGGAATTTGGAATT
>JBDRKW010000018.1:0-75258 GCA_043813585.1 Candidatus Kerfeldbacteria bacterium
GTGCAATGCCCGCCTGGCTCGTTCCTGTGGCGAGCAGCCTGCTGATTTCTTCCCGCTCATCCATCGTGAGGCGGCGATATGTCGTATTTGTTTTCATATGCAACGATTGTATATCGTTGCGCTAGATGTTGGAATCTAAGATAAAAAAAAGAAGCGCGGTTCCTCCTTCGCGCTTGTGCCTCGTGCGGGCTGCCGGGCTCTAGTCCCGGATACGGATGATCTGCGCCCGCTCCGGCCCGACCGAGATCCAACGGGCCTTCACACGGAGCATGTCTTCGATGAACTCGACGTAGTTCTGAGCCGCCGTCGGCAGCTCCGAGTACTCCCGGCAGCCGGTGATATCGTCGTTCCAGCCGGGGAGCGACTCGTACACCGGCTCCACGCGTTCCAGCTCGTGGGTGGTGGACGGGTAGTGGTGGATCGGCCTGCCGTCCAGCGCGTAGCCGGTACAGACCTCGATGCGTCCCATGCCGGACAGGACGTCCAGCTTGGTGATGGCGATCTCGTCCAGGCCGTTCAGGGACGCTGCGTAGCGCAGCGCCGGGATGTCGAGCCGCCCGCAGTCGCGGTTGCGGCCCGTGGTTGCGCCGACCTCGCCGCCCTTCTTCTGGTACTCTTCGGCCCGCGGGTCACCAGCCGGGAACTTGGTCGGGAACGGCCCGTTGCCCACGCGCGTGGTGTAGGCCTTGACCACCCCCAGGCGGATGTAGTCGTTGCCGGCCCAGCCGCCTGCGCCGAGCTCGGCCGACGCCGCGACAGTGTTGCTGGACGTCACCATCGGGTAGGTGCCGTGCATGATGTCCAGGAGCGTCCCCTGCGCGCCTTCGAACAGCACCTTGCCGTCGCGGAGCGCGGCCCGGTACTCGGGCTCTGCCCACTGCGCCTGCAGGTTCACCACATGCGGGCGCAGCGCCTCGGCCCATCCGGCGCACTTCTCGAACAGGATGTCGATGTCGGTCTCCATCTCGACCACCTGCATGCCCCAGCACATGGCGTTGATGAGGCCGGCGTTCCGCTTCAGGTGCGCATAGAACCAGTTCGCGTCAGTGAGCGCCAACATGAGCTCGGCCACCGTGATGCCCAACCGCAGGTCGCGCAGGGCGTACGTCGTGCCGATAGCCTTGCTCGTCGTGCCCACGGCGTGCTTGCCCTTCCGGTGCTCGAGCGCGACCTCCATGGCCTTGTTCGGCGACAGGATCAGGTGCGCGCGGTCGCTGATGAGCAGGCGGTCGTCGCCGTCCTTCACGTGGCCGCCCTGCTTCAGCATGTTGATCTCGCCGAGCAGAATCTCGGGGTCGATCACCACGCCGTTGCCGATCACGCACGTGACGTGCGGGTGCAGGATGCCGGACGGCACGATGTGCAGGATCAGCTTCTTGCCGTCCACCACCAGCGTGTGCCCGGCGTTCGGGCCGCCCTGGAACCGGACGACCAGGTTCGCGCGACAAGCCAGCAGGTCGACGATGCGGCCCTTGCCCTCGTCGCCCCATTGGCAGCCAACCAGAACAGTGTTTCGATCCTTCGTCATCTGCGTACCTCCCTAGGTGAAGTAGTTTTGTGAACTACAGTTTTCAAGTTTCAAGCCCCAACCTTACATAAAAACCCTGATTTATGCAATATCAAAATAACCGCCTATTTCAGCGATTAATAATGCCGCTTAGCCCCTCCCGCACATTCCCACCGCGCATAAGTCTCGCGAGCCCTCGTCCGCTTATTGCCTGCTCGCTGGCAACCCTGGCGGGCCAATCGCTCGCGTAGGCAATAAGCTACCGAGCCTCGCGAGTGCTATCCGAATTCGTCAAACAGGGGTTCGATATCGATATTAGTAATATCGTGGTCTACTAACGGTGTTTCTGCGATAGCCGGCATCTTATCTTCGTATTTCGGCATGTCGGTCGCCTCATAGAAGACGCCGATAGGAATTTTCTCGTCCCATTCTTCCGCCCGTTTCAGCGCTTCGGCTTTATCCGACGTGCTGTAGGACGAATCTTCGTTCAGGTTATAGACGCGTTCTTTGAAAAACGCAAAGGTATTCAATTTATTGAAGGTCACGCAAGGCTGCAACACATCCACTAAGGCAAAACCGTCATGCGTCATCGCTTTGTAGATCAGCTCCTGCAGGTGTTGAATATCTCCGGCAAAGCCGCGGCCGATAAATGACACGCCGGGCGAAGAGAGCGCCATCTTAATCGGGTTCACCGGCTCTTCAATCGCACCGAATGGCGATGACGAGGATTTCATGCCAACTTCGGTTGTCGGCGAATACTGCCCCTTGGTCAGGCCGTAGATTTGGTTGTCATGTACGATATAGGTAAAGTTCATGTTGCGGCGCATGGCGTGTGCGAAATGACCCATGCCGATCCCGTATCCGTCGCCGTCCCCGCCGACTGCGACAACATTCAGTTTATGGTTCGCTAAATGTACCGCCTGGGCAACCGGCAACGCGCGCCCGTGAATGCTTTCAAATCCGTACGTATTCACATAGTGGTTGAACTTACTGGAGCATCCGATGCCGGTAACCACAACCGTCTCTTCCAGCGGACGACCCAGCTTCACCAACGCCTTCTTCACGCCCATCAAAATACTGTAGTCCCCGCATCCCGGGCACCAGTCCGGCTTAACCGGCGTTGCTGTGTCGTTGAGTTCTATGCTCATAGCATCTCCTTTACCTTTTCAAGCATCTCTTCCGGATAGAACGGTCGGCCGCCGTATTTATGAAAATTGCCGTTCATCGTAATGTCTGCTTGCTGCTTCAGCCAGTTTTCGAGCTGCCCCAGCTTGTTTCCTTCAACACACAGCGTTTTGTGCGTGTGCGCAAACGCCTCGAATACTTTTTCCTTTGGCAGCGGATCAATATAGGTGAAGTGCAGGTAGTTCACCGGCACGTCTTCCTCCTCGGCCAGCCGCAGCATCTCTATTGCCGGCAGCTTTGTGGAACCCCAGCCGACGACAGTGACCAGCGCATCCTCCGTTCCGTAATATTTTGGACCTTCTGCATCGTTTTCGACAAAGGTCTCCATCTTCTTGAATCGCTTGTCGTACTGTTTCACTGTCTCTTCTTCGCTTTCGGTTGTATGTCCGTTTTCAAAGTGTTCATACGATGAAGCGACATGGCGTCCGTTTGCCATTCCCGGAAGCGTGCGCGGGGAGATGCCGTCGTCCGTATGCTTGTAGCGGAGATATTCACTGCCGGCGCCGATAATCTTGTCCAGATCCTTCTGCGCCATCATCTTGCCGCGTTCGAGCTTGAGGTTGGAGGTCTTGAAGTGCGGCATGGAGAGCCAGGTCTGCTGGTTATACTTGTCGACGAGGATCACCACCGGCGCCTGGTATTTTTCCGCAAGGTTAAACGCCTCATGCGTCAGGTAAAAACATTCTTTCGGGTCGCCGGGTGCCAGCACGATGCGCGGAAATTCACCCTGTGATGCGCCAAGTACCTGGTTCAAGTCGCCCTGCCCGCCCCATGTCGGCAAACCGGTCGAAGGACCCGGCCGTTGCCCCATGACAACAACGCACGGGGTTTCCGCAATGCCGGCCATGCCTAACGCCTCTGTCATCAGCGCGAACCCGCCGCCGGATGTTGCGGTCATGGAGCGCACGCCGGCAAATCCTGCGCCGATAATCATATTCATTGCCGCGAGCTCGTCTTCTGTCTGTTTCACTACCAGGTTATAATCCTTTTCCTTCTTTGCCAGATAACTCAAAATGTCTGATGACGGCGTCATGGGGTAGGCGGCAAAGAATTTCATGCCGGCCTTAATCGCACCGATCGCGATAGCCGCGTTGCCGGAAATGACAGTTTGCGGCTTGCCCTTCTTCCGCTCCAGCCGATAGCCGAACTGTTCATACTTGCCCGCCACTGCTTCATATCCGGCTTCCGCCTGTTCCATATTTTCGTCCACGAGCTCCGGCTTTTTCTTGCCGAACCAGTCCTGGATCACGCCTTCAAGGTTCTCGAGCGACAAGCCGAGCATCCCGAATGACGCGCCGAGCGCAACAGTGTTCCGCGCAACCTTGTCGACCTCGTGCTCTTTGGCGAACTTTGTCATCTCCACCGGCACCATGATCACATCCTTGCCCTCAACAGACGGCGTTTCGTCGCCCCAGTCATCCGGATCGTAAATAACCGCCGACCCGTCGATCAATTCGTCGATATGCAGGGCAATCGACTCTTTGTTCAGCGCAACAAGAAGATGCACGTCCCGCAGTTGGCTGGTGGCATGCTTGTCATTAACAAAAATCTGGTACGTATTGTGTCCTCCGCGTATTAACGAGGGATATTCCGGGTAGGCGCAGGTTTTTAACCCTGCACGGGCGCAAACCTTCGAGAAAATCATGCCGGTGGTCATAATGCCCTCCCCGGCTGATCCGCCAATTTTCCATTGCATTCTATTGATCACCATGTGCATGATTGTAACAGAAAAACGCCCTTTTTGCGAGCGTTGCAGTGTGCATGGCGCGTACGGAGGGCTGAATTACCCTGCAATGGAGCGGATGGCATCAAGGGTCAGTCCTTCAAAATCATGTATTTCTTTCGCTGCCCCCGCCAGGTCCTCCCGTTCGTAAGTGGTGAGCATTGCAACAACGGGTATGCCCGCCAAACGTGCGCTTTCAATGCCGACTGCGGAATCTTCAAACGCCACAACCTCGCTTGCCTGCAGGCCCAGCTGCTGCATCGCATATTCGTACGGCTCCGGGTGGGGTTTTTTGATTTTCACGTCGTCGCGTCCAACAAGCAGGTCGAAATAGTGCAGCATATTGGTTGACGTCAGGCGGTCGACAATGTTTGCATGCGTCGTGGAAGAAACAACCGCAAGGCGCAGGCCGCCATCCTTCGCCGCCTTGAGCAGCGCTTCGGCTCCGGGGACAACCGTTTTTGTAAAATCCAGCTCAGCGCGCGTGATCTCGCTCGCCTTTTGCGTCAGCTCTTCTATCAAGACATCGTCGTCAATGCCGCGCGCCGCAAACAGGTGCAGCAGGCGGTCGTAGTAGGTCAGTCCGACGAACGCTTTCATTTCATCTGCGTCAACCGTTTCATTAAAATGCTCCTCAAAAACGCGCCGCACCACAGACTGGTGCATGTTCTCGGTTTTGTAGAGCGTACCGTCGAGGTCGAAGAGCAGTCCCTTAAGCATAGTGATGGAATAGAATAGCCGCTCGTCGCGGAAACGGCCGAGCGGCTACAGGCATAATGATAATTAGTGTGCGCTTTCTACAGTAACGTCGCCTTCAATCTTGCACTGGCAGGCCAGGCGCTGGTTCGGTTCGGCGCCCATCGCGTTGAGCGTCTCTTTTTCGTGCTCTTCAATGTCCGACATGTTGTCTTCACCTTCCACAACGTTAATCAGGCAGGTTCCGCAGACGCCCTGCTCGCACCCGAACGGAATATTGGAGCCGACTTCCTCGGCAGTCTCCTTCAGGCTTGCGCCGAATTCAACATCCATCTCGAGATCATCGTCCTTGAATCGTACCGTAGGCATTTTTGTTTCGCGTAATTTTAAATCGGCCTCATTATAGCACGCATGTTTCTTGGCGCAAGAACTATCCACAGGCCGTTGTGTATTGCCCGCGGACATTGACTTTTCTGTACCGGTTCGCTAGACTGCACTAGCATTTTTTTGCGTGAGCGCCCGTAGCTCAATTGGATAGAGCGCTTGGCTTCGGACCAAGAGGTTCTGGGTTCGACTCCTGGCGGGCGCACATCCAAGGCATCTGCAATCGCATGCCCAGGTCGTTCAACGGATAGGACGCTGGCCTCCGGAGCTGGAAATGCAGGTTCGATTCCTGCCTTGGGCACAAACACAGGGGCGCATAGCTCAGCTGGTAGAGCAGTTGGCTCTTAACCAATTTGTCGGGGGTTCGAATCCCTCTGCGCCCACAAAAAGAAAACAGCCCCTTTAGGGGTTGTTTTCTTTTTTATGAGTTCATGCGGAGGGATGAGAACCGAAGGTTCGGGCGCCGAGCGAGCGAAGAAGCACAAACGCGTTTGTATTTCTGAGCGAGCGCTGGCGCAAGCGGGAGCGCAGCGACTGCGCATCCCTCTGCGCCCACATCTAAAGAAAAGCGTTCCCTTCTGGGAGCGTTTTTCTTTTTGACGAGAATGCATAGAGGGATATGAACCCGGCTATTGCATCTGTTTTTGGTACTCGTCCCAGAGCTCCTTGAACTCCGGTGAAGTTGAGAGCAGCTGGTCTGACGTGCCCGAGGCAATCACCCTGCCGTTATCGAACATATACACGCGGTCAAACAGCGCCAGCAGGTGCAGCCGATGCACGGAAGCGATAATTGTCTTAGTTGGGTACTGCTCAAACACGTTCCTGAAGATCTTCAGCTCATTCATCGCGTCCACACTGCTGGTCGGCTCGTCCATAAGCACAATCTCCTTATCTTCCGAAGCCATCAGCCCGCGCGCCAAGGCCAGCCGCTGCTTCTCGCCGCCGGATAGGTTGACGCCCCTCTCCACTATTGAAGAATCAAAACCATTCGGCAGCCCCTCGGCAACACGAGTAAACTCCGCCAAGTCGGTAAACCGGTGCACCTCCTTCATGGTGCGCGCAATACCCATAGTGATGTTGTTCTTGATAGTTGCGGTGAAAATCTCCGGATCCTGTGGAATCAGCGCAATCGAATCGCTTATCGACTCAAACCCATCCTCCGTCTCGTCCCCGTCAACACACACAGTGACGCTCTGCGGAATGTACAGCCCCCGGATCAGCTTGAGCATGGTCGTCTTACCGCTGCCGCTCTCTCCGATGAATGCGATCTTCTCGCCGTGACGGATATCCATGGACACGCCGTCGATGTGCACATCGCCCTCTTCGCCTTCATACGAAAACTGGCAGTCCTGAATGCCCAGCGTCTTCCAGTCCTGGTCGACACGCACCTGTTTGATCCTTTTCATCTTTACAAAGTCATCGGAAAGTTCTTCGGCATTGGAAATCTGCGTCTTGTACTTGACCCGCTCGCCGTAGACGTATGCGAACCGGTAAAAGCCCTCGGTTGCGCGCATCAGGTAGCCGAACAGCGCATAGACGGTCCCTACCAGCAGCACCGTGCCTGCGGAAATGCTCTGCCACAGGTACAGCGCCATGATGCAGAACAGCATCAGCGAACTCGTGAGCGTGACCAGGAACCATTTTGTCTCGCTCATCGCCTGGTTCCGTATGAATAGTTTGAGCGGCTTGAACATGGTTTTTACGATGTCTGACAGCACCACCTTCTGGATGCGCAGGATGATAATCGTGGTGATATTGCTGATCGTGTCGTAGACCTTTGCGGTGATCTGGTTTTCAAACCGAAGCAGGATGCGCAGCTGGCGGATAAGCACGCGGTCAAACAGAACAATCATGGTCATGATTACAACGATAAACCCGACAAGCGTCAGGCCTGAGGTGAAACTGAACCAGAACAGGATAGCAATCGCGCCGGTGAACCGGATTCCCAGATCGGTCAGCTCAAACACCTGGCTGCCGAAATCATAGGTTGCGTGGGCGCCTTTTTCCACCTTATCGATCGTATCCCCGGAATGGTGGTCCGTATGCCACTCGGCCGGCAGCGCCAGCACGCCGCCCAGCAGGTGCTTGCGCACATTCAGCCGGGCCAGGAACGCGTTGCGGTGCTCCATCACGCGCGACGGGCCGTGGAATACCCAGAACGCCAAACCGATCGCGACGAACGCGCCAAGCCAGAAAAGGATCGCCCCATAGGATTCGCTCGTTACGCCCTGCTCCTGAACGATATTGAGAATCTGGGCTGTGATCAGCGGCTCCGCCAGGTTAATTGCGTTCGCGATGAGCGAAAGAACGATAAACAATACAAAATGCCGCCGGTTGCCTTCGGAGAAGCGCCACAGGTGTTTGAATAGATATGATATTGGGTCGTTGAACAGTTTCATAACGCGAGAAAGATTATAAACGAAAAAGCCGTGTTTGTCACGGCCTTTCCTTGTAATCGATGAATTACGCTTCCGGAGAAGCCGTGGGAGGTTCAGGTTCTGAAGGTGCTGCAGGAGCAGGTTTCTGCGCAGGCGATTGTTTGAGCGCATCTTTAAGCGCCTTGCCTGCCTTGAATTTAGGGATGGTGACAGACGGAATCTGGATCCGCTGCGAAGGATTTTGGGGGTCCACACCCATGCGGGCTGACCGGAACTTCGGCATAAACGCCCCAAAGCCCGTAATGGTCACCTCTTCACCTTTTTTTAGTGTTTCGGTAACCGTGTTCACGAACGATTCCAAAAAATCTTCGGCCTGTTTTTTAGACATGCCTGTTTTTTCGGCGATTGTTTCTGCAAGTAGTGCTTTGTTCATGGTTGACACCCCCTTTCAAATCTTCTTTTTGGCTAATGTCAGTATATTACAACGCCACAATGCGGTCAATTCGTTCGATCGAAACCGCCTTGCGGGCCGTTTCATCGATATTGACCGCCACGCCCTGCACCACGCCGCTGTCTACATCAGTTGGAGGCTCCAAATGTATCTCAATTTGCTGTGCAACCTTCTTGATTGCGAGCTGTTTGTTCATTCCGATGGAAGAATCCACCGCTCCGCACATGCCAAGGTCGGTAATATACCCTGTTCCCTTTGGCATGATCTGTTCATCAGCCGTGGGAACGTGGGTATGCGTCCCCACAACCAGGGTTGCGCGGCCGTCAACATACCAGCTGAAGCAGCGCTTCTCTCCGGTGGCTTCTGCATGAAGGTCAACGATCGTGATCGCCTCCATGCCGTGCTCCCTGTAGATCTGGTCAAACACGTCAAACGGAGAACGCACCTCGTCATCGGTGGTAAACGCCTGGCCGATCAGGTTGATCAGCACCACAGGCGCACCGTTCACTGTTGTAGCCACCAGTTCGCGGCCCGGCATCTTTTGCACATAGTTGGCGGGCACGGCAATATAGTCCGGATCCGTGTCCAGCAGCTCAACGCCGCGCACGTTCTTCCATACATGGTTGCCTGCAGTGAATAGGTCCACTCCCGCATCGCGCAGGCCGTCAATGACATCTGGCGTAATGCCGAAGCCGTGTGCCGCATTTTCCGCATTCGCTATCACAAGGTCTGCGCCGAACTCTTCGCGCAGGCCCGGCAATATGGTCTGCAGCGCAACACGGCCGGGCCTGCCGACAATGTCACCGAAGAAGAGCACGTTCATATGCGTACGTTAGCGCGCGTACTCGATAATGCGCGTCTCGCGGATCACGTTCACTTTGATCTCCCCCGGATATTTCAATTCTTCTTCAATCTTTTTTGCTACGTTCTTGGCCAGCTGATGTGCGGCAAAGTCATCAATCTTGCCCGGCTCAACGAATACGCGGACCTCGCGGCCTGCCTGGATTGCATACACTTTCTGAACGCCCTCAAACGCCTTGGCTGTCTTCTCCAGTTCTTCGAGGCGCTGGATATACTGTTCGTACGTGTCTTTGCGCGCGCCCGGACGGCCGCCGGAAATGGTGTCGGCAACCTTCACGATGACCGCTTCAATGGAAGGCGGGGCATCATCATGGTGGCAGAACGCCGCGTCAGACATCTCCTGGGAGAAACCGAACTTGCGGCCGACATCGCGGCCGATATCCGGATGCGTTCCCTGGATCTCGTGGTCCAGCGCCTTTCCGATATCATGGAACAGGCCGGCTTTCTTGCAGAGTGTTGCGTCTGCGCCCAGTTCTTCGGCAATCAGCGCGGCCAGGTGCGCAACTTCAATAGAGTGGCGCAACACGTTCTGGCCATAGCTTGTGCGGTAGCGCAGGCGTCCCAGCAGCTGTGTCATCTTCGGGTCAATGCCTGCAAGGCCTGTTTCATACAGCGCTTCCTCGCCGGCTTTTTTGATTTCCTTGGACAGTTCTTTCCGCGCCTGCTCAACCGTCTCTTCAATCTTGGTTGGATGAATTCGGCCGTCCTGAATCAGCTTCTCGAGTGCCCGTTTTGCCAGGTGGCGGCGGATCGGGGAGAACGCAGAGATCAAAATCGTCTCCGGCGTGTCGTCAACAATAACCTCAACGCCGGTGAGTTCCTCCAGGCTCTTGATGTTCCGGCCTTCGCGGCCGATAATGCGGCCTTTCATCTCGTCAGAAGGCAGCGCCAGGACCGTTGAGGTCGTTTCTGCCGCATGCGACAGGCTGCACCGCTGAATCGCTTCGGTCAGGATGCGCTTTGCAGTCTCGTCATACACTTCAGACGATTCCTGCTGCAGCTTCTGCACGCGCGACGCGAGCGATTCGCCCATCTCTTTCTCCACATTGTTCAGCAGGACTTCTTTTGCCTGCTCGCGATTGAGCTCGGCAATCTTTTCCAGCTTCTCCATCTGCACTTTTTTGATTTCGAGGAGTTTCTTTTTTGCCCGATGGATGTCTTCGTTCTGTTGCTGTACGTCCTCTTTCTGTTGTTCAAGCTCCATCAGCTTTTTATCGAACATCGTTTCGCGCTTCTCAAGACGATCCTGCATCTTCAGGACCTCTCCGCGGCGCTGCTGTTCTTCCTTCTTCGCTTCGTCAATAACCTGCAGCGCCTTGTCTTTGGATTCGAGCAGGATTTCCTGCTGCTTGACTTTCGCCTCCTTAACCATCCGGGTGGCCTTTGCTTCTGCAGAGTTTTTGGCAGCCTTTGCCTTCAATTGGCGTGCGAGCCATCCGGCTCCGATGCCAACCACCAGCGCAACTGCTCCAATTACAATTTCCATACGTGTATCCCTTCGTATGGCGATAATCAGGCTAACCGCTGCACCAGAAACGTAGCGTTCTCCTTGAAGAACTCCCTACGTAAAAAATGAGAACTAATTATGGTGTGTTATTCACTTGATTCGAGTGAAATAGCCAAGTTACAACCCCTCTGGTCAACCAGTACAGCCAATCAACGATTATCGCCTTAGATATTAATTAATGTATTCGTAGTGTAGCCACTTGGCTTGCGGCCGTCAAGAAAACAAACAAAAAACCCCCATTTTGCGGGGGTTTTGATATGTACGTCGCCCTGATTATAATTTTTGCTGGAGATTGATCCAAAATTGGTTGCCTGCGCGGGCCTGGATAGTTTTTGCGGCGTCGCCCTGCACCACGGCAATTTCGAGCGTTCCCCACGAGCCCATATACCCCACCAGCGTGCCTTTTTCGACATCGTCGAACGTGCGCACCATGGTGAATTCGTATACGCCGGACAGAACCTGCAGGATATACCGCTGGCCAATTTCCAGACCTTCGAGAGAATGGATGAGCGACTTCAGGTTGCCGAATCCGTCGCGGTGAACAAAGGTATTTGGGGAGATCTCCAGGTCAATCAGCTTGTCCGGATTCATTTTTTTCCCGAGCTTTTCAAACGGTATGCCGGCAACCAGGCGCCCCGCATTCTTCGCAAAGACGTCGCGGCCGTGGAACGTTGACGAAGGCCCTTCTGTGGTTGGGAGCTGGACGCAGCCGGTAACTTCATTTTCCAGCATCGCCGGATAGAACAGCCCGTTGTCCGGACCGATAAGATAGACGTCGCCGCCGGTTTTATGGTGTTTTACCCGGATGCAAACGCACAGCCGGTCCGAGCCCACGCCCGGATCGATCACGCCGACGTGGACATGCGGCGTCGGGTAGTAGCGCACGACCTCGCGAATCGCAAAGCCGCCTTCAATAATATTAAACGGGTCGATCATATCTGTAATGATCTCGACGCTAGCCGCCGCATGATGCGATTTGATCATGCCGACCATCTGGCCGGTTGGGAGGCTTTCCTGGAAGTCAGTCGTAATCGTGGCGCCCATGACCGGAAACTCCGGCCGCTTCATATCAACGATCGATTTCAGCTTGCCGCCTTCGGCAGAAGGTGTGCCGCGTTTCAACTTTGATCCCGGGTGGGAAATGGGTTTGCGTTTGGCTTTCTTTTTTGCTG
This sequence comes from Candidatus Kerfeldbacteria bacterium, assembly GCA_043813585.1. Lineage (GTDB taxonomy): Bacteria > Patescibacteriota > Patescibacteriia > UBA9570 > XYC2-FULL-38-9 > JBDRKW01. The sequence continues at coordinate 11,865 of JBDRKW010000018.1, forward strand.
GCATGGGTACGTTTATTTGATGATTTTATCGATAATGCCGTATTTCTTCGCGTCATCAGCCGACATGAAGAAATCGCGGTCTGAATCTTGTTCAATTTGCGAGAGCGGCTGGCCGGTGTGGCTCGCAAGGATCTTATTCAACCGGTCTTTTACCTTTAATATATGCTCGGCTGCAATTTTAATATCCGCGGCCTGGCCTTCCGCGCCGCCCATCACCTGGTGGATCATCATTTCTGCGTTCGGCAGGGCAAAGCGCTTGCCTTTTGCGCCGGCGGCAAGCAGTGTTGCGCCCATGGATGCCGCGATACCCACACAGATGGTGGAAACATCCGGCTTAATGTATCGCATCGTGTCATAAATGGCCATGCCGCCAGTTACTGAACCGCCTGGCGAGTTGATATATATTTTAATGTCCTTTTCCGAGTCCTGCGATTCCAAAAACAACAGCTGCGCGATGATCGTGTTCGCAACACCGTCGTCAATCGGCGAACCGAGGAAAATAATCCGCTCCTTTAACAGGCGCGAATAGATATCATACGCCCGCTCGCCGTATTGCGATTTTTCAATCACGGTCGGGATGAGGTATGAATTATTCATTTCTTCGTTTTTTGCGTCGTTCATGATGGTTTATTTAGCGGTTTCTATTAACCACTGTCCGTTGGTGTTTGTAATGCGGCCGGGAACCGAGAAGCCCGCGGCTTTCGTATGGCCGCCACCACCGAATAGTGTAGCAATTTTCGACACATCCATCAACGGGTTTGTCGTGCGCAAACTGCCCTTCACAATGCCGTCACTACGTTCAGAAAGCACCAGCACCGCTTTTGCGTCTGATTGTTCATCCAGCGAGTTCAGGAAGTTCGCGACGCCGTTGATTGCATCTTCACCCACGCCGCACTCCTCAAGATCCTTCTGCGTAATAACGGTAATCACAAGCCCACCTTTTGTGCGGGTAAGCCGCTCAAGCGCGCGGCCCCACAGCTTCAGGTCTTCCACCGGATGGTGCTTTACCGTGTTGGCGGTGATTTTATTGATATTCACCCCGCGCTGCAGCAGCTTTGACGCGGTTCGGATCGCAGAGGCGGTTGTTGCCAGGTTCGTAAAGCCGCCGGTATCCGTGATCAGGCCGGTCATGAGGCAGGTTGCCATATTCTTGTTCAATACATCGACAGAATCCAGCAGTTCATGCACGATCTCGCAAGTAGACGATGCCTCTGTTACCACCAGGTTGTGGTAGCCATAGCCCGGGTTCGTGCCATGATGGTCGATGTTGATGATTTTAAATTCATGCGTCAGCCGGTCGACGTAATCGGCAATGCCGGCATACTTCAGGTCGCCGGAGTCGAGCACAATTAACAAATCAAACTTCGCTTCTTCAGGATTCCAGACCTTCTTGTCTGTCGTAATCTTTTTTCGGCCGGGCAGGAACCGATAGGTCTCCGGCAGCTCGTCCACGCAAAAGCAGGTATGCGGCGTATCGATGGTGTCCAGGTAGTGCGCCAATGCCAAACACGCACCGGCCGTATCGCCATCCGGACCCCGGTGCATCACCATCATCACATGGCGGGCCTGGTTCATTTCGCCCAGTATTTGCCTGTAGATTGTTTCAAAAACGTTCATATGCGCGCTCACCAAACTAAAGAAGTAAGCTGGTTACCCTACTCTTCCGGCGCCTCTGTGTCAAGGCCTACGATTTGCTGTTTTTTGAATCAAGAATATCGTAAATGTGTTGCGCATGTATCGCACCTTCATCAAGCTTGAACGTGAGCCGGGGCGTGAATTTGATTGTAATCTTAGACCCAAGTTCTTTCTGGATGCGTCCGGCCCGCGCTTGTAAATCCCGCACGACAGAGAGGCGTTTTCCGTCCGGGATGACCGTGACATACACAGTGGAGTGCTTCAGGTCGCGTGACGTATCCACGGTGGTGATCGTTACAAAAACATCGGGACTAAGGTCGATGTCCCGACTGATAATCTCTGACACGCGCTCGCGCACGAGCTCGTTTATTTTTTGCATCCGTTCGGCAGCCATGGTTAGAGCGTGCGTTCCGTTTCTACCTCTTTATGCGCCTCAATGCTGTCGCCTTCCTGGATATCCGTATCGCCGTCAATGCGCATGCCGCATTCCGAGCCTTTTGTGACTTCGCTGGTTCTTTTCTTTTCTTTTTGCAGTTCTGTAATAACACCCTCGCCGATCATCTTGCCGCCGCGGACAATTTTCACCGGGGCGTTGTTGCGCATCTTGCCGTCTTCCACGCGGCCGCCGGCAATCACGTAGGTCGCTTCCTTCTTAAATACCGCCAGCACTTTCAGCGAACCGATCTTTTCAAAGCTTACCTCTTTTTTCAGCAGCTTCTGAAGTTCTTCCTTCGCATAGTCGATCAGGTGGTAGATGACGTCAAACGTCTTGATCTCGATTTTTTCATCGCGTGCAAACTTTTCCGCTCCGCTGGTCGGGTTAGAATTGAAGCCGAGCACGATCGCGTCTGCGGCGCGCGCCATGGCAATGTCGTTTTCCGTTATTGCGCCAAGGCCTTTCTGGACAATATCGATTCCGACTTCTTCATGCCTAATGTCATGCAGCGATTGGACGATCGCCTCGAGCGAGCCGAGGTTGTCGGCGCGCAGCACGATATACAGCTTTTTCTTTCCTTCTTCATCTCCTTTAATCTGCTTTTTCAGGAATGCGAACGAGTCGTATGCTTTGCCGGCCTGCTTCAGCACTTTCTTGTCTGTCACCACCTGCAGGATATCGCCGACCACGGGCGCTTTCTTCAGTCCGAGCACCTGTACCGGCACAGACGGCCCCGCCTCTTTCAGGCTTTTACCGGTCCAGTCTTTGAGTGAGCGGATGCGCCCCGGGACATTGCCGATCAGTACGATATCGCCGATTTTCAGCGTGCCGTTCTGTACAAGCATGGTTGCAACAGGACCCATGTGCTTGTCGACGTTCGATTCAATAACCGTACAGACGGTCTCGCCTTCCGGATTTGCCATGATGTTCTCCCTGTCCATATCCGCAACCAGAAGGACGGTGTCGAGCAGTTCGTCGATATTCTTGTTCTCCTTTGCGCTGATTGGAACGGTGATGGTTTTACCGCCGTAATCTTCCGGCGCCAGGTTGATTTCCGCCAGTTCCTTTTTCACGCGGTCGATGTCTGCTTCCGGCTTGTCGATTTTATTAATCGCCACCACAAATGGCAGCCCCGCTTCCTGTAAAATATGCACTGACTCTATGGTTTGCGGCTTAATGCCATCGTCTGCCGCAATAACTAAAATAGCAATGTCTGCGACGCGCGCGCCGCGGGAACGCATAGCTGTAAAGGCCTCGTGGCCCGGCGTATCAATGAATGTGACCGCTCTGCCGTTCTTAACCACCTGGTACGCGCCAATGCTCTGGGTAATTCCGCCAGCTTCCGTATCAATCACGTTCGTGTTACGGATGGCGTCTAAAAGCTTCGTCTTGCCGTGGTCGACGTGGCCCATAATGACCACAACCGGTGCGCGGTCTTTCATGTCTTCTTTTTTCTCCTTGTCCTTCACTTCGGCCACAAGGTTGGACCGGTCCTGTTCTGAGGTGTCCACTTCGCCTTCAAGCGACAATTCAGGGACATACCCTAGGTCTTCCGATATGATCGCGGCCGTTTCGTAATCGAGCGTTTCATTGATTGTCGCCATAATACCGCTCTGCATAAGGATGGCGATCAGGTCAGGCACGCGCTTCCCCAGAAGGTTGGCAAAATTCTTTACGGTAATTTTATCCGGCAACTTAATGGGCTCCCCGCCTTCTTTCTTTTCTTCGGTTTCTTCTTTCTTTTCCTCGCCAAAGATGCTCTTTTTTTCACTCTTTTTCCGGTATTCCTTGATTGCAGCAATAATCTTGACCGCAACCGTATCATCAAGCTTGATGGCGCGTTCGCCTATATCAAAACCGAGCTCCTGCACCAGGGTGAAGAACTCGTCCTTTGTCATTTTTAACTCTCGATAGAGCTCTGTGACATTCATAGCGTAAGGAGAATACAATTTTAAGCCCTTTTTGTCAATAAAAAAGCCGTCATACGACGTCCATACATGGTTTTGCTCTAGTTAGTTTGAATCGCTTTCAATCTGGCGGTCTTTTCCCACGATGATCTTCTGCGAGCGCGTTACGACATCGATCTCGCAAGGAGTATTTATTGTCGACACGCCATCTGCATTCACCGATAACGTCTCTCCATCAGCATCCACATCAATATGCGTCACCGGGAAGACGCTTTCCTTAACGCCGCTATGCTTCTTCTTTCGACGCAACATTCCCCCTTCAACAACCGGTGAGATGACAAGCTCCAGCTTGCCGTCAGAAGCATACGCCAGCCGCGGCGCCCCTTCACCCAAAATATCGCCCATGTTCATCACGCGCACCCGGTTCGTGTCAGAGGTCGTCTGCACGGTGTACTGCTTATCGCATGTTATTTTCAAATTCGTATGCGACGGGAGCTCAACGCTTCCCAAAAAGTAATAGTCGTTCACTTTGCCAAGATCAGTGGTAGTAAACAGGCGCCGCGACAATGTCGTACACGCCTCTTCGCCGGTGGGGATGCCGAGCACTTCGGCAAAACGCGAACCTTCAATCATCGGAATATAACCGAGCGTCACGTCATAGGGAGCAACAATGTTTACAAGTGTGGCAAACGTCCTGTCGTCCCCCACTGCCACAACCGTGTGCGCGCCTTTCTTGATACCGTCCTCGATCAGCTCGCGTGCGTTTTTGAAAATCGAAAGTTTCTCAACGCGCCCGTTGATTCCGAGTTCGATCAGACGGGTTTCGATAAGCGTCAGTACCTGTTCGTACTGCTTGTCGGCTGTGAATTTATCGTAGAAATAAAAATACATCGTCCGCTGTTAAACCAGCGCTCCGAACACTATCCTTCTGACTCTTCTTTCTTAGCGTCCTTTTCCTCTTTCTTGTCAGTGTCGGAAGAAACCGGTGCACCTTGTCCTGATGTGCAGCGTCCCTGCATGACGGCTCCATTTTCTACAGCGATCACCTCTGTCTCAATATCGCCGTACACTTTCGCGCTTGAGGCCAGCTGAACAGCACCTAGTGCTTTTAGGTTGCCCTTCACCTCGCCGGAGATGTGCATGTTGTTTGCCTCAACGTCCGCTTCAATGCGTGCGTCGCTTCCAACGGTCAGGTCTTTGCTTGTTTTCAGCGTGCCGACAACTTCCCCTTCCACCAAAATATTATCGTCACTCTGGAACGTTCCTTCCACCTTCACGGTCGGTCCAATAATGGTTTCTGCGCTGCCGGAAGTGGCCATGCTTGGCGCTTCGCCGTCCTCCTCTTTTGAGAACATCGCTCCCATAAATGTATGATTCAAAATTGTTAGATGCAGGGTTCAGAGTACCGAATAGGGGGTGCAATGTCAAAGCTCATGCCTTGTCAAAAATGCAAAAAACAAGTTTAATGAGGAGAGCCCTTTTATTGAAGGGGCATAACAGTGAGACAATGGACGAAACAACGCAACAACCGGAAAAGAAGATAACCCTGCGAAAGGACCTACTCACAATTTTTGTCATGGCAGTGGCGCTATGTGCGGTATTGGGAGTTGTTCTGTATTTTGATATAACGCAAGATGCCATTACTTCGTGGTCGCACAGCTTTTACCAGGCGATCCTGAGGCAATAATATTTTACGACGCTTGTACTTTGCTAACTTTAGCAAAAATCTTATAATATACCCCTGTAGTTCAATGGATAGAACAAGGCACTCCTAACGCCTAAATGGTGGTTCGATTCCTCCCGGGGGTACAAGGCAATAAGGGCCCGTAGCTCATCTGGTAGAGCGCAGCATTCGCATTGCTGAGGTAAGCGGTTCAAGTCCGCTCGGGTCCACAATACGCCGGTATTCTGCTACACGGACGATTAGCTCAGCTGGTTAGAGCGCACGATTCACATTCGTGAGGTCACTGGTTCGATCCCAGTATCGTCCACATGTTCTTCACAAGTTATGAATGTTCCACGTAGAACATTTATTATAAGGGCTCGTAGCTTAGTGGTAAAGCGCTAGTATGGCATACTAGAGATCGTGGGTTCAATTCCCACCGAGTCCACAAAAGTATTGACAAAACGCGAATTTTCGTGTAATATACATACTTGTAGTTACTTAAAAAGTAATACATAAATATATGGGATGTGGATGCGGATGTGGTCCTGAAACTCCTGAAGAGAAGCCAAAGGACCCTGAAGCTGCATGTGAATGCGGCGAACCAAATTGCGATTGCGAATAATCGCACAAATACTATGAATGAAGCCCGGCTCGATGCCGGGCTTTTTCGTTATCCAATACATCCATTATGTTCCACGTGGAACATTATTTGTCTGTTCTTCCTTTCTTGGGAATATCCCGGGGAGGTTTCGCCTGATTCCATGCCAAGTCAAACAGCGAGCGAAATGTACGCACGACATCCTTTGATTCTATGGTGACTGCGAACGGTTCTTCTAACGAAGCCACAAGCAACGTATTTCCATATAGCGCATTATCTCCAAAAAATGGATATCGATCATCGATAAGGCGAACCTTATGGAACCGGCTGACGTTCTTCTTGGCCCATGCAAGATTATATTGATCAAGAGTGAGAATTTCTCGCGCAACGACTTCTCCTGAAGTCATTTTGCCTAGCCACGCATCCATTCTGGACTGGGGTATTATCTTTTCGAACTTGGCCGCGTCTGTGCCAAAGAAGTCGATAGTAGAATAATCGCGAAAAATCGTTTCATAAAGCTGGACAAATTCATCGCTGCCCGAATAGAACCGGACATTCGGTTTCGTGCCCTCCTTCATGTAAAGGTCATCAAGCAGCGGTTTCATGCTTCGGAAGGAATCAAGCTGCTGCTCGAGTTGCTGACCAAGCACTGATGGATCAGCAGATTCATATAATGTTGTCGCACCTTTCTTTATTTGCCGCACCAGGCTGCGCTCCTGCAGTTCATCAAGGACGACATATGTAGTTGACCGCTTGATGCGCGCCTTTCTTGAAATTTCAAGAACGCTTGCCTGGCCAAGCTCAAGAGCGGACAGATAGATCTTTGATTGTTTGGCATTTAAGCCAAGCTGGGTCAGCTGATCAGGCAGGTTCATAATCTGTCAAAAGAATTGACAACATATTATGCCCTATTTATAGCAGAATACCGTAAATTAGGCAAAATCTGTCAATAATATTGACGCAAATTCATGATTGGAATATTCTATCACGTTCTAAACCGAAGGGATTATCCATCGGAAAGAACGCACCTACAACAGAGGATAAGAAAATGAAGCGCAACATCATCGGACTAGTCGTTGCCACCGTAATCTTTGCCATCTCCACTTCTGCGGTTGCCGGGGAGGAGTTACCCAAGCCCAGCGCCGTCGTGAACCTGGGGACAAACGCCACGATTCTACTGCCAACCGGAGAAGCAATCGGTGGGTACGTAGCCGTCGGTCCGAGTCTGCTGATTCCGGTTCGCGGGCCATTCAGCATCATCCCGGGCGCACAGTTCGAGGTCGCACCCGAGCTGGGGAACTGGGGGTTCCTTGGCAGCATGGTCTTCGACTTCCTGCTCACCGACTGGTTTGCGCTGGACGCAACCGTGATGATCATCCACGACGTGGACCCGGTTCTGCGCGCGGAACGCGGAAGAGGAGCCACTGCGTATTTCAGCGTCGGCGGGGGACCGACATTCATCCTGCCGAACGGCCTGTCGATCTCGCCGTTCTGCCTGGCCACGGTGAGCCTGGAGGGGTTCGGCTGGGCCCTGAACCCGGGCATCGCCCTGGGCATACCACTGCCGTAGAAGGAAGGGGACATATGTTATGGTCGACCTCAACGCGTGTGCAGACTTCGTAGAATGGGTCGGTACCCTCGTCGCCGCAGAACAACTGAAAGAAGCGGCGATCTTAAGTACGGAAACCGGCCAACTCCGTGAGATGCAGCTGCAACACTTGCACGCCTGCACATCCTGTCAACAACATCTTCGCTCTGCGCTTGCAAAAGCAAAAGCCCGACTACACGTGCTTTCTGCACTCGCCCGCACCCTGGAGTAATCCAGGAGCTGCGGGCTTCTTTTTTACTCTTGACGCTGTTGTTCGACGGAATTATAATTCTTTCCCCCGGAAGTCTAATTTCCGGGAAATACAAGTGATCCCTTCCGGATAGCAGCGCGCTGACGCTTCTGCCCGGAGGGGATCACATCAAGCGGGTAGCGATGTGTCTTGCGGTGATTCCCTCGCCGCTAACCAGTAACAAGACGCATATGCGACACACCATCGCTTTGCTACTCGTATGCGCCGCGCTGTGGGATGTTGTCCACGGACACCATCACCTCCATGTCGAGCCGCCGCAGGTGAGAATCATCTTTGCGAATCCGGTTTGCCGGAATTGCGAACATGTCCGCCTAGCGTGGCACGCCGCGGCACCGGCCCTTTGAGCTTTGCTCTCAGGGCCTTTTCCTTATAAAAAAACGACCCCTGCAGAAATACTACAGGGGAGCGGCGAACGGGTCGCCCGGAGCGGGAGGCGCTTCGCAGCGGAACATCGCCACACCGCGTTCGTGCTCGAATACGGTCTTCCATTCGTTGGCCACGGCAGAGAGCGTGTACTTCGGCCGGTGGTCCGGCAGTACCACGACCATCCGGCAGGTCCAGATGCCGAACGGATCGTCCGGCACCTCGTGCGACACTCGCATTGGCTCATGCTTGACCCACTCGATTGGGTCGTCATCGCCCAGTTCTACCGACGCACCGGTCGGCAGGCACAGGCGCACGTCCTGTGTGCGCATCATGGTTACGACCAACTCCCGGAGGAGCCGCCGCATGTTGTAGTCGTTGGTCCGTCCGTCCACACAGACCGTGACATCCACGGGAAAACGCCTCATTTTGTTGGCCTCCTTTTCTCTACGAGGCAGCCAAGAGCCGGCTCGTCATCTGTATGGGGGATGAACCAGAGGTCTTCGAGAAGACTGGCGTGCAGTTTTTTCTTCCACTTCACAATCAGCGGAATCAGCTGCATCTCCCGGTTGTCGATGCATATCGTCAGCGTCGCATACCAGGTCGGGTAACTGCAGCCGGGGACCTCGGTCCAGGTAACGTCACTGGTGCGCGTCGGGTTAACGACTAATGCTCGCTCATTGAGCAGCACGATCCCGCTCGTGCGTGCTATGGTAACTAACAGGTTGAACAGCCACCCGCGGGCATGGCCCCGACAGCGTTCTTTCAACACGGCGACCAGCGTAATGCGATACCTTGCCATCGGCGTGTCCTCCTCATAGTGGATACGGGCATGAATTGTGCATGTGGTTTGTATAAGGAAAAGCTGGTATTGTCAATCAGCAGTACGACTTCACATAATATCGTGAAATTGGTAGCGTAGAGGCATGGAAAAAAAGATCAAATGGGAATACCACTGGGCAAGGAAATTTTCCGCTTCTCGTTTTGAAGTGGTGATGCGCGTGTTTTTCAGCGATTTTTACAGGCAGGAATTTGGAGTGGAGATGGGGAACACCCTTATCGCGCCGGTCTATAAGAACCACGCAATTTACCATGACCCGGACGAATGGGATGCGTTCGAACGCAAGGTATATATTAAGGCAGCGCATTCACTAAGCGCGTTCAGCCGATATAAGAAGATGATAGTGCGCAATCAGGAGCGTTTTTTGAAAGTGTGCACGCAGATTGCCGGTGAAGACCTGGAAAATGCAAGCCTAGAGCAGCACAGTGAATGGTATGAGGAATATATGTCGGCCTGCCAGGATTTTTTCAATGCCGCAATCTGGATACCGTTTATTATCGAGCCGCTTATATGCTCAGACGTAAAAGACGAGTTAGAAAAGATCGTTAAAGAGCACAACTCCACCGGGCAGTTCCAGGAATTGTTTGACGCTATATTTGTTCCGGAAAAGAAAAACGCGATAATGCAGGAGCGGGAAGAGATGTTGCGCATTGTACAGGGCGTGCGTGAGAAACAAATGACCGAAACCGATACACAAACGCAGCTACAAGCGCATGCCAAAAAATTTAGATGGATCCCGTGTTATGACATTATGGACAGCCCATGGTCTGAGAGCGATTTCGCACAATCGTTCAAAGAGACACTTGAAGATGACGTCAGGGAAGAGCTCCGGCAGTTTCAGGATTTTTCAAAACGAAAAGAGCGGTTCACGGCTGCGTTGGCCGCGTTTAATAAAATGGGATGTACAGAGGAGCAGCGTACACTATTTACGATCGCACATGACATAGCATATATCAAAGACGAGCGGGACGATTTTCGGCGGCAGGGTTCGTATTTAATTCAGCCGCTGTTCATTTCGATTGGGAAGCTGATGGGCGGATTACCATTACGTGAAGTCGCGAACCTGCTCTCTGATGAGGTGCGTGACTTTTTCAAAACGCAGCAGCTGCCGTCTGAAGAAAAGATCCAGGAACGCGTCAACGGGTACGTACTGCTGCGTAAGGACGGGGAACCGGACATTCATATCTACAGCGGCGCGGAAGTAAAAAAGATCATGAAGTCCGAGCTGTCCCATCTGAAGATGACAACGGGCACCGAAGTGTCAGGCACGGTTGGATCGGCCGGCATCGCAACCGGCCCGGCGCGCCTGGTCATCACAAAGCACGACCTGCGGAAAGTGATGGACGGCGATATTATGGTGGCGGTCACGACTCACCCGGATTTTGTGCCGGCCATGCGCAGGTGCGCCGCGATCGTGACGGATGAAGGCGGGATAACCAGTCACGCGGCAATCGTCAGCCGGGAGCTCGGCATCCCGTGCGTTGTCGGAACACAGCAGGCAACATCTACATTTGTGGACGGAGATAAAATGAAAGTGGACGCTGTAAGAGGGAAGGTAAGAATTCAGTAAAAAAAGAGCACGACATCATTTCTTGCCGTGCGTCGCTCAGCTAAATGTCAGTTGGGCAGAGGTCTGACGCTGGACTGCCTTGAGGGCAGCTCGTCATCGATACTCTCGGAACCCTCGTCCAGGACCGACTCGCCGCGCCAGTCCTCTTCCGGGTCGCCGAACGCGTCCACCTCCAGGCCGGTGAGGATCAGCATGCAGGTGCATGCGTGGCCCTCTTCGGAGGTGCCGCATTCGTCGTCGCAGTCCGCCTCCATCATCTGGCGGCCGGCGTCGATCGCGGCGCGAACATCCTCACTGCTGACGCAGTAGACGCCGCTGAGCATGTTCACCATGTCGTCCGAGACGTTGGCCATCGGGACTCCGAGATCGAAGCCCAGGTTCCCGATCTCGCACCCGTGGTTGAGCGCCGGCGCGATCCGCAGCATCAGCCGCAGCATCAGGTTGGCCGCGTACATGGCCTCGCTCGGATGCGCGGCGATGACGGCGACCAGCTCATCATGCTCGTTCTCGTCGAACTCGCCGGCCTCGTGGTACTCGTCGGCGAGCTGTACCAGCAGGCCGGGCTCCCCATCGAAGTAACCGTCTTCATCGATCTTCCCGATCAGTTCCAGTATCGTCTGTTGCAGCCGTGGATCCCTGTTGTCCATGTGCCCTCTCCGTCTTCTTTGCTGCGTGATTGCAGCATTGTTGCATTGAGCGAATCTCAGAATATCATGCATACAGCCGCTGTCAACGCACCGGTTTGTAAAAAAGGTCGTATTTGCTACAATGCATGCACGTAATTTGTTTAATGCATACTACAAATGGCACAAGAAATCACAGACGCGACATTTAAGGCAGAAGTGCTGGAATCAGAGGTTCCGGTGCTCGTTGATTTTTGGGCTCCATGGTGCGGCCCGTGCAAGCAGCTCGGCCCTATTGTCGAAGAGCTGGCAAAGGACAACGAAGGCAAGGCGGTGAAGGTTTTTAAGATAAATATTGACGAGAATAGCGACACACCGGGACAGTACGGCGTGATGAGCATACCGACGCTGGTGTTCTTCAAAGGCGGCCAACCAGTAGACCAGATGGTCGGCGTGCAGGACAAGGCAACGCTTCAGGCAAAGCTCGATGAGCTCGCAGGATAACAATTCAACCGATTACGACGTAATCATTATCGGGGGCGCGGCTGCAGGCCTGACAGCTGCGCTTTATGCTTCACGCAAGGCGCTCCGGACACTGGTGATCGCCAAAGCGCTCGGCGGCCAGGCGGCCATGACTCCTTCGATCGAAAATTATCCCGGTACGCAGAAGATCGGCGGTATCGAACTTATGTCGAATTTTCTGGAGCACGCAAAAGCGAATGGCGCGCAGATCAAATACGAAACAGCCGCAGGGGTCGGGAAAAAAGACGATGCATTCGAAGTAAAGACAAATGCCGAAACCTATCATGCGCCAGTAGTGATCCTTGCCTATGGCCTGACCCCGCGGAATATGGATGTGCCGGGCGAAAAGGAGTTCCAAGGAAAAGGCGTGACCTACTGCGCCACCTGTGACGGGCCGCTGTTCAAAAACCGAAAGACGGCAGTGGTCGGCGGTACGCAGGACGCGCTCGAGTCGGCGCTGTATCTTGCCAAGCTCGGGTCGGAGGTGACGCTCATTCATGATAAGGATGGCTACCCCGCATGGAAAAATCTTTTTGAACAGGTCCAGGCAAATTCATCCATCACCGTCATGCTCAACACCGAGGTTGTCCGCGTTGAAGGGGACAAGGTCGTGAGCGGAATTGTGGTCAACGGACCGGACGGCGAAGCGACGGTTGAAGTCGCGGGCATCTTTGTTGAAAAAGGCCATCGGATCGATTCATCCTGGTGCGCCGATTTGGTGGAATGCAACCCGCGCGGTATGATTCGGGTGAACAAGGCGCAGGAGACCAAAACGCCCGGCCTGTTTGCAGCCGGCGACGTGACCAACCAGCGCGACAAGCAGGTGGTCATTTCCGCGGCCGCAGGGGCGGTCGCCGCGTTATCCGCGTTCAAGTACCTGCAGGAAAAGGAGGGCAAGAACGTGGTGACGAACGACTGGGAACATTCTGAAGAATAATCCAATACCTATGCCATCAATATCAAAACGAGCCCAAAGCATGCCGGCCTCTCCGCTGCGCAAACTGGTTGATACGGTGAAACAGCGGGAGAAGGACGGGCTGAAGGTCTATTACCTGAATATCGGACAGCCGGACCTGGAAACGCCCAAAACATTTTATAAGGCGGTGAAGAAGTTCAGCGACAATCCGGTGGAGTATGCCCGGTCGCAGGGCATTGAAGAATCAATTGATGCCTGGCGTGAATATTTTTCATCGGTCGGCATTGAGTTTACCAACGAAGAGATCATGGTGACCACCGGCGGTTCAGAAGCGCTGGCGTTCGCGTTCAGCGCAGTTGCCGACCCGGGCGACGAGATTATCGTGTTCGAACCGTTTTATACCAACTACAACGGATTTGCCACACTCGGCGGCATCAACCTGGCGCCGGTGACGACGCGGATAGAAGACGGGTTCCATCTGCCCGATGACGCAACAATCGAAGCGGCGATCAATGAGAAGACAAAAGCGATCGTCATCACCAATCCCTCCAACCCGACCGGGACGGTCTATGCGCGCGAAGAGCTGCAACGGCTGGTGGACATTGCGGTGAAGCACGATCTGTTCATCATAACCGACGAGGTTTACCGGGAAATTGTTTTTGAGGGCGAATGCACAAGCCTTATGTCATTCCCTGAAGCAGCCGACAGGGTGGTGCTGGTTGAAAGTGTTTCTAAGCGGTTCAACATATGCGGCAGCCGCATCGGCGCGCTCGCCACGCATAATAAAGACGTCTTGACGACAGCAGTGAAGTTTGGCATGGCGCGCTTATCAGCGGCGACCATCGAACAGCTGGCGGTCATCCCGCTGTTGAAAGACCCTAAACCGATTACCGACCCTTTGAGGGAAGAATACCGCAAGCGGCGCGACGTCGTGTTTGAGGGTTTGCAGGCAATTGACGGTGTTGTCGCCAAGAAACCGGAAGGCGCTTTCTATATTATATGCGAGCTGCCGGTCGACTCATCGGAGAAATTCGCCAAGTGGATGGCCGAAGAGTTTGAACACGAAAATGAAACAGTACTGCTCGCACCGGCATCCGGTTTTTACGTCACACCAGGCAAAGGAGAGAAGGAAGTCCGCATCGCGTTCGTGCTGGATTGCGCAAAACTGCAACGTGCACTAGAATTATTGAAAATCGCCGTTAAACAATACAACGAAAAATAACGAAAACTATGGCAAACCCATTTAAAGCAGCAAAAGAACAGCTCCGGAAGGCCGCCAGTTACATGGAGATCGACCCGGACATTATTGAGCGCCTCAGCCACCCGAAGCGGGAGCTCCACGTTTCAATCCCGGTAAAGATGGACGACGGGACCACGAAAGTGTTCACCGGCTACCGCGTACAGCACAACGACGCGCGCGGGCCGTTTAAGGGAGGAATCCGGTTCCATCCAAAAACGGACATTAACGAAGTGCGTGCATTGTCATTCTGGATGACGTTCAAATGCGCCACTGTCGGTATTCCGTTTGGCGGAGGCAAAGGCGGCGTGACCGTCGACCCGAAGAAGCTGTCGGAGCGCGAACTGGAACTGCTTTCGCGCGGGTGGGCGCGCGCCATGCGTGATTTCATCGGGCCGGAAAAAGACATCCCGGCGCCGGACGTCTATACCACGCCGCAGATCATGGGGTGGATCATGGACGAGTATTCGGAAGCCGTGGGCAAGTACTGCCCGGGCGTGGTCACGGGCAAGCCGATCACCATCGGCGGCTCACAGGGCCGCGGCACGGCAACGGCACAGGGCGGCGTGTATGTGACTGAAGAGCTGATGAAAAAGATGAAGATCAGCAAGCCGAGCGTCGTGATCCAGGGCTTTGGGAATGCCGGATCCGTTTTCGCGGAACTGGCAGCCAAAAAGGGGTGGAAGGTTATTGCAGTATCCGATTCCCAGGGCGGCATTGTGAATGAAAAAGGTCTGGACATAAAAAAGGTTGAAGCCCATAAGGAAAAAACAGGCAGCGTGGTCGGGTTCGCGGGCTCAAAAGAGATCGACAACGAAAAGATCCTGATGCTGAAATGCGACATCCTCGTGCCGGCAGCGCTCGAAGGCGTGATTACAAAAACCAACGCCAACCGCATCAAGGCAAGAGCGATCGTGGAACTCGCCAACGGGCCGACGACGCCGGAAGCGGACGAGAAGCTGTTCAAGAAAGGGATCGTACTGGTGCCGGACATCCTGGCCAACGCCGGAGGCGTGACCGTATCGTATTTTGAATGGGTGCAGAACACCATGAACTACTACTGGACGGAAAAAGAGGCGCTTGAAAAGCTGAAGCCGATCATGGTAACCGCGTTTAACGACGTCTGGGGCGCTGCGGAAAAGCATAAAACAGATATGCGCACCGGCGCATATATCCATGCAACCGCGCGCATCGCAGCTTCAATGAAGGACCGCGGAAGGATGTAAACATCAATAGGTTCAAAAGGCCGTCGGTAGACGGTCTTTTTCTTTCGCTTGTAATCGGAAATAAACTATGCAAAGATAATGCCCGTCACTATGACACGAACATACCAAAACACCCGCACAGCCTACTGTGCCAGGAATACAAACTGACGTAAAATACGGAGGGACGATGAATCTATTTCTGGATGTCTTCGCCGAAACCGGCCTTGCGCACCTGACCGTCGGCCACCCGATCATGTGGTTGATCGGTCTGGCGCTGGTCTACCTGGCGATTGCCAGGAAGTATGAGCCGTACCTGCTGCTTCCGATCGGGTTCGGGACGATCCTCGTGAACATGCCGCTCTCCGGCCTGCTCGACGAGCACGGCCTGATCCGGATCTTCTACTACGGCATCCAGTACGAGGTGCTGCCGCCGCTGATCTTCCTGGGGCTCGGCGCTATGACCGACTTCAGCCCGGTGCTCGCCAACAAGAAGACCTTCCTGCTCGGACTCGGCGCCCAGGTCGGAGTGTTCGTGGCGTTTGGCGGGGCGATGCTCCTGGGGTTCACGGCGCAGGAGGCCGCGTCAATCGGCATCATCGGCGGAGCGGACGGCCCCACCACGATCTACGTGACGAACGCGCTCGCGCCGGACATGATCGGGGCGACGGCCGTGTCGGCCTACGCCTACATGGCACTCGTGCCCATCATCATCCCGCCGATCGTCAGGCTGCTCACGAAGGAGAGCGAGCGGACGATACGGATGAAGCAGCTGCGGCCGGTTAGCAAGCTCGAGAAGATCCTCTTCCCGATCATCGCGACGTTCGTGATCTGCCTGCTGATCCCTGCAGCCACGACGCTCATGGGCATGTTCATGATCGGCAACCTGTTCAGGGAGTCGGGCGTGGTAAAGCGGCTGGCCGAGGGTGCGCAGAACGAGCTGATGAACATCGTCACCATCCTGCTGGGGCTCTCCATCAGCATGAAGCTCACGGCCGAGAGTTTCCTGCAGTGGCAGGTGGTCATGGTGTTCATGCTCGGCCTCGCCGCATTCGCCTGCAGCGTGGCCGGCGGAGTGCTGCTGGCCAAGCTCATGAACTGGTTCCTGCCCGTGGACAAGGTTATCAATCCGATGATCGGGGCAGCAGGCCTGTCCGCTGTGCCGATGGCGGCGCGGGTGGTCCAGGAGATGGGCATGAAGGAGTGCAGGACCAACTACCTGCTGATGCATGCCATGGGGCCGAACGTCGCAGGGGTGATCGGCACGGTGATCGCGGCTGGGTTGTTCATCGCGTTCCTTGGGGGGTGACGCGGAAACACACGGAGGAAGCGCATTCAGGGGAAACGCGCTCTTTTTTTACGCATTTTCTTTATATAGTGCATATCTTTGTTGTTCCGGACCCCCATTTCAGGTACAATATGACGGAATTAACACCATTCTATGTTCAATGAATTTAAGTCAATCGCACCGCATATCATCCAACCGTCGCTGGAGGAGCTGCGTGAAATGGCGCGCCACCATGAGCGCACGACAGAGTTCGGCAGCGCGTCGTACATCAGCGAGATCAAGTCCCGCAGCGGCAAATTTACCTCCATCTCCACGGATGACGGCATGACGGATGAGGATTTTGCATTATTGGAGGAGGTTAAGAAGCATCTGGCGACGCGCGAGCTCATTCAGCTTGATCGCGTTGTTGCGGCAAAGAGCGAAAAGATCAAGGCGCGGCTGATTATTCCCAAGGAATGGGCGCGCATTGCATACGGATGGGGTACGCTGTTCTGGGACGAAGGCGCCTTTGACGGCGACCCGGACATGCTCACCATCGATATCCCGGACTGGAAAGAGCGCCGCGTGCTGGTGGACCCGGAAACCATGACCAGCATCCTCTGCGGCACGGACTACATCGGCGAATCGAAAAAATCCACGCTGCGCCTTGCCATGTATCATATGAAAAAGAAAGGCGGGCTGGGCCTGCATGCCGGCTCAAAACGTTTTACCGCACGCAATACGCAGACAGGAAAGATGGAAGATCGCGGCGCGATTTTTTTCGGGCTGTCCGGCACGGGGAAGTCAACACTGGTCTGCCACCATTGCGGCATTAATGAAGAAGGAGAAAGCCAGGCCATCCTCCAGGACGACGTCGTGCTGTTCGATAAGACGGGCGCTGCGTACGGAACGGAAGATAATTTTTACGTAAAGACGATCGGCGTGGACGAAGAGAGCCAGCCGCTCATTTACAAGGCGCTGACCGATTCCTCGGCGATCATGGAAAACGTGATGGTGCACGAAGACGGCATAGTCGATTTTAACAGCGACAAGCTGACCGCAAACGGGCGCGCCGTCATTTACAGGACCAAGATGGACTACACGAAGCCGGAAGAGGTGGATCTGAAACTGGCGGACCGGTTTTTCTTCATTACCAGAAACGGGCTGATGCCGCCGATTGTCCGGCTGAAGCCTGCGCAGGCGGCCAAATATTTCATGCTCGGCGAAACAGTGGAAACAGGCGCCGGCGACCCGGACGAGATCGGCCAGGCGAAGCGCGTGGTCGGGTTCAACCCGTTCATCATCGGGGCGCCTGGCGAAGAAGGCAACCAGTTCTACGAGATCATCAAGTCCTTGCCGGAGATCCGCTGCTATGTGATCAACACCGGCAACATCGAAGGCAGCGAAGGCGTGCATGACATCTCCTTGAAAGAGACCACCGCCCACATCCGCGATGTTATGCGCTGGGCGATCGAGTGGGAAATGGACGAGGCCACCGGCTTTGAAGTGCCAAAAGGCGCGGACCTGCACCGCGAGTGCTTTGCCGAAGGAGAGTTCGGAAAGAAGTGGGAAAAGATCGAGCAGGACCGCAAAGAATACCTGGCGCAATACCCTGCGCTGATCGATGAAATTAACAACGCGTAATATGTTGAGCAAACGAATCGGTTTGATCTCCCCGTCTGTCACGCTGGAGATAGACCGCAAAGCAAAGGAGATGATCGCCGCTGGGGAGGATGTGTCGAACTTCACTGTCGGGGAGCCGGATTTTGAGGTGCAGCAGCATATCCGCGACGCGGCCATCCAGGCAATCCGCGACAATTTTTCGCAGTATACCGCAACCGGCGGCATTGCAGAGCTGAAAGACGCGATCAGCGAAAAGCTCCGGGAGGAAAACAGCGTCGCAGCTGCCGCAGAAAACATCATCGTGACCAACGGCGGCAAAGAAGCGCTGTTTCTTTTTTTCCAGGCCGTACTGGACGAAGGCGACGAGGTGATTGTTCCAACGCCGTACTGGGTATCGTACGCAGAGCAGATCCGCTACGCAGGCGCAGTGCCGGTGATGCTCAAGTCTGACAGTCATTTTCATTTTACAGCCGACGACGTGGAGGCGCTGGTCAGCGACAAGACGAAAGTTCTCATTCTCAATAGCCCGTCAAATCCGGCCGGAGCGGTTCTTGACCCTGAAGTTATTAAAGAAATTGCAGCGCTTGCGGCAGAAAGAGATTTTCTTGTGGTTTCTGATGAGGTCTATGAGCACTTTGTCTATGATGAGCGGGTGCAAGTCAGCATCGCATCGCTTGATGGCATGCCTGAACGCACCGTGGTCATTAATGGGTTCTCAAAAACGTATGCGATGCCCGGCTGGCGCGTGGGCTATGCGGCTGGGCCGGAAGAGATCATAAAAGCTATGACAAAGCTGAAAGGACACCTGTCGTCAAACGCGTGCAGCATTGCGCAAAAAGCGGCAGTAGCGGCGCTCACCGGACCGCAGGATATCATCGAAGAGATGCGCGACGAATTCAGCAATCGGCGAGCGGTGGTTGTTGACGGCTTCAACAGCATTACAGGCTGCGAACTGCCGTCACCGGAGGGCGCATTCTACGCGTTTGTTAATTATGGAAAAGTAATGGAAGCAAAAGGCATTAAGGATTCGATTGAATTGTGCAACCGCCTGCTGGATGAGCAGAAGGTTGCGCTCGTTCCCGGCCAGGCGTTTGGCGATGAATACGCGACGTACGCCCGCATGTCATTTGCCACCTCCACCAACACGATAGAAGAAGGGATCCGGCGTATCAGCAACTTTGCTGCATAACGATTGCCCATGGTACCCATCTTCAACCGCCCTCACACTCGCTATGAAAAGCAGCTCCGCAACCAGGGGCACCAGGCGATTGTCGGTTTGGATGAGGTTGGACGCGGCGCATGGGCCGGGCCGCTCATGGCGTGCGCTGCTATTATGCCGGAGAAGCCGCGCCTGTACAGCGTGCGCGATTCAAAGATGCTGACGCCTAAAAAGCGCGAGGTGCTGGCAGAGCGCATCAAGGAACGGGCGGTATGCTGGGCCATCGGTTCTGTGGAGCATGACGAGATTGATTCCATTGGAATCGTGCGCGCGAACGAACTGGCGATGCTGCGCGCAGTACAGCACCTGGACGTGGCACCCGACCATATATTAATCGACGCATTCAAGATTTCCGGCCTGCCGGTAGCGTACAGCGCAATCGCGCACGGGGATGCGCTGGTCTATTCCATTGCCGCCGCATCAATTATCGCCAAAGTTGCCCGCGACGCACTCATGCAGAAGTATGCAGAACAGTTCCCCATGTACGGATTTGATTCAAATAAAGGGTACGGAACAGATGCTCACAAGAAGTCACTGGATGAATACGGCGTGTGTTCTATCCACCGCGTATCTTTTCATCCGATGAAGACGATGATATAATCCAGCATATGCATACAGGAGAGGAATCGGCAATATTGGCATCAGAATCGGATGTGCTTGATCCGCGAAAGCTTTTAACGCACACCGGCCTCGGCCCGGGCATGACCTGCGCCGATTTTGGCGTCGGGCGCGAAGGGTCGTTTATCCTGACCGCGGCAGATATGGTAACGGCCACAGGCCGCGTGTACGCGCTGGACGTCGTCAAGGAAATTCTGGAGGTGATTAACGGATTGGCTCAGGACGCGGGGCATGAAAATGTCTTAACAATCTGGACCGATCTGGAGCTGTATGGCGCGGCAAAAGACATTGCCGACGGCTTTATCGACGTCGGTCTCCTGGTGAACACCCTCTTCCAGTCTGAACAGAAGGAAGATATGTTCCGTGAATGCATCCGGATGATGCGTCCGGGAGGCAAGCTGTTAGTTGTCGACTGGAAGCCGGTCAATACGGCATTCGGCCCGCCAAAAGACAAGCGCGTTGATCCGCAGGAAATCAAGACGCTGGCCACCGGCCTGGGGCTGCAGCTGATTGAAGAGTTTGAGGCAGGCGAGTACCATTGGGGCCAGCTCTACCAGCGATAGGCTGCATTGGGGCCTAAGGCCTGAGGAAGTGAAGTATCCACCCGAAAGTGGATTTTTTATTACGCATGACAACATATAGAACACAAATCGGGAAACAAGGAGAAGGAATTGCCGCTGCATATCTGCAGCAGCAGGGGTTTACGATTTGCGCGCGCAATATATACACGCGATGGGGGGAGATCGACATTCTCGCAACAAAAGGGACCGACCTTCATATCATAGAGGTGAAAACCAGGACCGGCATGAAGTTTGGCGGGGCTGTTTGTGCGCTAACTTATAAGAAATTCATCAGGATGAAACGCACCTTCAGCGCGGCCCTGCAGGCAGGCGAACAGGCAGTATGCAATGCCAAAAAATCCACAAGAAATACGCATTTTTCCTTCATTGCAGTCACGATTCAGGGGGAAAATGAGACAATTACGCCATATTGGGATATCTCCTTGCAGGACTTTGGATAAACAGGTGAAATCTCCACTTGCCACCTCACAATGAATCCCGTACAATATGCGAGCCGTTCTTTTACAATCGTTTTATTACCAAACTCGGTAGGGGGAGGCGTCCCCTTTTTGATTTGTAAAAGGACGCCTCGTTCCGTCGGACTGATCCGATTTAAGGGCGCTTTCGCGCGTTTGATAACGACGACGGCGGACGGGCAGATTATCTTATTAATTTGTTCCTCCATCACTTGATGCGAGGTTATAAAACCACTATGAAGAAGGCACTATTATGTGTGATTAGTGTCATTGTTGTCTTTCTTGTCGGCGTCTCAAGCGTGAGCGCCGCAGGACTTCCTGCTCCAACGCTGTTTGCGCCGGAGCACGGATCATTTACCACAAGTTCACTGCCAGTCATCACGGGGGTCGCCCCGGCTGGCATGCGAATTGCCGTTTATATCGATGACACCTTTAACGGCTACGCAACGACAGTCAGTGAAGCGAACGGTACGCAAAGCTTTGCGTATACCCCGTTCCTCGCACTGAACCCGGGAACCCACTATCTCAAAGCGCGCACTGAAAATGTTGAAACAGGCGTGCGAAGCGACGTGTGCGACACTCAAATGTTCACGATCGAATACCACATCCCGGCCCCGACCATTCTGGATACGGTCATCAATGAGGAATCCTCTTGGGACCAGCCATGGATCGTCGGCCTTGCCACGAGCGGAGCTGAAGTAGTCGTCTGGATTGACGGCAAACTCGACGGAACGGTAAAAGCCACAACAGATGCATCAGGCGTAGGGAACTTTGCCTACAAACCCTCGTTTAAACTGACAAGCGGTTCGCACGCTTTTACGGCGATCGCCCAGGCAAAACGCGGAAACGGTACGCTGAAGTCCAGCCTGACATCGGATGCATTCACGACAAGCGTATATGACCCGAGCCTCTATGTTGCGCAGACCGTTACTGAAGTTGAGCAAACAGAGGAAGCCCAGCCCGAAGAACAGGCAGAAGAGAGCCAGGAAGCTAACCAGGAAGAAGAGCCGAAGACCAACGAAGAGGTAGAAGCTGAAGTGGAAGAAGCCCTCGGCGATACCGGCACTCTGGAAGAGGAGGAGATCTCTGACGAAGAGTCCGGCGGCGAAGAGGCTTCGGAAGAAGAGGCCATGTCATCTGAAGAAGGCGGCAGCGAAGGCGAAGGCAGCGAAGGCGAAGGAGGAGAGGCCGCAGGCGAGGAAGAAAATAACACGCTGACATTCCTCGGCTGGCTGACACTGCTCGTCGTTGCAGTCATCGTTGTCACTCGCATCCGGAAACGGCGCGATAACGCGGGCTCGGGCCCGTCGTTCACGCCCGGATCAGGAGACAGCGGCGATACATCAGACGACGGACAGCAGCAGCTGGAACTGAAAGGATCTGACGAGAATAAAAACATCGAAGTTATCAAGAAAGGACCAAAAGACAACAACTAATCACACGCACAACAAAACAATAAACCGCCCGTAAATGGGCGGTTTTTGTCATATTGACAGATTGCGCACGCGAGTTATACTTCAATTGCTAGTATCTTATTGATGCTAGTTTTTTAATGCCTAATAAAATAATGACATATGGCAAAAAGCGAATTAAATCTCGCGATTGAGCAGCTCTGCGACGAGAAGAACATCCCGTACGAGTCTGTGATCGAATCGATCGAAGCGGCGTTGGCCGTCGCATACCGGAAGGAAAGCGGCAACAAGATGCTGAACGTTCGCGTTGAGTTCAATACTGACGATGGGACGAGCCGGTTTTTTGACGTGAAGACGGTTACTGAAGATCCGCCGGAAGAAGAGCTGGAAGAGCTCGAGAAGAAAGCGGAAGCGGAAAAGAATGAAGAAGAGAAAGGCAGACGAAGAGACGACAAGAAGGAAGGCAAAGACGAGGAAGAAGAGAAGCGGTTCAACCCGCGTACTGACGTTGGCATTACAGATGCGCTTCAGATTAAGGAAGACGCCGAAATCGGCGATGAGATTATTTCAGAACTGCCGACGCCCGAAGACTTTGGCCGCGTTGCGGCGCAGACCGCTAAGCAGGTGATTATCCAAAAACTGCGCGAAGCGGAGCGCGAAACACTATTCAACCAGTACAAGGACCGCGTTGGCGAAATCGTGAACGCCACCGTACACCGCGTGGAAGGCCGCATGGTCTATATGGACCTTGGCCAGGCAACGGCGCTGATGCCGCCTCCGGAACAATCGCCGAATGAACGGTATAATATCGGCGACCGGTATAAGGTATTCCTGCGCTCTGTTGAACAGGGACGCCGTGGCCCGGAGATTATCGCGTCGCGCACTGCATCAGAGATGGTTGAAGAATTATTTAAGATGGAAGTGCCGGAGATCAGCTCAGGTTCTATTGAGGTAAAGGCAGTTGCCCGCGAAGCAGGCTCCCGTTCGAAGATTGCGGTTATCAGCCTGGTAGACAACATCGATCCGATCGGGTCCTGTGTTGGCCAGCGAGGCGCGCGCGTGCAGACAGTAATGAGCGAGCTCGGCGGCGAGAAGATCGACATCATTGAATGGGACGACGACGCCGTGAAGTTCATCGTGAACTCACTGTCACCCGCTAAGGTCATCTCTGTGAAGCTTGATGAAAAAGAAAAAATTGCAAAGGCATATGTTGTAGAAGACCAGCTGTCGCTTGCAATCGGCAAAGGCGGCCAGAACGTGCGGCTTGCAGCCAAGCTATCCGGCTGGAAGATTGATATAGTAAAGGATGAAAGCGGTGCGTCAGAAGAAAGCGGAGAAGCTGAAGACAAAGAAGAAGCTCCAAAAGAAGCGAAGAAAAAAGACGATAAGAAAGAAGAAAAGCCAAAAGCAAAGAAAGAGGACGATAAAAAAGACAAGGACAAGAAAGAAGATAAATAAGACGTAACACTACAGAACGTATGAACACGTTTATCATTTTTGCCCTGATCAGCGCGGCCGTAGCCATCGTGTACGGCATCATCCTTGCGCGTTCGGTGCTTAAGAAAGATGCAGGATCTGAAAAGATGCAGGAGATTGCAAGCGCAATCCAAACAGGCGCAAAAGCCTACCTTAACCGGCAATACCGAACCATCGCGATTATCGGTGTGTTGATATTCGGCCTGTTATGGCTGGTTCTTGACCTGTCGACGGCCCTCGGTTTTGCAACCGGTGCAGTATTATCCGGACTTGCCGGATATATCGGCATGACTGTTTCTGTTCGCGCTAACGTGCGTACGGCAGAGGCTGCAAAAGGCGGCATCCGCAAAGCAATGGCTGTTGCCGTCAACGGCGGCGCAGTTACCGGATTGCTCGTTGTTGGCCTGGCGCTTCTGGGCGTTGCAGGATTCTATGCATTGTCCGGAGACGTGAAAGCATTAATCGGCCTCGGATTCGGAGGCAGCCTTATTTCGGTCTTTGCCCGTCTTGGCGGCGGTATCTTTACCAAAGCTGCAGATGTTGGCGCAGACCTTGTTGGAAAAGTAGAAGCGGGAATCCCGGAAGACGACCCTCGCAACCCGGCTGTGATCGCCGATAACGTAGGTGATAACGTGGGAGACTGCGCGGGAATGGCTGCGGACCTGTTTGAAACCTACGCGGTGACCTCGGTTGCGGCAATGCTCCTGGGCTCGCTCGCGTTTCAAGGCTTTGAAAACGCCCTCTTCTATCCTTTGGTGCTTGGCGGCGTGGCTATTCTTACATCCATTGTCGGAAGCTGGTTCATCCGCCTCGGCAAGAACGAAAATATCATGAACGCGCTGTACAAAGGCATGGCTGTTGCCGGCGTGCTTGCGGCCGTCCTGTTCTACCCGGTCACCAAGTGGCTGATGGCAGACAACGGCGAGTACACCGTTGCTGAATTATATGTTGCCGCGCTTGTTGGACTTGTTGTTACCGCAGCGCTCGTTATCATCACGGAATATTACACCTCAACAAAATACGACCCGGTTCGCTCAATTGCAGAGGCATCCAAGGCGGGCCATGCCACAAACATCATTCAGGGTCTTGCCGTTTCACTAAAGTCGACCGCCCTGCCCGTGATCGTTATTGTTGCCGGCATCCTGGTTGCGCATGACTTTGCGGGCCTCTACGGAATTGCTGTTGCTGCCATGTCCATGCTCTCAATGGCGGGCATCATCGTCACTATCGACGCGTACGGCCCTATTACAGACAACGCCGGCGGAATCGCAGAAATGGCTGAACTGCCGGAAGAGGTGCGCAACGTTACTGACCCCCTCGACGCTGTTGGCAATACCACAAAAGCAGTTACAAAAGGATATGCGATCGGCTCTGCCGCTTTGGCAGCGTTGGTGCTGTTTGCGGCATACACGCAGGAATTTGCCGACCTCGGTAAAACCCTCACCTTTATGCTTGAAGATCCGAAAGTAATTGTGGGCCTGTTCATCGGCGGCCTGCTGCCGTATTACTTCAGCGCGCTGTCCATGGAAGCGGTCGGGAAGACTGCAGGCAAGGTGGTGGAAGAAGTGCGCCGCCAGTTCAAAGAAAAAAAAGGCATCATGGACGGCACGGAAAAGCCGGACTATGCCCGCACCGTTGATATTGTTACCAAGGCAGCGATCAAGCAGATGATCATTCCTGCCCTTATCCCCATTGTCGTGCCTATCTTGGTTGGCTTCCTGCTTGGACCGGTCGCGCTCGGCGGCCTGCTGGTCGGAAGCATCGTCACCGGCTTGTTCATGGCAATCTCCATGACTTCCGGCGGAGGCGCATGGGACAATGCGAAAAAATACATTGAAGACGGCCATCTCGGCGGCAAGGGCTCTGATGCCCACAAAGCTGCTGTAACCGGTGATACCGTCGGTGATCCGTATAAGGACACCGCAGGACCTGCAATCAACCCGATGATCAAGATACTGAACATCGTCGCGCTCTTACTCGTAGTATTCCTCGTATAAATGAAAGTTACCGTCAATAAAAAGGAAAAAGCCGAGGTCGAACTGACCATCGAAGTTCCTATTGAGGAAGTGAAGCCGCATGTTGAAGAGGCGGCAAAAAGGATCTCCAAAGAGGTGGAGATCAAGGGCTTCCGCAAAGGGAAGGTCCCGTATGACGTGCTGGCAAAGCATGTTGGCGAGGCCACGATTTATGAAGAGGCATTTAATGCGGTTGTTGAAGCAACCTATCCGAAAGCGCTCGAGCAGGAAAAGATCGACGTGATCGGGCGTGCGAATATAGACACGGAAAAAGTCGCGCCGGGCAATCCAATCGTATACAAAGCAACAGCGCCGCTGATGCCGACGATCACGCTTGGCGACTACAAAGGCATCAAAGCAAAGAAGAAGATCGAGAAGCTCGATGAAAAGAAGTTCGAAAAGACTCTCGACGACCTGCGCCGCATGCGTTCCAAGGAAAAGCTCGTGAACCGCGAGGCAAAGGACGGCGACAAGATCCTGATGGACTTTGACGTCAAGATCGATAACGTGCCGATTGAAGGCGGCCAGGGCACCAATTCGGAGCTCGTGCTCGGCAGCGGCCAGTTCATCCCCGGTTTTGAAGAAAACATCGTCGGGATGAAGAAGGGCGAGAAAAAAACCTTTGAAGCAACCTTTCCGAAGGACTACCACAAGAAGGACATAGCTGGAAAGAAAGCCGAAGTGGACGTGACCCTGCACGAAGTCTACGAAATCGAACTGCCGGAGATCACAGACGAATTTGCAAAGGAGATAAACTTTGCTTCTGCCGAGGATCTAAAAAAAGAGCTGCGCTCCAATCTTACGCGCGAGCTGGAACAGCAGGCGCAGGAACTGTTTGAGGTGTCTGCCATTAAGGAAATCGTGGAGAAATCGCAAATCCAGAAATTGTCTGACTCGCTTCTGGACGACGAAGCCAACAAGATGCTGCACGAAGCAAAGCACGAGATCATGCAGCAGGGCATGAAGTTCGAGGACTACCTCCAGCACATTAAGAAGACCGAGGAAGAGGTACTGAAGGATATGCATAGCCGCGCGAACGACCGCCTGCAGGCGGCGTTGGTGATGCGCGAGCTCGCTGTTGCCGAAGATATCAAGGTGGCGGCCTCAGAGGTGGACAAGGAGCTGGAAGAGATGAAGAAGCTCTACGAAAAGATGCCGGAGATGACGCAGGAAGTGGACACGCCGCAGCAGCGCCAGCGGCTTGAAAGCATTATCTTCCATAAGAAGGTGTTTGAACGGCTTGCGGATTACACCGAAGGCAGGAAGCCGGCCACAGCAGAAAAAAAGAAAGCTGAATAATAATTTCAAGCGACGTATAAAGGCGGCTCCATACAACAGGGCCGCTTTTTGAGTAAAAAAAGAAGATCATTTCAGGCTCCTCGTCCTGATATATCTTCTTCCTCTGTGGTCAAGGGCCCGCGGTCTCCAGGCTGATCTGGCGGATGAGCATGAACGCATCACGCTCGCGCCACCTCTGCTCGATGAGCAGGAATGGGTTCGGGTTCGGCAGAACCACGAGCCATAACTGGTACACGCCGGGCTCTGCATTGTGCATGTAGAAATGCCAGTCGTCGGCAAACCCTTCGACGATTTCGATTGGGTTGCCCTCTCCATCAGCGACGACCAGGTAGAGCGTGTCCTCTTCAGTGCAGTTCGTGCAGATCAAACCAAGCCCCACATGAACATAGCCTTCTTCCGGGCAGTCGAAAAACCCGGCAGCCTGCGCATCCCGCGTGCAGACAAGCTCTTCAAGAAAGTCAAAGTCCGGGAGCCCGAACTCCTCCCTGAACGCCAGCAGCGACTCGACCTCTTCCACAGAGATCGGAGCATCAGCCTCGTCACAGGCCTCCTGCTCGACTATCCAGGCCGACGCCTGGGCCGTGTCAGCGGCTGCTTCATTGTTCCGTTCGTCGGCAGCAGTCCGCAGCGCTTGTCGCGAAGCGGTACAGCCGAAGAGCGAGACGATGATAGCAATCATTATAGGTACATGGCTTCGCAACATCTTATCCTCCCCTTGTTGAAAATCACCATCACGGCGCTGATAGTATCGTGAACGATTCTATCTGTCAATTTGAAAATAATGTTATAATACAGGCATGCAAAAGCTAGGAACACACGTCTCTGCAGCCGGCGGTATCAGTAATGCGCCGGTAAACGCAAAGGAAGAAGGATGCGAGACTTTCCAATTTTTCATGCATCCGCCGCAACAATACAAATTCCCGGCGCTGCCGGACAACGAGGTGTCGGCATTCCTGAAAAACTGCAAGAAGTTTGGCTTCACCGACTATTTCGTACACGCGTCGTATCTTATAAACCTCGCTTCACCAAACAACCGAATCCGCTATGGAGCGATTAATTTGCTCAAGAAAGCATTGATAGAAGGAAGCAAAGTGAAGGTCAGCGGCGTGATGTTCCATGCCGGAACAGCGACCGGCCAGCCAAACCGTCCGGCGGCAATCCGAAAAGCCATCGAGTCGATCAACAAAATTCTAGACGGCTACACCGGCCATACGAAACTGCTCATAGAAAACGCAGCCGGCGCGGGCGCAACATTAGGCCGGTCATTCAAGGAAGTCGGCCGGATGATGCGGGGCGTAAAGAACCAGGCAAAGATCAGCGTATGCATGGATACGCAGCATTCATTTGCGTCGGGATATGACTGGACCACAACAGCCGGAACAAACAAGGCGCTGGCAGAATTATCAAAAGAGGTCGGCATGCGCAAGCTCGCTGTCATTCATGCAAACGATTCCAAAGCCGACTGCGGCTCGAACAAGGACCGGCACGAGCATATTGGCAAAGGCAAAATCGGGAAAGAGGGATTTGCCCGCCTACTCCATCATCCCAAGCTGCAAAACAAACCATTCATATTAGAAACACCGCGCGACGGAAGAAAAGCTGACTTAAAAGCATTAAGAACAATTCAAAAAGCGAAATGAAAGTTACATTACTCGGAACAGGGACATTCAGGCCGGACACGGAACATGGGTCAGCCGGTATGACCGTGCAAACCGAAACGACAGCCATCCAGCTCGACATGGGCCGCGGGAACCTAATGAACATGGCACGCGCCGGCATTGACTGGAAAACGCTACAGGCAGTTTATATCACCCATGTCCATCCGGACCACATCAGCGACATTATGCAGTACCTCCAGGCCTATACCCTGCTGTATGAAACAGGCGAGGTCACAACCGACCTTCAGATTTTCGGTCCGCGCGATTTTAAAGCGTTCTTTGACCATCTTCGGCGGGTCATTATCACGCATTGGACCAAAATACCGCAGGTAACAGACCTTATTGATGAGACAGTGGCGGTTGGTGATATGTCCGTGACCGCGTTCCCGATGACGCATACGGTAGAAGCGAACGGGTATCGCGTAGAAGCAGGCGGCCAGGTGCTGGCATATACAGGGGACACCGGTATGAATGAGAATCTGGTCAAACTCGCGCATAATGCGGACGTTCTTATCACAGAATGCGCCAATACAAACCATATTATTGTGGAAGGACACCTCTCTCCGAAGCAAATTGCACAGGTAGCAACCGACGCAAACGTGAAAAAAGTCGTGCTGACGCACTACCCGCCAAAGGAAGAAGAACGGCAAAAACGGGCTGAACAGGTGCGCCAGGCATTTGACGGCGAGGTGATTGCAGGGCAAGATACACTAGTAATCGAACTATAATGCCAAAATCAACCAAAATACCGCCATTTAAAGAATTCGCCATCGGCGTCTGTATGCGTTCGGGAACCATCCTGATGCGCAACTTTGCCGATGCAACGCGGCGCACGCCAACCAAGAAAAACCGTTTTGAGCTGGTGACGAAGTCGGACATGGAAGTGCACCGGTTTGTTTCGTTCAAGATCAAGCAGCAGTTTCCCGACCATAACTTCGTGAGCGAGGAAGGCGACCTGATCGACCGCGGTTCGCAGTACACCTGGGTGGTGGATCCGCTTGACGGGACGCTAAACTACACCGTTTCCAATCCGTTCTTTGCCACGTCGCTGATATTGCTTGACGGCGAGACGCCGATCATCGGCGTCATCTACGCGCCGTTCAGCCAGGAGATGTTTGTAGCGGAAAAAGGACGTTCCGCACGGCTGAATGAACGCAACATTAAAGTATCGCAGGTGAAGAAGCTGCGAAACTCCGTCTTGTCATTCGCCTATTTCCAGCGCGACAAGAAATCACGTGAACGGCTGATGAAAGTATGGGGCACGTTCGAGGAAAACAGCAGGGCCATGCGGCATTTCGGCTGCACCTCGCTGGAGTTGGCGTATGTCGCCTGCGGACGCATGGAAGCACAGATTATCTCCCCGCCGCTGCGGCTGTGGGATGTTTCTGCCGGCATGCTCATGGTGGAAGTGGCCGGCGGCAAGATCACTGATTTTGAAGGGAAGAAATGGGGCGGCCTGGATGACGGGTTGGTTGCATCGAACGGACTGGTTCACAGCCAGATACTTAGCCTGCTCAAGAAAGCAAAGACATAACGCCCATTACACGATAATAACAAAAACGCCGGATCAGTCCGGCGTTTTTTTGTGCCCAGGGTGGGACTCGAACCCACATGAGTAGAACTCGCGACATTTTAAGTGTCGTGCGTATACCATTTCGCCACCCGGGCTGAAACAAAATGGGCTTTTCAGCCCATGCAGTATAGTGAGAGCGGTAATAAAAATCAATACCTACTGCGATGGCGTCGGTACGGAGGCCGGTATAATATAAATATTATTTTGCAGTGTTAAAGGGTATGCGGTGAAGTGGATATTATCCAGGCCCGGGCTGCGGGTATTTTCGATGTGCTCCAGCCAGGCGTAGTAGGTCGTTCCCTCAAGCATAATGCTCGGTTCAAGGAAGTTCCAGCCGCTGTCTCTCATGAGTGGATTGCGCTCATCAACCGCCCAACGCACGCCGTCATCGCTGTATGCCCGGCCAATGGCTGAATCACCGTTGTCGTTGACGCCGTGGAACCACAATTCATAGAGTTTGTTGCGCTGAACGACCACCACTGACGGGCCGCCGACAGAGGCGCTGTTCCATTCCTGCCCGCCAGTGAACACCGGATTGTTGTCATATTTCGTCCAGTGTATTCCGTCGCTGCTTGTCGCATACCCAATTGATGAGGAAGCCTTATCGCCGCTCTTGTCCATGGACCAGCCAGTATACCACATTTTATAGGTCGTTCCGTCTTTCACCACAAACGGCTGGCCGATCGAATGGTTGTCCCAGGAAGTACCATCACCAAATTCCAGCACCGGGTTTGTTGAATTTTTCGTCCAGCGCAGGCCGTCGATGCTGGTTGCATACCCGATGCGTTCCCGTTTCGGGTCGTCAAATTCGCGCGCCGAATACCACATGCGGTACAGGTTTCCTTCCTTGATGACGCTCACGCTCGTGAAGCCGCCGGTGTCCCACAGTTTTTCCGTTTTGCCGGTGGGGTTGATGAATAGGTTGTTCAGAAGCGGGTCCGGGCGGGACAGGAAGTCCCAGTTCACGCCGTCCGCGCTGGTGGCATAGCCGATGCCGCTGCGCTCGATAATGCCGTTGCCCACGTACCACATCTTAAACAGTCGGTCTTCCTGGTCGAAGAGAACGGTCGGGCCCGTAACCTTTTCCGCGTTCCATTGTGTCGGCTCGCCAACAGAAACACTGGCGCGGGTCTGATAACTTGTTTCCGAGTCGCCATAGACATTAAACACGTCAAAAATGAGCAGCAACGCGCCGATGCCCAGTAATACCACAATTATCAATATGACGCCCAGTCTTCCCATACAGGAATTAGTATATCAGTAACTTTAGTGCCAGACAATATCAAAAAACAACCCCCTCAGGGGTTGTGTTTTTTTTGGAGCGGGCAGCGGGAATCGAGTTCCTGGGTTGGCGGCAGCGTGCCACTGGCACCCAGCCGATCGTTCGCTGCGCTCTTCGAGCTGGCTCACTTCCAACCCGTTCAATTCCCGCAACCCTCTCATTCAAAGAAAAAAGCCCCCATCTGGCGATGGGAACTTTTTCCTTCTGGAGCGGGCAGCGGGAATCGAACCCGCATTATCTGATTGGCAACCAGATGTAATAGCCTTTATACGATGCCCGCGAAATGCCCAAACATGATAACCGAATCGAAAAAATTCTTCAAGTGGGCAGGCGTGAGGCGTGGATGGGAGTCGAACCCACATATAACCGCTCTGCAGGCGGTCGCATAACCATTTTGCTACCACGCCAAGGCGCAATGATCGTACCAAATCGCGCCCGATGAATCAAGGCGCCCGCCGCCCTATACTGACGGAGAAGCCTCTAAAATTTCAATGGTGGTTACCGGCGCGCCAAATGACTTGCTATTTGGCGAATACTCTTGCCAAATGTCGATGATATAGCATGATTTGCGCGGGTGCAGCCGATCTTCCACTGTAAAGATTTTATTTCCGTACAATTCGGGCATGCGGAGCTTGGTACCAAACGGCAGACAGTTCGCTGCCACAATACCGTCGCGCACGCGTGAACCGCTGGCAGTCGTAAACGGGTCGCCGTCGGTCTGCCACGGCACGGAATTATACACCGTCACCTGCGACTGGTAGGTCCGTACTGCGGCCGGTTGCGGCATTAGTTCGATCTCCGGCAATCGCGGCTCGGAAACCTCGGCTGACACAGCTGCCGCATCGCCACTAATAACATGTTCATGCGCTTTATCGTTCGCCTGCAGAACCTCCATAATATTGCTGGTCTGCGACATGGTCGGAAATGGAGCAAGAATATTGTAAAGAATGGCTCCGACAAGCAGCGCCAAACCCGGCTGGAAACGGCGCGTTTTTACCAGTTGTTTTGCCCTGTATTTTGCAGCCACAGACATGGCTGAAATATAAATTGGGAGTGATTTCATAGTGTGTTTTCAATCAAAAACTTCACCACAGTAGGGGTGAAGTCCGGGCGGTAGTATACACTACCTGCAGAATTAGTCAATGCTTAAAAGGGGCGCATTTTAAAGTGGATTTTCGGCGTCAAGCCAGAGGGTATTTAAACCCCATTTTTCGGCCTCTTTTTGCACTGCACGCACGCCAAACGCTTCGGAATGATAATGCCCGCCGGCAATGAAATGGATGCCTGCCTCACGGAACAGGTCGCGATTCCATTCCCGCGCTTCGCCGGTAATAAACAGGTCAATACCCTTGTCCATGAGCTCATCCATGCCGGAACTGTACGGTGCGCCTGCGCCTGTGGCCACAACAATGCGTTTGACTTCATCAGGACCATCATCATAGACGACCGTGCGTTCACTGAAATGCGGTTTAAGTGTTGCGACCACAGATTCCAATGTTGAACCATTTTGTAGTTCACCAACAGAACCCCATGGCGCGCCGTCCGACAGGTATGCTTCGGTGCGCCGGCCGTCCAGCAGTTTGATAATCTGCGCCGGATGCCCCAGCTCCGGATGCGCGTCCAGGAGAAAATGAGACGACCAGAGCGTGATGTCGTTCTTGATCAGGTACGCCAGCCGTTCGTAGGAGAGCCGGTCCAGGTTCGGCGCCTGCATGTTGATGCCGTGATGCACCACGATCGCATCGCAACCTGCCTTCTTCGCCATTTCAAACAGCTTCATGTTTGCAGAAACGCCAAAACCGATTGTTTGTATCTCATCTTTACCGCGGGACTGGAGGCCGTTAGAAAGACTGTCCTGTGCAACAAAAGAAGCCAACTCATCTGTGAGCAACAAAGCTTTCATTTTGTCATTGAATTCCTCGAGTGATAGTGATTTCATGCGATTTATTGATACTGACCCCAGGTGACTATGTTTGGCTCTACTCCCCCTAAAGCTCCGATAAATTCGTCAGGAGTCGGGTTTGTCCGAACCTGGCATTCTTCAAACGCATCAAAATTATAGTAATGGTTCTCCTGGAGACCGATGTCATTAATATCAACACCGTCAATATGCCATTCAGGAAAGTCGGCCGGCGGTTCGTTCGTATAAAACATCGTCACCGGGATTTTTGTGTTGAAGTCATAGACGATAAAACCCGCAACATCGCCAATTTTCCCGCCTGTTGATTCAGGGTCCTCATTCAGGTATGTACGCTCACCGGTTTGCAGGTCAATGACAGTTGCCCGTTGATCCCAAGGCACTGATGCAAGTGCCGGCATCGTGTCTGGCGGCCATGTTTGCTGATCGACGAGGAATAGTTCCCATGCGCGAGTATAGTCGCCGAACCGGCCATCTGTTTCATCTGGATTGGCTGCAACTTCCGGCGGATAGACAGCAAACCTATTGCCATCGATCTCGACGACAGGGAGGGGTTCAACAATTGGATATTGTGAGATATATGCTGAACCGACAAAATCCGTTTGTTGTTGGCAATCATGGGTAACAAAGAGGGGTATTCCCGGTTCACCGGCTTGGTCATCTGCAGTTACCGTATCATCCGGAGCCGTTGCAGAAGTATCCTTCTCTTTGTCGGGACATTCCATGATTTGGCCCATAAAAACAATCACAGCGCCGATTAAGAGGATTGAGCGTAATAATGAAGATGTAATGCGCATAGTATGTATTAATTGCCTATTATTGGCGAAGTGACGCCTTATGATTAAATAATATAATGTTCTGAGCATTATGTATACGCAGGTAAAAAAAGAGCCCGGAACCGTACGTTGCGAGCCAGTCAGTCCGTCTGGGACAGGCTGTAGTCGCCGAGCACCCGCTCGAAGATCTCATCTCGATGGGTGACGTAGGTTTCGGGGTTGAAGATCTCCTCCACCAGATCCTCAGGAAGCGCCAGGACGCGGTCGTCCTTGAAGAGCTCGCCGCGGAAGTTGAGGGTCGGGTTATCCCAGACCGCCAGAGCAGCAGGCTGCACCGCGGCGTAGGCCTCTTCGCGCGACAGGCCGCTCTCGATGAGCGCGAGCATGATGCGCTGGCTGGCCCACAGGTCGTTCGAGCTATGGAGGTTCTCGAGCATCCGATTGGGCCGCACCACCAGCCGGTCCATCAGGCTGTTGAACCTCCGCAGGGTGAAGTGCAGGAGGTTGCAGGCATCCGGCAGAATCACGCGCTCGACGGACGAGTGGCTGATGTCCCGCTCGTGCCAGAGCGCGATGTTCTCCATAGCCGCGATGGAGTAGGAGCGCAGCAGCCGCGCCGCGCCGGTGACGTTCTCCGTCAGGATGGGGTTCTTCTTGTGCGGCATTGCACTCGAACCCTTCTGTCCCTTGCCGAACGGCTCCATGGCCTCGCTGACTTCGGTGCGCTGCAGGTGGCGGATCTCCACCGCATACCGCTCCAGGCAGGAGCCAAGGAGCGCCAGCGCCGTGATGAACGCGGCGTGCCGGTCTCGGCTGATCACCTGGGTGGTTACCGAGGCGACGCCGATGCCGAGCCGGTTGCACACGTGGATCTCCACCATCGGGTCGACGGTGGAGTAGGTGCCCACCGCGCCGCTGATCGCGCCGACCGCGGCGTCGTGGATCGCCATCTCCAGCCGGAACTTGCACCGTACGAGCTCGTCGTACCAGCCGAGCAGCTTGAGCCCGAAGGTCGTGGGCTCGGCGTGGATACCGTGGGTGCGCCCAATACAGATGTCGTCCTTGTGCTCGAGCGCCCGCCGGCGCACGGTCTCGATGACCGTATCCAGCATCTCCATGATCAGCTCGCCGGCTTCGGCGATCTGCTTGCCCGTGCCCGTGTCGAGTACGTCGGAGCTGGTCATGCCCTTGTGCAGGTGACGGCCCGGCTCGCCCGCGAGTTCATTCACCACCTGCTGGAACGCCACCACGTCGTGGTGCAGCGTCTTCTCGTAGGTGGCGGCCATCTGCAGCATGCCCGTGGTGACCCGGGGGACCTTCGCGCGCACGTGCGCCGCCGTGCCGGGCGGGACCGTGCCGAGCTCCTCCATGGCTTCGGTCGCGAAGATCCAGGTGTCCAGGATACGCTGCCAGCGGTTCTCCTCGCACCAGACCTTCATCATCTCCGGGGTAGAGTACCTGGTAATCATTGGTTTCCTCCTCGTTTTCCCTGGTTTCCCAGTTTGTTTTCAAGTTGCCAACGTACCTTACCAAAGCGCCGCGTTTTTGCAACTGAAAAAACCGCTTAAACAGCGGGCACAGCGCAGATTAGCGATATTCTAACTACTTCTTGCTTTTTATTTCTTCGGAATAGAGTTCATCCAGGATTTCATCGGCATACT
Source organism: Candidatus Kerfeldbacteria bacterium (assembly GCA_043813585.1). GTDB lineage: Bacteria > Patescibacteriota > Patescibacteriia > UBA9570 > XYC2-FULL-38-9 > JBDRKW01. The sequence continues at coordinate 48,073 of JBDRKW010000018.1, forward strand.
GTATAAACAATTCACGTTCCCGCTCAAGCGTTTGATGGATGCCTTCCTGGCCGACGTCGTTCTCCTTGTACATCTCTTTCAGGTCCACTTCCCTATGCAATCCATCTTCTATTAACCCCGCCCGTTCCCGGAATGCATCAAACGCTTCATTTGGCGTTTGTTGTTCGTAGTAGATTATTTTAGACGGCCTCTTTCCGGTTCGGTCAAAGTATGATTCCCAATATTCGCGTGACGTCACGGTTTTCTCAGCTAGCTTATTTGTCATGCCCAGTCCCCTCATAACGTTCGCAAAATGAAAATCATCAAATTCGCCATGAGTTGAAAAAGGTACATCATGAAGCGTCTGGTTGAAAAAATCATTGAGTGCATTAAAGGCGGGAGACCTTGTATCCATTACTGCGTCGCGGAACCTTGGGTCAGTTACCCCATGTTTCTCGGCAAGTTTTAATAGTGGGTCAACTGCTGATTGCGCCTCGCGCAATGACAACTCCGCTTCCTTCAGGGCGGTTTCTGCATCCTCCGTGCTATAAGAATCAGAGCCATATCGTTCAATCATTTCACTCAAGTTTTGTTTTGAATCCAGTACAGCGCGAGAGTTGCTGTAGAGATCATTAATCGCAGAACCCATGCCACCCCAAAGTGCTTTTGTTTCAGGCGCCTGAATGAGGCGTTTCAAAGCTTCAAGCTGGTCGGTATTTGGAACCGGTTGTCCATCCGCATCAACCATATACCGCGAGCCGGTTTCCGGATCTACCGGTGTGTTTTCGGGGAGGAAGGTGATGGCGGAATCAACCGGCAGGTCGCCGGACTTTTTTTCTTTTGAAAGCAGCCAAAAATCATTGTACTGGGAACTTTCTATTACTTCATTTGGTCCAAATCGTTCAGGAATATTGAACTTCTGTGAACCGATGCTGTAATTTGCCGCGATATAGGCAACCGGATAGACAAAGAAGATTTCATTATTTCGTTCACCTCCATAGTATGCATCCGCAACAGTATCAAGCGCGACATGCACTGCTTTTTGGTCGGCAAACTCTGAAGAGGCTGATGCAACTTCAGATGTTGTGAGGAAGTCCACTACGCGACTGGCAGCAGCGCCTCGAGTCTTATGATATTTTTTTACTTCCAATATTTTTTCAATCACTTCACGGACAGTATCTTTTGTAACACCGTCCAATAAATACTGCTCCAATATCGATCGGACGGAGCCGTTTTCCATCACGCCCTCAAACCCGCGGTTGAATTCACCATAACCGCCTGTATGGTGGGAGATATTATCACGGATGCCTTGGCGGGTGATATGCGTTACGAACCGCGGCGGTACCTTGCGCAACAACTCAACATATTCGTCCAACGAGAGCTCCGACAGGTTTTCTGTTGTGAACTGTTCATCGATCTCTTCTTTTGAAAGTGGCAGCTCTTTATAATCTTTTTCAACGTCACTATAAAATTTCTCTAACACCTTCTGCGGAGGGAGATACATCCGCCGGTATTCTTCTGCGGCCTCCGGGTCTGTCGCTTCAAGTTCCCGAGCCGTGCGGCGAAATTCAAGAAGCCACGCTGCCTCTTCGCGCCGTTTTTCTGCCCATTCAGGAACATGCTGTGAATATTCACGCAAATCCTTCTTTTTGGGTTTTCGTTCGAATATCGGTACAACCATGGTTAGCATAGTATCGGAACCATTGACAAAAGGCAACAACCGTGCTACATTACTCTGCAGTTTTCATAACGCCATCAGTTGCGTACGTGCTCCCTATCGAATCGTACAGTAAGTGTTGTCGGTACGGGAACACTTTACTAAATGAGTACAACGAAAAATGAAATTTAACGACCTCGGGCTGGATCAGCCCATTCTTGATGTGTTGCAGAAGAAGCAGATTACAGACCCTACTCCCATTCAGGAGCAGAGTATTCTGCCCATACTTAAAGGCGACGACGTTCTGGGCATTGCCATGACCGGAACAGGCAAGACACTGGCGTTTGTCATGCCGATTTTGCAGCAATTGGTAAATGAGCGCGCGACAGAAACGGGCGCAGCTCTTATTATTACGCCGACGCGCGAACTCGCAAGCCAGATTGAAGAGGCAGTGCGCTGGTTTGAGCACGCCACGAAGATGAAATCAACGGTTATCGTCGGGGGAGCGCCCGAAGGCAAGCAGGTGCAGGCGCTGCGGCGCCGGCCGCAAATTGTTGTTGCCACGCCCGGCCGTTTGCAGGATTTGCTGGACCAAAAAAAGATCCGCCTGAACAACACGAAGCACATTGTTCTTGACGAAGCCGACCGCATGCTCGATATGGGGTTTGCGCCGCAGATCAACAAGATTTTCCAGCACGTGCCGGGGCCGGAGGAGCGGCAGCTGCTGCTCTTTTCCGCGACCATGCCGAACACCATCCTTAAAATGGTGCAGACGATGATGCGCAACCCGGTGCATATTGAAATTGCGCCGTCCGGTTCCACGATTGAGGCAACAAAGCAGGAGGTCGTAATCATGCAGCAGAACCACCGCAAGGACGCGCTACTGGAATTACTGGACGCCACCAAAGGAACCATCCTGGTCTTTACCAGAACGAAATACCAGGCGAAGAACATCAACCGATGGTTGCGCGGTAAGAATTACAAATCAGAAGAGCTTCATGGCAACCAGTCATTGCCTCAGCGCAGGCGCGCGCTTGATGCGGTGATGAAGAAGCGTTCCAGAATATTAATTGCAACTGACATTGCAGCACGCGGAATTGATATTCCGCACATTGAACTGGTGGTCAACTTTATTCTGCCGGACAATCCGGAAGACTATGTCCACCGCATCGGACGCACCGGACGCGCGGGCCGTTCAGGCCGGGCCATTTCATTTGTGGCGACAAACCAGGCGGAAGAGCTGCAGGCCATTCAGAAGGTGATTAATATGCGCATTGAGCAGACGCAGCTGAAAAGCATTCCGGGCGCATCACTGGATCCGACAGCAACACCGCAGCGGAAAGGCCGCCGGCCTCAAAACCGAAGCGGCGGAGGAGGTAGCTTCAGCCGCAATCAAAACCGCGGTCGGAATAGCGGACAAGGCAGACAGCGCAGCCGCGGCAGCCAGAGCAACAGCCCAGGCGGCAAAAGACGCAGCCGAAGCGGCTCTGCACCCAAAGCCAGAATCTACACATAACAAAAGCAGCCCCTCGCGGGCTGTTTTTCCTTCTTGAGCGGGAATCGAGTCCCTGGGTTGGCGACAGCGTGCCGTAGGCACCCTGCCGATCGTTCGGCTGCACTCTCCGAGCTTGCCTCACTTCCAACCCGTTCGATCCATCTTTCTACACGATTAAAAAACAGCACCCGTAAGAAAGTGCAGTTTTTCTGAATGAGCGGGTAGCGGGAATCGAACCCGCATCTTCAGGTTGGAAACCTGACATAATAGCCGTTATACTATACCCGCGCGTCGCACATTCGCGCAAAACAGAGTCTACACGGAATAATCATTTTTTTCAAGTGCAGGAATCAAAAAGCCGCCCGAAGGGGCGGCTCTTTTCATATATAAGGTTACTGTCTTGGGATGATTGTTAGCGGGTCGCTGTATTTTCCCTTATTACTCTTGTTATAGACGCCCTTCACCTTGATTGTATAAAACTTGGAGGGCCTGAGGTTATTGATCGTCCGCTTTGGATACTGCTTCGTGGTCCCCGAAGTTTTCTTTATCAGCTGTATGGTCTTCCCTTTTTCGTTGATCACGCGGACCAGGAAGTAGCGGATCTTGCCGCGCGGTTTTTCCCACTGGATTTGCACTGATTCAGGGTATACGGCGGCGGCGCTCAGGGAATCGACCTTTTCCGGCTTTGTCCGGAATGATTTTGCTTCCGAGAAAACGCCCGGAATCTCGTCGCTGTTAACCGGCTTGATGCGCACATAGTACGCTTTGTTGGACTTTTCAAGAATGCGCTCGCCCAGCTTTTTATAGGTGTTCGTGACGTCCGTAAAAATGCCGACCTGCGTGCCGTTGCGGCCGTACACTTCAACAATATATTTAACCGTATGCTCGCTTGGCGCCCAATGGATGGTTGCCTTATGCGGTTTGCGGTTTTCTATCCAAATATTAGTCGGGGCTTTTGGAACGGCCTGGTCTTCAACAGCCGCCTGCGCAGGCAGGATGGTGAGCGCCAAAAAAGTCGCGGTCATGCCAAGGGCAGTCAGAGCGCGGGCGATGAGCGGAAAGTGGTTTAGCAGTTTGTATGTCATAGTTATTGTTTTGACGGTGGGTAAAGAATGCGATACGCTACAACAGTTCGACACAGCATAGCACACTTTTTACTAAAAGTCAACACTATCATCACGACAACCGCCTATGAAATTACGCGCCATTGCCAAAGAAAAAGAGGTTTCGCTGTACCAGGGAACAAATGAAGGCGGTGTGGAACAATACGTCATATCCACGCCGGAGACGCGCGACATTTGCAACGACCCGCTTGTGCTCGGGGTCGACTATACGCGCAAGCTGCAGCATGCAACGAACCGCGCCCTGAAAGCGATGAAGGAAGCGAAGCTGATCCGGAGCGACGAGGAGAATGCGGTGGTGTTCCATATCCTGCGCGGCGGCCTGAACTTCAACCTGCGCAATGCGCTGCATGACGCGTTCGGGTGGAACAGGCATAACAGCGGCTTCATTTCATCTCAACGTGCGAAGGATGAAAAAGGCGGATGGTACATTACTGAAAACCGGTACCAGAAAGTCCACATGCCGGACAATGCGCACATCTTCCTCGGCGACGTGGTCGCCACCGGCACCAGCCTGGAGCATGCGCTGCTGCTGTTGGTTGATATTGCAACCGACCAGAAAAAGGAGATCAGGCAGATTACCTTCTTTACCATAGGCGGCGCCAGGTCGGGAGAGATAGTAAACAAGGTCGACAAGGAATGCCGCAAGCGGTTTCCGAATTACGAAGGCAGCCAGGTCGTGTATGTCGAAGGCATCTTCGGCGTTGCGGACGAGGACTCCAAATTGCAGATCCGCCTGACCGGGACTGACCTGTTGCGGTCGGATGCCGTGCTCGCTCCGGAGTTCATCGAGTCGCAGAAGGAGAAGCTGTCATACGCGCTGGAGCGCTGTACCATTTATGACGCCGGATCGCGCGCGTTCCATATAGATGAGTACCTGAAAGATGTGCTGGAATACTGGAAACAGGTTGCCGACCTGGCGCGAAAAGGCACCACGCTTGCCGCTTACCTCAAGGAACGGTATCCGGAAGACGAACGCCTTGCTGACGCGGCATGGATAAAAGAAAACGACACCCCGGAAAAACTCCTGGATGTCGCGAATAGACAGATTAAATTACTCGACGCCTAGCACGCTTTTCACTTTTCTTGTCAGCTCGCCCAGCGACCAGTTGGCTTTAATGATGTAGTCGTCAACGCCCAGGCGCCGCGCTTCGCGTTCGCTCTCGTCCTTGATCAGGTTGGTGATGATGATGACATGCGCGTTCTTGCCGCTTTCGTCCTGCCTCAGCCTATTCAGCATCTCCAGCCCGTCCATATTCGGCATCAGGATGTCCAGCAGGATGAGGTCCGGCTTCTGGTTCATAGACATATCCAAACCCTGTACCCCGTCCTTTGCCTGTAATATCGTAAATCCTTCCCGGCTTAATTTCTCTGTGCTCGCCTCAAGAATAAATGGATCGTCTTCCACAATGAGAATGGTTGGTTTTTTTTCGTCTGGTGACATAGAGTGCGATATTAATATTGTTTAGGCGAGCTCTGTTGTTCCTTCCCGGTCAATCATGCCGGTTAAAGGGATTGTAACATAAAATGTGGTTCCTTTGTTTTCAACAGAATCAAACTCCAGTGTACCGCCGGTTGTATTCATGATCATTTTGGCTATATAGAGCCCCAGGCCCGTGCCCGACGGGTCAAATGCCGCCGCATTATCAGCGCGGAAAAATTTCTCGAATACCCGCGTCTGCAGTCCGCGCGGAATTCCGATGCCTTTATCGGAAACACTGATAACGAAGCCGCCGGCATTCTTTTCCAGCTTAACACTTACGCTGCAGCCGTCGGTTGGCGAATAATGGATGGCATTCGCAACAAGGTTAAAGACCACCTGGTGCAGCAGCACCTCATCAATCTCGGCCTTCGGCAATTTTTTCTTCGGCTTGCTGAACCGCACGGAACATTTCTTTTCCTTCGCCATGCCCTTCAGCTCTGACAGGATTTCCTGTATGAACGATTCAAGCTGGACCGGTTCCGGCGTCACTTTTATGGTGCCTGCTTCCAGGCGGGCAACATTGAGCAGCTCGTTGACAAGCCGGATCACACGGTCGCTTCCCATATTGATCACATCAGTGTAGTGCTTCTGCTTCCTGTTGAGAGGGCCGGTTTGTTTGTCTGCCAGCAGCTCGGTGAACATCTTAATCGTAGACAGCGGGGTGCGCAGCTGGTGCGAGGCGATCGCGATAAACTCGCTCTTCATGCGGTCGATCTCCTTTTCCTTCGTAATATCGCGGAAGACGAAAATTGCGCCGACCGTCTCGCCGGATTGTACGACCGGAGCGATGGACAGGTGAGCGGGGAACGTAGACTTATCGCTGGTTTCCATGCGCAGGGACGTTGTGGAAAGCATGACGCCTTTGCGCAGGACCTGGTGTATCGGGTGCTCGGATGGCTGTATCGGCTTGCCATCTTCACTGCGTAGCCTCATGTGGCGGGTGATCTGCTTACCGATGCATTTTTTGATATCGGCGCACAGCAGTTCGCCGGCTGCATGGTTGATCAGCAAGATTCTCCCTTTATCATCTGTCGCGATCAGGCCTTCACCCATGCTCATAATGATGGTCTCCATCTTTGCCTTCTCCGACTCAATACGCGTTTTTGCCTGGTCGAGCATCTTCGTGCGGTCCCACACGCGCTCTTCCATTGTTTCGTATGATGTTTGCAGCTTTGCCGCCATGTTGTTGAATGACTGCGCGAACTGGCCGAACTCATCCCTGGAATGCACCTCGACGCGCCGTGACAGGTTGCCTTCGCTGATCTCGTTTGCCACTTGCGCCAGACGGCTGAAGCGGATGGTCAGCAGCCGGCTCAGCAGGAATGCCATGACGAATGCAAACAATATTATAAGCGTGACAATGAGGAAAATCGTTTCGCGCATCGTCTGCAGTCCGGCCAGCGCCTCATTTTCGCTGATTTCCACCATGAGGGTCCAGCCGTTCGGGAGGCAGGCAGATGCGCCTACAACCGGTATACCCATGCTGTTGGCATACACGCCCCGCATATCGCGGCCCAGGGAGCACTCTGCAACAGGGACGGTTTCGATGGCGCGTTCCAGGATGCCGTTTTCAAGCGACGGCATATCAGAGATTAGGCGACCCTCGCTGTTGGCAAGGTAGATAGCCAGCGTCTGGCGGCGATTGCGCGCGCTGGTTTCTTTCCCCAGCTCCTTAAGCCGTTCGCCGGACAGCACTTTGTTCAGTTCATCAAGCGCGATATAGTTGGCGATCACGCCGATGTGTTCGCCTGTGACTTTGTCCGTCAGCGGGGCGGATACAACCATCGAGGGTTCGGCAAAGCCGAAGTGGTCGAGGTAGGCGATGTCCCCGGTGTATGCGGTTCCATAATCAGCATCCCGCGATGCAGTGAAGCCGGCATGCGTATCTCCCCTGCGGGATAATTCATTCTTGTCTGTCGAGGCGATCACGTTGCCACTGCGGTTAAACACGTTGATGCCGTAGATGGTTGTTGTGAGCGACTGTTTGTTGTCAATAAGGTGGTTGCTTAACGCGGCTGCCGTTTTTTCATCGCCTTGATGGATTTGGCCAACGCTGTCGCGGATAAACCCGTCAGATGAAAAATCGACCGCTCGCTTTTCCGCGCTGTTCATAAATTCCAGCACGTAGCCGGCCTCTGTTTCGGCCGTCAGCTCCAGGTCATGCAGGATCTGTTCGGTCAGATTGGTGCGCGCGGTCTGGTAATTTAAATAACTGTTCGCGAGCGTCGGGATCGTGACCAGGACGATGATGTAGATGAGTATCTTTCCTCCCAAATTCATATCCGATCCATTATAGCAAAAAAGACGCGTTCAGCGCATCTTTTTGCCTAGCTATCGGGCTGCCGAGAGTCGAACTCGGGCTGCACCCACCCCATGGGCGCGTACTACCATTATACTACAGCCCGCTGTGCCTATTCCGGCAACAGAGACTTTCCTCTATATTTCATCTGTTTCAGAAACGCAAGCTCTTCTTCGGTTGGGGTATGGTTCTGGATGTCGCGTTTGAACGGACGCCGTTCCACGCCGAGTTTCTGCATTTCGATATCAGTCAATGCCGCAAGTGAATCATCCGTATTGCCCAGCGCGCCGTTATAGATGCGCGCAAGATATTCATTGACGAAACGATAGACATCGGTTCTTCGGATCATTGCCGCAGGATCATCCCCTTCCTTTTCCATGATTGCAGGATCGTAGCGCTCCAGAATGGCATCCGCAACCGTTTCGATTTCGGATTCTTCAATGCGATACTTCCCCGTCAGGTCCATAATGAGTTTGACGATATTCACGCCGTACGCAGTTTCACCGATGGGCTGCTCCTGGTATCGCTCATGGTTATTTTTCAACGCCATAATGAGACAGTCCCGCCCAGACGGACCTTCGTACCCTTCCTTCTGGAATCCGTTGTCGTAAAACCAATGGAGTGCCTCATGGGGGAGCGAGTTCGCAGTGAGCGCATACTTTTCCGCAGTGTTAATACGGTAGTTTTGAATTCGTTTTCGGAGTTCATCAGCGTGCTGTACCAACCATTCCTTTGGAATGTCTGCAAGTTCGCCGCCGTGCAGGCCTTCATACTGCTCGTAGATTGCCGCCCGCTTTTGTTCATAGAGAGAACGATCGCCGGTCTGGTCGAGTTCGGCCTTGATTGCCTGCATCTGTTCACTCAACAGCGCAGAAATTGCTTCGTCAAAAATGTAACGCGAAAGATGCGCGCGCTGGTCATCGGCAGAAAGCTCGTGGACCAGGATCGACTTGGATTCAATATCATAAAATGCAACGCCGGAAAACAAACCTGCATCAAAAAAGTTGAGCCGGTTGATTGTCGGACGGCCGGGCTCTTCCCTGTACTCGCCGCGTTCGCGCGCCGTTTCGATGTTGTTATGGAGCAGGCGGGGGTCGGGGTTGAAGTAATCGTATTTCTGGGTGAGCGGCACAGTCTGGATCACCAGCGGTTGTTCAATAAACGTGCAGGGAGCGAGTTTATCGCTGATCTCCTTCTCGGTTGGGACGATCCGCTGCTGTTCAAAGCTGTCGAGCTGTGCCGTGAATTCCACAAGGATCTCCTGGTATGCGGCTTCCAGTTCAGGGCCGGGCGCTTCTTCGGCTTCTGCGCCGTGCGGCACGGCAACATCAACACCTGTTGCGAGAGAGAGTCCGAGCGCCGCTTCAGCAGAACGCCGCAAAAACCACCGCCTGCTGTAATCGGGTGTTTCCTGTTCCCTTTGCTTTGGGGGCTTTTTTTCCGGGTCTTCCATACCAGAACAGTATAGCAGGATGGCTATTTCTGCAAAGAAAAGCTAAGAATGTTGTATTCTGCATTGTCGGGCTGCCGAGAATCGAACTCGGGCTACACCCACCCGAGGGGCGCGTACTACCTTTATACTACAGCCCGTTTACGGGGCCGAAGCCCCGAAAACGCTATATTCGTTTGATGGCCTTGAGGAATGCCCAGGCCAGTATACCACCGCCCAGCGCGGTTGCAAGCTGCGGCCAGGAGAGGATTTGCGCGACGGTCGGGGCGAGTTCTGACTTGAGCAGCAGGCCGGTCACGACAGAACTGGTGAGGAACAGAAACAGGAATTTGACTGCGCTTGCAGAGATCATTCCAAGCCAGAAGTTGCGTTCGCGGAGGTAGCCGAAAATCACCACCATGATCGCGTTGCTGATCATGATAAACGGGATCATGGGTGCGAGCGGCGCAGGAAGGAGGCCGACAGAGAGGGCGATAACGCTTGGGATGAGGCCGACCATGATGCCCCAGCGCACGCCGAGGATGGCCGTGGCAATGAACAAGACCGCATTCACGATCGGGCCGGTGATGAACTGGTTGCCAATCATCGGTGCGAGCGTCGCGATGCCTACGAGCGCAGCAAACTGAATAATGGCTCTTATTGCTTCTTTGCCGAGCACTGCCGGCTTGGCCTGTACCTGTGCTTTTTCCATAGTGTTACAATTTTACTTCTCTTTTCTTTTTCTTATACGTCGTGTGGAAGATTTTGTGCACAAGCTCCTCGTCATAAAGGAACTCGTCATACGCTTGCTTTACAAGCGGGTTTAAATGGGCGACGCGGATTTTCGCATCCGTATCAATCTGGTACAGGCTTTCTGCGCGTTTCTTCCGGATCTCTGCCGTTGTCGGAACCGGCTGGCCGCCGCCTCCGATGCAGCCGCCCGGACACGCCATCACTTCCACGTAATGGTAGGCGTCCGGCTCTTTCTTCAGACGTTCCAGCATTTTAATCGCGTTGCCGTTGCGATTGATTACCGCGGTTTTCACTTTCAGCCCTTCTATATCTATAACTGCTTCTTTGCATTCTTCCATGCCGCGGACCGCCTTCACTTCCAGTTTCGGCATCTCTTTTCCGGTGATCATGTAATACGCCTCGCGCAAAGCGGATTCCATCACTCCGCCGGACGCGCCATACAGCACGCCGGATCCGGTCGGGTCGCCCAGCAGCGAATCCGCCTCTTCCGGCTCCAGCTTATCCAGTTCGATTTTATGCTTGCGGAGCAGGTGGGCGAGTTCGCGCGTTGTTAATACGTAGTCCACCGGCGGCATGCCGTCAATTTGTATTTCTGGCCGCGTAATATCGTATTTCTTTGCCGTGCACGGCATGATCGACACGACGACAATGTCTTTCGGGTCAATGTTGTTCTTCTTGGCCCAGTAGGTCTTGGTTAGGCCGCCGCCCATGATATGGGGCGCGCGGGCCGACGTCAGGTTCGGGATGAATTCCGGATAGTTGAATTCAATAAATTTCACCCATGCCGGGCAGCACGCCGTAAACATCGGCAGTACGCCGTTATTCTTGATTCGATGCACCAGTTCCTTTGCTTCTTCAATCGTGGTGAAGTCCGCCGCATGCGCCGTATCCATGACCACATCAACGCCTTCAATTTTCCGGATTGCGGCAACCAGCTGGCCAGTGACGATCGAACCGTGTTCCAGCCCGAACTCCTCGCCAATGCTGGTGCGGATGGACGGGGCAAAGTGCACGACAATCGTCTTGTTCTTATCCGCAAGAAAGGCCTCCACCTCTTCAAACTCCCCCGCTGCTTCAATCGCGCCCACCGGGCAGTGCACAATGCACTGGCCGCAGTAGATGCAGTCGCGCTTTGGGTCTTTGGTGGGCACCACTTCCGTAATATCATTGGGTTGGTCTTCCAGCTCGTAAAAACAGACGCCCTGCTTTTCGCAGACCTCGATGCAGTTCTTACAGTCGATGCATTTCCTGCTGTCGAACACGATCGACGGGCCGAATTCGTACACCGGCATATCCTTTTTTCGGTCCACAAACTGGTTGATGTTGGCCTTGCAGGTGCGCGACATCTCGAGGAGCGAGCACTTCGCGTGGTAGATGCAGTCGTAGCACTCTTCCTCATGCTGGGAGAACAACAGTTCCAAATTCGCCTTGCGCGCGCGGGCGATATCCGGCGTTTCCGTGGTGACGACCATGCCGTCTGCGGCCTTGGTTGCGCAGGAGGCCTGCATTCCTTTCTGCCCTTCAATTTCTACCATGCAAAGCCGGCAGCTTGCGGAGATCGTCAGGTCCGGGTGGTTGCAGAGCGCGGGGATATAAATATCATTTGCCGTGGCGACTTCCAGAATCGTCTGGCCCTCTTCCGCCGCAACCTTGGTTCCGTTGATGGTTAGGGAGATTTGCTTATTGCTCATGGTAGATTTTCGTTACATAGCTCTTAAACGGCGTGACTGCGCTGCGGCCGAGCGCGCAGAAGCTGGTCTGCTCCAGCGCGAACATGATGGCGTCAAACTTTTCCTGTTCAATCTTTCTGTTGTCGATCATCACGCGCAGGCGCTGCAGCCCTTCCCGGCACGGCGTGCATTTGTCGCAGTTGCCGCGCTGGAAAAAATCTACCCAGGTCTGCATCACCTGCCACGGGTCATGCGACCCCATGTCGTAGATGATCAGCGCCGCGGCTCCGCAGACGCCCTGCTTCAGTTCATCCGCGAGCAGTATGTCGCCGCACGCGCCGCCGCCCATCTGCACAAAGAAATCCTTTTCCGGCCAGTTGCCCGTTTGCTTCAAAATATCTTCGATCGAAATCGTATTCGGCAGTTCGAAGACCCCTTCATTCTTCACGGCGCCGCTGATGGAGTACATGCGCGTGTCTTCGTATTCGTCTTTTGACACCTTCGAAATATAGTAGAACGTCTCCAGGTTGTTGATCAGCGTCGGTTTGCCAAAGACGCCAGCCTCGCCAGGATACGGCGGCTTTAACCGCGGTTCCGGACGCTTGCCCTCAATGCCGTTGCACAGCGCCGTCTCTTCCCCGGCGATATACCCGCCGGGCTCCTCGAACACGGTAATCGGCGCGCTGCCGATAATCTTCCCCAGCTTCTTTTTAAATTTCTTAAAATAATCCTTCCTTAAATAAATGTACGCTTCGCTGTTTGGGAACGTTTCCAGCGCGACCTTCACGCCGTTGACCAGCTCTTCCGGATAGTTCTCCAGGATATACCCGTCTTTAAACACCCCCAGTTCGCCTTCCGAGCCGTTGCAGACGATATAGGTTTTATCTGCTTTCTCAGAAAAAGAGAGGGTAATTTCCCACTTTTTCCCTGCGGGGAACCCTGCGCCCCCACGGCCCAATAGATTCACGCTATTGAGCTTATCGATGATGGTTTTTGTTGTTGTCATACGCTACAGATTATTACACAAAAACGGCGTTTTGCGAAGATTCGCGCAAATGCTCCGTTTATTGCGTTATTGGAGCGTTGTTAGTCAAAGAAAACAGGAACTTCGTATGCGTCATCGTTTTCCGGCAGGCCGGAGGGGTTGTCTTTCTGCAGAATTAGCGCGCCGTTGTCCTTCACCGTCGGCTTGGTGAAGTCGATCGTTGCCGTGAACGGCACGTAATCCTCGGTCATCCATTCGCCCTGCGTAGTCGCGATGCCCTGTGCGATGATCAGTCCGTCCCAGTCAACCAGCACCACGGGGAACGACCCTTCAAAATACCAGGTGCCGCGCGCTTCGCCGGTAACGGTCAGCGGGCTTTCGACCCTGCCATTCGGGAGCGGCGAGGTGAGTTTGACCAGGTCGTTATACGTCGCATCTTCTTCCACCGCTTCCACATTCGTATTGCTGTTGTCCAGCGCGGTGTTCTGTTCCTGAGGCTGCTGCTGGTTTTCCTGCTCCGGAGCAGAGAGGAGATAAGACAGAACAAAGATCCCGGCCAGCACGAGGACGCGCACTGCCGCGACCAGAACTCCTTTTTTCATCTGGTGTGTTTACGGGTAAAGTGAATATAGTATACACCTTTCCGTTTGTTCTGTCGGGGCGGTGAGAATCGAACTCACGATCTCCTGGTCCCAAACCAGGCGCCTTAGCCGCTGGGCTACGCCCCGTTTTTTAGCTGTACTATCCTACACGACGCGGATAAATTAATCAAGGTTGATTTTATAGCATCAGGCGTGTACGATCTACACATATGGAAGGGAAAAAACCACCGCCGCTGTCTCGTAGGGTCAATTGGAAACGGGCATTGGAGGAGCGGAAACAAGAAGAACAGGAAAATTCTGTACAGGGTAGCACGCCCGTACCGGGAGAGTTTGTTTCCGCAGAACCGGACAGCTACCGAAATGTTGCCAAAGCTCGTTTAGCTCGGGCACGAGAACGCATCAAGAAAGAGCGAGAGGAAGCTATGGCACAAGCACGCGCAGCAGCGCAGCCGGCAGATTCTTCCGATAGTGACGTGAAGAAGAAGCCTCCGCTGCCCATAGATGAAGTCGTAGAGGCGGAAGCATTGGAACTTGAGGTTAAGACAATCGCTGGGCAGATTCTTCCGCTGATAAAGATGATTATGCTACAGCGTTTCGACAGGGATAAGAAGAAGGAGATTGACGCGATTACCAGAGATCGCGAGATGTCGATGGAGACGGAAGATACGCGAGGATACGGGGTCTCGCGTGCAAAGGAAAACCGCGGCACGGACCGGTTGAACGAAGACGCCCTGATGATATGCGAAAACGGCATGGTAGTATGCGATGGCGTTAGCGGCCGTTTAGCGAAAAACACCTCAACACTCATGTCCGAGACGACAGCCATTGCCGGCAAGGCAGTATTCGAACGGTTGAACGCCATGGACCCAAAACCGAACGGATCGATGATTAAGAACGCAATAAAGATGATTCCGGAAATTGCCACCCTGGCAATAAAAACAGCGATTGCAACAGAAAAGAAAGTGAGCGGAGAGATGAAAACCCAGCATATTGTATACAGTGACTTCTGTACAACCGCAGAGATGGTGTATATTGCCCCGTGGCTGGGAAAAGTATTTGTGGGGCATATCGGGGACTCGCGCACGTATCTTATTTCACCCGGGCAAGAAGTGGAAAAGATCGTTAAAGAACATAAATCACCGGTTAAGTTTTTGAATTTCATAACATCTTTCATTTCACCCGATCAAAAGCCGGCATTTTTTGATATTATTAAAAGGGATTTCCCCTGGGGCTGGACGGTTATGAGTATGACGGACGGGGAGTTTGATGATTACGAACGAATGCATTCGGAGGACGATTTCAACGCTGCGCTGCGACGCAACGCTTCGGAATCATTACGGTCGCAAGTGAAAGCAGTACATGAGACAGCAGGAGAGTGCCAGGAAAAGAAGAAACGTTTTGACGATCGCACTGTAGGAGCCATTGAAAACATCGCTATTTCAAGTGTTGTTGTCAAAGATACAGAATTTGACCCGGAGATAATCGATTCAGACAACGATCTTACGAGCGATGATGAAATTTTTGGACGAAGATGATCGCAAGATAGAGAAATAAAAAAACGACCCTCCAGGAGAAGGGGCGTTTTATTGTGCCGGGGGACAGAATTGAACTGTCGACACGAGGATTTTCAGTCCACTGCTCTACCACTGAGCTACCCCGGCATGTGTAACACGCAAGGTGTTACTTGTTGCTGTTCATTATGATGCAGGCGATGAAGTACATCACGACGCCCGGAAAGACGCCGGTCAGCACAAGAAATGCCGCATACAAGACGCGCAGCAGCGTCACGTCAATATCCATATACTCGGCAAACCCGCCGAGCACGCCGCAGACCATCTTGTTGGTTGATATCTTCAGTTGTTTTTGCGGTGCCATTGTTGTTTGTTAATGCATTGGCTGTGGGCATGCCTGGACTCGAACCAGGGACCTCTTCATTATCAGTGAAGTGCTCTAACCAGCTGAGCTACATGCCCTCGCTTTTTTTAGCAGGTGAAATAGTACCAAGAACTATTGTACATGTAAAGGGGCGGCGCAGGCAACAAATGCGTCTCAGGCAAAACGAAAACCCCTCATTGGAGGGGCTTTTTTGACTTCTGAATATACGACAGACCGATAATCCACTTTCGCACTACCGAAGTAGTACGAAGTCGACTATCACGATACAGACGTGAGGTCTGTACCGGATTATCTCCCTAGAAAGGAGGTGATCCACCCACAGCTTCCGCTACGGGTGCCTTGTTACGACTTCATCCTTGTCACCAGTCCTACCTTCGTCCCTTCTTGATGAAGGGCCTTCGGGTATTACCGGCTTCCCTGATGTGACGGGCGGTGTGTACAAGACCCGAGAACGTATTCACCGCGCCATGGCTGATACGCGGTTACTAGCGATTCCAACTTCATGAGGGCGAGTTGCAGCCCTCAATCCGAACTGGGGATACTTTTGATGGGATTTGCTCCACCTTGCGGCTTGGCTTCCCATTGTAATATCCATTGTAGCACGTGTGTCGCCCAGGTCATAAGGGACATGCTGATTTGACGTCATCCCCACCTTCCTCCGTCTTATCGACGGCAGTCCGCTATGAACATTTAACATAGCGTAAGGGTTGCGCTCGTTACCCCACTTAAGGGTACATCTCACGACACGAGCTGACGACAACCATGCATCACCTGTCATCGGGTTCCCGAAGGCACGGTCCCATTTCTGGGACTTTCCCGAGATGTCAAGACCTGGTAAGGTTCCTCGCTTAGCGTCGAATTAAACCACATGCTCCACCGCTTGTGCGGGTCCCCGTCAATTCCTTTGAGTTTTAGCCTTGCGGCCGTACTCCCCAGGCGGGATACTTAACGCGTTAGCTGAGCGATACCAAGGGGGTCGAATCCCCTGATACCTAGTATCCATCGTTTACAGCGTAGACTACTGGGGTATCTAATCCCATTCGCTACCTACGCTTTCGCTATTTAGCGTCAGGATCGTTCTAGTAAGCTGCCTTCGCTATTGGTGTTCCTGCTGATATGAACGCATTCTACTGCTACACCAGCAATTCCGCTTACTTCTTCCGTCCTCGAGTGTAGTAGTTTCGAATGCATTTTCGGGTTTGAGACCCGAGCTTTAACACTCGACTTACTACACAGCCTTTTAGCTCTTTACGCCCAGTAAATCCGGATAACGCTTGGGGCCTTCGTATTACCGCTGCTGCTGGCACGAAGTTAGCAGCCCCTTATTCTTGTGGTACCATCGCAAATTTTTCCCACATAAAAGCCATTTACACTCCGAAGAGCTTCTTCTGGCACGCGGCGTCGCTCCTTCACGCTTTCGCGCATTGAGGAATATTCTTGACTGCAGCCTCCCGTAGGAGTTTGGGCAGTGTCTCAGTCCCAATGAGGCGGGTCGTGCTCTCACACCCGCTACCCGTCATAGCCTTGGTGGGCTTTTACCTCACCAACAAGCTGATAGGCCAAAGGCTTCTCCTGAAGCACCGTAGTTTTACATGGGAATGACTTAGCGTCCCCCCATGACTATCGAGTATTAGCCATCATTTCTAATGGTTGTCCTCGACTTCAGGGTAAATTACCACTGTCTTACGCACCCGTTTGCCACTATCAGATAATAAAACCTGATCGTTCGACTTGCATGCCTTAGACACGCCGCCAGCGTTCATCCTGAGCCAGGATCAAACTCTCAATAAAGAATTTGACCAGTGCAAGTTTGGAAACTTGTCTGGCTTATATAGTTTTGAACCCCCCTTTTTAAGAAGGGGTTCACTTTAGTTTGGAATTTTCGGATTACCGTTCTGGTCGTATATTCAGTTGTCAAAAGATCGTTTCAGACGCTGCGCTGCACGCGCTTTCTGAATGTGCAGTTAAAAAAACGTCCGAAATCGGGAGACAGCCTGAGCTATCGCTCGATTTCAGCCGTTTTTACCTGGGTTTTTAATTGGTGCGATGGCTTTAAAAAGCCTAACGATAGTACAGCAGAACAAGGCCAGTGTCAAGCATTTATAAGAGACCATATTCTTGCACATGTTGTACACAAGATTTTCTAGAACAAATTTGGCTGGAATTAGCCATAATGCGTCAAAACCTCCTCATTCCGATAGAGAACCTGCTGCGCTTCTCTCTCCGAAGAAAGAAAGGTTGGCCAGCGTACACATTCAAATGGGCCCAACCGGCGCCGATATGTACTGCCCTCGCCCCGCTTTCGCAGAGCTCAGATCTTCCACGCGTGCCAACCTTTGGCACGAATAATAACAGATAACGCTTCTGCATTAAAGACCCTTGCGGCCGGCATGTGGACGACTGCAGCTATTGCTGCTGCTGCGCCTCTCCGGAATGTTTTTTGCGCCATTCGGCAATTGCTCCGTGGTCGCCTGAAAGCAATATCTTTGGAACTTTTTTACCGTCGTATTCTTCCGGCCGCGTGTACTGCGGGTACTCGAGGTAGCCCGGGGTGCCGTGCGATTCTTCATCTAATGAAGCTTCAGCGCCAAGCACGCCGGGGACAAGGCGCGAGACAACATCAACGATCACCATCACGCCCGGTTCGCCGCCGGTCATCACGTAATCACCGATGGAAATCTCTTCGTCCACGTAATGGAGCACGCGTTCATCAACACCTTCGTACCGGCCGCATACAAAAATCAGCTGGTCGTAGTTTTTTGCCAGGATCTTTGCCTTCTGCTGGGTAAAGCGCTTGCCTTTTGCCGAAAGCAAGATCACGCGCGACCGTTTTTTCTTCCTGATCGACCTGATCGTCTTCGCAATCGGTTCGACTTTCATCACCATGCCCGGTCCGCCGCCATACGGCGTATCGTCAACGGTGTTATGCTTATCTGTTGTCTTATCGCGTGGGTTGAAAAACCGGACTTCAATCTTTTTATCTGCAATGGCACGCTTAACAATGCTCGTATCCAGGAAGGAATCGAACAGTTCGGGAAATATTGTGATGACATCAAAGCGCATGGGCATGGATGAGCGTTATTCTTTTGTTGGAGCGGCCGTCGTGTCGTCACTCGCCGAATCTTCTTCGTCAATAACCGCAGTTGTCGCGCTCACGTCGAGTACCTTAACGTCACCTTCTTCACCTTCATCTGCCGGCACGATAAGGTTTCCCTCTTCGTCAATTTCGAACTCAAAGGAGTCAGCGTCCTCCGCCCACATTCCATCTTCATCTGCAGATTCATCGTATGCTTCGTAATCCAAGTCATCCCATGGCTGGAAGGAAATATTTGTTATCTTCCACGCGCGGAATAGCTGGGAGAAAAAGCCCCACGTGTCTTCCGTTTGCCGTTTCATTTTAATGATAACCGGGTCTTCATAGTCCTCGAATGCAATCGTGGCATATGCCGCGTAGTGGTGGGCCCAATATTTTGAAACCGGCACTTTCTCCAGCGCTTCATTGCCGTGCTCGTTTATGACCGGCACATCATTGCCGTTTTCATCCGTTTCCGTTAATGGCCGCGACTTCCACGATTCATCCTTTTCAAACGTGATAATGACATCATCTGCTGACGTCCAGTCCTCGACAAAGAAATCGATATTATCGCGCTTATCCGCTTTTATCGTGGTGCTGACATTAAGCATGGCGCTCTTACGGCCCTCAAACTCCACCGCATGCAGGAAGTTATTCAGCACGCGTTTTGGGCTGGTGTACCAAAACGCAAAGCCGCCGGCCAGGCAGAAGATGGCCACAACGGCGATAATGATCACGAAAAACTTATTTCTATTTCCCATGGTTGTATGGTTTTATTGATTTAATCGAAACAGGCCTCTACAGGATACAAAAAAGCCCTTAAAAATCAAGGGCTTTCCTGTTGTTCGATAGATTAGATATCAAGGTTATCAATCGCACTGGACGTTGTATCCGCTTCAGGTGCAGGAGCTGCTTC
Organism: Candidatus Kerfeldbacteria bacterium; assembly: GCA_043813585.1. GTDB lineage: Bacteria > Patescibacteriota > Patescibacteriia > UBA9570 > XYC2-FULL-38-9 > JBDRKW01. The sequence goes on from JBDRKW010000018.1 coordinate 67,431, forward strand.
TGTGCGCGGTGCTTCTTCAGCACGTTGCTCTCTGCGGTTCATGCGTGATCCTTCTGGTTCGTTGATCTTCAGGTTCACGCGGGCTTGGTTCTTTGCGCCAACGACGCGTAAAAGCGTGCGGACTGCTTTAGCTGTCTGACCCTGGCGGCCGATAACCTGGCCTAGATCGTTTGGGTCAACATCGAGTGTAATAAGTACACCCATTTCATCTACCCTTCGTTCGGATTTCACCGCATCCGGATTGTCGACGAGCGCCCTTACGACGTACTCGACAAATGTTTGGTCGTCTTCCATAGCTGTTTCCTTAAGTTGTTAAGGTATTAACATTAACTTATGCGCCGCCTTGATTCAGCGCATACCAAAATATAACAAGTGGCCCCGCGTTTGTCAATCAGTAGAAAAACACCCGGTTTTGCCGGGTGTTCAGTTATTCTTTTTTGTCTTCCTTCGGCTTCTCGTCTTTCTTCTCTTCGGCAGGTTTCGCGCCGCCTTCAGCGCCCTCTTCCCCTTCTTTCTTCTTCAGCTTCGGCTGGACCGAGCGCCTCTTTGGCGCATCAATGATGCCGAGTTCCACCAGCATGTTGTGCATGGTGATTGACGGCTGCGCTCCTTTTGAAAGCCAGTACTTTGTCCGTTCCTGGTCGAGGATAATCTGGTTGCTACGCTCCTGCAGGTGCGGATTGTATGAACCCAAAATTTCGAGCGCGGCTGATTTAGGCGAGCGCGCCTTTTCCTGAACGATGATACGGAACGTCGCCATATTCGTGCGACCTGTTCGTGATAATCGAATGACTAACATATTCTTATAATGTGTCTTAATGCTTTGTAAGCACTATTGCGATGACGAAGCACACAATACCAGAGGGTCGGCGGGGCGTCAAGCCGGGGAATCGTTAACAATATCAAGTCTGTGATATACTGGTAACGAGTAAAATAATATGCATATGAACCAAAAACCATTTGGACAACTCCTAAAAGATACGTTTGAGCTGTACACCGGCCGTTTTCAGTTTTTCCTTCTGGCGACTGTCATCCTTATTTTCCCGGTGAACCTGTTAATGGAACTGTTGGTGCCCCAGAAAGAATTCAGAGCAGAGACGCTGAGTGACATCGGAAACATGCTGTTTTCCAGCGGGCCGGAGGTGTGGTATTCGCTCGCGTTGTCTGCTGTCGGGTATATCGTAGGCATATGGCTGACGATTGCCGTGACCAAAGGGACACAGCAGGCTGCCGAGGGCAAAGAGGTGAAGCTGGGTGAAACCCTGCGGGGGAGCCTCGAGCACTGGCTGCCGCTCTTTCTGACAACTTTGGTCATGACGATTTTGCTCATTCCGTTATTTTTGTTGTTCTTTGTTCCGGGCCTCATTTTTTCAATCTATTGGCTGTTCATTACGCCGGCGGTTGTCATTGGAGGGAAGAAATATTTCGAGGCCTTAAAATACAGCAAGCAGTTGCTGCAAGGCCATTGGTGGCAGGCATTCGGCCGAATTGTCGTTCTCTTGATTGTTTTTGTTATTATCGCACTGGTCCTCAGTTATGCATCTTCAACGTTCACCATGGTTCCGGTTGTCGGCTCTGTCATCAACACCCTTATGGAAGTGATCTCCGTGTTTGCAACCGTGTTTGTCGCCATGTACTTCCTCGACCTCCGCAAACAGCTGGCGGCCAGTCCGAAAGAACCGCCTGAACGAGCAATGCCGGCAACATAGGAGAATATCGCATGTGGAAGTCAGCGCTCCGTCGCACGGGCGTTGACTTTTTTTGTTTTCTAGGCAAGATGGTAGCACTCAAGAACGTGCAGAGAATGGAGGTGCTCAATGTTCGAGAGTTTGATCGAAGGTACTTCAATCGTCACTAGCTTGCTGATAGTCTGGGGTGCGTCAGACCCAAAGCAGGGCCATCGTCTCTTTTGGGGAGGTGCCGCGATACTCCTGGCTGGCATCCCGGCGGGCCGGTGTTCATTGAACGTGGTGAACGACCTGATCGAGCATACATGGACCGGCATGTCGTGGTTCTCGCTTACCCTCGTCGTTATTGGTATCATCAGCTGCGCGCTAGTGTTGCTTCTGCGCATCTGGGTGCCGAGCGACAATGACCTCGGCGTCGAGGGCGGCCCCGGCCCCTGCCGGCGGAAGCAACAACGGAACGGATGAACGGTCATCGCGACCGGCTCAACCGCTTCCGTCTTTTTTTCGCTCAAAAAAACCCGCAGATCGCGGGACAATACAAAACTGCAATCGTATGAGGCGCTATTCTTTCACGAGCTGTTCCGCTTCTTTTAATTCGACGCTCAAGATATGCGACTTGCCGTCCGCACCCATGGTGACGCCGTACAGGATATCCGACGAGCGCATCGTCACGCGGTTATGGGTAATAATAATGATCTGCGTTCTATTCGAAAGGTCTTTGAGGATGGCGGCGAACTTTTCGGAATTCTCTTCATCAAGCGCGGCCTCGACCTCATCCAGAACCACGAACGGGGACGGGTTGTTCGCGATGATCGCGCACAACAGGGCAATCGAGACCAGCGATTTCTCGCCGCCGGAGAGCGCATTGATGTTGCTGACCTTCTTGCCCGGAGGCGACGCGACAATATCAATCCCCGATACTATTTTTTGGCGTTTCTTTTTCTTGCCGATGAGTTCGCGCTCTTTTTCGTCGTGCAGGCTCTCTCCCGACAGCTCGCCTTCCTGCTCGCCCTGCTCATGCGCCTTTGCTTCCTCTTTTATCCGGTCTTCTTCGGTTGAAAGCTCCAGCTTGCACCGGCCACCCTCAAACAGCACCTGGAAATATTTCTGGAAATGGTCGTTGATTTTTTTAAAGTTGCTTTGGAACTGCGTCTGGATCGTCCTGTCCAGGTCGTCGATGACGCTTTCGAGCTGCTCGATGGATTTGGACAGGTCGGTCGTTTGCTCATCCAGAAAGGTAAACCGTGTGTTCGTCTCTTCATACTCCTTCATGGTTTCCTCGTCCACGCTGCCGATCGATTCAATCTGTTTTTGCAGCGCGATGATTTTGCTCTGCAGCTTGGCGCGGTTCGGCTCTTCCTGCCCGGTGGCCGTGTACCCGTAAACGTGGTCATGCATCTCTTCCGGCACGTTTCGGCCGATCTCCGCAGCCAGGTCTTCCTGCTTGGTCTCGACGCGCGCCATGTGCACCTCAACCGTGTTGGCTTCCTGCTGTACGTTCGACAGTTTCCGCTGCATGGTCCGCATGGCTGACTGGATATCCACCAGCCGGGATTTCTTGTCCTCCTCTTCCTGGTTGAACTGGTCGAGCTCTTCGCGTACTGCGTGGATTTTCTTATCGAGCTGTTCTATTTGAATGTCAAAACCGGCAAGCTCTTTGGCGATGAGTTCGGCCTCTGTCTTTTTGGCTTCAGCGCCTTTCTTCTCTTCGGCTGAATCAATATCCGACTGGATATTCGACAGGTCATCCTGCATGCGCTGCAGCTGCGTATGGATGAACTGCGCCTTTGTCGTTGCGGATGCGACGCTGACTTTCAGGTCGTTGATTTTACTCTGGGCTGCATCGCGTTCGGCCACCAGCCGCTCCAGCTGCTGTTCCTTCCGTTTCATCTCGACCCGCAGCGCTTCCACGGTTTCCCGCTCGTCTTTGGAGAGTTGGTCCATCAATCCGGCCAGCTGCTGCGTTACCGCTTTGCCTTCCTGCTGAACCGTGCGGAACTCATCCATTGACTTGGTCTGCAGCAGATTGCGGAGGAACGCTTCTTGTGCACTAAAAATATTGTGGAGATTCTCGGTGATCTCGGGCACGCTCATGGCATGAGCCTCTTTTTCTATCTGTTCCTTCAGCTTCAGGATTTCATATTCTTCGTCGCGGAATTCTGCCTTGAGCGATTCCAGGCTCTGCTCCTGCCGCTGCAATTCATGCTCATCCGCTTCCATCTGTTCCTTGAGCATCCGTTCTTCGGCTTCCTGCGTATGGATGTCTTTCAGCAACTCGTCTTCCTTGCGCTGCATCCATACGAGCGACAGTTCGCCCTGCCGCTCATGCTCCACTTCCAGCTTGCCTTTAAGCACGGCCTGCTCCTTCATCAGCAGCCCCTTCTGCTCGAGCTCGCTGTTAAATTCGTTTTGCAGCTGCTGGTAGCGTTCGCCGCGCGACGCTTCGGTGGCCAGAGCGTCATTCGTTTTTTGCTGCTCTTCCAGTTCTGCATCCAGAGCCTTGATCTGTTCATCAAATATTGCATGCTTCTTTTCCAGATCCGTGCGTTCATCAATCAGTTCGTTCCAGGACGTGCCGTAGTATTCCACCTGCATGCCGCGCAGCTCTTCCTCGATTTTCTCGCGCCGTTCCAGCCGCTTCACCTGCCGCCGCAGCGATTTTAAATGCGGTTCGATCTCCGTCATTAGTGCGTCGCTCTGCACCAGGTTCTCTTCTGTACGAATCAACTTATTGATCGCCTGGTCGCGCTTGATCTGGAACTCCTTCACGCCGGTCGCTTCGTCAAAGAACTGTTTGCGCTCTTCCGGCAGCGCAGTCAGGAAATGGGTAATCATGCCCTGGCCGATCACGGCATAGGACTTTTGCCCGAACTTCGCTTTCGCCAGCATCATCACGATATCCTGCAGGCGCACGCGCGAGTTGTTTACGCGGTATTCGGATTCGCCGCTACGGAACAGTTTGCGTGAAATAACGACCTCCTGGTAATCCACCGGGAACGATCCGTCGCTGTTATCCAGGCATAGCTCGACTTTGGCCATGCCCAGGCGCGCGGCCTTGTCCGAGCCGCTGAAAATCAGGTCTTCCGCCTTCTTTCCGCGAAGCGTTTTTACGCTCTGTTCGCCCAGCACCCAGCGGATCGCGTCGGAAACATTCGATTTGCCCGACCCGTTCGGGCCGACAATCGCGGTAAAATTGTTGTTGAATTCAAAAGTCGTCTTTTTTGCAAACGACTTGAACCCGTGAATGACTACTTTCTCCAAACGCATACGAAAGATTATACCAGAGCAGGGGTGATTCTTCAACGCAAAAAAGCCCCGATCACGGGGCGTTTGCTATTCCTGCCAGCCTTTTGCTTCGAGCGCCTCATTGGCCGCATCCATTTGGGCCTCCTGCTTTGACGTGCCGTGCCCTTCGGCAATGCGCTCTTCCCCTATAAATACGCCAACGACAAATTTCTTGTCGTGGTCCGGGCCGGATTCCTCCAGCACTTCATAGGACGGCGTAATGCCCAGCATCTCCTGTGCGGTCTCCTGGAACCGGCTTTTCGCGTCCATGTATAGCTTGTTCTTCAGTATATGCGGAAGTTTTGAAATAATATTCTTATGGATGAACGTGCTCGCAGCGTCAAAATCCGCATCCAGGTATATTGCGCCGATAATCGCCTCCAGCGCATTCGCAAGGATTGACTGGCGCGCTTTCGTATTCGCTTCTCTCGTTTCCCCGCGCGAAAGGTACAGGAACTCCTCAACGCCCAGCTGTTCCGCCACTAGGGACAGCATCTGTGAATTCACAAGGCTGGCGCGCCAGTTGGTCAGCTCACCTTCCGGGTTGGGGTAGTTGCCGTAGAGATGGTCGGTGACGACCAGCTCCAACACGGCATCGCCTAAAAATTCCAGCCGTTCATTCTGGTCCAGCGGGAAATCGCGGTGCTCGTTTAAATATGAACGGTGGACGAGCGCCTGCCGCAGCAAATTCTGGTCCTTGAACTTCACGTCCAGCTTCTCCTCGAGGGGTGAAATGTCTTTTTCCATAGCATTGTTATGGATATCGCACGTAACCGCTGTTCACAGGAACATCGCGTCGCGTCCGACATCAATGAATTAACTTTTTTGGTCTTCTTTTATTTCCCCGGCCTTTTCCATTTCCCGGTAAATGGAACCCAGCACGCCGTTTACGAATTTTCCGGATGACGGACCGCCAAACGTTTTTGCCAGCTCAATCGCCTCATTAATGGCAACTTTCGGCGGAATTTCCTTGTCGAACTTGAGCTCATAGATCCCAAGGCGCAGGACGTTCCGGTCGACGATCGTGATCTGCTCCAGCGGCCAGTCCGGTGCGTAGGTGCGGATCATGTCGTTGAGCACATCCATATTGTCGACAACGCCGGCAACCAGCCGTTCCGTAAATTCAATGTCATCAAACTTCGGGGCAAACTCGGCAAGGTTGTGCTCCATCACGTCCTCCATCTTCATCCGCCCATCATTAAAATCCCATTCAAACAGGCTCTGCATTGCAATCGTTCGTCCGAGATGACGATTCGACATGGATGTTATTTTGACTTTGGTTCAGCTTTGGCTTTGGGCGCGGCTTTCTTGATCTTCCGCTCGACTTTTGCCTGAAGCTTCAGAACGTCGCGGCCGCGGTATTTGCCGCATGAAGGGCATGCGCGGTGCGGCTGCATCGGGCTCTTGCAATCCGGGCAAACGGTTACTGCCGGCTTGGAAAGCGCGTGGTGCGACCGGCGTATGCGGGTGCGGCGCTTGCTGATTCGTTTCTTCTGTACTGACATACTGTTGATTTAATAAATTCTGCAAACGGACTATATAAGAAATGCCGCGCGCTGTCAATATACCCCGAATAAAAAAAGGAAGCCAGCGTGAGCTAGCTTTTTTATCCAATCGTGATCAGCTCGATCACGCCTAGGATGAAGGCACCGATCAAACACGCGATAACGACGATTGTGGTCGACCTGACCTGCTCTTCCCAGAATCGCCGCCGATCCACCATCTCCTGGTGGATCGCGTGCTTGTAGCTCTTCACGATCGTCCGGAAGACGACCAGCAGGATCATGCTGACGAACATGACTCCCCCGAGCAGGGTGAACAGCACCTTGAGTATTTCTTCAGTTTCCACGGTCGATAACCCTCCCGTATCCAGCGCAGAACGCTGTAGTGTTTGGTGTATTCCGTCCATATAGTTATAATAGGTAAGCGTTATTGTCAATAATAATCACATATGCGAACACCACTTATTGCGGCCAACTGGAAAATGAATAAAACCGTGCATGAAGCGGAGGAATTTGTGCAGGAACTGAAGAACCGAAAGCTCCCTGACAACCGGGAGGTGCTAATTGGCGCGCCTTTTACTGTATTATTGTCCCTAACCAAGGCAACGTCCGGCAGCGACATTCTTGTCGCAGCGGAAAACATGTTCTATGAAGAACAAGGCGCGTTTACAGGGGAGATCTCACCAATACAGCTGCTGGACGTGGGGTGTACGCATGTGATTATCGGGCATTCCGAACGGCGCCACATCTTTGGCGAATCTGATGAATTGCTGAACAAAAAGCTGCTTGCCTGCGAGAAACACGGGCTTATCCCGGTATTCTGCGTTGGAGAAACACTAGAAGAGCGGAAGGCCGACAAGGCAGAAGCGGTAGTCCTGGGGCAGTATCGTGCTGGGATAGCGGGGCTGTCTGATGAATTCATCCAAAACATGGTTGTGGCGTATGAACCGGTGTGGGCCATCGGGACCGGAGAGAACGCAACACCGGAACAGGCAGAGGAAATGCATGCATTGCTGCGGAAAGAGCTGCCGGAAAGCACCAGAATCCTGTATGGAGGCTCGGTCAAACCGGATAATGCGGCACAATTAATGAATCAGCCTTCAATTGATGGCTTTTTGATCGGCGGGGCAAGCCTGGAAATTGATGATTTCTATCGTATTCTGACGGTCGACATCAAAAAATAGCCAACATTAGTAAAAAAAGTAGAGCGCGCGAAATAAGGTCAACACCTTTGCACCACTTATAGCATTTCCACTGGAGTTTTCAGGTCAATGCCCAAGTGCAATCTTTCGTGGTTGTAATAGTGGATATATTCGTTAATAGACCTATTCATCCGTGACATATTTGTTCTGT
>JBDRKW010000019.1:0-3480 GCA_043813585.1 Candidatus Kerfeldbacteria bacterium
CTCTTTGGGCAGCGGCGGCGTGGACATTGCGACGAACAGCACGTCCGGGTGCGCCTTGTAAACCGCGTAGAGCCGGCGGTACCATGCCCTGTACTGCTTCAGCATCGCTTTGGAGGTGATGTCGCTTGCAGGGAAGCACGACTTGAACATGATGATGTCGGCGTTCCCGAACTTGTCCCAGCTTGCCGGGTCGTTGAACAGGTCGTAGAAATCCTGCGGGTCGGTTCCCCCGTCCCACCACGGCGCGTTGGTGCTGTAGCCGGCCGCCTGGAGTTTGGATTCCAGCCCGTTGTTCCAGTAGATCTCGCCGGTGGAATGGTGGATGAAGAACACGCGCTTGTGCGCCCCGGGCGTTGCTGCGGCAGCTTCAGCCGGCCGCGCGGCAAACCCACCGGCCAGCACCAGAAATGCGGCGTAGACGGCAACCGCCGTAATGTGTCTGATAGGCATGCTTATGGATAGAATTATTCAACTTCCGGTTCCGGTTCTGCCTCCGGTTCAATCAGGCCGGTGCAGCGCCAGTTGATCTCGGCCGTTTCGGTTACCGCGTCCACCACGCAGGCAGGGGCGCAGCCCTCTTTCTCAATATCCGTTTCGATCCACCACGTGTTGGTAAACTCGTTAAACGTTGCCTCGTCCAGCAGGTTGCCTTCATCCATGCACGGACTCGCTTCCGCAATATTGCGGGCTTCCGCCTCGGTCATGTCCAGTACTTCCGTAAATGTTTCGCCGTCTGCGGCGCACTGCCGCGGATAGCTTTCCATTACCGGATTCCCGGCAGCTACGCATTCGTCAAAATTCGTGATCACCGCCTCGTTGATGTTGGCATTCGCGTTGGCGTTGTTCACCGGTTCTGACCCGGTCAGCCATTCGCATCCGGCGCCTGTCAGGATAACCACTGACAAAACCGCCACGAGTCCTTGTACCGCACGTTTGTTCATTGTTTTGAATTAGCGTATTAAATACTTGATTTCCTTCCTCTAGTATAGCAAAGTGTGTGTGTTATGATAATGGCATATGCCAAAGCAGGATAGGCCGGTTTCCCAGCTCCACGGGGTGGGCCCGGCCATGGAAAAAAGGCTGAAAACACTGGGTTTGGAGACCTTGGGTGATTTGGTATGGTATTTCCCCCGGCAGCATGAGGACCTGTCCGCGATTTCGGATGTTATTGACGTTGCCGACGGGCAGAAAGTGACCGTACGCGTACGCATCGAAAAACTGCAGGCGCGGCGTTCTTTTAAACGGCGCATGACCATTACGGATGCAAAGGTCGGCGATGATACGGGGTCGATCAAGGTCGTATGGTTCAACCAGCCGCATATTGCGACGAGTTTGGCTGTTGGCGACGAGGTGTTTTTATCCGGCGTTGCCAAAGAGAGCAAATACGGGCTGTCGCTGCAAAGCCCGGTGTATGAAAAGGCAGGCGGAGCGCAGGAGACCACGCATACCGGCCGGATCGTGCCGGCGTATCACCTCACGCATGGCATTACCCAGAAGCAGCTGCGGTATTTTATGAAGCAGGCGCTGAAGCTGGTGCTGCCGCTTCCGGACGACCTTCCGACTGAAGTGCTGGAACAAACCGGGGTCCTGCCGCTGACCACTGCGATCAAACAGATCCATTTTCCGGAATCGCTGGAATTGTTTGAGCAGGCGCGGCGACGACTGGATTTTGACGAGCTGTATATTTCGCAGCTGTTTGCCCAGCTCCAGCGCCGGGACATCCGGTCGCAGAAGGCAGCGCCGCAGAAATTCCATGAAGCAGAAGTGAAGGCGTTTGTGAATTCGCTGCCGTTTACGCTGACCGCCGCACAGAAGAAATCCGCGTGGCAAATGTTGAAGGATTTGCAGGCGGCCGTACCGATGAATCGGCTGCTGATCGGCGATGTCGGTTCCGGAAAAACGGTCGTTGCCGCCATCGCGATGCTCAACACCGTGTTGAACAAGCAGCAGGCCGCGCTCATGGCGCCAACAGAGATCCTGGCAAAACAGCACTACGCGACATTGCGCGACCTGTTCGCACACAACGATATGTCGATTGAACTACTGACATCATCCAGCAAGAACGCGGCAGGGGCAGGGCAGGGCCGGCTGGAAGAACCTGACATTGTGGTCGGCACGCACGCGCTCATCCAGGATTCGGTTGATTTTTCCCGGCTAGGCCTTGCGGTGGTGGACGAGCAGCACCGGTTTGGCGTAAAGCAGCGGAAGGCGCTGAAGGAGCATTCAGGCAATGCAAACACGATGCCGCATCTGCTATCCATGACCGCCACGCCGATTCCCCGCACTCTCGCTCTCGCGGTCTACGGCGATTTGGACCTTTCTTTAATCGATGAAATGCCGGCTGGCCGCAAGCCGGTGACGACGCACGTGGTTCCGCCGGAAAAGCGCGAAAAGGCGTACGGGTTTGTGCGCGACCATGTTGCAGCCGGCGAACAGTGCTTTGTGATCTGCCCGCTGATTGACCCGTCAGACAAGCTTGGCGTAAAATCCGTTACGACCGAGTATGAAAAGCTGCATGAGGTGGTCTTCCCCGACCTGTCCGTTGAAATGCTGCACGGAAAAATGAAGCCGGATGAAAAAGACAGCATCATGAAGCGCATGAAAGAAAAGAAGGTCGATATTCTCGTGGCCACTTCTGTTATTGAGGTGGGTGTTGATATTCCGGACGCCACGATCATGGTGATTGAGGGTGCAGAACGGTTCGGGCTGGCGCAGCTGCACCAGTTCCGCGGCCGCGTCGGGCGTTCTGACAAGCAGTCCTGGTGCTTCCTGTTCAGCGACTCCGATTCCGACCGGTCGGCCAAGCGGCTGCAGGCCCTGACAAAAAGCAACGACGGGTTTGCGCTGGCAGAGACTGATTTGAAGATGCGCGGCGCGGGCGAGGTATTCGGCACGCTGCAATCGGGGTTTTCCGAGATGGCGCTGATCGCCTACCAGCAGCCGGAATTGCTGGAAGAGGCGCGCAACACAGCTGAAATGACGCTCGAACAAGGACTGATCGATACGCATCCGTTATTGCAGAAAAAAATAAACGCGTTTATCAAACGCATCCATCTGGAATAACTGCCCTGCGGCAGCGTTGCGGCTGGCCTACGGCCTAAGGCCGGCTTTTTGTATGGCTTCGGCCAGTGTTTTTGCTTCTTTGTTTGAAATAACGGTCTTAAAACCGAACCGCGTTGCTTCCTTGGCACGGCCCTGCCCGCGCGACACAGAACGCAGTTCGCCGCCCAGGCCGACTTCGCCCCATGCGGCAACGTCCTTGCCGAGCGGCATGTCATTTAACGCCGATACCAGCGCCAGGCAGACCGCAAGGTCCATGGACGGCTCTGACAATGACGCACCGCCGACGACATTGATATAGACATCATGCTGGTCAAACGCGATGCCGGCGCGCCGCATGAGCACGGCCAGTAACACATTTAAACGGTTCAGGTCAAAACCGGAACATTTGCGCTGCGGGAATCCGAACGAGGTCTTTGC
>JBDRKW010000020.1:0-351459 GCA_043813585.1 Candidatus Kerfeldbacteria bacterium
GACGCCTACGACGACGACGGCGACGGGTACAGCGAGAACGACGGCGACTGCGACGACGCGGACGCAAACAACTTTCCGGGCAACCCCGAACTCGAGGACGGTGTCGACAACGACTGTGACGGCACCATCGACGAGGGGACCGACGCCTACGACGACGACGGCGACGGGAAGACCGAGAACCAGGGCGACTGCGACGACGCGGACGCCACGACCTACCCCGGAGCCACGGAGCTCGAAGACGGTGTCGACAACGACTGTGACGGCACCATCGACGAGGGGACCGACGCCTACGACGACGACGGCGACGGGAAGACCGAGAACCAGGGCGACTGCGACGACAACAACGTCTGGGTGTCGCCCGAACTGCCCGAGTACCCCGATGAGCTCGACAACGACTGCAATGGGCTCATCGACGACACGACCGACGCCTACGACGACGACGGCGACGGCTACTGCGAGGGGTACGATCTGGATGGTGACGGCACCGACGACTGCTCGGACGGTACCGACATCGGCGACTGCGACGACGCGGAAGTCGCGGTCAACCCGGGCATGGCCGAGATGGAGAACGAGGTCGACGACGACTGCAACGGCCTCGTCGACGATGGCACGCTGGCCTACGACGACGACCACGACGGCTGGTGCGAGGGCTACGACCTGGACGGTGACGGCACCGACGACTGTTCCGACGGTTCCACGCCGGGCGACTGCGATGACGACGACATCTGGGCCAACCCGGACATCCCCGAGTTCATCGACGGAGTCGACAACGACTGCAACGGTGCCATCGACGACGGCACCGACGCGTTCGACGACGACGGTGACACCTTCTCCGAGATGGACGGGGACTGCGACGACACGAACTCCGACATCTTCCCCAACAACCCCGAGACCGAGGACCAGCTCGACAACGACTGCAACGGGCTGGTGGACGACGGGACCGACGCCTACGACAACGACGGCGACGGCTATTGCGTCGGCTACGACTTCGGACTCGGTTACGAGTGCTCCGACGGATCCCTCCCAGGCGACTGCGACGACGCGGACGCCATGATCAACCCCGACGCCGACGAGGTCACCGACCTCATCGACAACGACTGCGACGGGGACATCGACGAGGTGGCGGCGGTCTACTACGCCAACTACTGCGAGACGGGGACCTGCGAAACGCTCGCAGGCATCATCCACACCGACAGCTACGTGTGGGTGACGGGTCCGGATCGGTTCATGTATGACCTCGAGGCGTACGAGGTCCTGGTGGATCCGGGCGAGGCGATCTTCGTCTTCCGGTTCCTGGATGGGACCACGGTGGAGCTCGTGCAGGTGGACGTCGTCACCCACCTGACCGACTGTACGTGGTGCGACCCGAACGGGTTCCACGACGTGCAGATCCACGACGCCGAGTAGACGGCGTCAACAACGAACACGGACCAATCTGCCCATGACACGGGTGGTGCGGTCCTCTTTTTTTACTGAAATACCGGTGGGTCTTGACCAATCCGCCGGCGTTTACTAAGATTCAATGTCCCTTCAAAACAGCGGATGCAAAGCCACATTATGGCGGGAAAAAGCCTTAGGTTCGCAACGAACATAGTGCGTTTTCCCTTCATGGCAATAGCCAAGCGGTCCACTTAACGGATCCGAAGGGAGTGGTCGGAAGGAGACAACGATGACCACCCGCTCTTACTTGATGTCCCTCTTCGCGCTGCTCCTCATCGGAGCGGTGCCGCTGTTCACCTCTTCCTGCGTGCAGGACATCCCGCCGAGCGCCCAGTCGGACGACGATGCGGCCGATGATGATGCCGCAGATGACGACGCCAGCGACGACGACGCGGCCGGGGATGACGACATGGTCAACCCGCTCGACCAGGACGGCGACGGCTACATGGTCATGAACGACTGTGATGACGCGGATCCGGACGTCCACCCCGGCGCCGACGAGGTCCTGGGCGACAACGTCGACAATGACTGCGACGGTGAGGGCGCGTGCCAGGAGGTCATTCCGTACGACCTCTGCCCGCCCGACGACGACTGCATCACGGTCGCCGGCCTGGTGCACGCCGCGCCCGGGTACTACCTGTACGTCGCCGACCTCGAACAGATGTTCGGCGGCGAGTGCTACGAGGTGGAGATCCCGCGTGGGACCTCGCTCTGGGTGTGGCGGATCGTCGACTTCGGCACGTGGGTCGAGACCTACAACGCCGGGTACGACACCGACATGTACCAGTGCGACGACGCCGACCCGCCCGAGGGCTACGACGTCTGTCCCACCGGCGAGTGGGACGAGCTCTGGTTCCACGCAGCCGCGATCTGACCGTTCGGCCCTGTTCTACTGCAATCTCTGCACTAGGACCGGGCCTTCTTTTTTTACTAGATAATGGGCTAAAATTAGCGTTTTAGGCGTTTTTCGTAAGAAGTGGGTGATTATGCCGTATTTTAATTTACCCTTGACAAAACTGTATTTTTTGCTATAATGGCGGGTCAATTTTACGAGGAAGTAGAGTTGGCAATAGTGCTGCCAGAATGATTATGTGGCGGGAGAGTATCCTATTTTTTACTTAAAAAATAGCGTGTTCTCTCTTCACATGAAGGGGCCTCAGTCAAAAGGTCCTGTGAAGGGATGGTCAAACCAATGGAGGACACCATGACCAATAGCAGCGTTTTCTTCCTGTACTTCAGCCTATCGCTGTCCGCCCTCCTCTTCGGAGGGGTGGTCGGGAGCGGATGTGTCTCGGACAACGAGGTCAAGGCCTCGGACGACGACTCCGCGGACGACGACGACTCCGCCGGGGACGACGACTCCGCCGGGGACGACGACTCCGCCGGGGACGACGACTCGTCCGACGACGACACCACCGGGGACGACGACTCCGCCGGGGACGACGACTCGTCCGACGACGACACCACCGGCGACGACGACTCGTCCGACGACGACTCGTCCGACGACGACACCACCGGCGACGACGACTCGTCCGACGACGACACCACCGGCGACGACGACACCACCGGGGATGACGACGATTCGACGCCCCCCGTGGACGCGGACGGCGACGGCTACACCGCCGACGTCGACTGCGACGACGGCAACGCCGAGGTCAACCCTGGCGCGCTGGAGGCGTCCAACGGCGTGGACGACGACTGCGACGGCAGCGTCGATGAGGTGGGCTACGTCCACTACATCGACTTCTGCGGTGGCAGCCCCGACTGCTTTACGGCAGCCGCGCTCGTCCACACCCCGACGTACGTGTACATCACGGGCGTGGGGTTCATCGGGGATCTCGAGGCCTACGAGGCCTGTGTCCCCAACGGCACCGCGTTGGCCGTCTGGCGCTGGCTGGACGGCACCTGGTTCGAGGTCTACACGGTCGACGTGCAGACCGACATGTACCCCGTCACCGACATCGACCCGGCCGACTACGGCTGGGACGAGGCCTGGTGGCACGCGGAAGCCATGCCCTAGTCGTCAGGGCGACCGGCGCATCAGCGGCATATCTGATGCACCATCAGAACGATCCGCCGCCTACCAGCGGCGCTCAAGTACGATGGACGGGCCGGATCTCTCACCAGATTCCGGCCCGTTCTTTTTTTACGAAAAACGCGAACACGTGTAGAATACATGCGCAGGCAGCTTTCCGCTGCATTGACAAAACGCAAAAAAACATGTAGAATCCACGGTTTGATACTAACCATTCCACCATGCCTACAGAGAACAACCCCACAACCACAACCAACGCGCCGCTGCCGGTCGATGCCGTCATCGGCATTACCTATAACTGCAACTCCAAATGCGTGATGTGCGACATCTGGCAGATGAAGCCGCAGGAAGAGATGACCTTGGCAGATTTTGCCAAAATCCCGACCACGCTCAAAGACGTGAACATCTCGGGTGGCGAACCGTTTTTGCACAAAGATATTGTCGGCATCATTAAAACCGTGCATGAACGCGTACCCAACGCGCGCATTGTCATCTCCACCAACGGGTTTGCCACCAAGCTGATCGAAATGCGCATGAAGGAGATCGTGAAGTTCATGCCGAATAT
The DNA here is from genome assembly GCA_043813585.1 of Candidatus Kerfeldbacteria bacterium. Lineage (GTDB taxonomy): Bacteria > Patescibacteriota > Patescibacteriia > UBA9570 > XYC2-FULL-38-9 > JBDRKW01. The sequence continues at coordinate 4,041 of JBDRKW010000020.1, forward strand.
CCGCATCAGCATCAGCATCGATGGCATGGAGAAGATGCACGACGAGATCCGCCGCATCCCGAACGGATTCCAGAAAGCGATGGCCACGCTCGACATGCTCAAGAACATGGGCGTGACCGACATCCGGCTGGCATTTACCGTGAGCACCATCAACGTTGCAGACCTGCCGAAAGTATACGACCTGGCAAACAAGAAAGGCGTGCAGTTCACCATGGCGTTTGCGCAAAGTTCGGATTTTTACTTTGGCGGGAAGCAAAACTACGAAAACCCGGACCCGAAACTGCTCAAGCAGGGGTTTCAATACGTCGTTACCTCTGAACTCAAATCGCCCGAACCGAAGCGCTGGGCGCGTGCGTATTTTGAACATGGCCTCTACCAGTTTGCCACCACCGGTAAGCAGCCGCTGGCCGCAAAACCGGGCACGGACTTTTTCTACCTGGACCCGACCGGCATCATCTACCCGTCGGTCGTGCATTTCCACAGCATGGGGAATATCAAGGACTATGACACCTTTGAAGAACTCTGGAATGCCGGACAAGCCGAAGAAGCGCGCGCAGAGGTTGAAAAAGACAAGAAACAATACTGGATGATCTGCACTGCACGGTCGGCAATCCGCCGGCATCCGCTGCAGGTTGGAAAATGGATACTCAGGAACAAGCTGATGCCGGGCAACGTCTTAAAATAACCCTGTCGGCAGAGCATCACCATGATCATAAAAAACATAACAATATACCAGCCCGGCCGTCCGAGGGACCTCGCCATTATCGCGACCATCTTCTGGCTGGGCGGAATCGGCGCGCTCGCGTTCATCAACCCGCTCTACATGGTGTTTGCCGTTCTCGGCACGGCAGCGGTTCTTGTATTCGGCGCCCGGCCTGTGGCTGCGCTCTATGCCATGGCTGCCTCGTACCCCTTCATCCAGCTGGAGATCGTCTACGGCGCCTTCAACGCGCCGATCGTAGACGTGATCGCCATACTGGCGCTGGCGGCATGGGCGTTCCGCATCCTCTGGTTTCTCATGGTGGACCGGGAGCGGTTGAAAGAGCTGCGGTTTCCGCTGGTCTGGTTTTACGCGGCATGGGTGATCATCGCCGCATTATCGCTCATTAACACCTGGGACATCGCGCTGAGCTTCAAATACCTTCTGCGGCCGCTCGCGTTTTTCTACCTGGCCTACGTGTTTGTCACAGTCAACACGATCCTGAACACCAAAACGCTGTGGCGCGTGCTATTCGTTTTATATATTGTAGGCATTGCGGTGGCGCTCTACGGCCTGTACGGCTTCTTGACCGTGGACGTCAACTCCTTCCTGGACCGCCGCGTGGTCCCGCTGCCGATTTTCGGCATGAACCCGCTGGGTGGAAACCAAAATATCATTGCAGACGTGATGGTGACCACCATCCCGATCGGGTTTTTCCTGATGCTTCATATCCGCGGCACCAAGCGGCAGAAGATGCTGTTTCTGGGCCTGCTGCTGCTGATCGGCGTGAACCTGATGACTTTTTCCCGCAGCGGGTGGCTGGCGCTCATTGTCATGCTCGGCACGCTGCTGGTGCTTCAGTACCGCCACTTCCTGAAAAACATTGCGCGCTATACGGTCATCGCATGCATTGTTGCGCTGCCGCTGTTCGGCTACATGTTCCTGTTTTCTACGCAGGAGCAGGTGCAGAGCTCGAACGTCAACCGCCTGATGCTTAACGACATTGCGCTTGAAATGGTGACCGAATATCCGCTGCTGGGGCAGGGGGCAGGCACGTTTGTTACGCGCGTAGAGAGCAACCCGCTCTATATCAGGGAATTCGGCGCGCCACTGGATGCGCACGGGTTCATTCAAAAAGTCGCAGGCGAACTGGGCCTGCTCGGGCTGGCGGCGTACCTGGCGTTCATCGGGGCGGTGCTTTGGTTCATTTACAAGGAATACAGGCGCCATGACCGCGCGGACAACTGGTCGTATCTTTTGGCATCGCTGTTGGTGATGGTTGTCGGAACGGTATTTTTCCAGCTGTTCCAAACCTCTTATTTTGTGGCGAAGCTGTGGTTCCCGGTCGGCGTCGCGATCGCGGCCGTCTACCTGGCGCGGAGGAATACGAAACTTGATATGTCCGGCGTATGAACAAGAGAATTGTTCACATTATCGACAGCCTCGAAATAGGCGGCGCTGAATGGATCATGGCCGAGCTGGCAACAGGCATGGACCGGTCGGTGTTTGATGTTGAAGTGATATGCCTGACGCAGCCAAAGTCCAGGGTCATCATGGAGTACCTGAAAAAAGGCGGGGTGCCGGTGCGGATTATCGAGAAGAAGAACAAGCTCGGCATCGGCATGTTCGAGCACCTGACAGATTTATTGCAGAAAGAACACCCGGAGATCGTCCACACCCACCTGTTTGCCGCCGACGTCTGGGGCGGGATGGCCGCATCTTCTGCGCATGTGCCGGTGATTATCTCCACGGAACACGGCGTGAATAAGGATTTCGGCTGGATGAAAAACCGCCTGAAGTGCTGGGTAAACGGCAAACGCGATGCGATCGTAGCAGTATCGGAAAGCGTGCGGGCGTACGCGCTGGATGCGTGTTCAACAAACACGCCCGACAAAGTGAAGCTCATCCCGAACGGTATTAATATGAAGCGCTTCTACCGCGAAGCACGCAAGCGTCCCGCGAAAACGCCGGTTATTGCGGTTGTGGGGCGCCTGGAACCGGTCAAAGGGCATGCAGAGCTGCTGGCCGCGCTGCCAAAGGTGAAAAATGATTACCGTTTGCGCATTGTGGGCAGCGGTTCGCTGCGCGAGAAACTGGAACAGCAGGTAGCAGACCTCGGCCTGCAGGGCCGCGTCACCTTTGAAAACGCGCGCGAGGATGTGGAGCAGGTCTACGCAGAAGCGGATATTGTGGCGGTGCCGTCATGGTGGGAAGGCCTCGGACTGGTCGCGATTGAGGCGCTTGCAAGCGGATGTGCAGTGCTGGCCTCTAATGTGGAAGGGCTGCACGACGTGGTGCACGATGAAGAAACCGGCCTGCTGGTGGACATGAACGATCCGGACGCAGTTGCCTCAAAGCTGGATCGGTTGCTCGAAGACGCGGATTTGCGGTTTGCGCTCACAACAAAAGGCCAACAGCATGTGAAAACGCTTTACAGCCTTGATGCGATGGTGGGCGCCTATACAACCCTGTATAATGAGCTGACATGAAAATACTCCAGGTCAACAAGTTTTTCTATGTGAAAGGCGGGTCAGAGCGCTATTTCTTTGACGTGAGCAGCGCGCTTGAAGAAGCCGGCCATGAGATCGTCCATTTTTCCATGCAGGATGACCGCAACGAGGAGTCGCCGTACGAAGAATACTTTATCCGGAACATCGACTTCACCGGAAAGAAATCCATCAAGAGGGGGGTGCACTATATCTATTCGCTGGAAGCGTCGGAAATGATCAAGCGTCTGGTGAAAAAAACAAAACCGGACGTGGCGCACCTGCATAACATCGCGCATCAGCTGACGCCGTCGGTCATTGTGATGCTGCAGCAGCAGCAGATCCCCATCGTGCAGACGCTCCACGACTACCAACTGATCTGCCCGAACTACCAGATGTTTACGCAAGGGTCGCCGTGCGAGCGGTGCAAGAAACACAAATACTGGAACGCGATCACGCATACATGCGTTCAGGACTCCAAAGCATCGTCCGCGCTTTCTGCGTTTGAGATGACCTTCCATAACCAGATACTCAAGTCCTACGAATGGGGCGTGAACCGGTATATCGCGCCGTCCAAGTTCCTCTACACGAAATTGCTGGAATGGGGGATCCGCAAGTCGCAGATCGCCTACCTGCCGCATTTTGTGGAGCGGGAACGCGATGCAAACATCAGGAAGAAGAACCAGGTCCTGTACGTCGGCCGCCTGTCAAAAGAAAAAGGCGTGCACGTTCTGGTTGATGCGGCAAAAGAACTTCCGGATGTTGAGGTATTGATAGCAGGCGAGGGTGAGGAGCGCGAAGCAATCGAAGCGAAGATCAAAAAAGACAAACTGAAGAACTGCAAGCTGCTCGGGTATAAAGTGAAGGATGAACTGGACTGGCTGGTGCAGGAATCGAAAGCAGTCATCGTGCCGTCGCTGTGGTGGGAAAACGCACCCCTGGCCGTGTATGAAGCGCTGGCGCTGGGAACGCCGGTGATAGGGTCGAATTTCGGCGGATTGGTTGAACTGATCCAGAACGGCAAGAATGGCTATACATTCGAACCGGGCAACCCCGCAGACCTTGCCAAAAAGGTAGAAATGTTGTTAAATAATGGGTCGATCAAAACCGGAAATAACCGGTTCGGCAGGGAGGAGCATCTACGGAAGTTGGTACGAATCTATGAAACAGCCCAGGATCGCACAGCCCCGAAACTCTAACCGCTCCATAGGAAGCGTTGTTGCTGTATGCATTTGTGCAGCAGCATTTTTTGGAATGAGCGCTTTTCCGGCTGCTGCTGCGCGGCCTGATGATGCGCCGAAAATCGTGAACTGGAATTTTTCCTGGGGGGTTGAATCCAAGGAGCAAGCCGAAGAGCTGGCGCAGTGGGACGTTTTGATTATTGATATTGAAGCTGCGCTCTATACGCCGAAGCGGCTGGAATACATCAAAGAGCTGAATCCAAATATCAAGCTGCTCGCGTATGTTTCCATATCGGATATCCGCAAGGACGCGCACACGCTGGACGCGGGAACATCTCGACGGTACCTCGGAACCATTCTCCAGGAGCACCCTGACTGGATCCTGCGCGACACCGGCGGCAACCCGGTGGAGTGGTGGCCTGGCAATTACATCTGCAACCTCTCCAACAAGGCGCCTGTGCATGACGGCGCCAGGATCAATGACATCTTTGCGCGGTTTGTCCGCGACTGGGTCATAAAGGAAAAAATCTGGGACGGCGTGTTTATTGACAACCTCTATGAAGGCATCTCGTTTGCGGGCGCGCAAATAGACCTGGACCAGGACGGCGTGGCAGAGTCGGCAGCCGACGTGAACGCGAAATGGCGAAAAGGCGTGCGCTCGTCACTCAAGCAGATAAAAACCTACGCGCGCAACAACCGGAAGAAGTTCATCATCACCGGAAATGGCGGTGCATTGTATGACGAGCAGGTTAATGGCATCGGGCTGGAACATTTTCCAAAAACCACCTACGGCAAATGGACGAAATCCATGAAGAAATATTACTTCATCATGGAAAATGGCGTGCCGGCCCAGTACGCGTTCATCAACACAAACTCAAGTAACAAAGACGGTAGGACGCAGTACAAGAAATTCCGCTACGGACTGATGTCGTCGCTTCTTAACGACGGGTATTACAGTTTTGACAAAGGCGACCTAAGCCACGCGGAACAGTGGTGGTACGATGAATACGAAGTGTCGCTCGGCGACCCGGTCAGCGGCGCGTATAACCTGCTGCGGCCGGATGACCCGACTGCGCTGCGCAAAGGGGTGTGGCGGCGCGATTTTGAAAACGCAAGCGTGTTTGTGAACTCAACAAGCGAGAAGCAGACGATTACGCTGAACATGGGGTATGAGAAAATCCACGGAACCCAGGCGGTAGATGTGAACTCCGGCGAAAACGTCGGTAGCATTACGATTAACGCTCATGACGGCATCATACTGCTGCGACGCCTGACGCAGGTGCGCGACGCAACGTTCATAAACGGCGCGTTCTCAAAAGTGTTCGGCTATAAGGGCCGGCAGCAGCGCAACAGCTTCTTTGCATACGACGGAAGTTTTGCCGGCGGAACGCAGATCCATAAAATTTCGCGCAACGGGAAGACGGTTGTCGCGGACAACACCTGGGTGCGGGTGTACGACAGCCGGAATAACCAGATTGCCGCCTTTGCGCCGTACGGCGACGGATACGCCGGCGGGGTGAATATCGCCGTGGGCGCGCTGTACGGCGGAAAGAAAAAATATGTCGTAACCGGGAATAAAACCGGCACAGCGTTTGTGCGCATCTGGGATTTGAAAGGGAACCTGGTCCACAGCGGCTGCGTTCCGTACGGTTCGTTTGCCGGCGGAGTGAATGTGGGCGTTGGCAACCTCAGCGGCAACAAGCAGCTGGAGATTGTAGTTGCGGCCGGCTATGGCGGCGGTCCGCACATTCGGGTACTGGATAATCATTGCAACCTGATCAATCCGGGCTTTTTCGCGTTCCCCAGCGAATGGCGCATTGGCGTGAATATTGCGGTCGGCGACCTGGACGGAAACGGCACGGCTGAAATCATCGCGGCGCCCGGTCCGGGCGGCGGCCCGCACGTGCGCATCTTCGATAATAACGGGACGCTGTTGTCACCTGGCTTTTTCGCGTATGATGAATCTGACCGGAGCGGCGTACTCGTGACGACCGCGGATATTGACGGGGACGGGGACGACGAGATCGTGACGAACAGTTTCTCTATCTTTAACCAGCTGTAATATGCGCATGGAACAGCCACAACTTCCGTTCCACCACCGGCATTTCCCGCACTTCATCAAGTGGGGGAAGGCGTTCGGGTGGAAATTTGCGCACCTCTACCTGCCGTTCGTCATCCATTACATGACGGACAAGTATGAGGACAGGCGCCACCACGTTGTCATCGATACGATCTATGCCGTCATTACCTTTGTTCTTGTGGCAGCCAATATCGGGCTGGGTGTATGGTATTTGAACTATTTTACGCCGGCGGACCTCGACGTGCGCGTCTTCACTGCCGCAGAGGTCGTGAGCGGGGAGCCCACCGACGTCGTGGTTTCATATGTGAACGGCGGTCAGGTTATTGAGAATGTAAAAATCGATGTTTATCTGCCGGAGGGATTTGTTCCGGCAGCGCAAAACAACGCGCCGCTTCATGCGGAGCTCGGAACCATGGATAAGGGTGATACGGGCCGGATAGACCTGAGCGGAGTTGTCTTTGGAAGTATCGGCAAGAGCTACGAAGTCCGCGTGCTGACGACCTATACCTCGATCGGCCGGGAATGGCATGAGGTGACGGAGTACACCTTCATTGTGGTTGATTCTTCGCTTGTCGTGTCGGTGGAGTTTCCGGAAACGGTCGCCTACGGCATGCCGGTGCAGGGCGTCATTACGTACAACAACAAGAGCCGCATCAGCCGCAAAGATACGCAATTTGAGTTCCGGCTGCCTTCGCAGTTTGTACTGACATCCATCACCCATAAGAAGCACGAGTTATATTATGATGCAGGAAGCAATTCCGTGAGCCTGCCGCTTATCAAGGGCAACAGCAAAGGCACAATTCTGGTGAACGGTTATTTCCGCCAGGTCTATGGCGAAGATGAATCGGGCGACCAGTCAATTGAACTGGGTGTGTCCGTCACCAGCGGCATCGAGAGCGACCTGATAGAAACGATCGAACCGTTCTTTGAAGGCCAGAGCGGCGACAGTCTTGCAGTCGTTGAACCGCGGGTCTTTTTGGGGATGACGGGATCTTCTGCTTTGGATTTTGGCGAGACCGGGGTGTACACCGTATCTGTCCGCAACAGGGGGGATTGGGACATGGATAATGTGCAGCTTGTCGCAGACGTTATTGGTGCGGCTATGGTGCCGTCCGGTGCCACCGCAACACTGACGTCGCCTTCAGGCACGATCTACCATAGCGTGCCGTCTGCTGGTTCGCGTATTACGTTGCCGGTTATCAGTTCATTGAAGAAAGGGGAGGCGGCAACGATGACGCTTCGTATTCCAACCCAGGTTGTCGACGGGCAGCAGATAACGTCAGCCGTCACCGTTTCCGGGCAGGCGCATTCGCCGGATATTGATACGAATATTCCGATCGCGTCCGTGTCGGCAGAAACGCGCTTTAATTCAAGAACCGCATTTGCCGGCTACACAATTTACTTTGGCCCGAACAATGAGCAGATCGGCTACGGCCCGTACCCGCCGCAGGCATGGCAGACAACAGCGCTGCGTGCGGCGTTCTCGCTGCAGAACCTGAACAACCGGCTGGAGAACGTCACCATCCGCACCACACTGCCTTCGCAGGTGGAATGGACCGGCTTCTTCAGCGTGACTGCGGGAACGACGCTGCATTGGGATCCGGCAGGCCGCACCGTTACGTGGAACATACCGGGCCTGGAACCGCAGCAGTCATCATACGGCGCCCAGTTTGAAGTCCGCTTTACGCCCAACCATGAACAGGTCGGTTTGCAGCCGTGGATCGTTGGCCAGTCGACACTCACGGCAACAGACAGCTTCACAGGGAAAGGAATTTCCCGGTATTTGGGACCAGTGGTGATTCCTGTTGCTGTAGTGGAATAAACTGGGATAAAAAATATAATACCGCTAATATTAGCGGTATTTTTAATATTTTGAGCTCATTTTGGACTGTTTTTATTGCACTATTGTCCCACCGGCTCCTATTGACAAAAACGTGATTCTATGCTAATTTGTACGGTCTTGCTTATTGGGCAGACACTCGGGCGATGAATGCTAAAGCGCCTGAATGAACACATACACTTTATCTAACGAGAACCCACGCATATGAAAGTCGCAATGCTAGGACACAAAGGAATCCCTGCCACCTATGGTGGTGTGGAGGTCCACGTTGACCATCTCAGTCAGCGTCTTTCGGATATGGGGTACGAAGTGTTGGCCTATGCCCGTCCGTATTATGTAAAGAAGGACGTTGCAGAACGGTTCAATAAGCAGAATAAGAATATTCGCGTTATCACGGTGCCGACCGTCAAGTCGAAGCACCTGGATACGATTGTCCATACCTTCCTGTCAACGCTGCATGCAATGAAAGAGAACGTGGATGTGTACCACTTCCACAGCGTCGGCCCGTCGCTTCTGGCGTGGCTGCCGCGGCTGTTCCGTCCGCATGCCCGCGTTGTGTGTACGTTCCATAGCCCGGACCGTCTCCACCAGAAATGGGGAACGTTTGCCCGGACCGTACTAACTATCGGCGAACGCACCAGCCTTATCTTTGCGCATAAGACCATCACTGTTTCACGCGACCTGCAGCGGTACTGCCGCGAGCGGTACTTTAAGCAGGCGGTCTACATTCCGAACGGCGTGGACGAGGTGCAGAACGTGAAGCCGTCGCTGATCTCTGCCGAGTACGGACTGAATGAAAAAGATTATATCGTGGTTGTCTCGCGCCTCGTGCGCCATAAAGGCATCCATTTCCTCATCAAGGCGTTCAAGCAGCAGAATACGGAAAAGAAACTGGTGATTGTCGGCGACTCGGCCTATACGGACGATTACGTCGCTGAACTGAAACAGCTGGCCGGCAACGACTCGCGAATCATCTTCACCGGCTTCCAGTCGGGGAAGATGCTGACCGAACTGTTCTCGAATGCCTACCTGTATGTCCAGCCGTCAGAGTCCGAAGGGCTCTGCGTGGCGGTTCTGGAGGCGGGAAGCTACGGCCTGCCCGTGCTTGCCAGCGATATCCCGAGCAACGCAGAGGTTGTACTGGACCGCGGATTCATGTTTGAAAACGCAAGCGTCCAGGACCTCTCGGAAAAGCTCGGATATGTGCTGAACCATCCGGAAGAGGCCGAAGAGGCCGGCAAGCAGCTGCGCGCGCATGTTGCGGAAAAATACAACTGGGATCGCATCAGCAAGGAAACAACCCTTGTTTACGAAAGCGCAACCCCGAGCGTGATTGGCGCAGAAGCCGAAGAGGTGGCAGAATCAAACGCATAAATAAATAGAGCGGACCGTCGGTCGAAATGACCGGCGGTTTTCGTTTACAGCAACCGGAGAATCTGGTAGAGTAATCACGATTTACACTTATGAAGAAAGCGTTTTTCCAGCTTATTCGGTTTGGCGTCGTTGGTACCGCCAACACCGCCATTGATGCCTTAGTCTATGTCGCCCTCACCCGCTCGGTCGGTTTTTTTGAGCAACACTATTTATGGGCCGCGGTCATCGCATTTATCGTTTCCGGGATAAACAGTTTTTTCTGGAACAAGAAATGGACATTCAAAGACCGGGTGAAATACACAAACAGAAAACTGCTGAAATTTTATATCGCCGCAGGCGTTGCGCTTGCCGTGAACGCCTTCTTTCTGTGGTTTTTTGTTCAGCTTGGCGTGTGGGATGTGGCGGCGAAGGTCATTGGCGGTGTTTGTGCCGGGCTCGTTAACTTCAGCCTGCAAAAATTTTGGACCTTTCCAGCAGTTGTAAAAAAGGATGAAAATAAGTATAATGATTGAAGATCTTTCAATAATCATACCTGCGTACAACGAGGAGAAGCGCATCATGCCAACACTGCGCAAACTCCGCGAGTTTACTGACGAAAGCGGCATTGATACGGAGATTATCGTGGTGAATGACGGGTCGACTGACCGGACATCTGCGGTAATACGATCGCTAAACATGCCGTTGGTCCGCGTTGTGGAGCTTCCGAAAAACAGCGGCAAGTTCGCTGCGGTGAAACGCGGTTTTGAGGAAGCGGAAAAGTCGTGGGTGCTGCTGTACGACGCTGACGGTGCCGCGCCGATTTCTGCGCTTAAAACAGTGGAACCGCACACGGAAGAAGCGGAATGCGTCATCGGATCGCGTGCGATGGCTTCGTCAAAGATCATGCAGACCCAGAAATGGTGGCGGACCGCTCTTGGCCGCATCGGAAACCGCGTTATCCGCGCGTTCACCGGACTGCCGTATGCAGACACGCAGTGCGGGTTCAAGCTCATTCGTTCTGATCTTGCCAAGCGGGCTGCCGATGTCATGTCTATTGACGGGTTTGCCGGCGATGTTGAACTGCTGCACATTATCAGGCTGCACGGCGGGAGAGTGAGGGAAGTCGGCATCGAGTGGCACGATGTCCCGGTCAGCACGGTCACGTTTACGGATTATTTCAAGACGCTCGGAGAACTGCTTCGCATAAAACGAAATATAAAAAAAGAAATTTACAAATAGCATATGCAAACACGAGATGTCATATTTGAAAAAAGGAACGTACTTGTCATCGGAGGCGCGGGATTTATAGGGTCGCACCTGTGTGATGAGCTGATAAAGACATCAAAGGTGATCTGCCTGGACAATTATGCCAGCGGCAGCGTGGCGAACATCTCGCACATTCTGCAGAACCCGAATTTCATTTTCCTGCGCCATGATATTACGAAGCCCATTGACCTGGCGTCATTTAAAGAGCTTGAACTCTTTCAGATCAAATTCCAGGGCATCCAGGAGGTCTATTACCTGGCGTGTCCGACCGTGCAGAAAGGATTTGAAGAATTTATGGTGGATACGGCAAAGGCAAATTCAGTCGGCGTGGTAAATGCGCTGGGCATTGCGCGCAAGTATAATGCGAAATTTTTGTTTACGTCGACGCGGTCCGTATATGGCGATCCGCTGGAAGGCCAGGACTCGTTCCAGGAAGATTACTGGGGGTTTGTCGACGCGCTGAGCGACCGTGCGTGCTATAACGAAGGAAAGCGGTTCGCAGAAACGCTGGTGATGACGTACAACCGCACCTATAACATGAATACGAAAATTGCGCGCATATTCAACACGTACGGGCCGCGCATGCTGCTGCAGTCCGGCCGCATGATTCCCGATTTTGTCGAAGCGGCGATTGAAAACCAGGACCTTGAGATTTACGGAGACGGTTCTGCCGAAGACAGCTATTGTTATGTGGATGACATGATCCAGGGTATTGTCGAGCTAATGAACAGCGACGTTAACGACCCGGTTAACCTTGGCGACCCGCAGCCGTTTAAAATTATTGATATCGCAAAAAAAATCACAGAGCTGGTGGGCTCAAAATCGAATACTGTATTTGCGGAAGAGTTAACAGGCCTGGTGCGGTTCGCCCCGCCCGATATTGAGCGGGCAAAGAAGTACCTGGGATGGTTTCCGGTAACGGAGCTGGAAACAGGGTTGCAGCGCACGGTGGAAGACATGCAGGGTTCGCGCGTGCTGTCGTACCAGTCCATTAAGCAGGCGGGACAGGCAGAAGATACGCAACAGTCGGAAATATGAACATACTCGTTACCGGAGGGGCAGGGTTTATCGGTTCGCATCTTGTTGATGCGCTGGTCAAGAACGGATCCCACAACGTCACGGTTGTCGATGATTTGTCGTACGGGCACAAGGAGTTCCTTCCCAAGGAGGCGGCGTTCATCAAGGCAAGCATCACCAGCACGAAGATTGAAAAGATCATCGGAAAAGGCAAGTTCGACGCAATCTACCATTGCGCCGCGCAAAAAGGGGTCCGGCCGTCGCTGGAGAACCCGTTATTTGACGCTGAACAAAATGTTATTGGATTGCTTCGTTTGATGGAAGCGGCGCACACGCACGGCGTACGATCGGTGGTATTCACCTCTTCCGGCGGAACGGTGTACGGAGACGCGGAACAGATCCCAACGCCGGAATCGGCTCCGTTGAACCCGGAAAGCCCGTATGCCATCACGAAAGTTGCCGGCGAGCAGTATTTGAAATTCTATGCAAAGCGATATCAGATGAACTGCGTTTCGCTCCGGCTGGCGAATGTGTATGGCCCGCGCCAGGACCCGAAAGGGGAAGCCGGCGTTGTGGCGATTTTCTTCAATGCAGTGTTAAACGAACAGCCGATCACTATTTTTGGCGACGGTAAGCAGACGCGCGATTATATTTACGTCGATGACGTGATCAGCGCATTTCTTGCGGTACAGGCAAAACTGGAGCAGGGTTCAGTTTCCGGCGAGTATAATGTCGGGACAGGTGTTGAAACCGACGTCAACCGGATCGCGGCAGTAGTACAGGAAGCAGTGGGCGCAACAACTGAGCTCGTGTATGCAGACGCGGTTCCGGGCGAGATTCGCAGGAGCGCATTGCTGGCCGGTGCCTTTGCGAGCGACTTTGCGTGGAAGGCAGAAACAACAGTTGAAAACGGCGTAAAAAAAAGCTACCAATGGTTCAACGAGCAGCACACAGCCGGGAGTTGACTTTAGAGTGCAAATACAGTACCGTAATACTGCAAAAAAGGTTAAAAAATTGGGATATTCCCGTATTTTTTTGCGAAAAACGCGTTAGATAAAAAAATGAATATCAGGATATGAATATCGTAGTTGTAGGAACAGGATACGTCGGTCTCGTGTCAGGCACCTGCCTGTCGGAAGTGGGCAATGACGTAACATGTGTCGACATCGATGAGGAGAAAATCAGGAAATTGGAACAGGGGGAAATTCCGATTTACGAACCGGGCCTTTCGGCCATGGTTACAAGCAACGTAAAAGCTGGGAGACTTAAATTTACGTCATCTTTGGTCAGCGTATTGGATGACGCGGAAGCGGTCTTTATCGCGGTCGGTACGCCGTCGCGCGAAGACGGCCACGCTGATTTGCAGTATGTCTATGCGGTTGCCGAACAGATAGGGAAAAATATCAAGAACTACAAGGTGATCGTCAACAAAAGCACCGTTCCGGTCGGGACGGGCGTGGAGGTTGAGGACATTATCAAGAAATATTATTCCGGAGAGTTCGACGTCGTATCGTGCCCGGAGTTTTTGCGCGAAGGGTCAGCAGTGGAAGATTTCATGAAGCCGGACCGCGTCGTGCTCGGCGTGCGGACGGACAAGGCGGCGAAAATCATGCTGGACGTCTTCCGCGGCATCCGCGGCGAGAAGCTGGTGACCACGGTGGAAAGTTCCGAGCTGATTAAATACGCATCAAACGCGTTCCTCGCGACCAAGATTTCATTTGTGAACGAGATTGCGCATATTTGCGAACGCTCTGGCGCCGACATTGAAGAAGTCGCCTACGGCGTCGGCCTGGACAAGCGCATCGGGCCGCGGTTTCTGAAGGCCGGCATCGGCTGGGGCGGTTCCTGCTTTCCAAAGGACGTCGAGGCGCTCGACCAGATGGCCGGCATATACGGGTATGACTTCAAGCTGCTCAAGGCAGTCATTGAGGTGAACAACCACCAGCGTGCTCATATGGTGGACCTGATCAAGAAGCACTTTGGCGGTTCTATCCAGGGCAAGACCATCGGCGTGCTTGGCCTGGCGTTCAAGAGCGACACGGACGATGTTCGCGAGTCGGCGGCGCTGGATATCATCAAGCTGCTGCGCAATGAAGGCGCGCACATCAAGGCGTTTGACTTTGAAGCGACAGAAACGGCAAAGAAAGTCCTTGGTAACGGCGAGATCGAATATATGCAGGACCCGTATGAAGTGACGACAGGCGCTGATGCGCTGTTGATAGCCACAGAATGGCCGCAGTTTGCCGAGTTGGACTGGGACAAGGTCAAAGCCGGTTTGAACGCTCCTGTCCTGTTTGACGGCCGCAACCTCCTGAACCCGAAACGGATGCGGGAGCAGGGCTTTACCTACTATTGCATCGGCCGGGCAAGCGGCGCGCACTAACCGACATGAAAAAACTCATCGTCACCATACCGGTTTATAATGAAGAGGAGAACATCGCAGATGTCATCCGCGAGATTCCGCGCGAGATCCAGGGGGTCGGCAGCGTGGAGGTGTTGGTATACGATGACGGGTCAACAGACAGAACGCGGGAAGCCGCTCGTGCGGCGGGCGCGACCCATGTGGTCGGGCGATCAACGAATAAAGGGCTGGCCATCACGTTTAAAGAGGCGTTATGGGCGGCGCTGGAGCGCGGAGCGGACATTATCGTGAACACGGACGGGGACAACCACTATAACCAGTCCCGCATCCCGGACCTGGTCAAGCCGATTCTGGAAGGCCATGCCGACATTACAATCGGTTCGCGCAAGGTAAACGACCTGGAAGAGATGCCATTTTGGAACAAGCATCTGAACCGGATCGGGAGCTATGTCGTAACAAAATGGATCGGCCTGCCAAATCTTGATGTCTCCACCGGATTCCGCGGGTATTCCAAGGATGCGGCGCTCAAGCTGGGCGTCTATTCGCTCCATACCTACGTGCACACGACGCTCTTGTCTGCGCAGGACCTGAACCTCACCATAACCGAAGTGCCGATCAAGGCGCGTGCGGTATCGCGCGAATCGCGGCTGATCAAGAGTATCCCAAACCACCTGTGGAAAGCGGGCATTAACATCATCCGCAATATCGTGCTGTTCCGGCCGCTGCGGTTTTTCGGCGTTATCGCGTTTGTGCTGTTCCTCATCGGCGCATTGCCGGTGGGGCGGTTCCTCTATTATTATGCGATCGGCAATGGCGGCGGGCATATCCAGTCGCTCGTTCTTGCGGGTGTCCTGATTATTTTAAGCTTTAACAGCCTGATGCTCGGCCTGCTCGGTTCATCAATCGGCTGGTCGCGGAAAGTCACCGAAGAGACGCTGTATTTTTTAAAAAAGAGGGAGATAGAAAAAAAGAATCAACAAACCGAATAAATATAAACACGCATGATTGCACCGCATGGAAACAAACTGGTAGAACGCGTTCTGCCGGAAGACAAGATTGAAGAAGTTAAAAAAGAGGCCGCGTCGCTCGTCAGCATTACGCTCAATGAGGAGCAGATTAAAGATGTGAAAAATATCGCGCGCGGCGTTTTGAGCCCCCTGACCGGGTTTATGAACCGGGCGGATTTTGAGGGCGTTGTTGACAACATGAAGCTGGCAAGCGGCATTACCTGGTCGATCCCGTTCGTGCTGCATATTTCCGAAGAGGAGGCAGCCAAGATGAAGAGCGGCGACCGAATTGCGCTGGTGGGCGGAGACGGTGAGCTGGTTGCGCTGATGACGATCGGCGACATTTACGATTTTGACGTCGAGCACGTGGCAGAGAAGGTATTCGGCACGGCTGACAACGAGCACCCCGGCGTGGCGCGGTGGCGCAAAATCAGCGGACGCAAACTGGTGGGCGGCGACATTGACCTGGTCGACAACTCGAAAGAGCCGTTCTATGACTATAACCTGGATCCGGCTGAAACGCGGTACCTGTTCAAGCAATACGGGTGGAACACGGTTGCCGGGTTTCAGACGCGCAACACGCCGCATCGCGCGCACGAGTATTTGCAGCGGTGTGCGCTCGAGCTGGTGGACGGCCTCTTCATCAACCCGATCATCGGCGAAAAAAAAGCCGGCGATTTCCAGGATGACCTCATTATCAAGACATACGACTACCTTATCAAGAACTTCTTTCCGAAAGAACGCGCCACCTTTTCGATTTTGCCGGCACGCATGAACTACGCCGGCCCGCGCGAGGCAATCCTGCACGCTATCATCCGCAAGAACTTCGGCTGTACGCATTTTGTCGTCGGCCGCGACCATGCAGGCGTCGGCAATTACTACGGTTCCTACGACGCGCAGGAAATTTTCGACCAGATCGAGGATATCGGGATTGAAATTATGAAGTTCGAACATTCGTTTTTATGCAAGAAATGCGACACGATGGCGACCACGAAAACGTGCGGCCATACGGACGCCGACCGCGTCTGCCCGTCGGGGTCGCTGATACGCGAACTGCTCTCTGCCGGAAAGCCGGTTCCGGAAGATATCATGCGCAAGGAGATTGTTGACCTGCTTCTCGCGGAAAAAAATCTATTCGTTACGGAAGACTAGGATGCTTGAGATGGTGGATTTCAAAACGCACATCAAAGATGTCGCGCCGGCATCCGTGCTTATCATCCACCACTGGGACGCTGACGGTTTGAGCTGCACCGCGTTGCTGCTGAACTGGCTGGCGGAGCATGCGCCTGAAACAACCGTGCAGACCATGTACCCGCAGATCAACAACTATTTCCTGACCGAGAGCGAGTATGAATCCATCCGCGACGGCGGGTATGACGGTATCGTCTGTGCTGACCTGAATTTTTCCGTTGACGTCATCGAAGCGCTGGAGCAGATCGCATCGCCGGTATTTGTTTTTGACCATCATTCCCAGACAGAAGGCATAAACCGTCCCGGCATCCAGGACACATCGTATCCCGGCTGTTCCGCCCTGGTGCACGAATATTTATTCGGCGGAGAACCGTCGCTCCTTGGGGTTCTCGGAATGGTTGGCGATATGGAAGAGCGGCTGAAAGAACGCGCAGGCCACTACGAGGCGGTCGAGGCGGTCATGGAGAAAGAATCGCTTTCGTTTAAGGATATTCACCACATGACGAGGCTCATTGATACGTCGTATATTATTAAGGACGAGGACGCCATCGCGCATGCGATTGAGGTATTGCGAAAAGATCCGAAGGACGCGCTTACCGATGAACAGATGATCGCAAACGAGCAGCGCATTGCGGATGAGTTGGAGCGCGAAAGCGGCAAAGAGCTGGAGCGGGTGACGGACAAAGTGCTGTTCCTGCCGATTGAATCGGAGATGAGTCTGATTTCGGCAATCACGCGCACGCAGTCGCGCAAGCATCCGGAAGCGGTGATTGTCACCGAACAGCGGCGCGGAGATGATGCGAGTTTTTATGTGCGAAGGAAAGACGCGGAGATCGACCTGGGCTGCGTGGCAGAGCTGGCGAAAGGAAAAGGATATGTTGCCGGAGGAAAGCCGGAAGTGACAGGAATTGTTCTGCCGGCCGCTGATCTGGACGGGTTCCGCAGCGAAGTGTTTGAATTGTTAAAACAGGAGCTTGAGTAGTATGAATAACAGGAAGGTCATCGTCATCGGACTGGATTGCGGAACGCCACAGCTTATTTTTGATCAGTATAAAAAAGACCTGCCGAATATTTCGGCGATGATGGAGCAGGGAACGTGGGGCAGGCTCAAAAGCACCATACCGCCGATTACCATTCCGGCGTGGGCATGCATGACCACATCAAAAACACCGGGCGACCTGGGAGTGTACGGGTTCCGTTCGCGGACGCCAGGCGCGCCGTATGACGCCATGGATATTGCGCACGCGGGCCTTATTAAAGAAAAACGCATCTGGGATTACCTGGGTGACGCCGGCAAGAAGGTCGGCATGCTCGGGGTGCCGCAGACCTATCCTGTGAAGCCGGTGAACGGCATGATGGTATCGAGCTTCATGACACCGAGCACAAAGGAAGAGTTCGCCTACCCGGCAGAATTAAAACAGGAGATCCTCGACATGGTCGCGCCGGATGATTACATTTTTGACTTTGCAAACCGGTCCGCAGAACCGCCGGAACAAGTGCTGGAAAAAATCTACACCATGACCGACCAGCGGCAGAAGATCTTCAAGCACTGGATACGGAACAAGGAGTGGGACTTCCTCATGATGGTGGAGATGGGCGTGGACCGCATCCACCACTACCTGTGGCAGTACATGGATCCCACGCACAAGGATTATGAAGCCGGCAACCCTTTCGAAAACAAGATCCGCGAATACTACATGCACATCGACGCGTTCATCGGAGAGGTGCGCGAAATGGCGCCGGCCGACACCGTGATCTACGTCGTTTCCGACCACGGAGCAAAACGGATGGATGGCATGTTTGTCATCAACGAATGGCTGATTGAAAACGGCTACCTGGTGCTGAAAGAATTCCCGAAGGAACCGACAAGCATCAACGCATGTGACGTGGACTGGAGCAAAACGAAGGCATGGGCCTGGGGCGGATTTTACGGGCGCCTGTTTTTGAACATTAAAGGACGCGAACAGCAGGGCATTGTTGATCCGGCAGACGCGGATGCGCTACTAGACGAACTGCGCTCAAAACTGATGGAAGTGAAGGGTCCAAACGGAGAAGAAATGAAGCATCTTCTCGTCAAACCGGGCGAATTGTATGCGGATGGGCGTGGCGATTCGCCAGACCTCATGATTTTCTGGGGCGACCTCTACTACAAACTGGCGGGCACGCTCGGGTACAACTCCTTGTATATCGAAAAGGACGACCGGGGCCTTGATTTCGGCGTCCACGACTGGTATGGTGTGTACTTGCGGCATGATCCGAAGGCCAAGGGATTGGGCGAAAAAGACGGCCTCAGCATCCTGGACATCACTCCAACCTGGCTGAACGACTTTGGCATGGATGTGCCCGGCGATATGAGAGGAACAATTATTGAATAATATGAAACAGAAAGCGACAAACATTACATGGCATGAGGGCGACGTCACAAAGGAAGACCGGGAGAAGCTGCTCGGCCAAAAGGGCGTGGTGATATGGTTCACCGGCCTTTCAGGATCGGGCAAGTCAACGCTGGCAGTTGAGGTAGAGAAAAAATTGTTTACACAGGGCCGTGCGTGTTATCGTCTTGATGGCGACAACGTCCGCCACGGGATCAACAAAGACCTTGGTTTTTCAGATGAAGACCGCACGGAAAACATCCGCCGCATCGGCGAGGTGGCAAAACTGTTCGCCGACGCCGGCATCATTGTGATGACATCATTCATCTCTCCGTTCCGGGCTGACCGCGACATTGTTCGCGCGCTTTTGCCGGAAGGGGAATTTATTGAAGCGTACGTGCAATGTTCGCTTGAAGAATGCGAACGGCGCGACCCCAAAGGGCTCTATAAGAAAGCGCGTGCGGGCGAGATTCCCGATTTTACCGGCATTGATTCGGCATATGAGGAACCGATGGACCCGGAGATTGTTGTGGCGACGGATAAAATGGGCATTGAAGAAGCGACCGATTTCCTATTAAAGGAGCTCGGACGCCTAGGAGTACTCAATGGCGAAGTTCAACAATAGAGCAAAGGCGTTTGTTTTCAGCCTGATTATCTGCGCAGCGCTTGCGGTTGGTTTTGGCGTCATTTATTTCAACGACAGCGCCTGGGGTACCTGGGGCGATGACTCTGCCGGCTATATTTTCCTGGCCGGGCGCATGTGGGAAGGGGAGCCACTAGTGTACCTGGATGAACTGGCAGCCAAAGGGCTGGAGTTTTTCGGCGACGAGAAGTTGGCGCGCTGGCTGACGCCGACGCACCACCAGTTTATTAACACCCGTGGCGTGATCGCTTCAAAATACCCCGTTGGTGCACCGATGCTCCTGCTGGTCGGAGCGGCGCTTACAGGCAAGAGCGAAGGGTTTTATCTGGTAACGCCTGCACTGGCAGCCGCAAACCTTGTATTGTTCTATTTTCTGGCCGTTCTCGTCATACCCAGGCATCGGTACCGCCATTTTATCGGCTTGCTGTCTGCCGGAATGCTGGGATTATCGGAACTGTATTACAACTACGCCATTGCGCAGCCGATGCGCGAGATCCCGTCCGTGACATTCCTACTGCTGATCGCCATCTTATTGCTGCGCGGCATCCGGTTGCTGAAAAATACAGAACGTAAAAAGGCCGCAACGCCGTTTTATTTCATTTTCGCCGCCGGCTTGGCATTTGGCATGGCGTTCAATATCAGGGAGACGAGCGCGCTCATCCTGCCCGGAGCCGCATTGTATGTCCTGTTGGCGCTGTGGCCGAAAAAAGAATCCACGCAGAAGTACATCAAGCAGCTGGCGCTGGTCGGGTTGTCATTTTTTATCGCGGCCGCGGTTGCCGTGATCCCCACAGCGCTGAATTCGTACAATATTTCACAGGACAAGGAGGTCTTCAAGGCCCGCGACACAAGCAATGTGGTCGTACTGCCGAATATCGGCCATGTCGAATCATTAAGCGTGCAGAACCTGTTCGACAACCAGGGCAAGTTCCGCCCCGGCACCGGCTCGCTGCCGCACTATTGGGGCGTGATGCAGGATGTTGTTCCTGTCCCGTACTTCTTGGTGTTTGTCGCGCTTGGTATCTTTTTCTTGTGGAAGGAATCCAGGCCGAAAACGGCGCTCCTGGTCGGCTGGGCCGTCGGCATTCTTATCATCTTTTCCATTTGGGTGAACCCGTACTCGCGCTACATTATACCGATGTTCCCACCGATGATATTCCTGGGCGTATACGGCTTGTTCGGTTTTTTCCAGGAGCTCGTGCCGAAATTGATTAAGAAACGATGGGCAATGACCATCCTTGCGCTGGGCGTGTCAGCCACCTTTTTGGTGGCCTACCAGCCGGTGTTTGCGGACGTGAAAGAAAATCTTAAAATCGATGTCCATCGGTATAAAGCGATATCTCACAAGGATTTGGAAACGTTAATCGATCTGGGCGACGAGCTGGTGCTTTCCGACCAGCCGGTGCTGATGTTTTCCGGCGTCTGGCAGTACGGAACGAGCGAAACGCTGGAAGCTCATACCGGTTTAAAGACCGTCCGCTTTCCGCTGGAACAGCGGTTTGATTTTAACGAAGGCCGGGTAAACGAATTCTTCGTTTCAATGCTTTCGGACGGGTACACGCTCTATGTCTGGGTGGACGAAACATCCTCGCCAGAGCTGTTTACATGGCTTGAGATGTATGATACGAATCTCGTGGACACGCTGGACTTCACCTTCCAGCCGCAGGTCCGCATTTACGAGGTCAGAGCTCAACGATAGCCGCTATGCATGAAATAAAGAAAATTGCAGACGTCAAACCGTTCCAGAAACCGCAGGACTCTGTTTTTTCAATGCTATTCACAAGAAGACTTTCCCGCATCCTGACGTTCATCCTGGTCAAGGCGGATAAGGGCGTAACGCCCAACAAGGTTTCGACTTTTTCATTCCTGCTCGCGGTCATCGCGTGCGTGCTATTTGTATATGAAGATTATTGGGCGCGGTTTGCCGGCGTTATCCTACTGCAGCTCAGCTTCGCGTTTGATTGTTCGGACGGCGAGATCGCGCGCATCAAGAACATGAGTTCCAAATTCGGGGCGTGGCTGGATTCTGTCTACGACCGCATCAAAGAGGTGCTCATGTTTGCGTCCATGACGCTGTACTGGTTCCTGTACGAGGAGCGCGCGGTGTGGGTGCTCCTGGTCGGCTTTTTTGCAATCATCGGTTTGCTGCTTGTTTCTTACCTGCGCGAAGCGAAGAGAAGCTCCTGGCCGTCGAACCGCGTATCCGAACTGTTTATTGCAAAAGATATCTACGTCGGCACCGTGGATGTCACGATCTACCTGGTCAGCTTTGCCGTGCTGTTTAACTTTCAAGTCTACATCCTGACGGTATTTTTACTTGTCAGCATACCGTTGCTGGCCAAGCAGTTCCTTTCTGCCTACCGGCTTTCGAAAAAAGAAATATAAAATGCCGCATGAAGCGGCATTTTTCTTATTTGAGGCGCTCTAGAGTTTAATGCTGCCGAGCGCGCTTTTGATTGAGTCGCGCTCCGACTCCTTTTCTTCTTGTTTGCGCGAAACCGGGCCGATCTCTACCGGCTTCTTTTTGGCATCAGAATCTTCCGTAAACAACGCCTTGGAAACGCGGCCGTCGCAGTCAGAAGGAACCGGCAGGCCGAACAGGTGAAGGATAATCGGCGTAATGTCCTGCATCTTCAAATTTTTGACCTCGGCGTTGGTTTCAAAGTCCGGGCCGTAGGCCATGAACACGCCGTATTTGCCGTGCTTGTTGCTGACCTCTTCGCCAAACAGGGAGCCGGAATGGAAATGGCCGGTGAGCCAGTACTGGTCCAGTTCAAAGAAGATATCCGGCGCCTGGTCAGGCGCATCGCCGCCGTACACCTCGTCGCGCGTCATGACCTTTTTCACGACAGGAACGCCCTGCGGGTCCTTGAGGTTGCGGAGCTTATCGATAATTTCGGTTCGCAGCGGCAGGTATTCAGCGCTGGAGACCGTACCGTCCGTGTAGACCCAGTCCTTGTTGATATAGGCATTGGTGATATAGGCGCCTTTCGGAAAGCAAACGTTCGTTTCGTTGAAATCGATGCCCACGTTCACTTTGATATGGACGGGGAAGTATTTCTTCACGATATGGTGGTAGCTCCATTTTGCCGCGCGCTCGGCAACGGGAATCTTCGACAGCGCGTTAATGGCTCCGGTCCCGATATTCAGCTTCTTCTTTTTTGCGCGCAGCGTGTCTGTTTCTTTTGCGCGCCTCGTCACCGCGCCGCGGAAGTCGTCGCCCTGCTTGTTTGTCTTCAAATAGCCCTGCTGTTCAAGCCATCGGTTCAAGTAGAAGATCTTATCAAACGCCGCAAATCCGTGGTCGGAGAGTACAATCAGGTTCGCATCTTCGGGAAGGTTATCTACAAACCATTTCAGGTGTTCGTCTATCTTTTCAAAGACGCGGCGGGGGGATTCAGCTTGCTGCTCTTCCAGCTCCTTGAACGCCATGTGTGAAATCCAGTCGGAATGCGAGAAGAGGTAGAAGAAAAAATCCCACGGCTTCTTTTTGAAGATCGCTTTCACTGCCTCGACCTGCTCTTCCATATGGTTCAATAGGTCTTCCGTATATTCATCCTGCCGCGACGTGATGCGTAGGCTCTCATCCGGCGTGAGCCGCCATTTCTTCAGCTCCGGGAACTCTTCAACGAGCGATGCGGGATAGATGAACTGGTCGCCCTGCGTGAGCAAGCTGGTGATGGTCGGCGTATCCTTCAGTTTCGGCGGCCAGGTAGCAGGCAGGTTCAGCAGAATGGACTTGAGCCCGCGTTCATGCAACAGCTCATAGATCGTCTTATCCTTGATGTCTTTACTCGTCACGAACTTCATGTTGCCGAGCGAATCAGTCGGAAGCATAAAATCAAATACGCCGTGCTTGCCCGGATGCTTGCCGGTGGCAAAGGTCGTCCACGCGGTCGCGGTCATGTTCGGGATGGTCGATTCCAAATCGCCGGACACGCCCTGCTCCATGAGCTTTTTCACGGTCGGCATGTATCCCTTGTCTGCAAGCGGCTTCAACAATTTCCATGTGGCGCCGTCAAGGCCAATGGCAACAATTTTCCTGTTCATACTATCAGTTAATGTCCGCTTAACCTCTCCCGTGCATTTCCATCGCGTGCTATTCTCGTCTTCGCTCGACGCACGCTACATGGAAATGCACTCGCGAGGATTCGCGGACAGTATTTTTTATTAATCAAGGTAACCGAGGTCTTCCAGCCGCTTCTTGACGGCTTCCTCCTGTTCCTTGGTGTAGGTCGGTTCTGCGGCCGGTTCATTGCCGGTCTGCTTAATGACCTCCTCCAGTACATAGTTCACGTACGCTTCGACAGAATCGAATTCGTCGGATGCGTTGACGCGCTCTTCGAGTTTCTTTGTAAGGTCGTCGTTCAGGTTAATCTGCATGGTTTTGGTTTACTTGTTTTTTATCGTATCGATGGAACATCCGGTAGGCAAGTACGGCGGATGATAGTGCGTAAAAAGTTTCCAGAACAGCATAAACGATCACCCCGACATGCGCAAGATTCAGCAGGCCGAACACCGTAAAGAGCAGTACGCGATCCGAAAGCTTGAACAGCACCGAGTGTTTCAGCGTCCGCATCAGCTGGCTGCCCGAATCGGATGCAATAGGCGAGTGCGCGGCATCTTTTTGGCCTTCCTGTTCCAGTTTGAAGTTGTCGCGGTTCAGCGCGGTGATGTTGCGCATAAACTGGAAGGTGATTGCCGCAAATGCCGCAATAAATATCCACCAGATCTGCTTGTCGGAAACAATAAATGCGCCGTAGGCAAATCCAAACAGGACGGCGGCGTCCTTGAGTTTGTCGCTATGGTAGTCAAACCAGTGGCCCATTTTTGACTGCAGCCCTTTCAGCCGCGACAGCTGCCCGTCGCAGCAGTCGAATATGAATGAAACATGCAGGGTTATTATGCCGGCAACCAGGTATTCATAGGTCCCCACGGAAAAAAGGTACGCCGCGCCCAGGCCGAGCACGAGCGACGCTGCGGTAAAGTGGTTCGGCTTCAGCGGCAAACGCCGTGTTGCGCGCACAATCAGGTTTGCAACCTGCGCAGAAAAGTAATACGCAAGAACACCGTCCTCCTTTTTGATGACGCTTCTTGGATTGATGGGAGTTTGCGCCCGGTTATCCATTGTCTGCATTCTTGATTGCTTGGTTGAGCTCCGCCACGCGCTGCTCCGCCTCTTTCTTATTCATATTCAGCTTCTCCAATATTGTATACCGCTCCGGGCGCGTCTCCGGTGCCTTGAGCAGCACCTCGACGAACTGTTCATCCGACAAGCCGAGCTTTGAATGGTGTGCCGGCATATCGACCGCGTGCAAAAAATTCAGAAATTCTGCTATCGGCTCGTCGCGCAGGAATGCGGCAACAAGCGTGCCGTAGCAGACCTGAAGCCCGTGGAGCGAGCTGCCGGGATATAACAAGTCGATCGCGTGCGAGATCTCATGCTCTGCTCCGGAACAGGGACGGGAATTGCCGGCAATGTTCATGGCGATACCCGAAAGGATCAGGCCGTGCACCAGTTTTTCTAAAAAGTCCCCGCTCCGAAGATCAATAGAGGACCCTCTGCAGGTGTCAAAAATGAGCTCTGCGCTGGAATACGCCATTGAAGCGGCAAAGTCATCCATGCGCTCTTTCCCTTGTGCATAGGCGAGTTTCCAATCCGCGATTGCGGAATAATTCGATACCAGATCGCCGATGCCCGCTTTGATATTATTGACCGGCGCAGTGGTGAGGAGCTTCGTATCAACAAGGATGCCGATCGGCATGTTCACGCCAATGCTTTCCGTTTTCCCTTGCTCATTCACGAGTACGGCAACAGGGGAGCAGATACCGTCATTGGACGGCGAGGTCGGTATGGAAATATAGTTCACGCCCGCTTTGGTTGCGGCATACTTGCCGAGGTCAATGACGCGGCCGCCGCCGATGCTGACCACGAGGTCGTTGCCTTTGTCGCGGATTTCCGCGGCAAGGTTGTTGCCCTCTTCAATGGAGCTTTCCGAAAACAGGACGGTTGCCGGGTCGCCGAGCGCATGGACCGCATCATTGCCGCCGAGTTCAAGGATATGTTCTTCGGAAATGACCAGCGGCTTCTGGAAATGCAGGTGATGCTCGTCCAAAATCGAACGGATCATCGAAAGCGAACCGGTTTCGATCTTGATAAACAGCGGAATCTGGATTGTACGGAGAATCGTTGCCATTAGAAATCGTTGATCAGCGAATTGGCTCGCTTTAAATCCTCATGCGTATCAATTTCCATGCAGGGCATGCCGTTGGTCGACAGCGGCTTTACGACAACGCCATGGTCTTCAATCATGCGCTGGATGCCGTCTTCATAATATAGTGAATCATCGTCAGAGATCGTCTTGTCGAGAGCATCGAGCAGCTGGTCCTTGATATCTTTCGTCAGCTTCATGACGCCGATATACTCGCCGTGCGACTCATCGGGCGAAAGGCTCTTATGGATATGGGCGATCGATTCCTCTTCATTGGTGATGACTTTCATCTCTTCGTCTCCCAGCTCCTTCACGTCGTCCACCACCATCGCATTGCCGTATTCAGATTCGATCAGCCGGCGCAAAATATCAGCATGGAAAATCGTGTCAGAATTAATCAGGATAAAGTCCTCGTCAAACACCTCGTGCGCGCATCGCATCGAAACAATGTTGCCGGCCGCATCAAACTTGTCGTTATAGATCAGGTTGATATTGATGTCAGGGTATTTCTTTTGGTACTCGGTCGCAAATTCTTCAATAGCAGGATGCCCGTGGCCGGTGACAATATCAAAATGGTCCAGCCCGGCCTCGCGCGCTGTATCCAAAATATGGTCAAGAATGGTCTTTTCACCGATTCGAAGAAGGGTCTTTGGGATGTCCTTGGTGAGCGGGAGCAGCCGCTTGGCGCTGCCGGCCGCCATGATTATTGTTCTCATGAGCTTTTCTTGCTTAACGCCTCCTTAAGGATGTTTTTGTCATACGGCGTAAAAAAGCGGAACAACCAGAGCAATCCGGTGTATGCCGCCATGCCGAAAATCACGAGGACTATAACATGAACGTACGGTTTTATCAAGGCCAGTAAACCGAGCATTCCGGCGGTTGCAAGGAAGACGGGAATGAACGAACGCATACTTGCAAACAGCGATTCCCGCAGGTAGCGTCCTGACAGGTAAATATACGAACCGGCGATAAGGCATTCAGTGATAAGGGTTGCAATTGCAGCGCCCCGGGCGCCGTATTTTGAAATAAGATATATATCAAGAACGATGTTGACGCCCACTGAAGCGATCTGGATGCCCGCGCGCAGGCCCTGGCGGTCAGTAGTAGTCATGGAATTGCCCTGGCTGATGCCGAAGAACCGAATCGCCATGAACCATCCCATGATTTGCAGCACGACCACGGACGCAAGATATTCTTCCCCATAGACGAATCCGGTGATTTCCGGCGCCAATAACCACAACCCGACTCCCGCCGGCAGGCCGAATGCGGCAAGGTACCGCCAGATCGTGCGGTTGATGCGCTTGTATTTTTCAATATTATCCCTGCTGTAGCGGTACATGATCGGCATCGTGACCTGGAAGACCATGAGCGGGATGAACAAAAATGCGGATACCAGCTTTGCAGATGCGGAATAGATGCCCACTTCGGTCTTGTCGCGCATGATCGAGAGGATGATCTGGTCGATCTGGAAGTAGAGCATGAAGAACATGTTGTACAGGGTGAACACGTACGACTGTTTTATCATGGGCCAGATCTGGCGCGCGGAAAATGCCGGCCGGACGAATTTGAACGTATAGAGCAGAAGCGCTATGACGATAAACACGTCGATCCACAAGCGGGAATGGGCGATTGCCAGCAGGCCGGTGTCCTTATCGGCGACTGCATAGATAATCCACGCCGTTATCAGGAAATAGAGCACGCCATTGAGGATCTCGAGTAGCGCAACCGTTTTCAGCTGAAGGAACACGCGGAAGATGCCGCGCGCGACCTTGCGGAATTCGAACGCAAGTCCGGCCGCGCCGAGGACCGCCATGAGCGTGATAGTGGTAGCGTCGTAGTGCAGCCCAAACCCAATGCCGATAATGGCGGCATATAATACGAGCGAACAAAGCACTTCAACAACAAGCGTATTGCCGAAATAGACCGCCATCTTTTTTTCGTCGCGCGCCGCCTCGCGCACGATCAGCGTGCTCATCCCGATGTCATTCAGCGCCAAAAATGCGTTTGCCCATGCAAGCGCCGTTTCGAACATGCCGAACCGGTCCACGCCAAGGTAGCGCGCCGCATAGATCATGACCGCGGCCGTCAGGAAGCGGAACACAACGCGCGCGACCATGAGGTACGAAACATTCTTAAAGACCTTTTTTGTAAGGCTCATTAATATTTGAGTAGTGAATCGAATACGGACCGGTATGATTCAGCGACGTCGTCCCATCGGAAATGGCTGACAGTGTATTCCCGCGCGCGCTGTCCGAATGCGCGGCGCTCTTCCACATCTGCCGCCCATTCGCGCAGTACCGCAGCAAACTGTTCCGGCTGTTCCGCATCTACGAGCCTGCCGTTTTGTCCGTCGTAAATCGCGTCAGTGATCCCTTCAAGCCGGGAGGCCACAACAGGAAGGCCGGCTGCTGCCGCTTCCACTGCAACAAAGCCGAAACCCTCGACATCGTCCTTCTCGTCAATATTCGGCATCACGAATGCGTCAGCTCCGGAGTATAAGTTTGTGAGTAATTCGTTATCAATGCCGCCCAGCAGCGTAACTGACTGTTGCAGTTTTGTTTCCTCTATTGCCCGTTCGATCGATTCGCGCTCCGGACCGTCAGATGCAATGACAAACAGTGGAGAGAGATTATCAAGCAGCGGCATTACCGACCGGACAAACCATTCAATGCCCTTCCGCCGCACCAGGCGCCCGACAGAAAGAATAATAAACTGGTTGTCGCAGCCGTCATCCGTGCTCATCATCCTGCAGAGCGCGCTGCGCGCTTCATTCCGGTCGCGCATCTGCGGTGGGGTGACGCCATGGGGAATGCACTTAATTTTTTCTTCGGGAACGCCTCGCTCCATTAACAGCGAACGCGTGTTTTCGCTTACGCAGACAAACCGGTCCACTGAAGGCAGGGAAGCATTGATCATCCATGTGTACAACGGCCCCATTTTTTTATAGGTGAGTTCAAGTCCGTGAACGGTGGCAACCACCGGTCTTGGGGTGAACACCTTTAGTATTCGTGCAACCGGTGCAAGGACCAGGTCGCCCAAGTGGTACGCGTCCGCTTTTTTACGGAGCCCGATCGCCTTAATCGCTAGCAGGGGGATAACCCATATGATGTCTGCCTGGCGCTTCCCGCGTGCAATAACAGTTTTTTCATCGCTAAAATGGCGTATCAGCTCGTAGCTAAACGTCTCC
Organism: Candidatus Kerfeldbacteria bacterium; assembly: GCA_043813585.1. Classification (GTDB taxonomy): domain Bacteria; phylum Patescibacteriota; class Patescibacteriia; order UBA9570; family XYC2-FULL-38-9; genus JBDRKW01. The sequence continues at coordinate 32,938 of JBDRKW010000020.1, forward strand.
ATGCCGCCCTTTTGAGGCGGGTATTTGCGGGTGAGAAAAACGATATGCATATGCGGTCTATCCGTGAAATTCTACCAAAAATCGCCAAAAATTCAAGTGTAGGGGGATCATGCAAGTGAAGTGGCTGCTGTCTTGAGAAACCGGAGATCATCTGCTACACTATGTCTGATGAAATTCAAGGAACTATCCTACAACATCAGTATAGCGGCAGCCGTTGTCAGTGCCATTGCCCTGGCTTGGTTGGCGCTTTTTCCGACCCCGTTAGACCTGTTTTCATGGACCGTACCCGCCTGGCTGCTTGTGGCATTCCTCGCCGCACTTTGTTCCGGAAGCATAGGGCTGGTGGCGCGGCAATCGGACCGCCGTTTTGGTTTTCTCCTCGCGTTGCATATTGTCCCTGCGCTCAGCATCAGCCAGGCCAGGGGGATGCTCAGCCCTGGAACCGACGGCCAGGAGCTCGTGCTGAGCGTGCTGTGGGCTGTTGCGGTGGTGGAGCTGGCGTACGAAGCGCGCCCGCAGTTGTTTGAAGGCCTTACTTGGAAAGCGCTGACCGCGTTTGCCGTATCGCTAACAGTCATCTGGAGTGTGTTTGTCCATCTTGCGAGGTTCAATGCCGACTCCATACTCATTAACGGATTCCTGGTGCTTGCCTGGGCTGCCGTTGTCCGCTGGATGCCCGATAGGGGCGAAGGAAAAGATAATAAAAAACAATTCATCCATTTGGTCTGGACTGCGTGCATCGGGATCATCGTCTTATGGGGCGCATGGCTGCGCATTGCGGCGGTGGATACGTTCGCATTCCAGAATGACGAGTACTACCACGTTGAAGCGGCTGCCGGCTACCTTGAAACAGGGGAATACAAATTATGGAATTTCGTTTTCAATGAGCCGGAGGAGGAATACGATCGCGCATGGGTCTACACATGGCAGGTTGCGCAAAGCTTTAAATTATTCGGCTTTTCAGAAGTAAGCGGACGCCTGCCGACGCTGTTATGGGGGCTGTTTTTTCTGGCGCTGGTGCCGCTGTTGGCCTATTCATGGACACGATCACGAGGTGTGGCATTCTTGGCAACCGCAATCGCGGCATTTGATAACGGATTCGTATGGGCATGTACCTACTCGCGCATGTATACCATGCTCCAGGTGCTCATACTGGCGGGCGTGTGGTGTTTCTGGATGGCGCTGCGCAATGTCAAGCGCAAGCGGCCCTGGACGCGATGGCTCTGGCTTGCCGCAGCCGTTCTACTTGTTCTGGCAGCTGCGTACATTCATGCAAGCGGCCTCCTCATCTTCGGGGGCATGGCCGTAGCGATATGGCTGTTATATTTCTTCAACAGAACAAACACATGGTACAGATTGTTGTCCATTCTTTTTATCGCGGGCTCGTTTGCGGCAATTCTTTACAGCAAACTCCAGTCGCAGATTTGGCTGAATCTCATCACTGTACGCAAAGAAGCGGCCGTGCAGTATCTCGCGTATCCGTTCCAGGACCTGGTCATCACCATACTCGGCATGATCCTGTTTATCGTGGCATTCATTGCGTACAAAAAAGAGAAGCTCCCGACATGGCTTATCATCGCCGGTTCCACAACAATCCCAGCAGTGATCTATTTCACCTACTTTGCCGGAAGGTATGGCGCCAGAAAATACAGCCTCTTTTTCCTTGTCTTCATCTACATCGCAATCGCATGGGTATGGAATCGGGTACTGCGTCAGTGGACCGCACATTCATGGAAACGATTGGTTATTGGTACGTTCATTACAGTATGGGTATTTGTTCCGATTTCCATCCCGGGCGTGGAGGGATCGTTCGTGACGCGGACGGCGCGTGCCGACCTGACCTATAGAGATGTAGGCCTGCATGATTACAAAATCGCCTATGCAGCTGTTCAGGAAGAGGCGAAGACAGATGACGCCATCGTCATTCTTGCGCCGCGGTCCTATTACCTCTACCGGACGGATGTTGATTATTTCATCATGCCGGTGAACAACGCCATGACAGTGGAGATGCTCGAAGAGGTGATGACGCAGAAAGCACGCGGCTGGGTTATTTGGCCGCGGTTCAAGGAGTTTCACCTCTCCAGGAAATTCACCAATTATGTCAAAGACAACCTGCACCCCTTTGAAGGCACAAAAGGAACGCAGGTTCGCGTCTATTACTGGGACCGCGTCCAGGACGCGCTCGATCAGATTGATCAGATTAAAGAGCTGGAATCGGAACGCACTGAAGAATAGAGTGCAAGATATTGGTCAGCTACAGCCTTCCATGACAATGAGCGCGCTGCTGCAAGGCCTTTTTTTGAAAGCTCGGTCCGCAGATCAGGATTTTCAATAAGGCGCACGAGCGCAGATGCAATTACTGAGGACGATGCGGTTTCAACGATAATTCCGCAGTCCCCGACTAATTCTCGTGCTCCGGTATTTGTCGTTATGACGGGCACGCCGCTTGCCATTGCTTCCAGCACAACATTGCCCAGCGCTTCAGTGAGTGACGGCAGAACAATTACGTCTGACTGGCGGTAGAGCGCCGGCAGCTGATCATAGGCGACGTTGCCATGGAATATCACCGATCCTTCAATGCCGAGGGTTTGGACTTGTATCTGTAACTTTTCTTTATCCGGACCGTCACCTGCAATATGCAGCCGACTGTTGGGATGCTGCGCTGCAACAGAAGCAAATGCATCCAGTAAGTAGCGTAAACCCTTGCGTTCAACCAAACGGCCGACGTAGAGAATGTTGAAATCGTTCTTATTCAAGATTGGCCGTTGTGTCATTTGGAACGTGGCACCATCTACGCCGTTTCTGATAATTGAAATCTTCTGTTGCGGAGCGGTCTTGACGGCAAGGGTGCACAAGCTCTCACTGACCGCAGTAACAGCTTCTGCAGACCGCCAAACCCGGCGGCTCAACCGACGGAAGAGCAGCCGGTCGGGCAACCGAAAGCGATCGTTATAGAACGGCACATCGCTTCCCCGGAGAGAAACGATATACGGCAAACCGAGCTTCATTGCGATATACCCGCACGGTATGCCAAAAAAGGCATGCACAAGGTCATACTGCCGTTCACGCACTAGCGCTGAACAGTAACGATGCGCCTTGTATGAATAGGCAAGCAGATCCCGGTTGCTTTGGTAATGGAGGCTGCCTCGTTTTCCAATATCGAGATAGTGTATCGTAATGAATCTGCCCAGATTTTCTGTTTTGAAGTGACCAGTAGAGGAGGTAACGAGATCAACGGTAAGTTCCGGGTGTGATGCGTATTCCTTCAGTAAAAAATGGTTCGCGGTCGCCGCGCCGCCCCCGAGTGGAGGGTATTCGTAATTAAGAAAGAGGAGAGACAGCGGGCGCATACACAAAGTTCACGTTGATTTCAAATATGCACGCACCTCGACACTCGGATCGCGGGTAAACCGTTTCATGCTGTCCTTCATGTCGCTTTTTTTACGCGTTGAGTAGATCACGCGGCGTTTGCGGAGCATTGTTGGCGCAAGCAGGAACGCTGCCCCGTAGCCTCGCATTGCCGTGAGAATCATCATCGGCTTGCTCAGTTTTCTGCTGTGTGCGGCGTTGGCGCCGGCGCTTTTCTTTCTATTTCCTGCATACTGCATATACGCAAAAAAACGGCGATAGAGCAGGGCGATTTTTTTCAGAAGAACCGTCCAAGGGAAGAGCTTTATAGCGATTAGTAGCTGGTTGCGCGTGATATAATAGGTTTTAAACGCAGACATGGCGCCGGAGGATTGCGAATGGAAGTGGTACACGACCGATTTCGGCTCATACATCACGTTCCAGCCGTACAGATGCGCGCGCATTCCCCATTCCGCGTCTTCCCCGTATGAAAAAAGCGTTTCGTCAAACGCGCCGCACTCTTCAATAACTTCGCGGCGGACGATAAAGGAAGCGCCGCACGGAGCGAATACTTCATTTGCCTCATTCATTTCATCCGGCTTCATACCGGTTCCGCGGTGGAATCCGCCCAGGTCCGGAGCGGAGAACATGCCGGTGGACTGGATAACCGGAGGGTTGTCAAAGAGGATTTTCGACGTGACCATTCCGGTTTTCTCATTCGCTTCAAGGCGCTGCACCAGGTGATGCAGCCAGTTCGGCCTGATCTCCGTATCAATATTGAGGCAGGCGATATATCGTATGTGCGGGTTCCTTAATGCCGACTCAAACCCGATATTATTCCCGCGTGCAAACCCGGTATTCTCCTTCAGCGGAATGAGCTGTACATCAGGATATTTCGACCGGATGAATTCCAACGATCCGTCAGTCGAGCCGTTATCAACAATCACAACAGTGAACGGAGTGCCGGCGTTTTTATACAGTGCATCAATGCAGGATTGGAGGAATTTCCTGCCGTTCCAGTTCACTAGAATGACCGCTGTTTCGGCCGCTTGTTGCGTTTTCATGACAATGTAGATTTTCTGAGCCAGAACCACTGGATCGGATAGATGAGGATGGCTGCGATTGCACGTTTCCATAACGGTTGCTCTGTTTTCCACGTTTCGTCGCAGCGGATGCCGGAAAATGCTTTCCGCCGCTCCGGCAGCGCCAGCCGGTTGCCGCCGATATTATGGTAGTCATCCATCGTTCTCACGCGCTCGGCATAATCAGCGGGTATTTCAATATTCAGGAAGCGCGCAATCGATTCCAGATGGGCCTTCGGTTCCCGGCAAAACTTCTCATAATGAATAAACAGCGTGGGCACGCCGGACTTGCGCACGTAACGCATGATGAGAAAATTCATCAGCAACCACTTGCCCAGTGAAAGGAAGTAGCTCTTGCGCGGCCCCTGCTTGCCCGAATTGAACGAATTGGCCACCGCGCGCGCGTCGCGGATGACGAAAATGTTCGTGACCTTCAGGGACGGGTCTGAATGGAGCTCCGCCAGCCGCCCAACCTCTTTGGAAGAATCCAGGAAATATTTGACGCCGGAAGTGCATTTGCCGGACAGTTCGGAAAGCAGCGCGGCGTTGTCGGATGTATGCGCAAAGCGAAGGTTGCGGTACAGGGGATTGAGCGCGTAATGCAAAATCTTCAGGTAGTCGCGGACATTCATCCTGTTCTCTATATGGAATTGTTTCTGGTTTGCCGCCGCATCAGACCAGAACGGACATACAGTCATCGCTCTGCCGCAGCTGCAGGGCACGCCTTCCTCGGCCATGGCATTGAACTTATACATTTCGCCGACGCTGCAGACGCTTGTGCTGCTTGAGATCACCAAATCGAGCAGGGTGGACCCGCTCCTGCCGATGCCTGAAATATAGATTATTTCGTTCATGCGTTTGTCGTAAAAAGCGTCCAGATTATACTAGATAATAACTCTAATATCAAGGAATTGACGGTATTATAGGCCTTCTATAGAATGAAGTGCGAACAACCGCAATCATGAAGATATTAATAGTCAATTACGAATTCCCGCCGCTTGGCGGCGGCGGCGGAGTGGCGGCCAAGGATTTGGCGCGCGGTTTTATGAAAAACGGCCATAGCGTGGATTACCTGACCACGCGGTTTAAGGATGCACGCCGGACAGAAACCGTTGACGGCATCCGCGTGCATCGCGTTCGTGTGCTTGGACGCCGGCACCAGTCCCACGCCTCGTTGCCTTCGCTCCTTTCCTTTCCGTTTTGCGCTCTATGGAAAGGCATCCGGCTGTGCCGCACGCACCGGTACGATCTGATAAATACCCATTTTGTCATCCCGTCCGGTCCGCTCGGCTGGTTGTTATCCGTACTGTTCCGAATCCCGAATATCCTGACCGTTCACGGGGGAGATATTTATGATCCCACAAAATCGCTGTCGCCGCACCGCCATTGGGGGTTGCGCGCGGTCGTCCGGTTCCTCCTGAACCGCGCTGATGTCGTCACTGCGCAGTCCTCGAATACGAAGGAAAATACGCTGGAGTATTACAGGCCGCGGAAGCAGATACAGGTGATTCCGCTGGCGTACGAAACAATACCGTATGCACCGGTGCCGCGCACAGAGCTGGAGCTTGACCCTAAAGCGTTCGTCCTTGCCGGCATGGGCCGCATGGTCAAGAGAAAACGCTTTGCGGATATCGTGAGGGCGCTGCAATTGCTGCCGGAACAGGTGCGCGCCGTAATTATCGGCAAGGGCCCGGAATCGGAAGCGATCAAATCGCTGGCCCGGGAGATGGACGTGGCCGACCGGCTGCTGCTGCCCGGGTTTGTCAGCCAGGAGCGGAAGATGCAGCTGCTTAATGCATCGGACGCCTTTGTCCTCAGTTCCGAACACGAAGGGTTTGGCATCGTATTGCAGGAAGCGATGCAGGCCGGGTTGCCGATTATCGCAACGAACAACGGCGGCCAGACCGATCTGATTACACAGTCAAAGAACGGCTACCTCTACAAACCTGGCGACGTACAGGCGCTCGTCGAATCGATCCGTGCGCTGATGGCGAACGCGGATCTTCGGCGGGAGATGGCAGAGGAAAACAAACAACGTGTCAGGGAGTTTTCACCCGAAAGCATTGCGCAGCGGTATCTGGAACTGCTCGGTTAGAACGACCAGCTGTCGATTGTCCGGCCAAGCAGGTGTTCCAGCTGCCGTTTGTCGGCCGTAAAGCGGGAGACAAGCTCATTCCTGGTCGAAGATGCGACCTCATAGTGGGATGTGTCAGGAGCCAGGTACAGCCGTTCCAACAGCTGCTTTGCCGTCGTGTGCGACAGCTTGCGGACCAGCCATAAGCCGGCGGCAGAACGTTTGATCATATTTTTTGCGTTGCGGGCGGTTTCGCGCTTCACGGCCTGTTTGGCATTCACTTTCCTGTGCAGCGCTTCAGGAGGGAAAGACGAATCAACACCCAGGAACGAATAGACGCCCCCGATAACGCGTTCCGGGTCCTCTTTCAGATCTTCAAACAGCACCACCTTGATTTGTTCAGCCGGGAACAGGTCATAATATCGTTTCAGCTGCTCATAATAAAAACCTCGCTCGATGAATTCCGGGAATTTCTTCGAAGCCTCTTCAAATGTGTCTGGGACCGGGATGAGCTTGCGCGTATGGGCGTATTGCGACAAGGCGCGGTAGACCGGGTCGCGCAGGATCGCGATGATTTTCACCGACGGGCTGTATTCATGGATCAATTTGGCCGATTCGGGATCATAGATATAATGCGTGCTGAATTCGCCCAGTAACTGGCCCGGCTTTGCGCCTGCAAACTGTTGTTTGTATTCATCAAAACCGCTATACTGCCGTTGACGCGTTGCCGGACAGTGCTTGATGCGGTTCCAATAATCCAGCTCCTTCTTCTTCGGAACATAAATCTGCGGGTGTTCCATCAGGCATTCCGCAAGCCAGGTCGTGCCGGCTTTTTGCGCGCCGATGCCGATGAAGTCAATTGTGAACGGGCGTTGTGCGCTCATTTTCTATGAAAGACGTAAAAAAATTATTGATAAAGGGGTCGCTTGCCGTGTTCGCGGGCTACGTTGGTTTTAAGGCCATCGACCTCCTCATGAAGATCCTGGTCGGCCGGTTGTTCGGGGAGGAGACACTGGGCCTCTTCAACCTGTTCATCAGCCTGTTTTTTGTCCTGTCCCCGCTGGCCCTGATCGGCATGCACATGGGTACGAAACGCTATATTGCAGAAGCGCACCCGCAAAACAAGGACATTGTAGTCCAAATCGTGAAAAAATCAACTGCGTTTATCGCTGCGAACGCAGTCATCATCTCCTGCCTGCTCTTCGCCGGCAGTTCGTTTATTGCGCGGTTCCTACTGAAGAACCCGGATCACGGAACGATCATCCGGTGGTTTGCGGTCGGCCTGCCGTTCTACGCGCTGATCATGATGTTTACGCATTATCTGGAGGGGATGAATATCGTGCGATACACGGTGTGGTATGAAAAGATCATCCGGCCGCTGGTTCCGATGGCCGGCGTGGCAGCTGTCGCCGTATTTAGCATGGATATCCGCTGGCTCTATATATTTTACAATGCAGGGCTCGCGCTTACCGCCATGCTGTTTATCATCGAGCTTCGCCGCCGCGGGTTGTTTATGCGCATGGCCGGGTCGGCAGCAGGCGTATCGCTGAAAAAAATGCTGTCGTATTCCTGGCCGCTGATGTTCCACAGCATGCTGTATATCCTGCTGGCGCAGTCGAGCCTGTTCGTCATCCAGTATTTCATGGGGGAAAAGGACGTGGGTCTGTATTCCGCAGCCGCCGAAAACGCCAAGCTGATCCCGTTTTTCCAGGCATCGCTCGCTCCGCTGTTCTTTACCATCACGTCGCGGATGAATGCGTCGAAGCAAAAGGAAGAAGCGAAGTCGCTATACCTGTTCTCCAGCAACGCAGTGTTCGTCATTACACTTCCGGTGGTCATTATTTTTTTCCTGTTCGCGCGGGACGTCCTGTACGTCACGTTCGGCAGCGCCTTCACGTCAACAGTTTTCCTGCTCCAGGTACTGGCGGTCGGATACATGGTGGATGTAATCATCGGACCGGTTGACCTGTTTCTGAATTCGCTCGACAAGACGCGCCTGGTCATGATGAATTCGCTCATTGCGCTCACCATCGGGATCGTCCTGAGCATTATCCTTGTCCCGCGAATCGGGCTGACCGGCGCGGCCGTCTCGACTGCGCTCGCGATCGCCCTGCAGAACGTCATCGGCGGAATCGAGCTGTGGTGGATCCGCAGGCTGAACGTCTTTACCAGACAAAAAATAGTTGCCTTAAGCACGGCTGTCGGCCTGTCTCTTCTGACGCTGCTTATCCTTCCGCAGCTTCCGGATGAACTCTGGATCCGTACGGCGACGGCGCTGGCAGTCCTTGCATGCTATGCGGCGGTGCTCCACCGCTTTATCAGGTCCGCGCTGCGTTCGGCGTTCGGCGCGGTCATGAACCGTTCTGCCTAGAAAGGTAGTCGTTGTGGATGTAGATTTTAACCTTGCCGATGTTTTGAATCAGCGAATAGTCCGCCTCTAGAATAGATTCCAATTCGGCGTTCTGGCCGTTCTTTTTCGACTGGAAAAATGTCCGGAAGGTCATACGCGCGCTTCCCATGATGAATTTCGGCTTTTTTTTGCGGATGAGCTGCGCGTAATCGACAGCGCCGTACTGGATGTAACCGCCAAAGGTGTCAAGACGGTCATCCCAGAACGCGGGACGCCGCAAATCGATGCGGTAGATCCATGGCGTGCCAACCTTCAGCAGGTTTTCATTGGTGATCATTGACGCCAGCACATAGTCGCCGGTGAAGAAGGTGTCATCCGGCTCCAGCTCAATACTGTCCACGACGCGCTGCAGGTTTTTGTAGGTATAGAGCGTATAGTCGGTCGGATAAAAATTACTTACGAAGTTGGCGATAAACAGCGAAACCACGATAATGCCGAAGACGCTGTACCGGATCGCCTTCCTGAACGTCCTCGTCGACTGTACGACGGCAAACAGGACGAGCGGAAAGAGATACAAAATGTACTTGAAGCGGGACGGCATAAAGACCGCGCCGTACATCATCCCAAGCAGAAAGGTATTTGTCGAGAAGAGGATAATCTCCGTCTTCCGGTCGATGGCCGCATCGCGAATGTCGCGGGCAATCAGAATGGCCAAAATAATACTGACAATGATGCAGCCGGCAATGCTGACGTGGAGGAACGGGTGGACATCGCGGAAAAAGCCGCTGGAGCCGAACTGGACGGCAAACACGATGAAATAAAAGGCGATAAACAGGAACAGAACCCCGTACCCCAAAAGCGCGCTCCGCTTCAGGAGGTAGATGTAATTCAGGAGCGATATGCTGATGAACACGAAAAGCGATTCCATCAGCAGCGGCCAGAATTTATTGATCTCGCCGGACGACAGGAAGCTCCCGAACACGATAACGAAAAACAGCGCAATGGACGCGGCGTTCGCCGCGACGAATAGATTCGCGTCAAGCCACCGGATCAGCGTTTTTATGCGCCGAATAGCGAGCAGTCCGAGCCATCCGGCTGCCAAAGAGGCGCCAAGGCCTGCATACAGCCATATGACTTTTTTCAGAACAAGGACATACACATGTTCAAAGGTCGACTGCATGCCGAACACGAGCCAGAACAGCGCGATCGGAAGAAAACTGACGACATACGCCGTGACAAGCTCTTTGCTGATGCGTTTGTGTTGGAGTACGAATACCACGATAAGGAAAACCAGAAACGCCTGTGAAGCCTTATAGATGAGAATGGAAGAGCCGATCAGCAGGCCGATAACGGCCCATTGGCGGAGGCGGGTTCTCGGCAGGGTCAGCAGTTCAATGCCGTATGCAGTCATGCCGATCACAAACGGGAACCACACGATATTAAACAGTCCCCAGGTGGAGCGCATAAATACCCCGCTGAACAGGACCAGGATAAGCACGGTCGCAAGAGCGGCTTGTGAGGAAAAAAGCCTCCGGATGAATGCATACGACACGGTCAGAATCAGAAATTGCATAGCGACGACAAAGAGCCGCAAACCCAGCAGCGGGTCAGAGAAGAGGAATGAAACCGGATAATACATATAGATGGCCAGGGGCTCCCGATACCAAAAATCCTTATACATCACCAGCCCCTCATTAAGCATTTTGATGACATATAGCGTATTTCCCTCATCCGTGCCGATGCCGGTTGAATAAATGCTGAATACCTGGTAGCTGATGAAGATGCCGATCAGTCCGAGCAGGATGAGTACATGGGGCCACCCGACCGAATCTTTCCAGCACAGAAGGTCGGATACCGGCTTAAGGCGGGATAACATGGGCAGATGCAGCTTCACCCGCTGCCGCTGTTCTGACGACGTCGCTATGTCGCGCGCGCGGGAATTTTCAAAGAGAGTCCATTTTCGAAGCGCGTCGTCAATAGTGCGCAGGCTTTGTATGAACGATTCACGGACCTGATAGCTCATCACAGCAAGCAGAGCAATGTAAAACGGGAATTGAAAGTTGTAGAGTTTCGGGTTGTGGATTTCGGCAAGCGCCGCAATGATCGAGAACAGCCAAAGAATAATGACTGCCGCGAACCAGCGTCGCTCATGGTAGAGCCCGTGGGCGCTGAATGTCCGGTTCAACAGCAGGGATTCAAAAAAGAACAGGCCGATGAGAAATGGGTCAAGATACGAATAGGCGGGAGATTCAGGCGGCAGGAATATCCATGCGACAAAAACGGCCACGCTCAGCGCCAGCGGGATCCACGTCATCTTATAATAAACGGTTCGGCTTCTTGATTGGTGCGCGGGCATTCGGATAATGGGAAGTAACCCTAAAATGGTACTTGAACCGGGGCACTGCGTCAACGTCAGTTGGAATGCGCGCGCTCAATCTGTTATAATTAGTAGCTGTTATGGAATATTCAAACGCTTCTCTATCAATCAGCTCGCGGGTCTTGCCCGGCGTCATCGCCTATATCTGTTTTTTTGCGGCTGCAACGCTCGCGTGCGCCCTGTATTTCAGCATGAAAGGGCAGCTGTTTTCCAGCGGAATTTTGTATTACCAAATTTCGGCGTTTCTGGATTGGTTCACCCCGTCCATTACCTATTTATTTATCGGATGCTCCTGTATCATAGCCGCAAGCGCAGTGTATGCGTCATTGCTTCGTCTGGGTGCGGATTCATGGTTATCATGGACCTTCGGGATTTTGTATGCGCTGGCGCCGGTAATGATGCAGGATGCGTTTTCCCTTCCCGCATCCATGTTTTTCATGATCGGCTTCCCGGTTTCATTTTTTTTGATTATATCAGCGATACATTCCTGGTACGGGATCGCTTTTTCCATCATCTGGGCAATGGCCTGGACAATTGTGCTGCCGGTCGGGGGCGTTGCGCTGATACTGACAATCGCATCCGGGTATTGGTGGTTTGACCTCGTGCTTTCGGACCAGAAAGGAACGAGGCTGAACAGGTTTTTTACGACCGTATCGTTGGTTGGGTCCTATATCGTGTTCATTGTGCTTGCAATCATGCTTTCGCGGTTTGTCGCGCCAGTGCTGGAACGTTTTAATATTAACGCCTACGACCGCCTCATTGAGGTCGCCAAACACGCGTCCGTTGATTTTAGCTGGGCGCTGGACTTTCCTTTGAGCGCCCTTTTTTCAATTTATTTCCCGGTTGAACCGACAAGCGTTCCGGAATACTCAATTCCCGCCTTTGCAATGCTGTTAGCGCTCGCACTGTACGCCTGGCTGTCAAAAAAGTATATCAGCGGTATTTTTTCACGGGCCATGCTCGTGTGGACCGGCCTTGTTTCCTTGCTCTGCCTCGTGGTCAGCCTCGGTCCTCTCTTGAAATTCGGCTCGCAAATTGTAGAACCGTACATCCCGCTTCCCGGCGCATTTTTGATTTGGTTCAGCAGCTTTGAAAAAGCGCCGTATTATTTCATTCTCCCTGCGCTTTTTTTCGCCCTCCTTGCGGCCGGCATGCTTATATCGAGCTATGTCAGGAAACACCAGTATAAGTATTTTACGGCAGTTATTACGGTGGGGTTCATATTTTTCATCGGCCAGTACGCGACCGGTGCGGTTCCGCGGACCTACCTGTACATGGGCCAGGATTACAGCGGGATCACCGAACGCCCGCAGTCAACCCAGGTCTTTGAAATCCATTCGGGGTATATTCTGGAGAGCTATTTGCGCTACCAACGCGCGGCCCAGCACGGCCAGCTGGTGGTAGACGACTCGTCGGAATTCGGCCAGCAGATATACCACATCATCGCCACCAGCGGCGTCCCGTTCATTCCGCAGCAGAACGCAAACGCGACCGGCGCCATATTATCGTATTATAATATCCATTACGTTGACCTGATCAAACAGACGGTCAAGCCGGGAAAGAAAAAGCTGATTGACGCCGCAGAGAACCTTGAGGCGTACGAGGCAATCCCGTTCGCGCAATTACTCAACAGCAACCACGCGTTCGTTCCGCTGGCGAAGGATGAATACCACAATCTCTACGCGGTTCAGTTTTCGGAGCTGCCGGAAGCCCATATCAGCTTTACCCAGACCTCGCCGCCGACCGCACGCGTCAAGATCGACGAGTCCAGCGAGGCGCAGGAATTCAAGTATATCCAGTTCATCAGCGGTGGGAAGCTCAATTATATGAATTTTACGCAGGACCGGCAGCAGGCGGAAGTCCGCATCAACTACAGCAGCAAGCGGTTCATACAGCTCCACGTCATGTTTGACAACCAGCTCGTCAAGATGTTCACGATTCCGAAAAAGACAAACAACGCGCAACTCGAATTCACGCTCGAAAACATTGAGCCGGGCGAGCACAGTATTGAATTTGTCATACTAAAGAGAAAAGGAGCCGTACTCGACAACATCAATACAAAAAGCGGACTTCGGGTCCGCTCGCTGGAGTATTCATTAGATTAACTGGCGTCGTCTGGAGCCGATGTTTTGGAAATACGCTTAATGCTGTAGGGCATGTGCTTTTTTCTGTGATACGTTCGTATGCCGATGTCGGCAAGGATACCGGAGACGAAAAATTGCACGCCCAGTACAACGCAGAGCACTGCCACGAGCGGGAGGTTGGAATTTGCGAGTCCCTGAGCGAGGAAGAACCAGCGCACGGCCAGAAACGCGGCCAACGCGACGCCGCAAAAAATCAGGATCATGCCGAGTCCGCCAAACAGGTGGAGCGGGCGGGCGGAATACCGGCGCCAGAACCAGACGGCAAGCATGTCAATAAAGCCTTTGACAACGCGCTTCCAGTTGTATTTCGTGGTGCCGTGCCGGCGCGCGCGGTGCTCAACAACAGCTTCGCCAACCGTGAACCCGGACCATCCGAGCACGGCAGGGATAAACCGGTGCATTTCGCCGAACAGGTCAACATCTTCAAAACATTCCCTCCGGTATATTTTCAGTGAACAGCCGGAATCATGGATATGGTCTTTTACCAACAGGTTTCTCATTCTGTACGCGCCTCGGGAAACAATGCGCTTGAAGAACGGGTCCTGGCGGTGTTTCCGCCAGCCGCTGACAATATCAAAATCACCCTGTTTCTGGACCTCGATCAGTTTTGGTATCTCCGACGGCGGATTTTGACCGTCTCCGTCCAGCGTGATGAAGAACTCACCGGCTGCGTGCTTGAACGCCGCATCCATTGCCGCGGTTTGCCCGAAGTTCTTCCGCATCTGGATGATGGTGAGCGGTGATAGGGTGCGCATGACCTCCACAGTGTTATCGTCGCTTCCGTCATCGATAAAAATGATTTCATATGGTTCGCCGATGGAGTTCATCGTCTCCGTGATTTCCCGGTGAAGGGGAGCAATGTTTTCCGATTCGTTGTAGACCGGAACAATAATGGAATATTTCATATTAGAATGGGCTATTTTGGCGTTGTTTTTTATACCAGGCAATAAATTTGGTTAGGCCGGCTTCCAGATCGGTGGTCGGCTCCCAGCCCAGCAGCTTTTTTGCCTTGGAAACATCGGCAAACGTTTTTTTTACGTCGCCGGGCTGCAGCGGGTGCTCTTCGATTACGGCTTTTTTATCGCATACCTTTTCAAACATGGCAATATAATCATTCAGCGTCACCGAGTTCGAATTGCCGAGGTTGATGATCTCATAGCTGAGCTTTTTCCCGATGCACGCAATTACGCCGTCTGCGATGTCATCGATATAGGTGAAGTCGCGCTCCATAGATCCGTCGCCGTACCGGCGAACCGGTTTTCCGTTGAGCACCATGTCGGCAAACAGGTACGGGGACATGTCCGGGCGGCCGCGCTCGCCATAGACGGTGAAAAAGCGGAGGCCGATGCAGTTCATGCCATACAGGTGATGGTAGGTATACGCGATCAGTTCGCAGGATTTTTTTGATGCCGCATACGGGGAGATCGGATGGTCGACCGGATCGCTTTCAGAAAACGGCGTTTTTTCCTGATTACCGTACACTGATGAAGAAGAGGCGAAGATGAAATCATGCACGCCGAACTCTTTCGCCAGTTCAAGCAGGTTGTAGGTCCCTTCGATATTCACTTTCTGCGCTGTCAGCGGATGCTCGATGGAAACACGGACGCCGGCCTGCGCGGCCAGATGAATAATCACGTCGATATCATTGTTTAGGAATAGTTTCCGCAGTTCATCAAGATCGGTAATGTCCGTGCGACTGAGCAGGTACCGCGGATTATCCAGATGGTGGGCGATATTGTATTCCTTGAACGCGGGATTGTAGTAATCAGAAAAATTATCAACGGCAATGACCGTATGATCCAGATTAATGAGCCGGTCTGCCACGTGCGAGCCGATAAAGCCCGCGGCACCTGTAACTAATACATTCATGAAAAACGCCGTTTTACCAATAAAAGCAGCGGTTACTATACCATAGATCGCTCCACAGTCAATGAGTTGAACAGTGGCGAAAGGCCTGATATACTGATTGCGCTATGAAATGGGAATTTTCGGTTGTACCAGTGGCAAAAGCGATTCTGTTCGCTCTGCCGTTTGTCGTACTTATCTGGCTTCTGGGCCAGTATTTTTCTTTTTTCGGCGAGTTGAGCGTGACTCATGATTTCAGGTATAAGTCGCCGGTGATCGGCGAATTCCAGCCGGTTGGACGCGCGTTGGACCGCGAGAAAAATTTGAAAACAGGGGATGCGGTGCAGCGCATTGTCGGCGATCCGGTTTATTTTTCGGCAACAGTGCCGCGGTCGTTTGATTCTGTTGATCTTGAGCTCGGCTACGCCAACCCGGATCAGCAGCTCATTGAACTGGGCATTGTCACCAGCGAAGAGCCGTGGAACGTTCGCCTGTACCAGTTCGAGAATAAAGTTATCGATGAGGCAATGGCGGAGTGGGAGTCAGTCGAAAGCAACGGCACTGTTCTGCTGCAGCGCGAACCGACATTTGGATCTGTTGAAGAATTCACAGCCAACCTTCCGCTTGAGAAGCGTATAGGAACGCAAAACGTTACTCTGGAGTATGAATACCGCGATGATTTGTATGAAGTTCAGGAGGAAGATCTGCTGATTGACCGAATGCTGCGCGGCCGCCACGAGTTTTTGGTGTACGGCGGGGGAGAGGATATTCACATCGAATTCGACATCGCCGATCTCAATACTGAAGACGGCGAGGATCCGGTGAAGATTGAAATCCATAAGGACGGCGTACTGATCCATGAAGAGCTGCTGCCGGACGACGGCGTCACCGACGCAAGTTCCGGCGTTTTGCCGGTGCGGACGTTGGCGGTGAATATTCCTGCGCCCGGCGAAGGGCTGTTCCGCATTGTCGCATCAGTGAACAACGACATTGTCATCAAGCAAATCCGAACCCGCCAGCACAAATTTGTCATGAACAAGAATGCATACATCATCAATAACGCAGAATACGATGAGCTCGGCAGTTTCAATACCGATCCGACGTCGCTGGTGTTCCAGGGCCGCAAGCTGATGCTGCGCACGGAACATTCAACCGGCGTGCAGACAGCGGAGATTGACGGCAGCCCATTTGCAGTCGAAGAGGTGAATACCCCATTCTGGTGGGACCAAGACGAGCCGAAGCAGTGTCATTCACTTACTCTGCCGAAAAACGATCTCGTTTTGTCGACAACCGGCGTATTCGCGTTTTCTCCGGAAAGTTTCTTTGATCCGGATTATTTCATTGACGAGGTTGATGAAACTACTTCAATTGACGATTTTGATTACATTATCGTGCGCGACTATCTTTCCCCGGCAACCGACGCTGAAGGAATGCGGCAGTCGGTTCATATCCCGCTGGATGGCGTTGCCGGCGACAGGAAAGAGCTGCTGTTCGTTCTATCGGCACCGGGGATAGAGCGCAACCATTACACGCTCCAGCTGCACGAAATTAACCTGCTGTTCCACCGCGAGCCGCTCACGACGCGAATAACTGATTTCTTCAAATAGGAATGAGTACTCTCAAGAAACAATGCATTTTTTACACCGAACAGCTGCTGCCGTTTGCGTTCAGGCTGCTCCTGGTGTGGTATGTTATTGCAGTATTGCTGGAAGTCATATTTCCCGGTTTCATATCGCTGTCGATCAACCTTGATCTATTTCTTTGGATTGTTATAATTGTTGCGGTTTTTTCTTTTAGTTTAGAACGTCGAATCCGCGCTAACCAGAATAGGCAAACATGAAAGCTTTGATCACTGCCGGAGGCCATGGCACGCGACTGCGTCCCATCACGTACTCCATGAATAAGCACCTGATTCCGATCGCGAACAAGCCGATGATTGTTCATGCACTCGAAAAGGTTGCAGAGGCGGGGATTAAGGAAGCCGCGATCAATGTCAACGAAGGAGACCATTCGATCCAGGAGGCGGTCGGCGACGGATCGCGCTGGGGCCTTAAAATTACCTGCATTGAACAGGTCGGTGGAGCGCTCGGACTCGGACATATCATAAAGAACGCGCAGGACTGGCTTGGTGATGATGATTTTGTTTTTTATCTCGGGGATAACATTATTTTAGGTTCAATAAAACCGTTTGTGGAAAATTTTAAAGCAAGCAAGGCAAACGGATATCTTGCGCTGTCAAAAGTGCCTGATCCAGAACGGTTTGGCGTGCCGGAGATCAACGAAAACGGTGAAATTGTCCGCGTGCTCGAAAAACCGGAGAACCCGCCGAGCGATTTTGCCGTCACAGGCATCTACTGCTACGACAAGAGCGTGCATGACGCGGTGAACAATACGAAACCGAGTGCGCGCGGCGAGCTGGAGATTTCTGACGTGCATACCTATATGATTGAAAACGGCGGTACGCTAAAATACGAGGTCGTGGAAGGCTGGTGGAAAGATACCGGAAAGCCAAGCGATCTTATTGAAGGGAACGCGCTCATGCTGGATACGCTGAATGCAAGCAATGAAGCCCGAACAGTTGACGATCGAGTTGTAATCGAAGGCGACGTTGAGATTATGGAAGGCGCGCAGCTCCTGGGCAGCACCTATTTGAAAGGACCGGTCAGCATCGGCCGCGGTGCAATCATCCGCGATAGCAGGATTTTACCGCATACGTCGGTCGGCCATAACACGGAAGTGAGCGGGGCAGAGATCGAACGTGCTATTATAATGGACGAAGCGGACATCGACTGCGACAAGCGCATTGTCGACAGCATCATCGGCCATAACGCGACGATCACGAACGCCCACGACACCAAGCCGAACGGCCATCGGATGATTATCGGCGAGAATGCCCAAGTAGAACTGTAAATTAAACATATTTCCATGAACATCGTACTCACAGGATCACTGGCCATCGACCGTATTATGAGTTTTCCGGGCCATTTTAAGGAGCATATCCTGCCGGACAGCATCCACGCCATCAACGTATCGTTTAATATTGACCGGCTGGAGGAAAAGCGCGGCGGAACTGCGGGAAATATCGCGTATACATTAAAATTGCTGGATAAGAAGCCGAAGATTGTTGCGGCTGCAGGGAACGACTTCAACTTGTATATGGACTATATGAAAGGCCTGGGTCAGGATGTAAGCGGCATCGAAGAGCAGGAAGACCTGACTACAGCCAGCGCCTATATCATGACAGACCGCGACGACAACCAGATTACCGCGTTTTTCATGGGAGCGATGGCGCGCGAGACGCATTTTGACATGACCACGCTGAACAAGAAAGATTCTATCGTCATGCTGTCGCCGGGGAACAAAAGTGATATGCTCAGGTATTCAGCAGAATGCAAAATAGCCGGTGTGAAATACGTGTTTGATCCGGGCCAGACGCTGCCGTTTATAGAACCGGATGAAATCAAAACGCTATTGGACGGCTCGTATATGATGATGGTGAATGATTATGAACTGCAGATGATCATGAAGCGTACCGGGCTTAGCCGCGGCGATGTGGAGTCAATGACCGAAATGCTCGTCGTTACGCTTGGAAAAGAAGGATCAACCATCACGACGAACAATATCACAGTTGAAGTCCCTGTCTGCAAGGTGGAGGATATGAAAGACCCGACCGGAGCAGGCGACGCCTACCGCGCGGGATTCCTGACTGGCCTGGACAACAACCTGGACCTGGACGTGGTCGGCCGCGTTGCGGCAACGACAGCAGCATATGCGTGCGAGCACTACGGCACCCAGGAGCATAATTTCTCATTAGATGAATTCTGTGCACGGTTTAAAAAGAATTTTTCTCAATCGTGTCCAATAATATAAATAAATAATTTTAACTTACAGCATGAAGTACGATGTGAAAGATTTAAAGCTCGCCCCGCTCGGCAAACAAAAGATTGAGTGGGCCGAGTCGCAGATGGATGTCCTCCGCGGTATCCGCAACCGTTTTATCAAACAGAAGCCGCTGAAAGGGGTGCGCATTGCCGCATGTCTTCATGTGACGACTGAAACAG
Source organism: Candidatus Kerfeldbacteria bacterium (assembly GCA_043813585.1). GTDB lineage: Bacteria > Patescibacteriota > Patescibacteriia > UBA9570 > XYC2-FULL-38-9 > JBDRKW01. The sequence continues at coordinate 52,219 of JBDRKW010000020.1, forward strand.
CCGTTTTGGCGCAGACTCTAAAAGCAGGCGGCGCAGATGTAACGCTTGTTGCGTCAAATCCGCTAAGCACGCAGGACGAGACTGCTGCCGCGCTGGTGAAGCACTATGGAATTTCGGTTAATGCCATTCGGGGTGAAGACCGCGTGACGTATTACAAACACCTCAACATGGCCATAGACAAGAAGCCGCACATCACCATGGATGACGGTGCAGATTTAGTGTCGCTTCTGCATGGCAAACGCAAGAAAGATTCAGGAGAGGTATGGGGTTCCACCGAAGAGACAACCACCGGAGTCATCCGCCTGAAAGCGATGGAACGCGAAGGCAAGCTGCTGTTCCCGGCTATCGCGGTAAATGATTCCAAGACCAAGCATTTCTTTGATAACCGTTACGGAACCGGCCAATCTACGATTGACGGCATCATCCGCGCAACCAACATGCTTCTGGCTGGAAAGAATATCGTTATCGCCGGATATGGCTGGTGCGGCCGCGGCGTGGCCAACCGCGCACGCGGCATGGGAGCGCGCGTTGTCGTCACGGAAGTGGATCCAATGGTTGCCCTTGAGGCGATCATGGACGGCTTTACCGTCATGCCGATGATTAAGGCGTGCGTTCATGCAGACGTCATTGTTACGCTGACGGGCAATATGCACGTTATCGACAGGCAGCACTTCCTGAAGATGAAAGACGGCTGCGTTGTGGCAAATTCCGGTCACTTTGATATCGAAATCAACCTTGTTGCATTGAAAAAACTTTCAGTATCCAAACGGGAAGTCCGCCCATTCACGGTCGAATACAAGCTGAAGAGCGGCAAGAAGGTCCGTGTACTGGGCGACGGCCGGCTGATCAACCTTGCCTCTGCCGAGGGACACCCGGCTTCCGTTATGGACATGAGCTTCGCAAACCAGGCGCTTGCTGCAGAATATATTGCAAAGAACCATGAATCCATGGTACCAAAGGTCTATTCATTGCCTGAAGAAATGGATAATAAGATTGCGGAGCTGAAGCTCAGGAGCATGAAGATCACGCTCGATACGCTGACGCCAGAACAGCAGGAATACCTTTCATCTTGGCAGGTAGGAACATAAATCGCTTAACACACCATTATGAAACCGCTGTCACAAGACGACATAGCAAAAGAGGTTCGTAAGGACTACAACGTTCAGGATTATTCCAAGAAACCTGTTATTGAAGGAGTTGAGCTGAACAAGCTGCAGTCGTTTAGTGATGACGGCGGTTACTTTGTTGAGCTATCACGTTTCGTCAACGAACGGCTAAAGGAGTTTCAGGATTTCTCAATCGAGCAGATGAATTTCTCGCAGATGCTGCCGGGCGTAGTGAAAGCCGCGCACCTGCATCTGAAACAGGAAGACATCTGGTTTGTACCGCTTTCTGATCGATTACTCGTCGGCCTGATGGACTGCCGTGAAGACTCACCAACTAAGGGTGAAAAAATGCGATTTGTCATGGGTGGCGGCAGGGCTGAATTGCTCTATATCCCGCGCGGCGTTGCGCATGGTGCTGCAAACCTGTGGGACAAGCCGGCACATGTCATCTATTTCGTGAACAATCCATTTGATCCGGATCCGGAAAAGACAGACGAAGGACGTCTGCCGTGGGACACATTTGGCGAAGGGTTTTGGGAATTATCCAAGGAATAGTGCATCAGGAGCATTGACGAATCACGTGAAATCAATACAATAAGGGCTGGCAATCAGCCCTTATTTTGTAACAATTACAGATGAATATTCTTCTTACAGGCGGAGCCGGTTTCATGGGTTCCAATATGGTGCATTATTTACTGAGGCAATACCCGGAGTACAAGGTATTGAATTTTGATAAATTGACTTACGCTGGCAATCCGGCAAATGTGAAGAATATCGAAAAAAACCCCAACTACACCTTTATGCAGGGCGACATCGCAGACGAAGAAGGGGTGAACAAGGCCTTTGAAGAATTCAAGCCTGATGTGGTCATTAATTATGCGGCAGAAACGCATGTGGATCGTTCCATTCTGGACCCGAAAGCATTCCTGATGACCGATATTATCGGCACGTACACGCTGCTGGAAGCGATGCGCAAATACGGAACAAAGAAGATGGTGCAGATCTCTACCGACGAGGTGTTCGGGTCAATCGAGGAAGGAGCGTTTACGGAAACAAGTCCGTTTGAACCGAATAGTCCATACTCAGCGTCCAAAGCAGGAGGAGACCATCTTTGTCGTGCCTATTGGGTGACGTTTGAAACGCCGGTGGTCGTGACGCACAGCTGCAACTTTTACGGTCCAAATCAATACCCTGAAAAGCTGATCCCGCTGTTCATCACGAATCTTATAGAGGGCAAGAAAGTTCCGGTATACGCAAAAGGGGAGAATGTCCGCGAGTGGATCTTTACCGAAGACCATTGCCGCGCGGTCGACCGTATTTTGCACGATGGTAAGCCGGGCGATGTCTACAACATCGGTACCGGCAAAGAGCTGACCAATATGGAGATTACAAACATGATTCTGAAGGCGCTTGGTGTTGGTGAAGAGATGATCGAGTACGTTAAAGACCGTCCCGGCCACGATTTCCGCTACGCCATCGACTGCAGCAAGCTTACGAATGATCTGGGCTGGAAACCGTCTGTCGAATTTGAAGAAGGCCTGCAGCAGACGATCGACTGGTACAAGAACAACGAAGACTGGTGGAAGCCGCTCAAATCCGGCGAGTACATGGAGTACTACAAGAAGCAATACCAAGACCGTTAATATTCGTTCGCTTCATCCCTTCAGAATGTTTGCACCGCGTGCTATTCTCGACTCCGCTCGACGCACGCTACGTGCAAACATTCTCGCAGGGATTCGCGAATGCCCGTAAGCGTATTGCTCGTACGAGCGATTGGCCCGCCAGGGTTGTCAGCGAGTGAGCAATACGCGTAGGGCATACGCAACTAACACGATAATATGATTAAGACTCCAATAGTCATAACAGGCGCGAAAGGGATGCTGGGGCAGGATCTGGCACGGGTTTTTGCTGAATTCAGTCCTATTCCGTTGGATCGTGAAGAGTTGGATATTACGGATGCGGAGGCAGTGAAGAAAAAGTTCGAAGAGTTGAAGCCGGGAACGGTGATCAACGCGGCAGCATATAATGCAGTTGATGAAGCGGAAAATGATGGGGGAAAGCGGCTGGCAGACCTGGTCAATGCGAACGGACCGAAGAATCTTGCGGAGGCGTGTAAAACAATAGGCGCAACATTCGTGCATTACAGTACGGATTATGTTTTTGATGGTGAGAACCAGGCAGGATATACGGAAGACGATGAACCAAAGCCTCAAAGTGCCTATGCTTTATCCAAGCGACTTGGAGAAGTGCACGCATTAGAGACAGAAGGAAATGTGTATATCGTCCGAACTTGTAAGTTATTCGGAAAACCTGGAGTGAGTGAAGCGGCTAAGGAGAGTTTTATTGAGCTGATGCTCCGTCTGGCACAAGAGAAAGATGAACTGCAAGTGGTTGACGAGGAACTCGCGTCACCGACTTACACGCCAGACCTGGCGCAGCAGACAAAAGTATTACTGGAAGGGGATTATGAACCAGGGATTTACCATATTACGAACTCCGGTGCCTGCACTTGGTATAGGTTTGCCCAGGAAATATTCGAACAGTCGGGTATCGAGATTAAACTTAAGAAAGTTAAAGCAGAGGATTTCCCGAGGCCGGCGGCACGTCCAAAATATTCCATTTTGCTGAATACAAAACTGCCTCGCATGCGTTCATGGGAGCAGGCATTGGCTGATTATCTTAAGCAGCGCAATTAATCGATGTCGAGGTCGTAATAGATTCCGTCAGAAGCAAACGTCACTTTGCTTCCATTTGATGCAACAGAGATGTCTGATGGTGACGGCAATTCGCTTAATTGCCAGATTTGCCGCGAACCGCGAGGGTCAATTTCAATAACAAACAATCCATTCTTGTCGCTGTAAACGACATATCCGCCGTCTGGGTGCCAGGAAACATCGAGAATCGGAGTGCTCTGTCGGTTCAGCAGGATAAATTCACCTGTTCCGCTATTAAGTACCCATAACTCTACACCGACAGCATAGGTCAATGCATCATCTTTATTCCATACTGCAGCAGTAACCACCCCGTTAATTCGATGCTTATCATCAAAGTCGTTGAGTGACGGCACGATGTAGGAAGATTTCTGCATCTCATCAACAATCAGATCCATCGGGCCTTCCTGCACCATCAGCTCTTTTGGCGCGTCCCACCCAAGATCACGGTAGTATGTACGGTACTCCTGGCTCAACGCAACAAAGTCCAGGACTACAGATGACGGAGCGGCATCGCGCTGGCGCGGCGTATGCTCGCCAAATAAGACGATATCCGGGAATATAACAGATCGTGTCGCATCAAAGTTCAGTGCTTTTTTCCATGAGCGGTAGCCTTCCTTCCGTATTTCAATGGAATATTCGCCGGGGAGTAACGTTTCAATAAACGGCGTCGTACTACTCTGAGGCTCCCCATTCAAGATGACAATGGCATCCTTTGGTTCAGTATGGAGTGCGAGCGCAGAAGTCCCGATAACAGAGTTGGTTTGCGAATCAAACCGGTATCCGGCCGTGTATGCGATTAAAAAAATGGCGATCGGCAGGGAAATAATAACAAAAAACCAAAATAACACTGATCGGCGTCGCTGTTTGGCGGATTGACTGGACTGAACCATTTGAGTATAGTAATGAAGTTATCAATTCTATGTTATGGATACATTTGTCATCAACGGAGGCACACAGCTAAAAGGTGAATTGCGCGTAAACGGGGCAAAAAACCACGCGTTGAAGTTGATTCCCGCAGCTTTTCTGACAGCTGAGGAAACAATTATTCAGAATGTGCCGAACATCGAAGATGTGGCACGAATGCTAGAAATTGTAGAGAAGATCGGCGGCACGGTCAAGCATCAGGATGAGCACACGGTTGCACTTACGCCGCCGCGGGAATTTGACGGGAGGCTGCCTGAAGACCTCGTTCCAACGCTGCGCGCATCCATTGTGTTGCTTGGTCCGGTGCTTGCGCGGTATGACGCAGTGCGTCTGCCGCTGCCTGGCGGCGATAATATCGGCAAACGGCCGATTAATTTCTTTTTAGATGGGTTTGAGGCGCTTGGCGCAACTGTTAAGGAGGAAAAAGAGACATATGTATTCACTGCGCCTAACGGATTGCAGGGAGCAACGATTGTCTTTCCGCGAATTACCGTAACAGGGACAGAAACATTGATGATGGCTGCTACTCTGGCAACAGGAACGACTATTCTGCGCAATGCAGCCTGCGAGCCGGAGATAGAAGCTCTGGCAGAATATTTAAACAGCGTCGGAGCCGATATTTCCGGCGGAGGAACGCATACCATCACCATAAACGGCACCGACAGGATCAGCGGCGGAACTGCCACCGTTATTCCCGATAGGATCGAAGCCGGCTCATTCGTGCTCATGGCAGCTGCTACGCGAAGCAAATTAACAATAACCAATTGCGATCCGACGCATCTGGAAATCCCGCTTGCGCTTCTGAACGAAATGGGAATACAAACGGAGACAACTGCAGAGTCGATTGCAATTACGAACATTGCAGATACTATCCAGCCGCTTGACCTGGTAACGCATGAATACCCCGGCTTTCCGACAGACCTGCAGGCTCCGATGGCCGTTCTGCTCACGCAGGCAACCGGTGAGAGTAATGTGCGCGAGACGATATACGATGGCCGTCTGCTCTATGTAGACATGCTCAATAGCATGGGCACGAATATTAAAATGATTGACCCGTATCGCGCGACTATTACCGGTCCAACACCGCTTCACGGCATGAATGTCGCCAGCCCGGATATTCGAGCCGGCATTGCCATGGTTATTGCGGGGCTGCTTGCAGAAGGAACTACAACGATTGATCACATTTATCAAATTGACAGAGGATATGAAACCATCGAGAAGCGACTACAGTCCGTCGGTGCGCAAATCAAGCGTGTCGGGCAGGAGTATGTATAATTCGGCGCAGGGGACCCCGCAGCCATCACGGACGCTGTTTATAACAGTGGTTATGATTATCGTATTAATTGTCGGAGTTGGTATTGGCTATGGAATGTCCTCATATGACTTCTCAACTAACGGTTCAGGCAGATTCCTTGGTTTGGACCGTGGAACTGACCACAGCTCTGAAGAAGCCAATTTTAGATTATTTTGGGATGTCTGGGACGAAGTTGTCCAGCGTCATGTCGACCAGCCGGTAAACCAGGCCGATATGTTGTACGGTGCGATCGCAGGCATGGTTGCAGGTGTTGGTGATCCTTATTCTAGCTATTTTGATCCGGAGCAGTCAGAAAAATTCCTAAGCGAGATCAACGGAAGTTTCGAAGGTATTGGCGCAGAAATCGGAATCAAGGACGATGTATTAACAGTAATCGCGCCGCTGCCCGGCTCTCCCGCCGAACTAGCCGGACTGATGGCAGGCGATAGAATACTGGCTATAGACGGCCTTGATACCACATTCATGTCCCTGAACCTTGCGGTGCAGACGATCCGGGGAGAGCAGGGAACGACTGTCATGCTCACTATCGAACGCAAAGGTGAAGACAAACCATTAGATATTGAAATCACGCGCAACGTGATCCAGATCGTCAGCGTTGAATGGGAAATGATTGAACAGGATGATGCGCGCATAGCGATGATAACGGTTTCGCATTTTAACAGCGATACTGCTGCAGCGTTTAAAGAAGCTGTCAATGAAGTGATTCTTCAGCAGCCGGACGGCCTTATTCTGGATTTGCGCAATAACGTGGGCGGGTTTCTGGATGCCTCAATCCAGATAGCATCACAATTCATAGAAGAAGGCAATGTGGTCGTGTATGAGCAGGATAGCCAGAATGAACTCAAACCATATTTTGCAGAAGGGGTATCTCCGCTGAATAGTATCAACACAGTTGTCATGATTAATGGCGGGTCGGCTTCTGCGTCAGAGATTCTTGCCGGAGCGTTGCAGGACTATGAGCATGCGATTTTGGTGGGAACAACATCGTTCGGAAAAGGAACAGTGCAGGATTTTCAAACCTTTGAAGATGGATCATCTCTTAAACTGACCGTTTCCCGCTGGCTGACCCCGTATGAAAATCTTATCGAAGAAATTGGCATTGCTCCGGATTATTATGTAGATCGTACGGCCGAGGATTTCTCTCTGGATCTCGACCCGCAGCTTGACGCAGCCGTTCTCTATTTCTCTGACGTTGTGGCATTCACAGCGAGCACGCCAACAGAAGTTCCGGAAGAGGAAACTAGCGAAGATAACAACAATTAATAACTGAACACGCATATGAAAGTTATCATGAACGACACCGGAGAGGTTACAAACGTTGCCGAGGGGCATGCGCGCAACTATCTCCTACCCAAGAAACTGGCAGTCATCGCAACAGACGCGGCAATAAAGGAAGCTGAGCGAACGCAGGCGGAAAAAAAGACAAAGGAACAAGCAACGCAGTCAGAGTTAACAGAAGCTGCAGAGAAGATCAATGGCCAGACACTATCCCTTAAAGCGCAGGCAAATGAAGACGGCACGCTCTTTGGGGCTGTTCAGGAATCTGCTATAATCGACTTATTGAAGGAGCAAGGACATGTTGTCGAAGCGAATTGGCTATCAATAGCGGAACCGGTAAAAAAGACCGGTAAGCATGAAATAACAGTCACATTCCCTAACGGCGCATCAGCGACCTTCACGCTAAGCGTTTCAAACGAATAAACATATGGTAAAAAATCCAAAATACATTTTTGTTGTTGGCGGCGTAATGTCAGGCGTGGGCAAAGGCGTTTCCACTGCATCGATTGCGATGATTCTCAAGTCAAAGGGGTATACCGTCACTGCGATAAAGTCGGATGCGTATATTAACGTGGACGCCGGCACAATGAATCCCACGGAGCACGGCGAGGTGTTTGTGACTGATGACGGCGATGAGACTGACCAGGATATCGGCAACTACGAGCGCTTTATTGAACAGAATATTACGTCGGAAAATTACATGACAACAGGCCGCGTCTACCAGACCGTCATCGACCGCGAGCGAAATCTCGAATATAACGGCAAATGCGTTGAAGTCGTGCCGCACATACCGGAAGAGATCATTCGCCGCATTAAGCTGGCTCAGCGCAAGAATAAGGCGGAGATATGCGTGATAGAGATTGGCGGCACAGTCGGCGAGTACCAAAACATTTTATTCCTGGAAGCTGCGCGCATGCTAAAGAGCAAGAACCCGGATGATGTCGCTTTTGTATTGGTCAGCTATCTCCCGATTCCGTCGCACCTGGGAGAGATGAAAACCAAGCCGACGCAGCATGCAGTGCGGCTTATGAACGAAGCCGGCCTGCAGCCTGATTTTATTATTGCGAGAGGGGAACAGGCGCTGGACACAGTGCGCAAGAAAAAGCTGGCGCAGTTCTGCAGCGTTGACCCCGGCCATCTCATTTCCGCACCGGACGCGGATTCCATTTATGAAGTTCCCGCGATTTTTGAGAAGCAGCAGCTCGGCAATGAGCTTCTCGATGCTCTTATGTTGAAGCCGAAAAAAATCGATCCGAAAAAAAACCGCGTGAACGAAATGAAAAAATTGGTCCGCACCATTAAAGGGGTAAACAAAAAAGTGCGCATTGCGGTTGTCGGCAAATATTTTCATATTGGCGAGTATGTACTGTCAGATTCGTACATTTCGGTTATCGAAGCGCTGAAACATGCATCCTGGCATTTCAAGCATGAGCCTGAGCTTGAATGGCTGGATTCCGAAGTTTATGAAAAAGACAAACGCAAACTGAAAGAGCTGTCCAAGTTCGACGGCGTGCTCATTCCGGGCGGTTTTGGGTCGCGCGGAGTCGAAGGAAAAATGCTCGCGATCCAGTACGTGCGCGAGAATAAAATTCCATACTTCGGCCTGTGCTACGGCATGCAGCTGGCATCGATTGAAGTTGCGCGCAATGTCGCCGGCCTGAAAGGCGCAAACACTGTAGAGATCGACGAAGATCCGAAGCATCCAATAATCATCGTCAACCCGAACCAGAAAAAAAATATCCAGGAAAAACACTTCGGCGGAACGCTCCGTCTTGGCGCATATGATTGCGCGCTGCTCAAAGGCTCCAAAGCACGGGCTGCATACGGGAAAGACAGGATTTCAGAGCGCCACCGCCATCGGTATGAATTCAACAACAAGTATCTTGATCGGCTGAAGAAAGCCGGCTTGATCGTCTCCGGTGTTAATCCGCAGCAGGACCTTGCAGAAATTGTAGAGCTTAAGGGTCATCCTTGGTTTGTCGGCACGCAGTTCCATCCGGAGTTCCTGTCCCGTCCGCTGGATCCGCATCCTTTGTTCAAAGGATTTATTAAGGCTTCAATCGCCAATCATGAGTTGTCTGCAAAGAAGCCGGCGCCAAAGAAGAAGCGCAAAACGACAGCCAAGAAGAAATAAACTAAAAACCGCGCATCAAGCGCGGTTTTTGAACTATTGAGTATTACGCTTCAACAACAGAGACAACCTTCACCTGTTTGAGCTTTCCGGTAAACCGGCTCATTTTTTTTGCGGTAAATTTCACAATACCTTTTCTGGTTGCACAGATCGTATCGTCTTTGCAGAGGTTTGTGCCCGGGCCGGGCCGGAATTTCGTACCGCGTTGGCGAATAATAATATTTCCGGGGATCACGGTTTGACCGCCGAACTTCTTCACACCAAGACGTTTTGATGCTGAATCGCGGCCGAGGTTTGTCGATCCGCCTGCTTTTGTATGCGCCATATCGTTATACTATGAATTTCAAGCAGAATGATACTACCAAGCAGCCAGAAAAACGTCAAGGTTGTGAGCGGCGTGCGATTCGAACTGCCTCTTCTATGCTTGTCAGGCCGTGCTTCGCCTTTAAAAGCGCATCTTCAGCTACGGTACGTCGATCCGGTTCATCCACAAGCGTTGCATGCTCTGATACTGCAAATACGCCCAAAGAACCGTAATATCCGGTATTTTCGCACCGCGCGCACCCTGATCCCGTGTAAAACACCAAATCGTTCAGCGTCTGTTCATGAGAAAGCTCTCCGCAATCGCGCAGCAGCTGCTTTAACTGCCGTCTTCCGTATGCCTTTTCAAGCGCTGAAATCTGCTCAGCTGAAGGATGAATGGAAATTCGGCATTCTTCGCAAACTGCGCGCACCAGCCGCTGGCTAACAGTCAGATGCAACGCCGCATTAATCATCTCTGCGGTTGCACCATTGTCTTCCAGCGTAAAGAATGCTTCATTGCCGTTCGGTTGCTCCATGCCTGCGACCACTAATCCGGAATGCACCGCATATTGAAGCACCCGCACCATCGCTTTTGGGTCGCGAAGCGGATCGATCACAATAATGTCCTGATCCTGGTCCAATGCCGTTGCCGCAGCCGCCTCCTCGCTCAAACCGCCGGGCTGGCTGATCTGCACCTGTGTCGCGCCTCCAAGCCGGGCCTCCGCATAATGCTCCAGCACGGTAATGGCGACGGACGGCGATGTCATTATCCGCACCATGGTATACAGCGTCGTTGTCACGCCTGAACCAGCCGGTCCTGTGACGATAATCATTCCGTCAGGCCGCTCAAGCGCCTGCTCGACTGCGCATGCCTGCCGTTCTGACATACCAAGTTGTTGCAATGACTGGAAGCTGCGCGAACCGTATTCAATTTTCAATACAGCCGACTCCATTGGGCCGGAACCATATACTGAAAGGCGCATATTAACCGTTTTGCCGGCTAATGTCGTGTCGAATACTGCCGTTTGCGTCGCGGAAGAGCTGTTCAGCGGCAAGCGTGCGAGCGATTTAAGGTGGCCAAGCAATATCGCGTGAATAGAGATAGGAAGCCTCGTTACGTCAAACAACTCACCTTGTATCCGGTAACGGACATGGATAGTGTCCTCGTTTGGTTCAATATGAATCGAAGATGCGTTGCGAAAAATTCCATACGCGAATAAATCGTCAATTAATCCCTGAATAGCCCCTTCAGCTACAATTCGCTGTAATTCAGTTAAGCCGGTGGAGGAGTTAAGATCAAGTGGGGACCCGCTAAGATCGCGCGCTGCGTGGTCAAGTGCTGAATAGTAGCTGTTTCGCAGGCGCTCCAGATGCGGACGCGGCGCATGGATAAACTCCGGTTTCAGCCCGGTCCGTTCCTGGAGAAAATCACCGTGTACCATCGTCTCCGGGTTTTCAGTGGCCACCACAACCCGTTTTCTCTTGTTATCAACGTCTACTACGACAAAGTCGTCCGTATGCAGGAGTGAAAACTGCGCTTCACCCGTCAACATGTTCTCTGACGGGTAGTCGTCAATTGAAAATTCTTTTTTCTTCTCTGCCATGGAAACAGCATACCATTGAACAAAGGAGAAATAAAGGTTAGCCATATCGCATGGACGGGCAGGAAATTCTGTGATATAACAGGTCAATATGAAATTAAAACTGATCTCATTTGATCGCGTTTCAGCCGTTCTGCTGGCCGTGGCCTTGGTGTTGAACGCAGGAGCATGGGCCGTTATTCTGTGGAAGCTGCCGTATACCAGCGACCCCGTGTTTCTTCACTATAATATCTATTTCGGCATTGATCTTACTGGCAGCTGGTATGAATTGCTTTGGATACCCGGCTCCGGATTGGCTGCACTCGTAATAAATTCGGTTATCATCGTATTAAACAAACGTATGGATGCTGTGGTCAGAATCAGCAGCATGGCTGTAACAGCCTCATTTCAGGCCATCCTGCTACTTGCATCTGTGCTCGTAGTATTGTTAAATAAATAGTATGGAACTGACATCGATCGCTGTTGTCAAAATATTATTTTTATTTGCGCTGGCTTTTGTCGTTACATCTGTGTTAACGCCTGTCCTGACGCATTTTTTATATAAATACAAGCTTGGCAAGAGTATCCGGGACGACAATAATAAAACACCGGTATTTTCAAAATTACACAAGCACAAAGAGGGGGTACCAACGATGGGAGGCGTACTGATATGGGGTGCGGTTCTGATATTAATTGTCATATTCTATTATTTGCCAAAGATCATGCCCGGCATTGTTCCGCCGGATTTCAATTTTTTGTCGCGGCCGGAAACATTGCTGCCGCTGGGAGCACTGCTGGCGTCAGCTGCCGTAGGCCTGATAGATGATATATTCAACGTAAAAAAACTCGGGGTAAACGGAGGCGGACTAACCATGAAGTATCGATTGATGGTATATACCGGCATTGCAATGGTCGCGGCATACTGGTTTTTCGTCAAACTCGATTGGTCGATCGTGAATGTTCCGTTTTATGGAGCTGTTGATATCGGGTTCTGGGCGATCCCATTTATTATCATAGTTATCGTAGCAACATCCTTTTCAGTAAATGAAACAGACGGTCTGGACGGTCTGGCCGGAGGCGTATTGCTGTCCGCGTTTGCTGCGTATGTCGGAATCGCGTACCTGCTCGGCCGTTATGACCTGGCAACATTCTGTGCGGTCATCTGCGGGGCACTGCTGGCGTTCCTGTGGTTTAATATCCATCCTGCGCGGTTTATCATGGGCGATACCGGGTCAATGTCGTTGGGAGTTACTCTTGGAATAGTCGCAATTTTAACGAATACCGTATGGCTGTTGCCGCTTATCGGCTTCATCCTGGTTATGGAATCCGGTTCGGTAATCCTGCAAATGTGTTCAAAAACACTGCGGAAAGGAAAAAAGCTCTTCTTATCATCGCCGATTCATCATCATTTTGAAGCAATCGGGTGGGAAGAGCCGAAGATTGTAATGCGGTTCTGGATCATCTCCGCCGTCATGACGGTGATGGGTATGGTGTTCTTTCTTATTGACCGGAACCTTGCCGGTTAGCTAATACGAGCTCTGGCTGCTGAGGAATGGAATGATTGTAAACACCAGCATCGCTGCAATCGCGATAATACTGATACCGATCCATACCTTCTGCTGCCATGATTTTTTCTTTTTTGACATATGCTTTCTCGATCCAATAAGGATTTAATACGTTATGATGAGTCTGTGGTGGATATCTTCCGGCCGTCACTGGTTTATTACCAGTGGCCGCTCGTGGTGTTCTCGCTTGTTATTATCGGTTCCTTTTTCCTGATATACCCGCTGCTGTCATTTGGCATTTGGGGCTGGCTGATTTTCTGCGCCAGCTTCGCTTTAGGCTGCGCAGGCATTGCCCGAACCATTTTTATCTGGAAACGCACCGTCGTGCTGCTCACCAATCAGCGTTTAATCGATTTTGAGCGCAAGTCGTTGTTTTCACAGCATGTTGCTGAGTGCCCGCTGGATAGAATACAGGATATCCGATACAATAAAAAGGGCATCGTTGCCGCCTTTTTTAATGTCGGCACTGTTGTTGTGGACACCGGAAGCGGCGCAGGCCATATTGAGATTGTCCATGTGAAGAATCCGGAAGCTGTGAAAGAGCGAATAACAAGCGTGCAAAAACACAATATCAAAAAGGACGATGAAGTACAAGAAATCTGACAGGCGAATACAGCGCGATGAGAACCATCAGTATGTTCGCATTTGGAAGTCCAAAGGATTTGTACTGACGTTATTGGTGCTGTTTGTGCTGTTGGCCGTTTCAGTCACCAAAGAGGCGATCCGGAAGATCGAAATGAACTACGAGATCGAAAAAATGGAGTCAGAGGTCGCCCGATTGCAGCATCGGAACATAGAGATGGATGACATTCTTGCATTATTGAACACCGATACCATGCAGGAAAAAGAGGCGCGCGTGAAACTGGGGCTGCAGTCGGAAGGGGAGCGCGTAGTCATGTTGCCGGGCCGCCGCACGGAAAAGGAGATCATACTTCCCGATTCGGATAAAATACGCTATATTCCTATTAATGATTACCAGTCAAACCCTGAAAAATGGTTCTATTTTTTCTGGGATAAGATTGATAAGCCAGTAATTAACAACACCTAAGCATATGGAGAACCAAATGAAAAACGAAGAAGGGCAAACAAAACCAACGCCAGCCGTTAAGCCGGCAATGAGGCAGGAACCTGCGCCAGCCGCAGAAAAAGGAGTAACGCAAAAAGCGAAAAAAATGATGATCACAGGCCTAATTATTGCGGGCGTGTTCGTCGTACTAATCCTCGGCTTTGGAAGCTATTGGATGGTATACGAATCATCGGGTGAGAACGCGGTGAAGAGCGGCATTAAGAGCGTTGTGCCATTTCCAGTCGCGATCGTGAATGGAAACTGGATCAGCCTGAAGGATTTTGAAAACGGCGTTGATTCAACAAATTTCTTCTTTGATAAGCAGGATGCAACAGAACTCGGGCTTGCAGAACGCCCGTCAATGGAAGAGATCCGTCAGAACCAGTACGACCGCATGATCAGCCTCACTCTGCTTGAACAGCTCGCAAAGGAACGGGACGTGAATGTGACAGATGAAAATATAGAGGAATATTTTACCTCGCAGATTTTACCGCAGGCAGAAGGCGGCATGGATGAGATTACCCAAACGTTAAGCGATCTGTACAACTGGACTGTGGACGAATTCAAACAGAATGTGCTGTATGAAGTCGTTCTCGCGCAAAAAGTTGAGGAGTCAATTGCACAAGACGAAGAGCTTTCCAAGGAAGCCAGCGACAGCGCGTGGGATCTTTATAATGAAATAAAAAATTCAGACAAGCCGTTTTCTGAATTCGCACAGGAAAACAGCGATGACAGTGCATCTGCTGTAGACGGCGGCATGCTCGGTTTCTTTGCAAAAGGCCAGATGGTGCAGGAGTTTGAAGACGCCGCATTCACGATGGAAGTCGGCGATGTATCAGAGCCGGTAAAGACACAGTTCGGATACCACATCATCAAAGTCACGGATAAGGATGAAGAAGCGGGAACAATTGAAGCGCGCCACATTCTCATTGCAACAAAATCCATGAACGACATCATTCAGGAGCGGAAAGACGAAGCATCGATCAAGGATCTGCGTCCAAAATACGAATAGAAACTGCGCGGGAGCCGACGCCGAGATTCGAACTCGGGACCTACGCGTTACGAATGCGTTGCTCTACCAGCTGAGCTACGTCGGCATTGAGGTACTTGAAAAAGATCAGTGCATAGTATACGGTATCAGAAATTAACCGTCAATGTATGGCAGAACAAGCTAAACAACTGAGCGAAAACGGGCTATTGCGGAAGCGGATTAATGAGATGGAAGCGGTCAACCGGATCAGCCAGACAATGAATTCTTCACTGAACGTGAAGGAGACGCTTGAGTCGGTTATGGAAGCGGTGATTGAATTGGGCAACGCGGATCGGGCGCTGATGTATTTGCTAAATGAAGCTGAAACGCATTTTATCCCAACCGTCTCCCGCGGAGATACAAACGATATAGATTTGAATTTTGAAGTGGCCGCGGAGTCGTCGCTGTTTCGATATGTGCTGCGTGACCGCGTTCCGATTGTTGTTGACGATATTGAGATGGATTCTCGCGTTAACCGGTCGCATGCAGACCACCTTGGGACGACATCGTTTATTATTGTTCCGATGATATCCAAAGAGCGCGTGATAGGCATCATAGGGGTCGATAATGCGGAAACGGGGCGCTCAGTGCGCGACATTGATGTTTCGCTGCTCGTAACGCTTGCAAACCATGCCGCAATCGCACTTACAAACAGCCGGCTGCATGAACAGACGCAGCGCTTCAATGAACAGCTTCAGGTGAAGGTAAAGGAAGCCACCGACCATCTTGAACGCCTATTGGAGATGAAATCTCATTTCCTCACTGTGGCATCACACCAGCTGCGGACTCCGACGACAGTCATCAAAGGATTGCTATCCATGATTTCGGAAGATCCCGATATGCCTCAGGAAGAAAAAGACCGGATGATCGAACAGGCGTATGCCAGCGTAAACCGCCTGGAGCGCATTCTTTCGGAGTTATTGACGGCGACAGAGTTCGATGACAAAGCAGTCATAATCAAGATAGAGCAGATTGATCCGCGTGAGCTGGTAGAGGATCTAATGAAAGAGCTCTCGCCGCTTGCAAAGAGGCGAAACATTCAGCTGAGCATCTCCTTGCCGAAGGAAACGATCGCGCCTATTCAATCTGACCGTTTCAAATTATATGAAGCTATTGCAAATCTGGTTGACAACGCAATACGGTACACAGAAGAAGGTTCGGTGACGCTAACGCTGGAAGACGCGCTGACGCATGTCGTGATGCGTATAGAAGATACAGGTATCGGTTTGGAACCGGATGAACATGAAGTCATCTTTGATAAATTCCACCGAAGCCATGCAGCCATGGAAATCAAGGCAAGCGGTACCGGCCTCGGGTTGTTTATCACAAAAAATATTGTCGATATGCTGAAAGGGGAAATCATCGTCCATTCGGAAGGCAGGGGAAAGGGATCGACATTTATTATCAAAATTCCGAGAGACTTGTCTAACTAAGGCATTGACAGGAGGGCAGCGATATTGTATTCTGTTGGCGAGTGCAAATATGAATTCGAGATTAAAACAAAACGTCTCCGTAATGCATCATACAACCATTTCAACACGGCTGTTCATTGCCGTTTTTATTTTTTCCGCGTTCATCCTCGGCAGCGCGCAGGCGGCGTTTGCGGCAGGAAAGGCTGATACCCCGTCTCATATCCCGGCAGTACGCATACGCATGGATAAACCGACCATTCAGAAAGGCTTTACCATTGAAAGCGAAGGCCAGAAATTCCGGATTGGCGTAACGGACCACGCGGTTGGCGAGCGTGACGAGGCGTTTGTCCGGCTGAAGCCCGTCTTTGACAAAGACGTGACGCTGAAAGGCGAAACGCTGTTGAGTAAGCTGTATTCTTTTGATATTTACAATAAGGAAACTATTCCGGTCTATAAGCCGATTTGGATGTCCATCAAGTGGGAGAAAGAATCAAGCAGCGGCATGGTGGTGAAGTACTGGGATTCAAACGCTGCAGCATGGATTGAGCTCCCAAGCTCAATAAACGAGCAGGAACAATGGATGCAGGCGGCTATTCATCTGCCGTATGCAATTGTAGGCGTATTTGAAAAAGAAGAAGTATATGTTGAAGGCAAAGCAAGTTGGTATGACTGGCACGGTGCAGCGATGAATGGCGTGCCGATGGGTACGGTGGTTAAAGTAATCAACAAGGCAAATGGCAAATCAGCAATAACCACAATCGTTTCAACCGGACCGTTTGTGCCCGGACGCGTCATTGACCTGACACGAGGGACGTTTTCCGAAATCGCCGACCTTGCAACAGGAGTGATAGATGTTATAGTTATCATAAAGGAGAACACAGAATGATAGTTTTTGAAAATGTTTCCAAGGAATATAAGGACGGCACCGTAGCGGCTGCTGATCTTGATTTTGTTATCGAACCGGGTGAGTTTGTGTCAATCGTGGGGCAGTCAGGCGCAGGCAAGACCACAATCGCCAAATTGATCATTGCGGAAGAAACGCCGAGCGAAGGAAGGATCGTGATCGGCGGGTGGGATATTTCCAATATTAAACAATCTCAAATTCCCGTGCTGCGTCGCCAGATCGGCGTGGTATTCCAGGATTTTAAGTTGCTTCCCAGAAAGACTGTTGAAGAAAATGTCGCATTTGCCCTGGAAACGTGTGCGGCGCGCCGCCGAAAGATTAAAAAGATCGTGCCACAGGTTTTGAAGATTGTCGGGCTTGAAGATAAACTGGACCGTTTCCCGGACCAGCTTTCCGGCGGGGAGCAGCAGCGCGTCGTGATCGCGCGTTCACTGGTTCATCGGCCGAAAATTCTTCTGGCTGACGAACCGACAGGCAACCTCGATTCCATAACGGCGCGTGAAATAATCGATTTGCTGCTCAAGATCAACAAGCTAGGCACAACGGTTGTTCTCGTCACGCATAACCCGGAAATCGTCAACCGCATCCGCAAGCGCGTCATCACAATCGACAGCGGCGCGGTATCATCCATGCAAAAGAAAGGTAAATACACACTCTAATGATCCTAGGCGCGGCACGCACCACGAAATTCGCTGTACAAAATTTCTGGAGGAACCTGTGGCTCTCCGTTATTACGGTTTTTTTGTTAGTGCTTACAACGTTCAGTATTACGCTTGTGGTCAGCATGAATGTGATTACCTCGCAGATGATTAATGCGGTAGAAAGCAAGGTTGACGTTGACCTCTATTTTGCAGAATACGTCCAGGAGAAGGATATTCTTGCCACTCAGTCGTTCTTAAATGGAATGGATGAGGTCTCCAAGGTCGTGTATGTGTCAAAAGAAGATGCGCTCGAAGACTTCCGGGAACGCCATGCGGACGAGCCTGCCATTCTGGCATCGCTTGATGAACTGGATGAGAACGTTCTTCCTGCAAGCCTGATCGTGCACGCAACCGAAATAGACGACTATCCGAAAATAATCGACAATGTTGAGACTTCAAAGTACCAGGAGTTTATCGACCAAACTGACTTCAACGATAACGAGGAAATTATCGGAAAGATCAGCGACATCACGAGCCGTGCGTACCAAATAGGCCTGATCGTCAGTATGGTGTTTATTGTCATCTCGGTTATCGTGATCTTCAACACCATACGCATCACGATTTACAGCCATCGGGAAGAGATTGGCATCATGAAGCTCGTGGGCGCGACGAACTGGTTTATCCGCGCGCCGTTTATTATGGAAGGAATCCTGCTTGGCTTGATCGCTGCGGTGGTCACACTTGCGCTGTTCTATGTTGCGCTTTTTGTTTCTGACCCTTCCGTTTCCGCGTTCTTTGCCGGGTATGACTTCTCCGTGTTCCAGTATTTCAAGTTCCACGCGCTCCAGCTGGTATTGGCGGAGGTTGTGGGCGCGATTCTGCTCTCCGTGGTGTCGAGCATGGTGGCAATCACGCGGTATCTGCGCGTCTAGTTGACAGCCGCCGTTGGGGCGGATATTCTTATTCAAGTGCGCTGCTACTAAGCGCATTTTAAGAACCATTGGGGAGTCGCCAAGCGGTAAGGCACCAGGTTTTGGTCCTGGTTATCGGGGGTTCGAATCCCTCCTCCCCAGCAGAAAACGTGTCGTGGTCCCGGAAGGGGCCGCGGCACTTTTTAATTGGAACGGAGGAAGGATGAGAACGGGCAGAAGCGAGCGAGGAGCGAACGCGACGATGAGAGCGCCGACAAGGTGCCGGCGGCACGTTGTCGCTGCCCAGGACAAGGAGCGGAGCGACGCGGAAATCCCTCCTCCCCAGCAATAGCATGAGGCGTTGATACTGGCGCCTCATTTTGCTATACTGAGAGCATTATAACTAACAAGAAAATATGAAAACAGGCTCATACATCATCCTTGCGGTGATCGGAGTCATCGCGGTTGCCGGAGGTATTTACCTATTCCTGCAGTGGGCTCAACTGGAAGAACAGCTGCAGCAGCAAATCGGCACGACCACGTTCGAATCAAATTTTAATTTCAAACGGTTTGCCGACGAAAATGACTTCAGCAATTATCTGACGCTTGTTGAGGAAACGGTCGGGGACACCTCCGGCTACGGTGCGGGATTCGGCAGCACGCGGACTATGGCTCTTGAAGACGGTGCCATGGAAGTTAATGCTATTGATGAATCTGCAAAGGGCGCTCCGCAAGTGGACCGCGTTTCGGAGACCAACGTGCAGGTGCAGGACATTGACGAACCGGATATTGTCAAAACAAACGGCGAAGAGATTTTCCTCTCACTAGAACAGTGGTACTACCCGTGGTATGGCGTGGATGACGTACGGTTTGAGGAGATTCCCGTAACTTCAACGTCCAGTGTTGATGAGGATTCTTCAAGTGAAGAACCGGGTGCGGCTGATGATTCGGGCGATTCAAGCGAAGGCAGCGCCGGAGCGGCAACAGGCGATGAGGATGCTCCGGAAGATGCAAAAATCGCAGCACCTGATTTCTATGAGCCGCAAAATAATGTATCGGTCGTGAAGGCGTTACCGCCGGAAGCAATGGAAAAACTTTCCACCATCGACACGACCGGCGACCTCCTACTGTCCGGCGATGTGCTTGTCGCCATCGGGTATGAAGGAATCAAGGGGTTTGACATATCCGACCCGGCGCAGCCCACAGAAAAATGGTCATATGATTTTGAAAACGATTCGTACTATGACACCGCACGGCTGTATGGCAATACGATTTATCTTGTGCTGCAAACCCCATTGGACTACGGATCGCCATGTCCGGTAAGGCCGTTGTCAGACGGCGAGATGTACACCGTGGCATGCGCTGATATCTATTATCCCGGCGCTCCGGTACGGACAGAGCTCACCAGCACTATCCTGAGCATTGACGCTCCAAGCGGGTTCATCAACGACAGCGTCACCTTTACCGGTTCGTATGACCAGTCCGTGATCTACATGTCCAAAGACAACCTGTACGCCACCTACGCATATACTGCGCCGACCTATGTGATGATGTACGGCTTCTTTACGACGGATGGCGCAGACCTGTTCCCGGCAGCGACGATTGACCGGTTGAAGGCCGTGAACGGATATGATATTTCAGTGGAAGCGAAGATGGTGGAACTCGAGCAAACGTTGACAAAGTACATGGAAACGCTTTCGGACGATGACGCGCTGACATTCGAGACCAACATCGAAGACCGTCTTGATAAATTCTACGATAACCACCTGCGCGAATTCGAACGCACGGACATCACGAAGATCGGCACGGACAGTTTCGAAGTCGCCGCAACCGGCAGCGTACCCGGCCATCCGTTGAACCAGTTCTCGCTGGATGAATACAACAACCACTTGCGCATTGCGACCACGATCGGCGAATCGTTCTGGTTCGGGATTACAGCAAATACTTTAAACGACCTATATGTGCTCGATAGCAACCTGAAGCAGACCGGTTCGGTCATGGATCTGGGCGAAGGCGAGCGCATCTACTCAACACGCTTTATCGGCGATGTCGGCTACATGGTCACATTCCGAGAGACCGACCCGTTCTACGTGTTTGACCTGTCAAACCCGAACGCGCCGAAAAAGACGGGTGAATTGAAGATTCCGGGGTATTCAGCATATCTGCACCCAATTTCCGAAGACCGCGTTCTCGGCATCGGCAGGGAAGACCAGCAGGTCAAAGTTTCGCTGTTTGACGTAAGTGATCCCTCAAACCCAACAGAAAAAGACAAGTACCAGCTGAACGAATACTGGTCCGATATCCTGGACACGCATCATGCATTCCTGCTTGATGAGAAGTACAGCGTCTTCTTCCTGCCTGGAAGCAACGGAGGATACGTGCTCTCCTATGAAAACGACAAGCTGGAGCTGAAAAAAGCGGTGAGCGATATTCAGGCAAAACGCGCGCTGTATATCAACGATTACCTGTATATCCTGGGCAGCGACAAGATTGTCGTGCTTTCGGAAAAAGACTGGGAGCGGGCCGGCCAGCTGAAACTGTTCGAATAAGGTATTCCCCAAAAAGGGCCGCAACACAGCGGTCCTTTTTTCATATGCAAAAAAACGGTATACTAAAGACGTTAAAGAGTAAAAAAAAATATGGAGAGATTACGTTTTATTAAAGCACTGGCGATTGCAGGATCCGCATCAGTGTTCATTTTTGCGTGTACGGCTGTTCCTGCAAGCGCGACAAATTATGTTGTTACAAAGACAGCAGACACGAATGACGGTACGTGCAACAGCGATTGTTCGCTTCGCGAAGCTATTCGCGCTGCAAATGATGTTTTAGGGGACGATGAAGTTACGATTCCTGCCGGGACATACACGTTCACCCTGGCGGGGCGCGGGGAAGATGCCGCATCAACCGGCGACTTGGACATTGAAGACAATCTCATCATTCGGGGTGATAAGGCATCGAATACCATCATTGACGCGGACGATCTGGACAGGGTCTTTGAGGTTGAAGCAGGATGGATAGTGGAACTCCATGATCTCACCATCCAAAACGGTACGGCAGCGGTCGGGTCCGGTGCGAATGGGGGAGGCATAGCGAACGAAGGCGTGCTATCCATTTATGATTGCATCATAAAGAATAATATCGCGTCTTCATTTTCAGGCGTGACCGGGGGATCGGGAAATGGCGGCGGCATCTATAATAACGGAGCAATGCCACTTATTGAGCGAACAACATTTGATGGCAATAAGGCAGTTATGAGCAGAAGTTCCAACTTCGGAACTGGCATGGGCGGTGCAATCTATAACAATTTGGAAATAACAACCATTAATGATTCTGAGTTTACCGGGAATTACGGCTCATATAATACCGGCACCGGGAACTTTGCCGGGTATGCCGGAGCCATTCATAATGACAGTACATTAGGGACATTAAAGCACTCAACCTTATCCAATAATGGAGCGGTCTACACCGAAGGCCTGGGAACAGGATATGGCGGCGGCATTTTTAACAATGGCACATGGACAACCCTACGCAACACAACATTCAAGGCAAACGTTGCCCTTGAGCACGAGGGCCCGGGATTTGCGGCGGGTTACGGAGGTGCAGCATTTAACAATAATTCGCTTCAAACCATTCAACGGGTAAAAATTCTCAACAATACGGCTAAGAAAGGCACGGGCCAGGGATACGGTTATGCGGGAGGAGTGTTCATTAATGCACCGATAGCCACCATGGAGCATATGACGATAGACGGTAATGTGGCGTTAAGCTACAACAGTGTCTCGGGTTCCTCTCTCGGTTATGGGGGAGGACTGTACGTAAATAGTGTAGTGACTACATTCCGAAACACCACCATAAGCAATAACACCGCCAAAAAAGGATTCAATGATGGAAATGGTTATGGCGGAGGCATGTATGTGAACAGTAAAATATCACATTTTCAGAACTCAACCGTGAGCGGCAATACGACATGTGAATATACTGGCAGCGGAACCGTGGGTTGCTGGGGCGGTGGCATATATGAAAATGCAGACGGATCGAGTTACGATCATGTAACAATAGCCGACAATACAACGGCAAACGTAACCGGTAGCGGGATGGCAAACGCAAGCGCCGGCGGGATTTTCCAGGGCGGCACTGCATTAGCGCTCAAAAATTCAATCCTTTCAGGCAATTACGAAGACGGTGACCAAACAACCGCTTCTGACTGCGAAATTTGGGGAACACTGACATCAGGTGGATATAACATCTTCAGCGAGACAACAGACTGTACAGTAACTACATCCACTGGCGACCAAACAAACACAGATCCGGAGATCGGTATCCTCAATGATAATGGAGGGTTCAATGAAACACATAAACTGCTCGACGGATCACCTGCGCTAGACAAGATTCCAACGGCGGTCTGTACTTTGAATGAGGACCAGCGCGAAGTAGAGCGGCCGCAGGGCGAAAACAATAAATGCGATGTGGGCGCGTATGAGCTTGAACAGTGGGGTGCGGTAGCCGAACTCGTTCCACAACAGAACACGGAACTCAAAGTAAAGTACACCTACGGCTCTGACCAGACCTTCGATGTCTTTACAACTGGTACCGCAAAACCAAAGTGCAAACTGGCAAAAGACGGCGAGCGCATCGTCTGTGTGAAATACAACGGTAAAAACGTGAGTGTAACCGATTCTTGGTCTGGCGAAGTACTTTCAAAAACAAAGATCAGGAAGAATAAGCAGCCGTATGTGAAGTTAAAAGTCTTCGACTTCTATGACGATGATCCAAAAAATGAGGTTGTGGTTGCATCGATCCGCAATAACAAATTGCGAACAACCATCATTACCCTCACGGACGAAAAAAGCAAACTAAAGAACGAAAATACGAAGAAGGAGGATCCTTTCACAAGGGACGGCTTTGATATTGATGGCCACAAGAAGCGAGTTCAGATTATGTACGGAAGCGACGTATTGCACGAATACAAGGTGAACAGCGACCGGGATCTCGAAGACTGGAGTTCCTAGAAGTCTAATATAAAGGGCCGCTACTGCGCGGTCCTTTTTTAGTACAGCAAAAAGCGCTATACTACTCTTGTTAATGATTATTCAATAGAACTATGGAGAGATTTCACTTAATCAAAGCGTTGGCAATTACAGGAACATTGTCAGTGTGCTTTTTTGCACTTTCAGCCGTACCGGCAAGTGCAGACACGTTTGTTGTTACCAAATCCGCAGACACTAATGATGGTACTTGCGACAACGACTGCTCTCTGCGTGAAGCCATTCGCGCTGCAAATGATCAATTAGGAGAAGATTCCATCTCATTGCCGGCCGGTACGTATACATTATCAATCGCCGGGCGCGGTGAGGAGGCCGCATCAACCGGCGACCTGGACATTGAGGAGAATCTGGTCTTTTGGGGTTCGCATGCGACAACAACCTTCATTGATGCCGATGAACTGGACCGCGTGTTTCAGGTGGAACCGGGAGTGACCTTTGAACTGCATAGTGTAACCATCCGCGACGGCGTGGCAAACGTCAACGCGAACGGCTACGGCGGCGGCCTCTTTAACAGCGGCACGCTAAAGGTCTACGATTGCATATTTGAAAGCAATACTGCGACATACCTGTCGTCAGGCGCATCAGGCACCGGCTACGGCGGCGGCATTTACAGCAATAACGGAACCATCGATATAATCGAAGGCACCACGTTTAAAGACAATATTGCGGTCCATAACACAACAACGAATATCGGCACCGGCTACGGCGGCGGCGTCTATAATAACAACGGTACGCTCACTGAATTAGCGTCCAGTTCGTTCGAGAATAACAGGGCGGAGTATAACACGGGAACAGGAACACATACCGGTTTCGGGGGCGGATTATGGAACGGCGGCACGGTCGGGCTAGTTAAGTACACGCAATTTACCGAAAATGCCGCAAACGAAAGCACGCAGGCAGGTAACGGGTGGGGAGGCGGTCTCTATAACGCCGGGACAATGAACGTGGTGCGCGATTCGACGTTTTCTGAAAACACCGGCCTGATAAATAATTCACTCGCAACAGCTAGCGGACAGGGCGGCGGCGTGTACAACAGCGGCACTCTCAAAGTGTTGCAGCGCGTAACGCTGGAGGGTAACCACGGAAAAACCGGGTCCGGACCGGGCGGCGGGAGCGGAGGCGCCATCAGAAACATCGGCGATATGAATAACCTTGAAGACCTGGTGGTTCAGGAAAACGTGGCTCTTGATTATGACGGTGCCGCATCATCGGCAGCATACGCCGGCGGGCTGTCCAACAACGGAACAATATTAAAAATTCAGCGTTCAACCTTCAGTGGCAATATCGGCAGGATCGGCTCTGGAGCCGGCGATGTGTACGGCGGCGGTATCTTCGACCAGGGAGCTATTAACGCGCTCGAAAATTCAACGATTAGCGGGAACACCGCTCTCTATGACGAAAGTAGCTCTGGTACCAACAGGGGCGAGGGCGGCGGCTACTGCAACTACGGTTCGGGCTCGACATTAACGAACGTTACCATCGCCGACAACGCTGCTCTGGTGAAGGACGGTGCAAATACAAGCGCCGGATATGGTGGCGGGTTCTATATTGCCGGCACGATGACGCTTTCGAACTCCATTGTTGCGGACAACACGGCAGGCGGCGCCGGCGATTCCCCGGATTGTGACAATAACAACACGATGAATACAAACGGTTACAATATCGTCAGCGATACGACGAATTGTAATTGGAGTTTGGCAACAGGCGACAGAACGGATACAGATCCCGATTTGAATGAGCTCGCTGACAACGGCGGTTTTGGGGAAACACATTCTTTAAAAACCGGTTCGCTTGCCATAGACCAGATACCTATTGCAAACTGTTCGCTTGCCACTGATCAGCGTGTGCTTGACCGTCCCGAAGGCACCAAATGCGATATGGGCGCAGTCGAAATGGACCAGACCGCGCCGGTTCTTACTGTAGTCGGCGACTCACCGATGGATATCTTGATAAATGATGAATATATCGAACGCTGGGCGTCAGCAACGGATAATTTTGATAACAATGTTCAATCCACGCTAACGTACGACGAACCCGTCAACACAGGCAAGATAGGCACCTATTATGTGACCTATACCGCAACTGACAGGGATGGGAATGTCGGAACCGTTCAGCGCACGGTGAATGTCATAAGCCGCGGAGATGTCACGGAGTTGGTTCCAATGCAAAACACCGAATTGAAGGTCAAATATTCCGGAGGAACGGAACAGACCTTCGATGTGTTTGCAAAGGGCAAGGCAAAACCCAAATGCAAGCTGTCAAAAGATGAAGAACGCATTGTGTGCGTGAAGTATTCCGGACGCAACGTAAGCGTGCTTGATGCGCAGAGCGGAGAGGTCTATTCCAAGAGCAAAATTCGGAAGTACAAGCAGTCGTATGTAAAGTTCAAGGTGATGAATTTCTACGATGACGATCCGAAGAATGAAATTATTGTAGCGACCATTAGGGGAAGCAAGCTACGAACGACAATCCTGACGCTCACCGACGCAAACAGCAACCTGAAGAACAAAAATACCAAGAAAGAAGATCCATTTACGAGTGACGGCTTCACTATCAAGAAATACAAGAAACGGGTACAGATTAAATACCGCAGTAACGTGCTGCACCAATACAAAGTAAACAGCGACCGCGACCTTGAGGATTGGGGTTCGTAGGCGATATGCGGCTGCGTTTGGACATCATGACACTTGATTTATTCCGGTAAATATGCTATCTTTTCATGTTCCATATGGCGATTGACCAGCACAGCAAACAACAAGTCCAACAGATGCAGTCCATATACGAGCGGGCATTGCAACAGCTTCAGGCGATCCGCGAGAGCAGGAAACAGTGGAGCGTATGGTTTGCCGACCATGTAAACAAGAGGAAAATCGAAAAAATAAAGAAAGAGCTGCAGTAATATGCCAGGACTCGAAGGAGCCCCGTCCAGTGCTCCGCAGGAAAAACAATCGCAAGAGAAAGCGCCTGCAGTAGAACGCGCTGCCGGTCTTGACGTTGAAAGCCTGGACACACCGGAAAAGCGCAGGGAATTCGGCGAACAGCTGCAACAGGCGCTCCATGCGCAGAGCGAAGCTGTCCGGAACGACATTGCCGAAGGGAGCAGGCGCCTGGACAGGGATTCAGCAGACCTGTCACGTGAAGAGGTCGCTGATATCTATCCGCAGGCGCAAGCCGCCTTTCAACAACTGGAGACACAGGCTGTTCAGATAGATGCACAGGCAACCGCGCAAATTGATAGCGTGATTGCCGAGGAGCAAGGTGGAACCGTTCCCGAAGGAGCTTCATTGCGCATAACACGTTCGGAAGCGGAGCTGCAGGCGCTTCGGGACGTTGAACTGGTCGGTCCGGAAAAATACGGTAAAAGCCTGGTAAAGGAACACCACCGGGACAACATGACGGTGGGCGAGCACGAACAGGCTCAGGAGAAGGCGATGCAGGCGATGCAGGAGAAAATTGATGCAGGCGTGATTGATCCGGGGTCAATTTCGAGCGACATGTTGCGCGAACTCGGAGTTGAGCCGGGCACCGAAGGCGCGCCGGATTCATTCGACTCTATCATAGGCAGTATTCGAACAGAGCTTACCAAATTTCGCTCCGAAGGATACATCCCGAATTTGGAGGAAGGCGTTGCGATCGAGAAGGAAATCCGCGAATATATTGACATCTATAGGGAATCGTTTCCGGACGCACCGCCGCAGAAAGTATTCGAAGTGGCCCGCGATAACGCGAGAAAGCTCGCCTACCAGACCAGCAGGGATAAAGAAGTGTTCTCAGGGTCTGACCACGGAACCAAACATATCCTGGACGGAAACATGAAGTTCGCCAACCAGATGCTCGACAGCCTGCAAAAGCAGGGAGTTGACGTGTCTGCGAAAGACAAGCTCTTCATCCACCAGATCATCATTGACCATGACATTGGGTATACGGTTGGAGCCGCGCAGGCAAAGAAAGGCTTTGAAGCGTCGAAAGACCATCCGCTGTTCAGCACGAAGTTCGTGGAGCAAAACGAAGAGTATTACAAGGATAAGTTCGGCGAGGACGGGTACAAGATGATTCGTGACGGCATCCTCTACCACAGCTACCCCAAAACAGAACTCAATACGCCGCGTTCAGGTCCTGACGCGGTCAACGTCGATTTGGTCCGTTCGGTCACTTCCATTGTTGATGGCCTGGGAGTGACGGCGGAGACGAAGACGCCGGCGTTCTTCCAGAAACCGGAAGCGATTTCCACACTCATGAAGCTTCGTCTTGCCATGGAGGCAGGTGCGA
Source organism: Candidatus Kerfeldbacteria bacterium (assembly GCA_043813585.1). Taxonomy (GTDB): domain Bacteria; phylum Patescibacteriota; class Patescibacteriia; order UBA9570; family XYC2-FULL-38-9; genus JBDRKW01. The sequence goes on from JBDRKW010000020.1 coordinate 80,413, forward strand.
CAAAAGACAATCCGTCATTGCTGGATACTTATAAAGCCGATTTGCGGGAAATAGCAGACAAAGAACCGAATGAAAAACGGCGGACCCAGTTCGGCAAAGCAATTGATGATTTTTTCAATGAATATACTGCTGAAGTGACTCTCGGCCACTATACCGGCGTTGTGCAGGAAGTGGGCGTCACAATGCAGGGAGACAAGTTCGTCCCCCATGTCAAAGCAAAAATGTCGCGGATACACGCTCTTCTTGGTGACATGTTCGGCGGCAAGCTTGAGGGCCAGGCGTTTATGAAAGCGATGCAGGAGTTCGGCGTGGAAAGTAATGAGATGAATCGGTTCGGCCTTGAGCTGGAAATTGCGAGGAAAAACGCGATCATACGGGAAAAGCCGCTGCAAATGAGGTCAGAGACCGCAGTATTCGAAGTTGATTCCCGATTTATCGAGGAAACTGATAACCAGTACGCCGATATTGAAGCCGCGATAAGCGAAGTGTACGGCACTTCAATTCGCTCCGAAATCAACAGCATTCTGGACAGCTTTAAAAAAAATCCTGAACTGGCGAGGGAAAACGTTGACGAAATACGCGACCGGTTCATCTTTTCTACCACGGAAAAAGCAACAGCGGACGAATTAAAGCAGATACAAACCATGATTGACGGACTTGCAAACCCCGACCCGGCCGTCGCGCAGGGCGCAGGGGATCAGCTGCGGCATTTCCTGACGGCGGAAGAAAAAAAGCTTTTAAAAATACAAACATGACCACGCCACCTTCAAATCAGTACGAACGCCAGTTGCGCAATTCAAAGGATACGGCCGAGGAAGAGGAGCGCCGCTCCAGGATGTACGCGCGCATGTTAGATTACATTGAACAACAGGTACCGGGTTTTACAGTAGGACCGATGGAAGCCGTCACCCTCGCGTATATCTGCAATAAAAAAATTGATGTGCTTCCCCATGACGCGACTGCCGAGACGGTAACACAGCAGGTATTCGGAATAGAGCAGGGGGACACCGCGCTGGATGCGATGTGGAAAATCCAGCAGGTGGTGCACGGCTGCACAATGGAGGGAATCGACAGGCTCGTGCAGGAAGCGCATGGAAATGATGAGGAACGAGCGAAAATGGAAACCCTGCGCTCTATGGTGGCTGCGTCGCATCAAGATAAAGAGGAGAAATACAAAAAAGGCAAGATGTTCAGTATTGGAAAGATCCCTGCGTATTGGAAACCCAGCTGGCTCAAGCTGTAAAAAATTATCTTCTTACCAGTTTGCTCACAAGCTCCACATGCGGCGTATGCGGGAACATGTCCACCGCTTTTATGGCATCCACGCGATAATACTTCGAAAGCTCCGTAATGGAGCGGGCGTATTGTTTGTAGTTGCATGAAACATAGACAATCCGCGGCGGGAGACTAGTGAGAAGGTCTTTCAGCGCATTGTCGTGCAGGCCGCTGCGTGGCGGATCAATAATGACAAGATCGGGATCGAGCGACATCCAGTCGTACTCTTCGGTTTTTGCGACATGGAATGAAATATCAGCATTATTCAGCTCTGCATTTACTTGTGCGTCCGCAATTGCCTCCGGCACAAGTTCAACGCCAATCAGCTTTTTTGCGGATCGCGCAAGCGGGATCGAGAAAAAGCCGCTGCCGCAATACAGGTCGAGCACAATTTGCTCTGAAATATCACCGGCAAAGTCCTGGACGCATTGCATTAATAACGGAGCAGTTGAGGAGTTGGTCTGAAAAAACGCGTTGGGTGTGATGCGATACCGGAACCCGTTGATAACCTCTTCAATAAACCCTTGGCCTGAAATTATATGAAGTTCGTCCCCGAACGAGACATCAGCGGTTGTATGGTTCACAGACCAGACGATCGTTGCCGCTCCCGTATCTTTTGCCAGAACTTCAAGCGCGCTTAAACACTCAATGCGTTCCTGCTCGTTGTTTGGTTCGCTCGTGACAATAATTACCATGGTATCGCCTGCGAGCGTCGCGCGTACAACCGCATAGCGCAATAACCCATGGTGTGCCTTGCGGTCAAAAAAAGACAATCCGGAATCAGCGACCCACTGGCGTATGATCGGAAACAGATGTTCAATCGCTTCATCGCCTAAAAAGCACGGATGGTTATCGATGACGCGCCACCATTTTCCCTTTTGCCGTAATCCTACACGGCCTTCGAAATCGATCACAAAATCCATCCGGTTGCGGTAGTGCGCGGTTTTTGCCGACGGCACAATCTCGGTACAGGACAAATCCAGCTTATGCAATGCCAAACTGCCATTGATATCTGATAATTTCTGCTTCAGCTGCTTCTCATACGGTATATGCGACCATCCGCACGAGCCGCAGACCTCCTTATTGGGACAGAGTGTTTTCATCTCTGCTATAATAGGCTATATGCAGAAACATCTCAACATCCGCGTCATCGGCAGGGTTCAGGGCGTCTTTTTCCGCATGTCCGCCAAGGAACAGTGCGAGCTGCTCGGCCTGACCGGATGGGCGCGCAACGAGCCGGACGGTTCAGTCATGATCAGGGCGGAAGGCGAAGAAGCGCAGCTGGACAAACTGGTGGCATGGTGCACGGAAGGGCCGTCGCATGCGTACGTGGATGATGTACAGGTTACGGAAGGCGATGTGCAAGGATTTGAAACGTTTGAAATACGCTATAACTGATCGTATGGAAATAAAAATCGGTTCAGACCTCGCCTCCATTCAAAAGTTCACAACATCGGCACGGAAGGGCGGGAAGACGTTCCTTGACCGCCTTTTTACGGAAGAGGAGCAGGAACAGGCGCAGTCCATGGAGAGCCTGGCCGGCATGTTTGCCGCAAAAGAAGCCGCAATCAAGGCGCTCGGGTTGTCTGCGGGCCAATGGAAAATGTTCGAAATTGAAAAAGTCGGGGATGGAAAACCGAAGCTTACGCTTGTGGATAGCGATGTGCCAATTATCTCCCACGATGTTACAATTACGCATGACGCAGAATATGCATTTGCAACTGCGGTCTTCATAGTGGAATAAATAAAAAAAATAATACCTATGGTACTAAACGATTTCGTGCGCAACGCAGCTGAAGCGTATCCAGACCAGGCTGCGCTTATTATGCAAATGGGATACCGTACTGTTTCACTGACATTCAGTGAAGCGTACGGGATGGCTAAGAAGACAGCCTGCACTCTGGACGCGGAGGGCGTCGCGGCAGGCGATAAAATACTTCTTGCGGCAGGGAACTCGCCGTACTGGATAACCACATGGTTTGGGAACATGCTGCGCGGTTCCGTCATTGTCCCGCTGAATATCCAGAATACGACAGAGCAGGTGCAAAAGATCGCAGACCAGACCGAAGCAAAACTGTTTATCCATGATGATCAATACGTCGGCGAGGCGCCGAAGGGGGTGAAGGCAGTCACGCTCGAGCAGTTCATTGCAAAGGTGGAAGCAGCGGACTGCGGCAACTTCACCGAATATGCGCCGAAGGAAGACGATCTCGCGGAGATCATGTATACGTCGGGAACGACCGGCGATCCAAAGGGCGTCATGCTGACGCATAACAATCTTACTTCAAATACAAAGGCGGTAACCGAGGCGCTATATGTTGACCATAATGATGTCTTTCTCTCAATCCTCCCTCTTTCGCACATTTTCGAGCAGACAGCCGGATTTCTGGCGCCCTATTCCAGGAATTGCACGATTGTCTATGCCCATACAACTTCAGCAATACAGGAACTGATGAAAGAGTATCGGGCGACTGTTATGGCGGCAGTACCGGAATTCCTGCAGGTGGTGATGTCAAAAATTGAAGCTTCAGCAGAAGAGCAGGGCAAAGCGGCGCTGTTCGGGAAGCTGCGAAAGGTCTCCCGCGCTATCAAGATCAAGCCAATCCAGCGGCTGCTTTTCAGCAGCGTGCTAAAGAAATTCGGCGGCCGCCTGCGAATCGTCGCATCCGGCGGAGCCCCGCTAAGTCCGCGTCTTGAACGCAAGTGGATGGATTTTGGTGTTGCGCTGCTGCAGGGGTACGGACTCACAGAAACATCGCCGGTAATATCAATGAATACACTGCATAACCATCGCATTAAATCAATTGGAAAGCCACTCAATAATGTTGAGGTAAAAATCGCGGATGACGAAGAGATTCTGGTAAAAGGCCCGAGTGTGTTTCAGGGGTATTATAAGAATAAGGAAAAAACGAAAGCGGCGTTTACCGAAGACGGCTGGTTTAAAACCGATGATATGGGCTCACTTGACGATGACGGCTTTCTGTTCATTAGCGGCCGAAAAAAATATATGATCCTGGGTCCGGGCGGCCAAAACGTCCATCCGGAAGATATTGAGGAAGTGATCAATGCAGTGGCAGGCATCAAGGATTCAGCAGTTGTCGGAATTGAGAAGGAAAGCGGAAGGCAGGAGATCCACGCTGCGCTATTATTTGAACAGGGGCAGAAGCCGGATCCGAAGTCAGTTGTTGACGAAGCGAACAAAAAGCTGGCGTCGTACCAGCAGATTGCCGGCTGGACCGTATGGGAAGATGACGATTTCCCCAGGTCTGCGACGCGCAAAGTAAAGAAAGAGCAGGTGTTAACGCATATCCGTGCAAAACGGTGAAAAAAAGGAGAAGCTTCTAAAGATAATTTCGGAGGTCACGGACACGGACGTCAGCACGCTTGCTGATGCAACGAACCTAGTGCGCGACCTGCAGGTTGATTCTGTCTTGCGGGTGGAGCTGGCAAGCAGGATTGAAGATGCGTTCGGCGTGGCAATTGACGAACGGAAGGTGAACCTCGACACTACGGTCGGTGACCTTTTTCATCTGCTGCTCGAGTCGAAACCCGCGGCAAAGTCCTGGAAGTTCAAGGAATGGCCTTTAACATGGTGGGCGGCGATTATCCGATCATTGATACAGGACTTATTGGTGCACCCGGTACTGAAGCTCGGAGTCAAGAAAGTGGATGTCCGCGGTCTTGAAAACCTTGAGGACATGCAGTTTCCCGTCGTGTTCATGCCGAACCATGTACGCTATCTTGATACCGCCATTGTCTACCGCGCCATTCCGCGCAAAATAAGAAAAAAAACAGCCATTGCTGCGGCCGTAGACATGGTCTATACGCGGTACAAGCGCTATCGGCGGTTTGCGGAAATCGGCTATAACGCCTTTCCGTTTCCGCGAAAGGAAGGCGAGAATATCAAGCCCGGACTGGATTACATGGGCAAGATGCTTGACCGCGGATACAATGTTGTGCTTTTTCCCGAGGGCAAGGCGAGCTTCACCGGAAAACTGCAGCCGATCAAACGCGGCGCAGGATTCATAGCGACGGAGATGAATGCAACCATCATCCCGATGAAAATCACCGGAATTCCGCGCATCATCCCGCCCGACCGAACGCTGCCGATCCGGCGTGACACGGTCACTGTCACATTTGGCAAGCCGATCCGCTTTTCAAAGGAGGAGAGCTACATAGAAGCCACGGAAAAGATTTACAAGGCGATGCAAACGCTATAATTGATTTTCAATAGAAGTATGGTATATTTGTGGTGATATGCATGCAATCGTTATCACAATTTTCGCGGTGTTCGCATTTATCGTTGTTGGCAGCTTTCTCTTCGCTTAGGTTAGCACAATGAACAGCAGGCTCGTCATGGCGATCGCTGGTTTGAGCATATTATGTATTGCGGGCGGCGCGGCCGCTTTTATCGTCTTCTCACCGAAGGAGCCATCCCCGACCAACAGCTCCATAATGCAACAAGCAACAATTAGCAAAAGTTCTATGCAATTAACAAGCAACGCATTTCAACAGAATGAAATGATACCGCCGTTGCACACCTGCGACGGTGCAGGGACAAGTCCCGCTTTTGCAATTGGCGGAGTGCCGGAAGCGGCACAAAGCCTGGTGTTGATAATGGAAGACCCTGATGTGTCGAGAGCAATCCGGGAGGACGGCATGTGGGACCACTGGCTCATTTGGAACATTGATCCGGCCACAGCTGCTATACCTGAAGGCACTGATCCGGCCGGAGTACACGGCACCACAACGAGCAATACGACAGCGTACGTACCCCCGTGCCCGCCGGATGCGGAGCACCGCTATATCTTCAGGCTCTATGCCCTGGACTCACTTCTTGAATTGGCTGAGGGGGCGTCAAAAGCCGAACTTCTTGCAGCTATGGAAGGCCACATCATTGAGCGGGCGGAATTAACAGGCCGGTATAACCGTCAATAAGATGAAACAGGCGATTATTGTCCATTGCTGGGGAGGCGGTCCGGACTATTGCTGGTACCCTCAGACAAAAAAGGAGTTGGAGGATCTTGGTTTTAGTGTACAGGTGCCGGCCATGCCGGATACGGAAAATCCTAAATTGGATGCGTGGCTATCTGCGTTGAAAGGGGTAGTTGAAGCACCAACAGAAAATCTGTATCTCATCGGCCACAGCGCCGGATGCATTACCATTATGCGCTATTTGGAAACACTTCCGTCAAACACACAAATCGGCGGTGTTGTATTTGTAGCGGGTTTTACAGACGACCTTGGTTTTGAAGAAATCAAGACGTTCTTCCGGGAACCGCTGGATTTTGAAAAGATAAAATCCGCTGCAAAGAAATTCGTGGCGATCCATTCTGACAATGATCCCTATGTCGCGCTCCGCTACGGGGATATTCTCAAAGAAAAGCTCGGTGCCGAAGTCATCGTAAAGAACAATGCAGGTCATTTTTCAGGCCCTGTCGATGATGAGGGGAGCTGCCTGTCACTGCCCGAAGTCGCAGAGTCGATAAGAAAGATGCCCGTATGAAAGTATCAGTCGTCTGCCCCGTTCATAACGAGGAGGCTATTATTGAGCAAAGCCTTTCTTCGCTGTTACGGCAAACCGTCCTGCCGAACGAAGTCATTATTGTCGATAACAATTCCACGGACCGGACATACAGCATCATTAAATCCCTTCAGCCGAAGTTTGAAAAGAGGGGAGTATACCTGGTGCCGCTCTCCTGCGTAAACGGGAACCAAATCGAGGCGCGCATATTGGGATTTGGCACGGCAAAGCATGAATTGATCGTTTCGATGGACGCAGATACGGTATTCAAGATCGATTGGTTCGAAAAGGCGACCAAGTTCTTTTCCGCGAATCCTGATGTTGTTGCCGTGGGAGGCAGGATCTTGTATGACGATGCCGTTATCACATTCTTTCATAGCCTGGTGTTTTTCTTCTACCGGCTGTTTCCGAGGAGGTATAATTTCTACGGTTCAAACGCTGCGTTCAGAAAGGGCGCCTATCTTGAATCCGACGGCCTGAAAGGCTGCCGCATGACGTATGAAACAAAGAAATTCCAGGAACCGTATGACGACGTTTATTTGTCGTTCATGTTAAAAGTAATGGGGCAGGTAGTACCGGTTCCAGAACTCATTGTGCACGGCCTATCGCGCAAAGACGGCGAGCACGTATCGCTCGTTCGAGCGCTCGGCCGGCTCCTGCGGCAGCTCCGAGAGACGCTCTGGCTTCAGAAACATTTACTCAATAAAGTTGAACGTGCTACAATCAGTCGGAATTCAACGTAGCATGAACATACAACAAGCAGTACAACAGATAAGAGAAGGTGGTTTTGTTGCGGTAACAGATGATGAGGACCGCGAAAACGAAGCAGACCTAGTGATTGCAGCTCAGCATATTACACCAGAGCTGATGGCTTTTATGATCCGCAATACCAGCGGGATTATCTGCATCGCCATGGAGGAGGCGCGCCTGAAGGAACTGGAACTGAATCTTTTGCGCGAAACGGACAACACAGCCCATTTCGGCACGCCGTTTACCATGCCCGTAGACGTAAAGCAGAATACGCGAGGCGGCGTTTCTGCTGAAGAGCGTGTGCAAACCGTGCGGGCATTGATCGATCCGGACGCAAAACCGGATGATTTCGGACGGCCGGGGCATGTTTTTCCATTGCGCGTCCATCCGGAAGGCCTTCGCGGCCGTCTTGGCCATACAGAAGCCTCTATAGATCTCATAAGGCGCGCAAAATGCACGCCAGCGGCGGTTATTGCTGAATTGCTGAATGAAGACGGCTCGCTCATGCGCGGCGCGGATCTGCGTGATTTTCTCGAAAAAAACAAGATCCCGTTGGTTTCTGTCCGTGAACTCGTAGAAGGCGAAAAACAGACTTGAACAAAGTGAAAAAACGGTATATAACGTGTACAAGGCCTGTACGGTCTTTTAACGTAATATCGCCAAAAATGAAAATCCAAGTTATCGGTCTGCAGAGAAGCGACCTCATTTCATACATAAAAAAGAACCATCCGAAAATTACGATTGTTGAGAAAGATCCGGAGCTTATCATCTGTTACGGCGGCGACGGAACACTCCTGTATGGCGAACGCATGTATCCCGGCGTGCCGAAAGTATTGCTGCGCAACAGCCTCATCTGCAATCTTTGCGCAAAGATCGCGAAGGATGAGATCCCTCAGCTCCTTCTTGAAAAAAAATTCACCATTGTCGAACATATCAAACTGGAAGGTTCGTACGACGGAAAATCGCTCAAAGCGCTGAACGACATTGTCGTTGCACACCCGAACGTCAACGGCACCCTGCGCGCCATCGTCTACGTGAACGGAAAAAAATACGGCGGAGAGATTCTTGGCGACGGTTTGATTATCGCAACGCCGATCGGTTCAACAGGGTATTTCCAGAGCATCACGCGCAGCAATTTCCAGACCGGTATTGCGTTGGCGTTCAATAACAGCGTGAAGATTATCAACCATGTTGTGCTTAAAGAAGATTCGAAGATAGAGGTAGAGGTCACCAGGGGTCCGGGCGTACTGGCTGCGGATAATGATGAAGATCAGATCAGCCTAACCACAGGTGACAAAGTCCGGGTTGAGGCATCCGGCGAAAAAGCTCAATTAGTCGAATTTAATGAAGAGTACGAGCGGTTCAACGTTACCACCAGCACCAACCGTGTCCCGCTCGGCTTCTGCCAGATTTGCAAGCAGAATTATGACTAAGCCGGCGGTTACTGTTGTTACCACCAACACGAGCAAGTTCAACCAGATCACCGAGGCATTAAGCCATTATGATATCCGGACGCAGCTTCTGGATGTTGATATTACAGAAATAAAGAGCCTCGATGTGACGGCAGTCGTTCGCGACAAAGCGGTAAAAGCATATGAGCAGGCAGGCGAACCGGTGTTAGTGGATGATTCAGGCATCTATTTTGATGCCTATAAGGATTTCCCCGGGACATATTCAAAGTTTCTCTATAAGACGATAGGGTTTGACGGTATTTTAAAGCTTGTGCAGCCCGGAGACAGTGCGGTGTTCATTTCGTACGCTGCATATATGGATAATACGCTGGACGAGCCGATGCTGTTCAAAGGTGAATATTCGGGAACGATTACGGAACAATTTGACCAGTCGAAGGATTACGAGATGCCGTACGCGCCAATGTTTATCCCATTGGGCGAGAGCAAAGATATGGCCTCCATGACTCCGGAAGAGCGGGGGAACGACCACCGCCACCAGGCGATTGATGCATTTGCAAAGTGGTTTAATGAACGGCAGCCATGAAACAGGTTGTCGTCGCAAACATCGGGGAGCTGGTACTTAAAGGCGGGAACCGCCGGTCATTTGAGGGGACGCTTTTAAAAAATATCGATATCGCTCTTAAAGGTTTGGGCGTGAAGGTGAAAAAGGGCTACGGCATTATTACAATATCCGGATCTGGTGAAAAGGAAATAAATGCAAAGGAGGTTATGCAGCGGTTGCAGCATGTTTTTGGGATCGCATCGCTGTATGCCGCGACCGAAATAGAGAACGATGCACAAGCCATCGAAAACCATGCGTTACAGCAGCTTGGACAACTGACGTATAAGACGTTTGCGATTCGCGTGAAGCGGACAAACAAAAAATTCCCGGTCTCAAGCGGAGAGCTGGAAAAAAAGATCGGTGCTGCCGCATGCGCATCGTATGCAAAGGATGTAGATTTAACAGATCCAGATGTCACAGTGCATATTCGCATCGCAGAGGATAATGCGATGGTGTATGCCGAGAAAATCTCCGGAGCGGGCGGTTTGCCGGTCGGAACGGGCGGCAAGATGCTGTCTCTAATTTCTTCAGGCATTGATTCGCCGGTCGCCAGTTCTATGATGATGCGCCGGGGAGCAAGCGTGCACTATATCCATTTCCATAGTTATCCTGCAACAAGCAGGGCGTCTGCGGAAAACGCGGAACAGCTTGTTAAGATTATCCAACAGCATCAGCCGCCGACAACACTGGCCATGGCGCCGTTTCATGATTTCCAAAAGCAGATTATTGAAAAAGCGCCTGCGCCGCTTCGCGTTGTGATGTACAGGCGCGGAATGTACGCCATTGCGGATGCGCTCGCCGGCAGGATGCGCGTAAAAGCGCTTATTTCAGGCGAGAGCCTCGGCCAGGTCGCATCGCAAACCGTCCAGAACATGACGGCTACATCGTACGGGCTGAAACGACCGGTATTCAGGCCGCTCATCGGCATGGATAAGCAGGAGATCGTCGACCGCGCAACGGCAATTAATACCTACGAAACGTCCATCCGGCCGTATGACGACTGTTGTTCATTCCTCGTACCGGAGCATGTTGAAACAAGCGCGAAGCTTAGAGAAGTGCTGGACATAGAACAATCGCTGCCATGGAATGAGATGATTTCAGGAGTTCTTGATCAACTCGAAGTGAAAAAGGTGGTATAATGTCATTATGAAGGAAGCGCAACAATATCGCTGCCGGGACTGCGACAACATCTCCTGGCAGCCGGAAATATGCCACGGCGTCCCAATGGAAGCGCTCTGTTACTGTGGTTCAGGGGAGTTTTTAAGCGACTGCCATGGCGAAGAGGGAAGCGAAGCGGCGCGTGCCGCGGGACAATTTGAACCGAAGCAACCGGCATGAAAATTACGTTTTGCGGAGCCACGCGGCAGGTTACCGGATCCTGCTATCTCGTTGAAACGGCAGAATCCAAGGTTCTTATCGACTGCGGTTTATTTCAGGGCGGCCGTATTGGTGAAAAACAGAATCTCGACAAGTTTCCGTTCAACCCGAAAGATATTACTGCGGTTGTACTTACGCATTCCCACCTGGACCACAGCGGCCGTATTCCGCGCCTGGTCCGGCATGGGTTCCGCGGACCTATTTACGCGACCAATCCGACCGTGAAATTTGCACAGCTTTTTTTGGAAGACTCCGTTCATATTCTTGAGCAGGAAGCAGAGCGCCATCGCCATGAGCCCATATACCAGGAGGATGATGTCGTTCAGGCTTCGCGACAGTTTGAAGGCGTTGTCTATCACGATATGGTTGAAATAGCGCCCGGAATCTCTGCTCAATTTTTTGATGCGGGACATATCCTCGGTTCGGCATCGGTGCGCATTACCGCAGAGGGGAAATCAGTCGTCTTTTCGGGCGACCTTGGAAACCCGCCGGTTCCTATCCTGAAGCCAACGGAGTCGATTGACGATGCTGATTTCGTGATCATGGAATCAACCTACGGCGCGCGCCTTCATGAAGATAAGGACAACCGCCGCCTTATCCTGCAGTCAGCGATCTATGAGACAATCATAATGAAAGGCGTGCTGATGATCCCCGCATTTGCCATGGAGCGTACGCAGGAAATCCTGTATGAGCTCAACGACATGATGAACAACAATGACATACCGCGTGTTCCCATCTTCCTCGACAGCCCGCTTGCCATCAGGGCTACGCGCATATTCAAGGAGTATGAAAAACATTTCAACAAGGAGGCGCGCGGAAATATTAAAAGCGGCGATGACATTTTTCATTTTCCCGGCCTGCATATGACCCTTGATTCCGTTGAGTCCAAAGCCATCAATGATGCTCCGGCCCCAAAGGTGATCATCGCCGGTTCGGGTATGGCGCAGGGCGGGAGGATCCTGCACCATATCAAACGGTATATAGGGCATTTTGCGAACCAATATCTCATTGTCGGTTATCAGGTGGAAGGTTCGCTCGGCCGCCGCATTCTTGACGGCGAAAAGACAATTAAAGTTCATGGGTCGCCATACACCGTTCGGGCAAAGGTGCGCGCAATCGGCGGCTATTCTTCGCATGCCGACCGCGACAAGCTCACGACATGGGTTAGCGAATTCGACCGGAAGAAATTGAAGAAAGTGTTCATCACGCACGGGGAAGAGATGCAGTCCCTCGAGCTTCAGCGCCATTTTCAGCAACAATTTGAATTCGAACCGGTCGTGCCTACTATGCTTGAATCATTTGAGCTCTAGCGTTATACTATATCTACAATCAACATAACTAAGGAGGCACTATGGCAAAAAAGAAAAATGTATCAAAGTTTCTTATCGGCGCCGGAGTCGCGGCAGCAGTCGCGGCAGGCGTAGTCGGGTTCCTGACCCAGACGAAGAAGGGGAAAGAGCTCACAAAAAAAGGTAAGGACGCGGCAGGCGAAATTGCAAAGAATGTCGCTGTCAAAGCGGAAAAGATGAAGGTCGCTACAAAGGCAAAGTATGACGAGATCGTCGACGACGTCGTGGCAGAATACCAGAAGAAGAAAAAGATCACGAAGAGCACGGCAGACGAGCTTGCAACGGAGCTCAAGAAGGAATGGATCAAAGTCAAGCGCGAATTGAAAAAATAACAATACGAAAGGCCGCCTCACCGGGCGGCTTTTTGCTTCCTGCGAATTTAAAAATGGTCTGAAAAGATCAACTAATTTTTTTCTTCATCCGCTGGACGCGCAGACCGTGCTTCGTGGGTAACCCCCATGTTTTTTTATAACCGAGTTTTTCATAGAACGGCACGGCGTGAAGGCTTGAACGAACCCGTACTGTTTTGATTCCTCTCCCGAGCGCCCATTTCTCAAATGCTGTCATCAGCTCCCTGCCGATGCCCCTGCCATGAAACGCGCTGTCAACATACAGGTTAAACGCCCGTCCCATGGTGCCGCGCACAAAACCCACAATCCTTACATCCTCTTCAGCGACAAACGCAATTTGGCTGCCCGCAAACTTCGCTTTGATATTCTGGAGATTATCAACAGGGTCAAAAAAGTCCAGATAGGCCTGGATAGCTTCTTGCGAGCCCTCTTCCATATTGCATTCACGGTATGTATTCCTAATCATTTCAGCAACCGCGAACGCGTCCTGTTCCATATATGGTCGAATCTTTATACGCGTAACCAGCATTCCAGCAAGTTAACGCTTTAAACCCCCGGGAAGTCTTGCGAGTTGCGTTTTAAGGCCGTTTGCGTAATCAGATACAAGTCCCTTCAACGCCGTGATCTCGTTGTACTGCGACGGCCGTCCAAAAATCTCCATGAATCCGTGGCCGTTTACTTCTTTCGAGCCGACTGTTCCACGCACATCCATCGGCCCCTCCCAATAATTCACTTTTGCAAACAGCATCTCCGGGTCTTTGCGGAGCGGCTTCACGGTAATATTAATCTTCTTTGACGGAATTGATATCTTCCACGAGATCGAGTAGGTCGCTTTTGTTTTCGGGCTTTTCCATTTCTCATCGAGTGCCGTGAAGTGAACATCAGAGGTGTGCGTCTGTGTGCCGTTTGGGTTCATAATGCTTGCCCAGCAATCATCACGCTCATCATCACCATAAATGTAGCACAGTATCTCTGTTCCATTATCCAGTTGGAGCGAAAACCAGGTCCATTGCCTTGAGGAGGCAAAATTCAGCTTTGACCACTGGTGGTCCATCCACGACAATCCGGTTACTTCAAGATCGCGGTCGTTCTGCCGGATGGTTCCTTTTGTATCCAGGTGGGTGAGCGTGTAGTAGTACGATCCTTTATTGCCAAGGCGCTGGTATCCATCTCCACCAACCATGAGCGGTTTCTTTTTCGATTCCAGCGATAGATTGACCTGTTCGTTCTTCACCCGGTAATTGAACAGTGATGTCTCTTCAATGCTGTTGTTGAAGTATCCGTTCATCACGAACGGACTCGCAAAGTTGACGAATAACAGATCCCTGGTAAACGAGTCACGAGAAGGAATGACAATATATTCCATAATAGGTGCAAACGAACGTTTTGCTACGTTGAACAGCTGCGAATGCGCGAAATAGAGCGTCTTAAACGGCATGCGCTTTAGCATAGGTTCTCCAACGTGCCTCGTGTCAACCTTGAATAACGTTGACATATACGCATAGCGGCTGCCGCGCTTATCCCATAAATGCCCATTGAAATACCACCATTCAATGATTGCGTCGTCGTGCTTATTTTCGTCGCGCGGGAATAGAACTTTTTTCATTTGCTTAGTATAGCAAAATATCTTGATTTTTTCACGATTGTTTGGCACTATTCGATTCAATGGACAACAACGATCTCACGGAACATATCAAGAATAGTACGTGGTACCGCCAGGCGGTGAGCTCCAATCTCTATTACGCATACGCGCCTTTTGACGCATATATCAAGCTCATGGGGCCGATTGCCTGTTTTGCCTATTTTGCGAACAATTTTCATGAAGGATACTTCGACATCGACCGGTCATTTGAGATGGCCCGGGCAACACTCAAACAAGTTCGAAAGAATAGGGCGACTATCGATGAGATCCACGCGAAGTGGGAAGCTCTAAGAAGCGAACACGAGAAAAAAGTCGGACGTGTTAATGAAGGCGTCCTGCAGACATTAGATACGGATGCGTTCATAGAATTCCAGAGAGACTTTTTACAATCCTGGTGCGCACTTTGGATGATCTCTCTTTATGTAGAACCGTTTGATCCATCAGGTGAAGCATTATTGGAAGAGGAGATACAAAAAGCCGGTGTTCGACTTTCAAAGAATGAGATCGATACTCTGGTAACTCCGAACCGGCCGTTGTTTCATGCAGTGTTCGAGGCGATGCTAGCCAGCATTGCATTGAACAATTATGAACGGAAAGATCAGTTACTGAAGATGACTGACGAAGTTTCCTATCGGGATAACAGAATTATTGGATGTGCCGACCTGCAGAAGAAGTATTTCTGGAAAAAGAATGACTGGGGGAATGCATGCGCCATGACAGAATATGATTTTTTCATAGAACTTGTTCCGTTGTTTACAAAATCAAAACAGGAACTGGGGGAGCTGATAGAAAGAGTTGAGACACACTCTAAAGACATTGCGATAAGGAAAAAAGAGATCATCGACAAGCACTCGCTGTCAGAGGAACTGCAAAACATCTTTTACTTGTTTGCTGAGATGACGCTCTTTCGCGACCAAAGGAAGATCAATATGCAAAAAACCGCAGCTGCGCTTGATGCGATGTTAGAATACATGGCTGACAGAACGGGACTGGAAAAAGGGCTGCTACGCAATGTTTATGTGACCGAGCTTTCAAGCCTGGACTTTTCCGACGATTATGTGGATCTGTTAAAAGAAAGGGAACAAGGGTCAATGCAATATGCTGACAGCGACGGTGGGTATATGAACATCAGCGGAAAACAGGCACAAGATATTCATGATCTTCTTGAGCAAACATATAGGCAGCAGCATGCAGAGATTGTCGGCACGACAGGTTGCGGCGGGAAAGCTGCAGGAACAGTAAAGGTCATTAACACGCCCGAAGAATTTGGGAAAATGGAACAAGGAGATGTTTTGGTGGCACCGATGACTCGCCCTGAATACGTTCCGCTCATGAAAAAAGCGGCAGCGATCGTTACTGACGAGGGCGGCATTGCCTGCCATGCGGCAATCGTCTCGCGTGAGCTGGGCATACCGTGCATTATCGGTTCCCAAATCGCCACAAAGGCACTACATGACGGGGATATTGTGGAGGTTGATGCGGATAGTGGTCAAGTACGTATGATTGAAGAAAAATAAATGACATTCGAACAAGCAAAAAAGAAAGCAGGGGGACATACCTGGTGGAGCGAAGAATGCCCGGGCAAGATGCAGTATTGCTATTGGATGCATGGCGCGGTGGAGCAGCAGCTCTATTTTACGCCCGGCTTATTGAGCGTCTGTTTTTGCACGGTCCAAAACGGCTATCTTAAAGAAAAGTCTTCAGAACAGGAAAAACTACAACAGTATTTCTGGTTAAAGGAGCAGTATCAGGACGACCATGGGTACATCGACCAGGAGCACGACCGCTGGATGCAGGTTCGCAACGATAAGGTTGCATCGTGTCAGGAGATAGTTTCCCACACAGGCAAGTGGAGCCGTAAACAGCTGTTGGAACAATACAGCCGCTTGCTGTCGCTCGCAGTCGATTCGGTCAGATGGGGGTTCTGGATCGAGAACGTGGACGTGTATACAAACAATGAACTTCCAAAAAAAATGGCAGAAGTGCTTCCGGACATGGACAGCACGGAACGAAGTACTCTGACAGTGACGATGTGCACACCACTGATCGTGAGTTTTATGGAAGAATATCGCATCGACAAGTATCATGTGATACTCAACTACAGAAACGAACTGAATGAACCAACTGAAAGGGCCAAAAAAGCGGTTCAATCCTTCCACATGCAATACCGGTATATTTCCGTCAACTATGGAGGGTCGCCACCGCTCACAGAAGAAGATATTTGGAGGGAAATTCTTGAGGATGCAGCAACGCATACGGATGAAGAGCTGAAACAGGAGATCGACGATATTGAAGACAAGATTGATCGTGTCGCAGCCCAGCAATCAGCACTGGAAGAACAGCACCAGTTTCCGATGGATCTGTTGGACGACTTCACCATCATTCGTTCCATAGGCGCATGGATGGATGAGCGCAAGGAATCGATGGTGAAGACATCGTTCGCAATCTGGACCATACTTGGAGCAATCGCCGATACAACCGGGATACCAAAAAGCGAACTGGAGTGGTATACGGTTGAGGAGATAAAAGCGTTGTTGCGTGATGATACGTGCATTCCAGCGGAACAAATACAGGAACGCAACCATAATTCCGTTATCGCCAGCGAGTTCGACGGCAAAGAGGGGAGCGATATAACGTTCTTTACGGGAAGCGAGGCGGATGAGCTGAGTGCGCTTCTTAACGCGGGCAATACAGATGTGTTGGAAGGCATCGTCGCCAGTGCTCCTGATGCGGCCGGCGCAGTCTTTGCCGGCACGGTACAAATCGTAACAGATATCGAAAAAGAGGATTTTGAAGCGGGAAACATACTAGTGACCTCCATGACACGTCCGGATTTCATGCCGCTTATGAAGAAAGCGGCAGCAATAATCACCAATGAAGGCGGCATGACCTGCCACGCGGCAATTGTGGCGCGCGAGTTGGGCATTCCCTGCATTATTGGAACCAAATATGCAACAGAAACGCTGAGAAACGGCGATACGGCAGCGATGAACATGGAGACTGGGGAGATTACAATCCAATAGTATGAATAACGTTATCTCACATGGCCGTGAAAAACTGCGCTGGGGCCCGCTCGACGGAACCTACACGTCATTGATCGGCACGGCTGAAGGCGTGGTGATGAAATTGTATGACCACTATCAGTTTGAATGGCCCGCAGGCGTGATGATGGCACGCGGGAACCGGTGGCAATGGGTGCAGGACTGGGATCGTCTTATCGAACAAAGCTTCAAGTGTTTTCAAACCCTGATTTTACCCGAAGAAAAGCGCAAAGAGATACGGCAGGCATACGATACGCAGGTGAAGCACAATCGGAGTTATGCCGATGCGGTATACAACGGTGAGCTCCCCAAGTTAGATAATGACGCGTTTGTTTCATTCTTCCGGGACTGGTTTGAGAATTACATTTCATTCTGGGGGCACTCATCACCTTGCGAGCTTTCAACCTGGGGAACAGTGGACCACCTGCAAAAAGAACTTGAACAGCGCAACCTCAAGCCGGATGAACTCGCACGGGCATTAGAAACGCTTACCGCGCCAAGCGGATTGTCATTCTTCCAGGAGGCAGAGGCTGATTTATTAAGGACGCTCATCAATAAAGAGCCGCTGCAAAGCCACATTGACAGATACTACTGGCTCGGTAACAGTTATGCAGGAGCAAAACGCCGCATGCTAGAAGACATTGAAGAACAGGCAGCAGAGTTGAGCAGCAAAAAAGACAGCCTGGAAGAGCAATATGCAGTGCTGACGGCATACGCAAAACAGCTGCAACAAAAACGAACAAGGATCCAGGAAGAGTTTACGCTGCCTGATGAGTTAATGGATAAAAGTCGCGCGCTTGGGATCGCAGTGACATGGCAGGATGAGCGCAAAGGAGAGATGTTCCGGCAGATGGACGTGCTCTTTAATTGTGTAGACGAATATGCGCGCAGATTTGGCGCTGAGCGGGACGACATCAACTGGGTTGATGTGCACGAGCTTCTCGAAAATGCAGAAGACACAAACAAGATTGCAGAACTAGCCGAGGATCGCCGCGGGCATTGCGTGGTCTTCTTTTCCAAGGAGTCACACGAGACAACCGGTGGAATAAAAGCGGAAGAGTACCTTAATGAATATTGGGAAGACGAACCCGTGAATGACGAACTGAAAGGAACGGTTGCGAGTTTCGGTGATGGCGAAAGGACGGTAACCGGACAAGTCACCATAATTCATTCGGCGTTTGAAGACAAGGATTTCAAAGAGGGAAGCATACTGGCGTCAGCCATGACCACGCCGGAATTCATGCCGCTGATCAAAAAAGCAAAAGCAATTATCACTGATGAAGGCGGCCTGACTGCGCATGCGGCAGTGGTTTCCCGTGAAATGGGCATACCGTGCATTGTTGGGACGAAATTCGCAACAAAACTGCTAAAAGACGGCGATAGTGTTACAATGAATCTTCAGACGGGGGAAATTATCAAAAACAATTAATCGTACGCATATGGCAAAACGGGATTTTGTCCACACAACAGACTTCAGCAAGGAGGATTATGATGAAATATTCCGCCGCGCGAAGATATTTGAAGAGGGCATAAAAGCAGGCAAAGATTTTACGCACCTGATGCCAGGTAAGGTGCTGGCAAGCATGTTCCTGAAAGAAAGCACCCGCACAATGACCAGCGCGCAGTCAGCGATTATCCGGCTGGGCGGCGCGTGGACAGGACTGACCGGGACTGCCGGAACCTACCTGGCGACCGGCGAAGAAGACGTCTATGACATCTGCGAATCCATCGCAGAAGTTGCTGATCTCATGTACCTCCGCTACAACGACGTGGACCCGAAAGAGCTTGCGAAGAAGATCAACATCCCGCTGATCAACGGCATGTGCGGCGGGGACGAACATGCCACCGGCGCCATGGCACTTGCGTATCCGTGGTCAAAGCGCATAGACCTGACCGGAAAAACTATCGGCATGTATGGCATGGTCAGTTCCAGCCGGCCGATGAAAGCGATAGCTAGCATGCTTGCTCCGTACGGCGTTAAATTTGTAATTGACCCCGTGGTCGACGTATTTAAATTCCCGGAGCACATTACCAAACTCGCAACCGAGCGCGGTGCGACAATCGAATACAAGCCGTGGGAAGAGTGGATCGGTGATGCAGATGCGTTTATTTGGGTGGAGGGCCTGCCGCAGGCCGGCGAGCCGGAAGAGAACGTGAAAAAGTTCAACGAGAAATTCCATCAGTTCACGGCAGCTGACATCAAGCGCGCCAAAGATGATGCGCTGTTCTTGGCCTGCATGCCGCGTATGACAACAGACGGTCGTCTGACAATGGCCAAGGACTGCGACGACCACCCGAATAACTCATCGTTTGAGGCGCTGAATTTGTTCGTCTATGTCACAATGGCGCTCTATACCTATCTACTCGACGTTAAGGTTGATTAAACGTATATGACCTCGAAAGAGTTTAGGCATTTCAAACCGGAAAAAGTCCTCATCCCGGAAACAGAAAAAGGCGGCCTGCCGTCCGAGGGTACCCAGATTATTCATGACCAGGACGGCCGGATCGCGTTTTGCGGCTCCCCGCACGATGTTGCGCAGTGGGTGAACGCCCGGCGCGACGAGGGTGCCACATTTCGAACAGAAGAAGGGGGAGTGCTGCTTCCCGGGCTGGCAGACACGCATTACCACCCTGCAATTTACGGCACGCTCGAGCTCCTAAGGCCGGCAGACGCGTCCGCAGTAAAATCGGCCGGACAGCTGCGCAACCTCGCGCAGGAGGCGCTGCGCGAACGCAAAGGCGAAACACACTCGGACGAGCCGCTGGTGATATTGAATTACGATTCTTCACAGGTTGGAAGCTTCAGCGAGCTGAACATGGACGAGGTGGAGGCGACACAGCCGATATTCGTGCTGGACCGGTCGTTCCACAGCGGCGCGGGCAATTCTGCAGCAATGCGGGTGCTTGACCGGTATTTGGAAAAAAATTACAGCCAGCGCAAACAGAAGTCAGGCGCGTACGATTTCCCTGGCTATATGAAAAAGCAGGAAATTGCGGAAGCGTTTGTATTCCTGGCAATGGAGTTAGCCGAATCATACCAATCCGTGGAAAAGGTTGAAGGCGCGATTGAGACGAGCGTGGAAAATTACCTCGCGAAAGGCGTGACGTCGATCCACGAGATGGCGGTCATGTCCTGGCAACAGCTTATGGCGTACCTGTTGCTTCACAAGGAATGGAAAGGGAAGCACCCGAAGATGGAGTTCCCGGTGAGGCAGATCTACCTAACCGACGCCGTAGTCGAGCGGTTCGTGCGCGAAGAGGATGCGCTGGTGAAATCCGGTTTGCTGACCGACGATATCAAGGGAATATTAGGAGTGAAACTGCTGGCTGACGGATCAATCGGCAGCAGGACCGCGCTTATGGATGAACCCTATTTGTCCGCTGACCAAAAGAAACAGCACGGCATCATCTACAACCGCATGCGCGAGGCGGAAAAAGCGCTCAAACTGGCAGCACGGTCCGGTTTGGATAAAGTTGCGGTGCATGCGATCGGCGATAAAGGCATTGTGCGCGCCATCGAATTCGGCCGCAAATGGATGGAGATCGCGGAAAAAGGGAAGATTGACCCGAAATTCCGCATGGAGCATTTTGAACTTCCGCAGCCCGAATCTATTCGCGAGGCAGGGGAGATGGGCGCATGGGTGTCCATGCAGCCGAATTTTGGACTGGAAGACATTGTGTACCATGACCGCATCGGCAACCGCACGCGGCTGCTCTGTCCGCACGCTGACCTGACGAACGAAGGCGTGCCGATGATGTTCGGGAGCGACGGCATGCCGGACAGCATGTTGTACGTCATCTGGTCAGCCATGCACCACCACGACCCGAAACACCGGCTGGACGCCATATCAGCCGTGACAGCCGCATCTGCGGCTGCAGGCGCGTATGAGGGTTCGCTGCGCGGGACGCTGCAGCCCGGGTCGCAGACCGATATTGTGGTGGCGTCGCCGGAGCTGCTGCAGGTGCTGGCAGACGGACGGCTTGCACAGGACTATTTTGAACAGGCCGACCTGCCGCCTGACCAGCGGACGATCCCGATCCGCGACCAGGTTGGCGAGCTGGAACGCCGGATTTTGCGGGTATTCAGGAACGGGCAGCTTGTCCATGCAGCAGATTCGGAGAAGGACGGGAAAAGCAGTTGACATTTTTCATTCAGTGACGTACGGTAAGCCGTTCCTAGAACGGCTTTTTAAGCCTTTTTGGGTGATCTTTATACATTTCTGCGAAACGGCAAGCAGCAGGTTTTTAGGTTGAATTTCGGGCGTTTTGAGTCCAATTAAACCTAGAACACCTTCTGCTTGTTGACGATTAGCGTTGACTGCAGAGAAGGAAACACGATACCAAAACGGGTACTGGGAGGTACAAACCATGGGAATGCTGTTTACCGGAAGGTTTCTGACGTTGCTTGATGAGACGGTCGACAAGGTTCTGGTCGACGACGACGGACTGATCGTCGCGACCGGCGACTTGGCCGGCTTGCTGGTCAAGAACGCCGAGATCGAGACCGTCGAGCTCCCGGGCTACACCATGCCCGGATTCCGGTCCGAGCACGATCACATGCTGTTCACGCTCGTGGCCGGCTCGCTGTCGCTGCGCGGCGTGGACAACGAGGGCGAGGCCGCGACCCTGATCCGGACAGCACTCGGCCGGCGGCCCGAGGGGTGGGTGGTGATCACCGACTGGAACGACTCGGTACTCAACACCGCCCAGATGTCCGATCTCGTCAATATCCTGGCTGCCGACCGCATGCTCCTCGTGCTCAACACGAGCTGGCACAGTGCCTTCGGGTCCAGGAACCTGATCAAGCACGTGAGCCCGACGCTCCGCGCCATGAACCTGGCCACCGGCTCGTGCATCGGCCAGTTACTGACGGAGGACCACGTGCTGCAGACGGTCAGCCTGATGCAGACCAACGCAGATGCGCTGGTCAGCTCGGTGATGGACCGTCAGCAGTTCCTGTTCAGCAAGGGTGTCACCAGCATGTTCGACAAGCTGGTGCACGGCGAGGCGATTCACGATGCCATGGAGCGCGCCTCTCGCGCCGGATGGCTGAAGTACCACATCTTCGCGGCCGTGCAGCCGTGGATGATGCGCAACGGTCTCATGCCCGGTCCGCGCGGACGGAGCTTCGAGGTGAAATGGATGAAGTACCTGGCCGACGGGTCCTTCGGCTCCCGCACCGCCTTCATGGCCCGCGATTACGGCATGATGTACTCCGACGGCACCGAAGGCGTCTTCCAGCTGCCGCCGCCCAGCGAGATTTACGACGACCTGACCGAGTGGCTGGACAAGGGCGGCGAGGGCCTCTGCGTCCACGCCATCGGCCCTGGTGCGGTGCACAACGTCATCGGCCTGTTCGAATGGCTATACAAGCGCATCGGCGATAAGTCGGTGATGATGTCGCTCGAGCACGGTACCACCTGGGTGCCGGGCCTGGTCGAGCGCTTCGCCAAGTTGCAGCACGCGGGATACAACATCCGGCTCTGCAGCCAGATGTCGTTCACCGAGGACGCCAGCCAGTACGCGGACAGGCTGCCGCAGATCGTTTGCGATGCCATCAACCCGTATGCTGACTTCGAACGCTGCGGGGTACTCTACAGTGGCGGGACCGACGGCCCGATCTGCAACGACGACCACCTCGGTGGGACGTCGCAGGCGGTGAACCGGCCAGGTTCCCAGGCGATCGACGCCCAGACCGCGCTTCGCCGGGTCACGGAGGGTCCGATGGAGGCCGGAATGCCGTTCAACATGGTGTGCCTCAATCGCGACATCATCGAGAAGCCCATGGAAATGGCGCTGGCACAACCGCTGCAGACCTGGATCAACGGCAAGAAGGTCTGGGAGAAGAGCGATAACGAGTAGCGTACCGCGCCAAGCGGCGGCTGCCTCCGGCGTGCTTTGCATGAGGTCAATCCCTCTGCAGAGCACGCTGTCTTTTTTTTGGGTGAAAAATATGCGATAATACTCTCCTATGGACACCAAGATCTGGGGCAAGGTACAACAAGGGAACGCACGCGGCAGCAAACTGGGCTATAACACCGCAAATATCGCCATTCACCGCGCTGTTGAAGACGGTGTGCATATTTCTCGTACCAAGGTTGACAACGTGTGGCATCCGTCAGTAACCTTCATCGGAGCCGCTATTACCTATGGAGATACGAAGCGCCATGCGGAAACGCATATTCTCAACTTCAATAGGAATATTATTGGAAAGCGCATCACCATCAATCTTCTAAGGCGCATCCGCGGCAACAGGAAATTCAGCAGCGAACAAGATCTCGTCGCCGCAATAAAGGCAGATATCTCAATCGCTCAAACCTATTTCAAATAATGTTCACAGGAATCATCACAGCGTACGAAACAGTCTCTAACATTGTTGAAAAAAATGGCAACAAAATCTTTACGATACTCAAACCGGAACAATGGAAACTCGCAATAGGGGACAGCGTGAGCGTAAACGGCGTGTGTTCGACTATAATCGCGAGCAACGATGCGACATTTCAAGTAGAGTATATGCCGGAGACCCTTCGCCTCACAACGCTTAATATAATCAGCGTGGATGACAAGATAAACCTTGAGCTAAGCGCTAGAATCGGCGACCCTCTTTCCGGCCATTTTGTGTATGGCCATATCGATGGTACAGGCACAATCGAGCAAATAGAAAAAGACGGTGATTCGCATATTCTGACGATCAGTTTTAATCCTCAATTCAAAAAATATCTCATACAGAAAGGATCCGTAGCGCTCAATGGAATAAGTTTGACCGTGATCAATCCATCGGGGGATGCATTCCAGGTTGCAATCATCCCGCACACATGGGAAAATACAAACCTTAAAGCGTTAAACGATGGCGACAGCGTGAACCTGGAATTTGATGCGATCGCAAAATATATTGAACAAATGACAACCGCAAAATGAGCGACCGATTAAAAAAAGAAAAAATAGACATAGTGAATCCGAAAGCATTAAGGATAGGCATTGTTCGGTCGCTGTATAACCAGGATATCACCGACCAACAGCTGGCACGAGCAACAGAATGCCTTGAAGAGCACGGCGTTGCATACGATGTGATCGATGTTACTGGCACCTTTGAAATAGCTTACATGCTCCAGCGGATGGCAGAATCAAAAAAATACAACGGACTTGTTGCGCTCGGGTGCCTTATTAAGGGTGAAACGTCGCATTACGACATTATCGCAAACGCTATCGGTGAAGCGGTCATGAACCTGATTCGCGAATACAAACTGCCGATCGGTTTTGGCATTATTACCGCGTTTGAAAAGGACCAGGCTATTGCGCGCGACTGGCTCGGGCATGACGCAGCCTATGCCGTTCTGCACTCCCTAAATCAACTCCAAAAGTAATATGTCATACACGAAACAGCTGGAAGAAATCACTAAGGAGAGTGTTTCGGAAGCAGGAGGTAAGGGGGCGAGCCTGGGCGAAATGATGCAGGCCGGTTTTCCGGTGCCGCCGGGATTTGTCATAACCTCATCAACCTACGATGAATTCCTGGATAGGCTGAATGTGAAGGAGGACATCAACGCGCAGTTGAAGACAGTCGATCTCAATGACATGAACTCTGTTGAAAAAGCAACAGCAGTTATCCACGATATTATCCATGATGTACAGATCCCCGATGATATGCAGAAAGAGTTCCTTGCAGAGTTCGACAAGCTGGATGCTACCTTTGTTGCAGTGCGCAGCTCTGCAACCGCAGAGGATTCGGCAGTTGCGTCATGGGCTGGCGAGTTGGAAACATACCTCAACACAACCAAGATAACTTATATCAACAATATTAAGAAGTGCTGGGCGTCGCTATTCTCTCCGCGAGCCATATTCTATAGGATGGAGAATAAATTAGAGGACGCAAAAGTATCGGTTGCGGTTGTTGTGCAGAAAATGGTCAATAGCGACGTGGCTGGTGTTATTTTCACTGTGCACCCAGTTACGAAGAATGATAACCAAATGATTATTGAGGCCGGCTTTGGTTTGGGAGAGATGTTGGTTTCAGGGCAGATCACGCCTGACAGTTATATTGTTGCTAAGGATTCACTTACATTGATAGACAGCAATATCTCGACGCAAACATCGAAGATGGTCCGTAATGAATCAGGCATCAACGAAATCGTAAAGTTCTCAGAAGAAGAGGGTAGTAAGCAGAAGCTGACAACAGATCAAATACAGCAACTCGCTGAGACAGCAAAAAAAATTGAAGCCCATTACGGCTTCCCTTCGGATATTGAGTGGGCGATAGAGGGGAGTGATATCTTTATCACTCAATCGCGTCCAATCACAACGTTGTAGCGCTATACCTCGTGCGCACCTACGCCCTTCATGGATGCGGAGGGTTCTTCTGTTTCACCGCGCGCTGCACGCGCATCAGCGGCCTGTGTTTGTACGATTAACTGGTCCGTAGCAAGCGGCAGTCGAATAGTAAATGTTGTTCCCTTGCCTTCGATACTGTCGAAGGTTAGGCTACCGTCATGGCCAAGCACGATTTCATGTGCAACAAACAGGCCAAGGCCGGAACCGTCTGCCTGGATCGTCTGGATATTCGTACCGCGGTAAAATTTCGTAAAAATACGGTCCTGTTCTTTTTCCGGGATTCCATAGCCTGTATCAGTGACAAAAATATCCACATAATCACCGGCCTGCTGAAACGTAATGGACACTTGCCCATCCTTTGGCGTATATCGAATCGCGTTGTCGACAATGTTGCGAATTACAATATTAATCTTTTCAACATCAATTTGCGCCATCGGTATTGGCGAGGCCGGATCGTGTACCGTGACGGTAACCCCGGCTTCCTGGGCATTCGGTTCAAGTGAGCTTTCGATTTCCTTGGTAATCTGGACAATATCGCGTGCTTCAAACTTGAACTTTCCCGCTTCTGTTTCGATTTTCGTGACATCCAGTAAGCTGTTGATAAGAATGATCATTCGGTCGATGTTTTCCAGCCCTTTGCCCAATTGCTGGGATGCTTCTTCGGGCATTTTACCTAGATCACCTTCAACAGCCATGCTCACGACCCATTTGATCCCGGACATCGGCGTACGGAGTTGATGCGCTGCGATGGAAAGAAATTCTGTTTTTTGCTGGTCGAGTTTTTTGGTCTTTTCGAGCTCGACAATCAACGCTTCCTGAGTAGCTTTAATGCGCGTCGTCATCGTATTAAACGTTTCCGCAAATAGGCCAAGCTCATCTTTTGTATCTATCTCAACTGCCCTGAACTTGCCTTGCCCAATATCGATTGCAGCTGCTGACAACTGGGCGATAGGCCGTGCGATGGACCGCTGCACAAAAATAAAGATGAACAACATGACGACAATGGCAACAACGCCCACAATAGCAACATTCAGTATTGTCTGACTGACAAGCGCATCGGTGTTATCCCGCTCCGTCTGCGCTTCTTGCTCTACCTTGGTTTCAGATTCTTCTTCCAAGAAAGCGGTCAGGGAGTCGCGTGCCTTTGCAACGATCGTAATTTTTTCCTGAACTTGTTCTTCGCTGGCATTCGATTCAAATGTGGCGATCATTTGTGTCAGTGCTTCTGCAACAAGGTTTATCTGATCCTGAAAATCCGAAGAAAATTGAAAATCTTCCTGTGTCTGGGAAAGGTAAAATACTTCTAATTGATGCATTAACGCTTCATTCAAACTATCTTCATAGCGCTGTTTATTTACCGGGTTGCCCGTTTGCACGTAATCCACAGCTGAAAAAATAGAAGCATTCAGCGCATCTTTCGTATGCGAAGCATGGATAAGCCGCGGAATTAATACTTGAGATATGCGCGCCGTGTCTGTGCGGATATCAGAAATCGAGGTGACATTAAGTGCGCCCAAATCAATAATGAGCAGCAGCATGACAAAAAAGACCAGAAAAAACTTAATCCGTAACTTGAGGCTGCGGAGCGCCTTAATGAATGATGATGCCATATAAAAAGTATACCATGTTTTTTCTTCTCGGAAAAACTATATTATGGTATAGTATTTTTATGGCAAACGACACACCAACAAATTTACCACCATTACCCAATTTACCCGGCATTGATGATGATGCGGATGCCATTGCAGGCACTCAGGCTGAGCCTGCTTCCACGCCGGCTATGATGCCGACTCCTATGTCCGCAACAGTTCAACAACCGCCGTCTGCACCTGCAGATCTTCCTCAGATACCGCCACAGACGCCTCCTCCATCTCAACCTGCACCTCTGCCCGCAATACCTCCATCTCAACCGCCGGCCATAGCTTCCGCTGTTGTCGTTGAGCCGCCCTCTCAAATGCCAGCGACACCTCCCGCAACTCAGCCGCCGACTGTACCTCCAATACAACCGGTTCAACCGGTTCAACAGCCATTTACTGCTGCGACTCCGCCTCCGGTACAGGGAGCAGGAGCAATATTCACGCAACCGCAAGCGGCACTCGGAGCGCCTCCGCCGCCAATTGACACGCAGGGCGGCATGCAGAGCATTGAGCAGGCCGCGCTGAGCGATGACGAGCAAGAAGATCTTTTTGGAAAGGAAGCATTATCGACACGGCAGAAAGTTATTATTGTGGTTATTGTTGTTATTGCGCTCGGGGTGGTACTTGGCGGGGGTTTCTTCCTCTACACGCGGATTAATCCTTCATTTCTGGGCGCAACAACCACCGCCAACACCGATGCGACGCTTGATACTGACGGCGATGGCCTGACTGATGCCAAGGAAGCGGAACTCGGCACGAATCCCAACATCAATGATACTGACGGCGATGGGTACCTCGACGGTGATGAAGTCAAAAACGGATACAATCCGCTAGGACCATAACATATGAAGCAAGTAATTATTGGAATGAGCGGAGGAGTCGATTCCTCGGTGGCTGCGTTTTTGTTGAAGGAACAGGGATGGGACGTCACCGGCGTGTTCATGAAGAATTGGGAAGACGAGCACTCGGATACCTATCGTCATGAGCATACGAGCGGATGCATATGGGAGAAGGACTTTGAGGATGTTCGGCGCGTTTGCGACCAGCTGGAGATTCCATATCAGACATTCAACTTTACACGCGAGTATCGAGAACTCGTTTTTTCATTATTTCTAAAGGAATTAGAGCAGGGGAGAACACCGAATCCAGATATTGCCTGCAATCAGGAAATAAAATTCAATCTCTTTGCAAAAAAAGCCTTGGCCCTCGAAGGAATAGATGCGATTGCAACCGGACACTATGCACGTATTAATGAAGGTGCGCTTTGCCGTCCAAAGGATGACAACAAAGACCAGACCTATTTTCTATACCGGGTACCGCCGGATATTCTCAATTCCGTGATATTCCCATTGGAGGATCTCACAAAAGATGAAGTTCGCACGATTGCGAAGAAACAGAACTTCCCAAATGCAGACAAGAAAGATTCAACCGGTATCTGTTTTATCGGTGATATTGATTACAATGCGTTTATCAAAGAGTATATCCCAGAGAACCCAGGTCTCATTGTTTCTACTGGAGGCAAAACACTAGGCGAGCACAAAGGGCTTCATTTTTTCACGATCGGACAACGGCGGGGGATTGATATTGGCGGTACAGGTCCATACTATGTTGTCGAAAAACGTATCGACACGGATGAACTTGTGGTAACCAATGATAAAGATGACGCGCGCCTGTATCAGCGTTCATGCATTGTTGAAGACTTGCACCATCTTACCAACGAACCATTTCCAGAACAGTGTCAGGTTCAAGTGCGCTACAGGCAGAAGGCTGTTGACTCCGTGGTCACACAGATCGATGAGAAAAAAATCGAGATAACTTTTGATCAACCAGTACGAGCGATCACGCCCGGACAGTCTGCAGTACTCTATGATAACGACTGCGTCATTGGTGGAGGGGTTATATCACAGGTTGACAAAACTGAATAAACAGTGTATAAAGCGTACAGCCAAATGGAGGAACACATGAAGGTTCTGGTTATTGAGGATGATCCAGACGTCCGCAAGGCGGTTGGGCGTATGATCACAATCATTCTTCGATGTCCTGCTGTTGTGGCAGAGACGACGACGAAAGGACTGGAGATATTCGGTTCAGACGAAGCGATCGATCTGGTGGTGAGCGACTATGACACAGGTCGCGGCGAGCCTCGGAGCACCATGCTCTACGAGAAGATTCGCGGCGAGCTGGAACAGCGCGGAGGTTTTTTCATCGCAATGAGTGCTGATTTCCACTCGCGAGAAGGCCACACCGCTCGGAAGCACTTCGAGTCGCTTGGCGTACCGACGCTCGACAAGCCATTCCGGATGCCGCAAATGGAGAGCATCTTCGAAGGATTGTTTCCTCATCTCGCTGACAAAGGGTTTACCTGAGTCAGCTTCTTTTTTTATTTGCAAAACGCGTTCAAATCCTGTTTAATGGCCATATGTCAAACCTATCCAGCAACGAAATCAGGAAGCGATTCATTGATTTTTTTCGTGATAAAGACCACGAAATTTTACCTTCCGCTTCTGTCATACCCGAAAACGATCCAACGCTTCTTTTTGTGAACAGCGGCATGTACCCGTTGGTACCCTATCTGATGGGCGAATCGCATCCTCAAGGGAAACGCCTGGCCAATATTCAAAAATGCATCCGTACTATTGATATTGACGAGGTCGGTGACAACCGACACAACACTTTTTTCGAGATGCTTGGTTGCTGGAGTCTGGGTGACTATTTCCGCGAAGAGATAATTCTTTGGACCTATAAGTTCCTAACTGATGAAAAAATAGGAATTGGCCTGGATGTCTCTCGATTATACGTAACCTGTTTTGAAGGTGATGATAGATCGCCAAAAGATACAGAATCAGCAGAGCTATGGATGGCTGCAGGCATTCCTCAAGATCGAATCCATTTTCTGCCGGCAGAAGAAAATTGGTGGCAGCTACCAGGAAAAACAGGGCCATGCGGTCCAGATTCAGAGATCTATTATGATCTAAGCGGAACACTTGGAAAGGTGACAGCTGAAGAATTTGTGAAGGCAGGGGACGATGGCGTTGTCGTTGAAATCGGCAATGACGTCTTTATGGAATTTGCTAAAGACGGAAAGGGCGGCGTGGAGCCGCTTCCAAGGAAGAATATTGACGTCGGTTGGGGGTTGGAACGGCTCGCTATCGCGTCGCAGGGCGTTCAAACGATATATGAAATTGACACGTTTAAGCCGCTAATAGACAAAGTAGGTGATATTTCAAAGAAGCAATTTGACGGGGAGTTTACCCGGCCGATGCGTATTATTGCTGACCATATAAAAGCGGCAACAATGCTGATCGGCGACCAGGTCGGCGCAACCCCGTCCAATGTCGAACAGGGGTATATCGTCCGTCGGCTGATTCGACGCGCCATTCGGGAAGGAAATACACTCGGCATTAAACGTGAATTTACAGTCTCAATTGCGGAGCTGGTGATTCAATTGTATGGGAAGTACTATCCTGAGCTGGAAACAAACAAGGAGAAAATAAGGGCAGAACTTCAGAACGAAGAAGCAAAATTTTTAAAAACACTTGAAAAAGGTTTGAGAGAGTTTGAAAAGCTGATCGAGAAGGATCTAAAACAGATATCGGGACACGACGCATTTATTTTATTTAGTACATACGGGTTTCCACTGGAGATTACTATGGATTTAGCGGCCGAACGAGGAGCATTAGTCGACAAGGAAGAGTATCAGCGTGAGTTCGAACAACACCAGGAGTTATCGAGGTCTGGTGCAAAAGCAAAGTTCAAGGGAGGTTTAGCCGAGGATTCGGATAACACACGAAAACTTCACACCGCAACACACCTTCTTCACAAGGTGTTAAAGATGGTTCTCGGTGATGAGGTAGAGCAAAAAGGTTCAAATATTACCCCGGAACGGCTTCGATTTGATTTCAATTACGCAGAAAAACTTACTGACGAACAAAAAGCAGAAGTAGAGAAGATTGTGAATGATCAAATACAGGCAGATCTGCCCGTTGTGTGCACAGAAATGACTGTTGACGAGGCAAAAAAAGATGGTGCAATCGGCCTGTTTGAGGAGGAATATGAGAAGAGCGGCGGAAAGGTAAAGGTCTATACGATCGGAGAAACAGGCCATATTTTTTCCAAAGAAATTTGTGGAGGACCCCATGTTGAAACAACAGGAGAGTTGAAATCATTCAAAATTACTTCTGAAAAATCATCATCTGCAGGTATTCGGCGCATAAAGGCGGTTATTGGATTTCAGGCAAAAGGCTAATATTAGCAGTATAAGAATGTTATACGCAGTGTTATCCCCAATACACAGCATATCCTTGACACGGAAATGGCGTGTGTTATAATCGTCGAGCAATTGATCTCTGTAGCAATATCACGAACTCTTCAAGAAAGACGGTGCAAATAGAGCATTATTACTTCTCATTTGACCGACAGGACACTGGGAGGTGATCTTTTTTTGCGCCAATTAGCGTGATTATGCCAAAACCACAACATCAAGACCGAAAACCAAACGAGATCAAAACCACAAAAAAGGGGTTTATTGAAGCAAAGGGTACAGTAGAAGAGATGCTTCCAAACGGCTATTTCAAGGTTATCCTTGAAAACGAACATGAACTCCTGGCCCATCTTTCCGGCAAAATGCGCATGTACAAGATTCGCGTACTCCCAGGCGATGAAGTCATTGTGGAAATGACGCCGTATGACCTGACGAAAGGTCGCATAACAACACGTCTTTAATCACACGTTTCCAATGAATGTTTCCGCATCAGTAAAAAAGCGCTGCAAAAAGTGCAAGACGATCCGTCGCAACGGGCGAGTGCGTGTGATTTGCTCTAATCCAAAACATAAGCAACGACAAGGATAAGCTATGGCACGTATTGCTGGAATTACATTACCAAATGAAAAGCGCGTAGAGATTGCGTTGACATATATTTATGGTATCGGTCTTACTACAGCCAAGAAAATATTAAAACTGACAAAAGTTGATGGAAATACCCGGGTGAAGGACCTTACTGAAAACCAGGTACGCGTGCTTCGCGATGCAATTGAAAAAGGTTCATTTAAGATCGAAGGAGATCTAAAGCGAGATGTATTATCAAATATCAAACGACTGAAAGAAATTACCGCATATCGGGGTGTTCGCCATATGCGCGGGTTGCCTGTTCGCGGCCAGCGCACTAAGTCGAATACACGTACAGTACGCGGCAACGTAAGGAGAACCGCCGGTTCAGGACGCAAAGTATCAGCTCAAAAGACATAATCTATGGCAGACGAAGAGAAAAAACCAGAATTGGAAACAACAGCCGAAGCTAAGCCGGAGATCACTGATTCTGATACAAAGGAATCACAGGAAGATGATGCGGCTGCTGCTAAGAAGAAAAAGAAATCAAAGAAGCGCACTGTTGCACGGGGGCGCGCATATATCAAGGCGACCTATAATAATACTATAGTAACGTTCACAGATCAGCACGGTAATACGCTTGTTTCATCTTCAGCAGGCCGTTGCGGGTTCAAGGGTCCGAAGAAATCGACGCCGTATGCCGCGGGAATTATCGTAAAGGATGCCTCTGAGCGGGTGAAAGATTACGGGCTGCGGACTGTTGACGTCTATGTACGGGGAATCGGAAGCGGCCGCGACGGAGCTATTCGTGCGCTGAATGCACAGGGTTTTTCAATGCAGAGCATTAAAGATATTACGCCAATTCCGCATAACGGCTGTCGTCAGCGGAAACTGCGACGCGTATAAACGATCATGGGTAGAAATCTCGAACCAAAATGTAAGAAATGCCGGAGGATCGGCGAAAGCGTCTGCGGATCGGCGAAATGCGCAGTAACTCGCCGCAGTTATATTCCGGGCATGCACGGTCCAAAATACAGGCCGCGTGTATCCGAATTTGGAATGCAGCTGCGCGAGAAGCAGAAGGCAAAATATACCTATGGCGTTATGGAACGCCAGTTCCGCGGCTACTACGAAAAAGCAAACAAAAAGGCGGGGAACACCGGTGACATTCTCATGCAGTTGCTTGAGCTCCGTCTTGACAATGTTATCTATCGGGCCGGCTATGCCTCGACGCGGCGTCAGTCGCGCCAGCTGGTATCTCACGGGCATTTTCTCGTCAATGGACGCCGCTGCGACATACCATCCCGCCACATGAAGGTCGGCGATGTGATTGAATTGCGGACAAAAAGCCAGGGCAGTGAATATTTCGAGCAGAACAAACTGGAGATGAAAATGCACGAGCCGCCAAAATGGCTTCATGTAGATAAGGCGGCAAATACGGTTAAGGTCCAGGCTCTTCCGGCAGTTGATGAGGTCGAGCGGAATATCGCGGTGAACCTGATTGTTGAATTTTACTCACGATAAAAAAATTTATATACGATTATGTCCATCCCACTACCAAATAAAATTGACGTAGAAGAGAAGGCCGATAATCATGCTGTCATTACGGTTTCTCCGTGCTTTCCAGGATATGGAACAACAGTGGGGAATGCGCTGCGCCGCGTTTTGCTTTCTTCATTGCCGGGCGCTGCGATTACCGCTGTAAAGATTAAAGGGGTTGACCATGAATTTTCCACACTTGAAAATGTCAAAGAGGACATCGTCGAGGTCATCCTAAATTTAAAAACAATACGCGTAAAATCAGAATCAGACGACCCGATTGAGCTGGAACTTTCTGTTAAAGGCGAAAAGGTGGTCACCGCGGCCGACTTCAAAGATAATGCCCAGGTCGAAATCATGACCAAGGATATTGAAATCGCAACACTCACAGACAAGGCTGCAGAGCTCAACATGAAAGTTATTGTTGAAAAAGGCAGTGGATATGTGCCTGTTGAAGAGCGGAATACGGAAAATCTGGAAGTTGGCTATATCGCGATCGATTCTGTCTATACCCCGATCCGCAACGTAAATTATAATACTGAACATGTCCGCGTCGGACAGATGACAAACTACGATAAACTGTTGCTGGATGTTGTTACTGACGGAACGATCAATCCGGAAGAGGCATTCCGCACGGCAGCAAAAATCCTCGTTGAGCAGTTCCAGAGTCTGACAGGCGAAACTGGCGTTGAAGAAGAGCCGGTTATGGAAGCTATACAGGCATCTCTGCTCGGGGAGGACGTATCTTCCGGAGACGACGAAGAGAAGGAAGAAGAAACGGAGACAGTAGATGAGGAAACAGAGGAAGATAAAGAGGAAGAGAAAAAAGAAGATTAATAAGGTCCTGAAGATCTAGACTATGCGTCATAAGAAAGAATCAGTAAAACTGGGGAGGCTGGCAGGTCCGCGAAAAGCGGTCATGCGTTCTCTTGCGATTGCTCTTATAGAAAATGGACGCATCACCACCACTGCAGTCAAGGCGCGGGCGCTCAAGAAGTTTATTGAACCGCTGGTAACAAAAGGCGGGTCAAAGAGCGTACACACGATACGGGAAATTGAAAAGAAACTGTCGAATAAGAAGGCGGCATTAAAGCTGGTGAATGAAATCGGTCCGAAGTTCAAATCAGTCAACGGGGGATATACGCGCATTACGAAGCTGATCGTACGCAAAGGCGACGGTGCGGAGCAGTCTGTTATTGAATGGGTAACGAAGTAGCTATGGCAACACCAATCAAACGCAATAATCATGTTATTGACGCGACAGGCAAATCACTCGGCCGGCTTGCATCAGAGGTAGCCATATTGCTGCGCGGAAAAAATAAGCCATCATTTCAACCGCACGTTGACGGCGGAGATATTGTGCAAATTACAAATATCAAACACGTAAAGGTGACCGGCAATAAACAGGAGCAAAAGAAGTATTTCCGCTACACCGGCTATCCCGGCGGGATAAAGAGTTCCACACTGGACGAACTATTGGAATCCAATCCAGAAAAGCTGATGAAGATGGTGGTTCGCGGAATGTTGCCGGACAATAAGCTCCGTGACGGAATGCTCAAACGCTTAACGATCAAATAACCATGGTTCAAGCTTCAAAACGGAAACGACGAGGATACACCTATGCTGTAGGACGGCGAAAAACTTCTACGGCCAGGGTTCGGTTTTATAAAAGTGAAGAACGGGTAGGGGAAATTGAAGTTAACGGCAAGAAGCCGGGTGAATATTTTGCAGCACACGTAGCAACAATTCCAAAGGAAGCAATCGACGCACTATCAGAGCCGGTTGAAGGGTACTTTACAGTGCGAGTTACAGGCGGTGGCAGTAAATCTCAGGCAGAAGCGGTGCGGCACGGTATTGCACAGATACTCATTTTACTTAATGAAGACTCGAGAGCCGTCCTGCGAAAGAAAGGTTTTGTTACTCGAGACCCAAGAATGAAGGAGCGGAAAAAGCCTGGCTTGAAGCGCGCTCGTCGGGCGCCGCAATGGTCAAAGCGCTAACGTCTGTCCTCCATGGCTCGCGCCGGCAGAATCGCGAAAAATACGACCTATCTCACGATTGCGTCGGTTTTTCAAAAGCTCATCTCGTTTGGATATTATGCCTACCTCGCTGATGCGATCGGAGCCGGCAGTTTAGGGAAATATACCTTTGCACTGACCTTTACGTCAGTGTTTATTATATTCATGGATTTTGGTCTTGGGCCGCTGCTGACCCGCGAGGCCGCCAAGGACGAAAGCAAGCTACAGGATCATTTTGAACGCATATTCAGCATCAAACTGGTGCTTATCGGCGTTTCATTGGTAGCGCTCTTCGCGTCGATTACGATCGCCGAGCCGCTGTTCACAAATATTGACTGGTCCGATGTGACGCTGGTCTATCTTGGCGCGGTTATCATCCTGTTTGATACGCTGACGTTCACGTTTTTTTCCGTTTTCCGTGCTTTGAAGCAGATGCAATGGGAGGCGATTGGAATCGTCATCTACCAGGCCCTTATTCTAATTGTTGGCTATTTAGTGCTTCGCGCCGGCATGCCGCTGCCGTATGTTCTGGGTGCGATCCTCACCGGATCGTTATTTCAGGTCATCTACATGTTTATTCTCATTCTGCGCAAGACCGATCTGAAATTCCGCTTTGTGTGGGACTGGAAAAAAGTAAGGCATATTCTCGCGATGTCCGCCCCGTTTGCAATTGCCGGGGTTATCTTCCGCATCAACGGCTCTGCCGATACGATGATGCTGAAAGTAATGGTCGGAGACAGCCACGCCGGTTGGTACTCGCTCGCATTCAAGCTGACGTTTGCGCTCACCGTGCTGCCGGGCGCTTTTGCCACAAGCTATTATCCGGCAGTCAGCGCACTGTATAAAACGGCGAGAGAAAAAGTTCATATTGTTTTCGAGTCTGGTTTATTTTACATGATGATCATCAGCTTTCCGATTGTTGCAGGCGTTGCGGTTCTTGGTGACGATATCATTTATGCGGTCTGGGGTTCGAATTGGGAAGCTTCTGTTACGCCGCTATGGATCTTTATGATCGGTTTGCCGTTTGTCTTTTTCAATTATCCGATAGGCAATTTTCTCAACGCGGTGAACCGGCAAAAACTAAACACGTTGAATATGTCGATTGCGCTGGTTGTGAACATCGTACTCAATGTCATCCTCATCCCGTATTACACGTTCAACGGCGCAGCTATAGCTGCAGTCGCATCGGCAATCGTGCTTGTCGCTCTTGGTTTGCCATGGGTATACAAGATTTCGCCTTTTAATTTTGCATTCCTATTGAAAAAATTCAGCCTGGTCGCAGCCGCTGCCGGACTGATGTCATTCGTGCTATTCTTTGTTCAGCACAATTATTCCCTGATCGTGCTGATACCAATGGGCGTACTTCTGTATGTCAGCGCGCTTTTGCTCACAAATGGAATAACCAAAGAGGAGCTGCAGAAATTCAAGTCTTCCTTAATCAAAAGAGGGTAGTATGAAAAAAACGTTACTCATTACGCTTGAATACCCCCCGATGGTTGGCGGCGTTGCCAATTATTATAAGAATTTAGTAAACAATCTCCCCGCTGAATCAATAGAGGTATTGGATAATGCAGACAATAAATTACTGTCGACCTCGCGGTTGATGTGGCCTAAATGGCTAAGAGGATTGCGACATGTTAAACGTATCGTTGAACAAGAGAATATTAAGCATATTCTTGTCGGACAAATACTTCCAATCGGAACAATCGCGCTGATCCTGAAGAAACTGTACGCCGTACCGTATACGGTAATGACGCATGCCATGGATGTGACCCAGCCATTCACATCCGGAAGTCCAAAGCGAAAGCAATGGCTGATACGCGCCATTTTGAAAAATGCACATAGTGTAACGACGGTGAGCTCATTCACGCGCAATAAGTTGCAGCACCTTGGCGTATCCCCGGCCAGGGTGTATGTCGTCTATCCATGCCCTAATATTGACGGATCAAAATGCCACATTCCTGATAAGGAACTAAATCAGCTCGACGAGAAGTATAATATTCATGATAAACGCATAATATTGAGCGTAGGACGCCTTGTTCAGCGAAAAGGAATGGATACAGTGATTAAGGCGTTTGCGCCGCTGAAAGACAAACTGCCAAATACCCATTATGTCATCGCCGGGGACGGGGAGTATAAGAAACAATTGGAACAGCTGGTCCGGGAGAATAAGTTGACCGGCAGAGTGCATTTTGTCGGAAACGTCAGTAATGAAGAGCTTGCCCGCTGGTATGCGCGGTGCGAAGTGTTCGTCATGCCGTCACGACAGCTTCACAATAATGACGTGGAAGGATTCGGAATGGTATTTGTTGAAGCGAATAGTTTTGGCAAGCCTGTCATTGGCGGAAAGAGCGGGGGAGTTTCAGATGCTGTTATTGACGGTAAGACAGGTTTTCTTGTTGATCCTGAAGACGCGGGCATGCTGACTGAAGCGCTTGACCGCATCCTTTCAAATGAATCAGAGGCGATACGGCTTGGTTATAACGGAAGCGAACGGGTCAAAGAAACATTTCAATGGGAAATCCAGGCGCGCCAATTACAAGAACTATTAAACCTGTAGCTATGGGAAAAACTCTACTGATGATAAACATGTCGTATGCAAGCGACTGGGACGAGGGAATTGTTAATCGCAATTTTCATATTCTCCAGTCGTTAAAAAAAGAAGAAGTGTTTGATACCATCGTATCCGTCGATTTCCCTCCCTATTCAGTTAAGACAAAACTGAGGGCATTGTTGAAGACCAAAACGTGGAAAAAGAATAAAGAGACGGTGCATCGAGGAGGCGGAATACGCATCGATGCCCAGGATGGAAATAAAAAGATGCTGGCGGCATATTGCACTTCTCTAAGCTCGCTTCCAAAAGCGTTGAAGAAGGTTGGAATACAAACCGACGATCTTGTGGTCTGGTCATATGATCCATTCGCCACGTCTATTCGCCGCCTGTTTCCAAATGCGCTGTATGTGTTTGACGCGGTCGATAACTGGACAGAACATCCATCGCATGTCCGTCGCAAAGCGATGCTTGGACAGGCTTACAAAACCATTCAACGAGATGCGGATATTATTTTCACCGTCTCCGAAGGGCTGGTTGATTTCTTTAACAAGAGCGAGAAGGCCTTCTTTGTCCCAAACGGGGTGGATGCATTCCATTTTAGTGCCGGTGTCTGCAACACGGCGCTGATTCCTGATACGAAAGGACCAATAGTCGGGTACCATGGAATTATCCAGGACAGGATCAATTTTTCCGTTATTGATTTTATCTCCGACAAACTCCCTGACCACCAGTTTGTGATCGCCGGCCCTGTCTGGAAGTCAGTGGAAGATTCAGTAAAGAGGCTTGGCAAAAAGCCGAACGTGAATTTCATCAATCAGATTCCATATGAAGAGCTGCCAAACCTGATCCAGTGTTTTGATGTTGCGATCATTCCGCATAAAGTCGATGCGCTGACTCAGTCAATGAATCCTCTTAAAATCTACGAATACCTGGCTGCGGGCAAGCCAATTGTCGCGAGTCCGATTGCAGGGGCAGACCAGTTTCAGGATCTGATTAAATTGGCTGTTTCACCGGAAGAATTTACGGTTAAGATTCAAAAAGCGATTGAGCTTGATTCACAGGAGCTGATTGATCGGCGCAAGTCCATGGCAAAGATGCATAGCTGGACCCAGCGTATCCATACTATGCTTGAAATTATGGAATCTCGAACTAAAAAAAGCTAGTAAAAAGGGCTTGAAAAACATCCATTGATCTGGTAGATTGTTCTGGTATGGATGCGTCAATTATCATCGTTTCCTGGAACGTTCGCGACCTTCTTTCGAAGTGTTTGCAGAGTATTTATACCTATACGAATGACCTCGATTTTGAGGTCATTGTTGTTGATAATGCGTCAACCGACGGCTCCGCTGCAATGGTGAAGGACACGTTCCCGCAGGCGAGACTGATCGAAAACGACGCAAATGTTGGTTTTGCCGCCGCAAACAATCAGGGCGCTAAAGACGCAAAAGGACGTGTTCTCGTGTTCCTGAATGATGACGTTCAATTAACGAGTAATGCGGTGGAGCGAATGGTACGGCAGATTGAATCAGACAACTCAATTGGCGTGCTCGGATGTAGAATGAAGTTTCCCGACGGATCCCATCAGGATTCTGTCAGGCATTTTCCGGGTGTACGCGACCAACTCTTGATACTTCTGAAGCTGCATAACATCTTCCCGACGCTACCGGCACTCCGACGCTACTTTGCTACAGGCATGGATTACAACAAGGAACAGAAGGTCGATCAGGTAATGGGCGCATGTATGGTGATTCGGAATGAGATCTTTAAACGCGTTAATGGATTTGATGATGGGTATCGTCTTTGGTTTGAAGAGGTGGATTTGCAAAAGCGGATACAGAAACGGCTGGGTCTAAGCGCCGTGTATACGCCGAACGTTGAAATTATTCATGTCAAAGGCGCTAGTTTCTTCCAAAATTTATCCCTTCAGAACCAGGCATACCTGAATAGAAGCATGCGCCGTTATTTTCATAGGCATCATTCGCCGGGAGCCTATCTTTTAATAGCTGCGCTGCAACCTTTCAGTTATGCGCTGGCGGCGATTGCGCAACTTTTTCAGAAAACAGGCGTTGATATTAAAAAGTACAAGCATGGACACGATTAAGGATTATTATAAGAACCTATACGCGTCCATCCCGTTTTGGTGGATTGTTCTTGTTATCCTCTGTGTCGAGGTGGTATCTTTTGCCGGCCATAATTTTGATATTGTCGAAACAGCCGCATTTGCAGCGATTGTTGCTCTTACGTTCGTATACTCCCTCCGCAACCTGAAGATTGGCGTCTTTATACTTATCACAGAGTTATTTATCGGGTCTAAAGGATATCTGTTTGCCGTTGACATCGGGTCATTTTCCGTCTCAATCCGGCTCGCACTTTTCTTAACAGTATTTGCCGCGTATTTGATCTGGTTGATACGGGACAGGCGCATTGAATTTTTTCGCTGGTCACTTTGGAAAGAATACTCTCTCGTAATCGTTTTAATCGTCGTAGGCGTGGTTATTGGCGTATTGCGCGGTAATGAATTGACGAATATCTTCCTTGATACCAACGGGTATCTCTATTTCGGTCTTATCGGACCGTACACGCAGGCAATAAAATCGCGTGATGATTCAAAACAAGCTATTGCACTTCTATTTGCCGGAATGACGGCGCTCGGTATCAAGACACTGGTCATTCTCGCGATGTTTTCACAGATCAGCGTACTGGAGTTCACATTGCCGGGCATCTATCGCTGGATTCGAGATACAGGAGTAGGGGAGATTACTCGTTTTGAAAATGGATTCTCAAGAATCTTCTTTCAAAGCCACTTTTATATGATCGTTCCGTTTTTCTTTGTGCTCGCTCACATGCTCCTTATAAAGACAAAAACCGCCTGGAAGAACAAAACCGTACTGTCGACTGTTGCACTATTTGGATTATCGATGCTTGTGCTTTTTCTGAGCTATTCAAGAAGCTTTTGGGCAGGACTTGCCGGTACGATTATTGTTGGATCGCTTTGGCTGTTAATCAGACGCAAAGTTACCATAAAGCGGCTGATTATTGTCGGTGCAATATGTATTGCTGTATTTGCGATTGACTATGCAATTGCATTCGGACTGGTAAATATCCCGCTCCCGGGAAACGTTGGGGTTGGCGCGTCGTCTTTATTGATCGAGCGCACACAGAACATCAGCGATGAACCGGCAGCAGCAACCCGG
This sequence comes from Candidatus Kerfeldbacteria bacterium, assembly GCA_043813585.1. Lineage (GTDB taxonomy): Bacteria > Patescibacteriota > Patescibacteriia > UBA9570 > XYC2-FULL-38-9 > JBDRKW01. The sequence continues at coordinate 121,829 of JBDRKW010000020.1, forward strand.
TGGCAGTCGCTGGATCCGCTAATGGATGCTGCGCTGGAGCATCCACTGATCGGTTCAGGTCTGGGAAAAACGGTTACGTATATCTCATCGGACCCACGCGTGCTGGAAGAATCGCCGGATGGTTCATATACCACTTTTGCTTTTGAATGGGGGTATCTTGATCTCTTCTTAAAGTATGGGATAGTGGGACTTCTTATTTATGCCATGTTCTTCATCGAGTTGTTTCGCAAGGGATTGAAACAAATACAATCAAACAAACAGCAACCAATTGAGGTTGTTGGATTCATTCTCGTTTTACTTGCTATGCTGGCGATAAATGTGTTTACACCTTATCTCAACCATCCGTTGGGAATTGGGTTGATTATAATGGCATCACTTGCGCTAACGCTATGAGAAACGCCGTATCAGTTGTAATCGTTACCTACAACGCGCAGGACCATATTGCGGCGTTGTTGGAGTCGCTGCAAAAACAGACACTGCAGCCAAGCGAGATTATCGTTGTAGACAGCGCGTCGAGCGATCGGACCGTTGATATCATCAATACTAATTTTCCACGTGTGCGCCTAGAGCGAAGCGAACATAATCTTGATTTTGCAAAGGGGTACAACCGCGGGATAAATCTGTCTTCCGCGCCCATAGTGATGGTTGTGAATCAGGACGTCGTGCTTGAACCTTCGGCAATTGAAAAACTCGCGGCGGCGTTGCAGGTATCGGAACAGATCGGAGCAGTAGGTCCAAAGTTGTTGCGGGTAGCGGCGTCGGGCATGAAGAACATTGACACTGTGGGAATTCGCGCAACGCGTGCACGACAATTCCTGAACATCGGTGAAGGGGAAAAGGATGACGGACGGTATAATGCGCAACGGCAAGTTTTCGGTTTATCGGGGGCGGCAATTCTGTTAAAGCGGGAAGCACTATTGTCAATTGCAGAAACAGGCAATGGACACCAGGAGTATTTTGATGAAGATTTCATCGCATTCAAAGAAGATGTCGACCTTTCTTATCGGCTTAACCACGCAGGATGGACGTTGTATGCAGTACCTAATGCGGTCGGACATTACAACCGGTCAACGTCACTCGATCCGGATTCGCCGATCACTGCCCAGCGGCAACAGCGTACTGCCAGGGCGAAGTCATACTCGTGGAGAAACCACAGATGGACCATCATAAAAAACGAACCTCTAGTAAATATTCTACTCGATGGGTGGTTGATAATTCCCTACGAATGCGGGAAAATGCTGTTTTTGCTTGTTCGTGAACCTAAAACCCTTAAGACACTCCCGTCGTATCTCAAAGGGTTGCCAACGATGCTTAAAAAACGCAAAACGGTATTGACATCTTCAAAAATTTCTGCTAAACAGTTACGTCAATTACTCTTCCACTCATGAAATTATCGTTTATCATCCTCAACTACAAAACCAAGAACCATCTTCGGCTTTGTTTGGAAAATATTCACAAGATTCCTCTGGATTTGGAATACGAAATAATAGTTGTTGACAATGCATCAGACGATGGATCGGTTGAAATGGTAAGGCAGCAGTTCCCCGGCGTGATGCTGATTGAAAACAAGGCCAACACCGGCCATTCTGCAGGTAATAATATGGGTATTAAACAAGCGTCAGGCGAATATATCGCTATTGTGAATCCAGATATTGTCTTACGCAGTGCCGAAGATTTTCATAAATTGGTAGCATACTTGGACCAGAACGCCAAGATTGCAATGCTTGGACCGCGTCTTCTTAATCCGGATGGTACGGTACAGAACTCTTGCTACAGGTCCTATTCAACGTTAACGCCACTGTATCGCCGAACGTTCTTGGGAAAACTTCCTTTTGGCAAAAAGGATATCGACCGACATCTTATGGTAGATTTTAAGCACGATGAGATCAGCGAAGTGGACTGGCTCCTCGGCGCATGCATGGTTGTACGGAAAAAAGCCATTGAAGAGATCGGTTTAATGAATGAGGAGCTGTTTCTCTATTTTGGAGACTATGAATGGTGCGACCGGGCAAGACAGAACGGATGGAAAGTGGTATATTATCCCGGAACGAACGGCATCTACCACTACCATAAGCGTGAATCTGATTCCGGCCGGTTCTCTTTCCTGCAAGCATTCTCGTATATTACACGCATACACATTAAAGATTGGTTAACGTATTTGAAATTTAGGAGGCACTATGCAAAATCTTCTCGATAAACATCCTGATGCCAAAGGCGGCAGATGGAAGCGAATGGCAGGATGGAAAAAATTTCTCATATATTTTGGAAGCGCGTTAGCAGTGCTTGCTATTGCGCTAGCTGTCTGGGGCGCAATCAACATCAACCGAGCAAAGGTTGTATATGACGAAAGCCTTGCAGCAAAGCAAAGCATCGAGTACGCACAAACTGCGGTCGCGAACCAGGATTTTGATCTCGCGGCCAGCGATCTTGAAGAGGCGAAGGAGCACTTTGATACGGCGTTGGATAATTTCGCGCGTTTCCGCGTGTATAAGATTATCCCGGGTCTTGCAGAACAAATAAAAGCCGTAGACAATATTTTACTGGCCGGGAAAAATCTTTCATCCGGCCTGCAGAAGCTGGTGCTTCTTGTCGTAGATATTAATGACGTAATCGAAGAAAAGGAAGGTGATATTTCATTCGGGGATATTACTGCCGAAGAAAAGCGAAATATCCTGAAAAAAATGAGCGAATCTCCGGCAGATCTGCAGGGATTAAAATCAGAAATTGAATTGGCGGTCTTCCTGATCGATGAGATTCCGGAGGATGGCTTGTTTGCCCCGATTCGCGAAGCTGTCGAACCGGTAAAGGAACAATTGCCATTGCTTGAAGCTGTTGTGAACCAGCTCATTCCGGCTGCGCAGTCATTGCCGACCATTGCAGGGTATCCCAATGAGAAGACCTACCTCTTTCTGTTGCAGAACAACCGGGAGCTCCGGCCGACCGGCGGATTTATCGGGACGTACGGCATCCTCAAGTTAAAGGACGCGGAGATCCAGCAGTTCACGACGGACAATATCTACAATCTGGACAATCAGGGCAAAGATACCATTACCGAACCTGCTCCGGCCCCGATCGCAAAGCATACCAGCACGCAGAATTGGCTGCTGCGCGATATTAACTGGTCGCCGGATTTTCCTGCAACCGCAAAAAAAGCAGAGGAAAAATATCATGAAGAGGGAGGCACGGAACAGCACATCGACGGCGTCATTGCCGTTACCCCAACATTCATCGAATCCCTTCTTGATATAACCGGTCCGCTCACGGTCGATGGCGTCGAATTCAATTCAGAGAACCTGTTTGAGACACTCGAATACCAGGTGGAATTTGGCTATTATGAACAGGGGATATCCGACGCTGAGCGGAAAGAAGTGATCGGCGACCTGTCGTCACGACTCATGGACGAGCTCTTTGCACTGCCGCGCTCAGAATTATCAACGTTGTGGGAAACGTTTGTCGATGCGGTTGATTCGAAACAGATCCTGGTATACGTTGATGACCCTATCACGCAGAGCCTAGTGTTAAAGCAAAACTGGGCAGGCGAGATGAAGGTGTACGACGGAGATTATCTGATGTTTGTGGACGCGAATTTAGCAGCGTTGAAAACTGACGCTGTACTGGAGCGTGACTTATCCTATTCCGTCAATCAGTTTGACGGAGAATATTACGGCACCGCAGAAATGCACTACGAGAATACCGGATGGTTTTCGGGCTTCCATACACGGTACCGAACCCATACGCGCATCTACCTGCCGCTCGGATCTGAAGTTGTTGAGTGGTCAGGGTTCATGACCGGCGATAAGACGCAAAATGGCGTTGCAACAGACCCTGAAATCTATGAGGAATCATTTCCTCATGCCGATGGTACGACATCAAAATATACCGTCGTGGGCGGATTTACTTCAATTGAACCGCAAACAGGCGGCACGCTACGCATCAAATACAAGCTGCCGGAATCAGTGGTGGCCCAGATCAATGCGGGAACGTACAAGTTGTATGTGCAAAAACAGGCCGGAACACTGAAGCACGGATTGAATGTATCCTTCGATATTGGCCGCAAATTACAGGCTGGTTCACCGCTTGACAAAATAGGCGAGATAAGCGAAAATAGCGTCTCCTTTTCAACCGATCTCCACGTGGACAGGAAGTTTATGGTCACACTGGAATAAACCTTTACAGCAGGTTGAACGGGCATTGTTGTATGCTATCAAAAAAAATAGCAATTGATTTAGGTACTGCAAATACGCTTGTATTTGTTCCCAAGAAGGGCATTGTCATCAATGAACCTTCTGTTGTTGCTATCTCTGTCAGGGATCGAAAGGTGCTGGCAGTCGGAATTGAAGCGAAAGAGATGCTCGGCCGGACGCCGGACACGATCGTCGCGCAAAAGCCGCTTAAAGACGGCGTGATTGCAGACTACCGCACTACAGAGAGCATGCTGCGCTATTTCATAAATAAAGCGCTTGGCGGAGTCCGCTTATTCGCGCCGGAAATCATGATCGGTGTTCCGGCTGGCATTACTTCAACTGAACGCCGCGCTGTTATTGATGCGACTATTCAGGCCGGCGCAAAAGCTGCATACATCATTAAACAGCCGATTGCGTCTGCAATTGGAGCCGGTATACCGATTGGTTCGGCATCCGGCCACATGATCATTGAAAGCGGCGGCGGCACCACGGAAATTGCGGTTATTTCGCTTGGCGGAATTGTTGCGAATACATCCGTCAGAATAGGCGGGACAAAGCTGGATTATGCAATCCAGGAATATGTCCGCAAAAAACACAACCTTGCAATCGGTGAACGAACCGCGGAAGATCTGAAAATCAAGATTGGATCGGCACTGCCGCTAAAAGATCCGGTCAAACAGGATGTGCGCGGCCGCGACGTCATTACAGGGCTGCCTAAAACCGCTACGGTGACATCCGATGACGTTACAGAGGCGATTCAGGGAGAATTGAACGAATTAATCGAAGCAGTAAAATCCGTTCTCCAGGAAACGCCACCGGAACTTGCCGCCGACGTCATTGATAAAGGAATGGTGCTATCCGGCGGCAGCGGTATGCTGCGAAACCTGGATGAATTGCTGAGCCGCGCGACTGACGTTCCTGCATATGTGGCAGAGGACTGCCTGTTGAACGTCGTTAACGGCGCCGGGATTGCATTAGAAAATTTGGAATCGTACAAACGGTCCATTATGGAAAATAAATAGGGGAGAGCTTTCTTATGGTTATTGGCATTGATGCGTCACGCGCAAACAAGCAAGAGCGTACCGGCACGGAGTGGTATTCCTATCATGTCATCCAACAGCTGAAAGAAATTATTCCTGATACGCATCAGGTCTTTTTATATACCAAAGAGCCATTATTGGACGACCTGGCTGATCTGCCGCAACACTGGAAAAGCAAGGTTTTGGCATGGCCTCCACGGTTCCTATGGACCCAATTGCGGCTGTCTCTGGAAATGCTCTTGCACAAGCCGGATATTCTGTATATTCCGGCTCATACCATACCGATTATCCACCCCGAAAAAATTGCTCTCGTCGTGCATGACGTCGGATTTGAGCGTCAGGATGAACTCTATGACCCGAAGCTGATCGGATATAATTCCGGAGTAATGAAAAGAATCATCAATGCAGGAGTGAAATTGGCAACCCTGGGCAAATACGGATCATCCGAGCGTGACTACCATCGTTTTGCGATGGATCTTGCCGTGAAGCATGCGACCAGAATCATAACCGTATCTGAATTTTCAAAGCGGGAGATGATCGACATTTACAAGCTACCCGAAGAGCTGATAGCTGCCATTCCAAACGGCTTTAACGCACTGGCAGCTCCTGCTGATACTGAAGAGATCCTGGCTGAGTTATCAATTTCCAAACCGTATATCGCATTTGTCGGCCGGCTGGAGCAAAAGAAGAATGTACCGCGTCTTATTGAGGCGTTTGGCGTGCTGAAGCAGAGTTACGGCTATGAAGGGAAACTCGTGCTTGTCGGGTCGCCGGGGTATCAGCATGAACTCATTCAGAAGCTCATTCGGGACAACCAATTGTCCGGCGATATTATTGAAACAGGCTGGGCGGATAGTGCGCAATTAGCGGCCATTGTCGCAAACGCCGATGTTTTCGTATTGCCGTCGCTATATGAAGGATTTGGAATTCCGGTGCTGGAAGCAATGAGCGCTGACACTGTCGTTGCCTGCTCAGATATACCATCATTGCGGGAGGTTGCGGGAGACGCGGCATTTTTCTTTAATTCAAAATCGAGCAACGCAATCGCCGCTGCTCTGAATACGGTAATATCGGATGAATTACTGCGAGACGATCTCATTTTACGGGGCAGAAGGCGAATCACTCATTTTTCATGGGCATTAACAGCCAAATCCACATGGGCGGAGTTGGAAAAAATATTGTACAATACAGGACATGAATAAATCCGCAGAAGCGGCGTTGGAAAAAGCGTATCCAAAGCAGGTCAACTACTTGAGATCTGTCGTGATTTCTGGTACAATCAACCACGCATATTGCTTCATTGGCACTGATCAGGGCGGACAAAATCATTTGCTCGAATATCTTTGCCAGGAAGCCGCCTGCACTGATAATGATGGTGCGTCGTGCGGCCAGTGTGATAGTTGTACCGAGGCGCACCGTGATTTGCACGCAGATATTCTCACGATTCAAGGCGAAATAAATGAGCCGATTGGGATTGAACTGGCCCATGCCGTTCATCGCCATCTAGCATCGCGTCCTGTGCTTGCTCCGAAGCGGATCGCACTTATAAAAAACGCACATCACATGACAGCCCAGGCGGCTAATGCATTATTGAAAATTGTGGAAGAGCCGCCGAAATGCGCAGTCATTCTCATGAGCACTTCTTTGCCGGATATGCTGCCGGCAACACTCTTATCGCGAATGCAAGCTGTCAGGGTGCCCAGAATGCCCCATACGGCGGTGAAACAGCTATTTTCGGAGGTATCTGCCTATTCGCAGCAACAGCAGGAAACCTACACGCACCTGGCAGACGGCAGGTTTGAACGTGTTTTGCAGTTATCTGATCCCGAAGGAGAGGAAAAAGAGTGGTGGCACGATCAACTGCAACTCTGGATTACGTTTTTACTGTCATCAACGGCAAAACGGGATGCGCTCATTCAAAAGGAATTCATGACGGGCAAGCAATCGAAGGAAAAAGTACATACCTTGCCGCAAGTGCTTGGCCTTCTGGAAATTATTCTTCGCGACACCATTCTGCATAATTCCGGATTTGAAGGAATGAAAATGATCCAGCTGCAGGGAAAATCACTCGAACAGTTGCAGAAAAAATATTCTGTCGATAATAGCCGGCACGCACTGTCGCAACTGACGGACTTAAAGCGGATGTGCGCCCATAACGTTAATAAAAAAATGATTTTCGATTACTTGATTACACGCATATGAAAACAAAGCTATTCACCATCTCAATTCTTCTGGCGTCGGTTGCCCTTGTTGGCCAATCCTGCGGTTCTGTTGCAGACGGAGGGATTTTTATCTCTTCCGATGTGGGTGAGCAGTGGGAGCAAAAGGTGTATATCGGACAGGAGGGAAGAAAAACAGTTACCATCGGAGGTGTTGATGTGGTAACGATAGAAGTTGACCCGAAATTACCGGGCAACGTGTACGTTGGCACTAAAGAAGACGGCCTGTTCAAGTCCGACAGCAAAGGCGAATCGTGGTGGCAACTGGGCATCGCGCCCGATAAAATTCGCGACGTCGCGGTCAACCCGGTCGATTCGGGAATTGTGTATACCATTCGCGGATCAGACATCATTAAATCGGCTGACTTTGGAAATAATTGGGAAATTGTATATACAGATACGCAAGGTGCGCTGATTACGCGTATTGCGATCGATTGGTTCAAACCAGACCGCATATTTGCGACAACATCGATCGGCACGATTTTACTGAGCGAAGACAATGGGGCAAACTGGCGCGTCTTATACCAGGTGGACGAACCCATTCTTGGCTTTCTCATATCATACGAAGACAGCCGCGTCCTTTACGTACTCGAACTTGATAAGGCTATTCATAAATCAACGGATGGCGGCAATACCTGGGTCAACCTTTATAACGAGGAGTTTGACGCGGACTTTCATCGGGCGGCTCAGGTAAAAACGTTTGCGATGGATGCAAATAATGCAGATACTCTGTATGCAACTTCAAAAGAGGGTCTCATTAAGACCACTAATGGGGGTGGCAACTGGGAATTCGTAAATACCTTAATCGAACGCGGGGCTGATGAAAATGCGGCGATTTCTGCGGTTACAACCATTCCGGGACAGCCGGATACGCTCATTTTCGCAGTTGGCAGGATTATCCATAAATCTATTGACGGTGGAAGAACTTGGAAAACCATTGAAAATTTTCCCTCACAACGCTCAATAACGTACATGGTTGTGGATCCGGAAGATCCAAATAGACTTATTGCTGGCGTTGAACAGCCAGAAAAGGAACAGAGAGGGTTGATTCAGTAATTAAAGAACAGACTATGTTTGAAGAAAAAGCAAATAAAGCAATTGAAAACCTAAAAACCGAATTGGCAGGCCTGCGAACAAGCCAGGCGACTCCGACACTGGTTGAGCGCATTACTGTAGATGCATATGGTTCTCCAATGCAGCTCCAGGAGCTTGCCAGCATTAGCGCACCTGAGCCCCAGCTGCTTGTTGTTCAGCCGTGGGATAAAAACCAGATGAAGGCGATAGAGTCGGCGCTATCAGACAGTGATTTAGGAATTAATCCCGTTGTCGATGGAGAGATCATTCGTATTGCATTTCCGCCGCTCACTGAAGAAAAACGGACAGAAATGGTGAAGGTGATGAATGACAAAGTTGAAGACGCCCGCATTGCAGTAAGAAAAATTCGTGAAGAGCATTTAAAAAATCTAAAGAAACTGCAAAAAGACGGTGACCTTTCCGAGGACGATTACTTCCGTCAGGAAAAGGAAGTTCAGGACACCGTAGACAGCGTAAATAACACCATCAAAGAAGTGGCAGAGGCAAAGGAAAAAGAACTGATGACCGTATAGGCAGATGGGAACAGCGACAACAATCCTGATATTTATTTTGGTACTAAGCGTTCTTGTGTTTGTTCACGAGCTGGGTCATTTTGTAGCTGCAAAATTATTTGGCATACGAGTTGATGAATTCGGTTTTGGCTTTCCTCCTCGAATTTTTGGTAAAACGATAAAAGGAACGCTGTATTCGCTAAACTGGATACCGGTTGGAGGCTTTGTAAAAATTAAGGGAGTTGCCGGAGATGATAAGGATCTTCAAAAAAATGAAGGTGACAGCGACAGCTTCGCTAACCGGCCGTTTTATAAGAAGTTCATTATTTTATTTGCCGGTATATTAATGAATGGATTGCTCGCTGTGCTATTGTTTACAATAACCTTTGTCGTCGGCGTTGCGGCATTGCAGGATGATGTGCAGCCCGGCGGTACTATTCTGGAAAGCGCTATTATAGTATCAGCGATTGTACCGGAGGGTTCGGCTGCACAAGTAGGTCTGCAAATAGGGGATGCAATACAACGCATTAATGAGGAGGAAATTGAGTCATCAGAAGCTCTTCAAGAATATACCTCAAGCAGCGCTGACAAGACCCTCACACTGGAGGTGAAACGGGATAAAGAAGTGTTTGAAGTTGATGTCATACCAAAAAAAGTCGAACTCGACGGGTATGAATATATTGGGATTGGCGTTGGATTTCAGGAGGTTGTAAAGGTACGATATTCCTGGTATCAGGCGCTATGGATGGGCACGACGACGACAGGGCAGGTCATCGCGGAAATTGGTATTGCGCTAGTGGGTATTATGAAGAGCGTTTTCACAACAGGTTCCGTGGGTGAGGATGTGGCCGGTCCGGTGGGAATCGCGGTGCTGACCGGACAGTTTGCGCGCATGGGATTTATTCCGCTATTGCAATTCACAGCGCTATTGTCAGTAAACCTGGCAATCTTTAATTTCCTTCCAATACCGGCACTCGACGGCGGACGCCTGATATTCGTGGTACTTGAGCGCATCCGTAGAAAGCCGGTGAATCAGCAGATTGAAGCGATGATCCATAACATCGGCTTTATATTGCTGCTCATATTCGTACTATTAATTACGTTAAAAGACGTTTCGCAATACAATTTGGTCGGTTATCTGCGCGGCTTTTTTTCTTGACAAAACCGTACAATTATTGTGTTCAGCTAATTATTGACAGTAGAGAGATTCCTCATGTACTATGAGTCAGCTATTTTTTGAATATGTTCAATAATCTATTCGGTTCATTATCCAAAGATCTTGGCATTGATATCGGTACTGCCAACACCCGTGTCTACGTAAAAGACAAGGGTATTGTTGTGAATGATCCGTCAGTTGTTGCCATTAATACCCGCAACGACCAGATCATAGCGGTCGGGCAGGAAGCCCGTCAGATGATCGGCAAGACGCCTCCGCATATCATAGCTTCGCGGCCATTGGTTGACGGCGTTGTTTCTGATTTCGAAGTAGCCGAGAAAATGCTGAAGTACTTCATTGATAAGGTGCATCGAGAGACATTTTCCGTCATCCCGCGGCCGCGAGTCGTTATTTCCATACCCCTGGACGTTACAGAGGTGGAGCGCAAAGCTGTCGAAGACGCAGTTATGAGTGCAGGCGCGCGCGAAGTGTTTCTCATTGAAGAACCAATGGCGGCCGCAATAGGTTCGCGCGTTCCGATTGAGGATTCAACCGGTCACATGATTGCGGATATTGGTGCCGGTACGACATCTATCGCAGTCATCTCTCTCGGAGGCATCGTTTCCTGGCGGTCGATGCGACAGGCAGGAGACGAGTTAAATAAGAATATCATCAATTATATTCGCGACCATTTCAATATTCTTCTGGGTGACAGAACGGCGGAAGATGCAAAAATGATGATCGGCACGGCGCTTGAGGATGATGAAGTGCTTGAGGCGAAAGTACGCGGACGCGATATGATCTCCGGGTTGCCGCGTGAAATTGTCATTACCAGTAATCATCTTCGTGAAGCCACGGCCCGCTCCATTAATGCGATGGTCGATAATATCAAGTTGGCGATTGAGGCGACGCCACCGGAATTGGTTGCTGATATTTATGAAAAGGGGATATTGCTCTCAGGCGGGACATCTCTTCTGCGACACCTGGATAAAAAGATCTCAAATGAAATTTCAATACCGGTAAGCGTCGTGGATGATCCTCTGACTGCAGTTGTCCGCGGTACCGGGATCGTCCTGGAGGATATTGACGCGGCGAAGGAACTGTTTCTTACATCCCCGTCAGATCTCGAATAACGCTTCATATGAAGTTTGAGCCACTGAAGTACCTGCGGTCAAAGACATGGATAGCGCTTTCACTCTGTGTACTCGCGCTTTTTTTGCACTACACAAATTTGGCGCGACCGTTTGAAAATATTCTTATCCGAATGATCCAGCCGGTCCAGGCTGCCGTATTCAAGGTGAGCCAACTGGATACCATCAGTGGAGTATCAGATGCCGAGTACGGTGGCATGACGCATGACGAACTGGTTGAAGAAAATAAACAGCTGCGCGATCAGGTAAATAACTTACGCGTTGACAATGCGCATCTTCGAACGCTTGTGGATGATATAACACTACTGAAAGAGCAAGTGGATTTCCTTGAAAAACGCTCTTTTGCATCAGTGACCGCAAAAGTGACCTCCCGCTCGACAGAAACGCTCTCTCAAACGCTCATTATTAACCGCGGCAGTGAAGATGGCGTGGCAGTAGGATTGCCGGTAATCGCTGACAATGGAATTGTCGTCGGCACGATAGCAGTTGCGGATCCATACTCAGCAGAAGTACTGTTAATCACCAGTTCGGACTCGCTCATCAGCGGAATTGTACAAAACGAGGAACGGAGCCAGGGTATCTTAAAAGGAGAGCATAATATCTCTCTTGTAATGGATTACATTCCGGAGCCTGATTCAATAAAACCGTCTCAATCAGTTGTGACAAGCGGAGCGGATCCGAGCATCCCTAAAGGGCTCGTTATTGGTGAGATTCAGGAGGTGATTCAGGAGCCGGGATCATTGTTTCAGCGCGCAGCCATTCTGCCGTATTTTGACCCCGCTGCCATGACCATCGTTTCAGTATTGCTACCATAATGCGAAACTATCTCATTGAACTATGGTGGGTAATTGCGCTAGTACTTCTCGCCGTCATACAAATATCGTTCATTTCAAGCTCGATCCTGCTGCATTACGGAATGCAAGCTGTGCTTGTTGCTGCAATTATGGTTGCAGCGTATGAACGACCTATGCGGGCACTTTTTATAGCGTCCATTGCCGCGTATATCATGGATCTCAATTCGGCGTTGCCGTTTGGTATTGTCTTAATTGCCACTGTCGGCGGAGTCGTGCTGTTCCTCTTTTTGAGGCAGAATGTCTTTAAAAATCGTGCACTGCACTCGCTTGTCATAGGAATGTGTGCGGCGACAATTGCATACCATCTTCTGTTTTTCATGGGGGTCATTTTCTCGCAGTGGTCCGGCACGGTGGAACTATCTGCATTTCAATCCCTGGAGTACATCCGTTTTGCGGGCATACAAACGCTTTCACATGCCGTTATCGGCATTATTCTTTATTATGCGATTCAGGTGAGCATCAGGCTTACTCCGGCAGTGGCTAACCGCAGAAAATATGTCGCGTAAGAATCCATTCGAGATCTACGAGGCAGACAACAAGAAGGGAAGTATGCGGACCGGATCGATGTCCGGGACTATTATCGATTGTGTCCCTCCGAATCAGCCGGTTCACGGGGAACAGATGAAAAAATCTGCAATGCAGTACTCTTCCCGCAACGCAGTTATCGTGGCTGTGCTGATGCTTTTTATCATATCAACGCGCGCGTTTTATCTGCAGATACTACAGAACGAACGCTATATCAATCAAGCGGAAGGCAACAGGACCCATACAACAGTCATTAAAGCCCTTCGCGGCGTTGTGTATGATCAGAACGGGGTGCCTCTGGTTAGGAACATTCCAAGTTTTCGCTTGATGATAACGGCGCGGGAGTTACCGCATCGCAGTGATCAGGATTATGAACAGGTGCTGGAATCAATCCAAAGTATATCTGACCTTGGCGACGATGAGTTTAATGAACGGCTGCTCCGGTCCTTTCAGTCCGGCCAGCCTGTAGAGTTGCGAACCAATATTTCATATAATGACGCGTTACCTCTTATGATTCAAGCACAGCACATTCGCGGTGCGAGCGTTGAGACGTTCTATGTTCGCGAGTATCTTGCCGGCGAGCCATTTGGCCATATTATGGGGTATATGTCGAAGCTGACAGAAGATGAATACGAAGAAAACAGAGATAACGGTTACCAATTCAATGACGATATCGGTAAAACAGGCCTCGAGGCATCCTATGAAGCTGAATTGCGCGGCAGGGACGGCCTTCATAAGAGCGAGGTTGATTACCGCGGCCGTGAAATTTCAGTCATGTCGGATAGTCGTTCTGAAGCCGGCTTTAATCTGAAACTATCGATAGACATAAATCTCCAGGAATATATCTATAATCTACTTGGCAATGCAGTTGAATTACAGGGGTTGCCCGGAGCAGCTGCCATTGCGCTTGATCCAAATGACGGAAGCGTTCTTGCTCTTGTGTCGTATCCTTCATTTGACAGCAACGTGTTTACGGGCGGCATATCTCAAAAAGATTATGATGAACTGATCCGGGATGAGAAAAATCCTCTTTTTAACAGATGCATCGCCGGTACCTATCCGTCAGGATCCGTATTTAAACCAGTTGTTGCCGCCGCTGCTCTGGAGGAAGGCGTCATAACCGCGAGCACGTCCGTATTCAGCAGTGGAGGCATACAAATTGATCAGTATTTCTACCCTGATTGGAAAGCAGGCGGCCACGGGGACACAAATGTTATTAAAGCTCTTGCAGAATCAGTAAATACCTTTTTTTATCTTGCCGGGGGCGGCGACAACGAAACAACGACAGGTCTCGGCGTTGAGCGCATCACCGGCTACGCGAAGCAATTCGGCTTATCGGAGCCGTCAGGCATTGATCTTGCCGGAGAGCAGAGTGGATTCCTGCCATCGAAAGCATGGAAGGAGGAATACAAAGATGAGCAGTGGTATATTGGCGATACCTATCATCTCGCAATCGGCCAGGGCGACATCCTAGCCACTCCGATACAAATTGCTAATTATACGGCTGCGTTTGCCAATGGCGGGACATTGTTCCGTCCGCATATTGTACATTCAATTACCACCCAAAACGATGAACTTGTACGGGATATTGAGGCAGATCCTTTGAGCACGAGTGTAGTTTCTGCGCAAACAATACAGACGGTTAGGCGCGGACTGCGCGAAGCCGTGTTAACAGGCAGCGCGAAGCTGCTTCAAAGCCTCCCTGTTTCAAGTGCCGGGAAAACCGGTACTGCGCAGTTTGGAGACGAAGAAAAGACGCATTCCTGGTTTACGGCGTTCGCGCCATATGAAAAACCTGAAATTGTCATCACTGTACTTGCAGAGGAAGGCGGGGAAGGCAATGAGACGGCGCTGCCACTTGCACAATCCATTCTTCAGTACTATTTTTCACCTCCGGAAATCGCGGTAGAATAATTATTGACATCTAAGTTGTTGTATCGTATTATATCACCCGTCAACTTCTATTTTTTATTTTATGGAACAGAAGACCATCTACATCACAGAGGAGGGCTTAAAAAAGCTCAAAGACGAGCTGCACGGCTTGAAAACCGTTAAGCGCAAGGAGATCGCGGAGCGTATACAGGAAGCGAAGGAATTGGGCGACCTCTCTGAAAACGCCGAATATATTGAAGCTAAGGAAGAGCAGGGGTTTATCGAATCCCGCGTATTGGAGCTGGAGCAAATGATCAAGAATGCAGAAGTCATATCACATCCGACAAACGACGACATCATCCAGATTGGATCTGCATTTACCGCCACGAGCGACGCAGGCCTGACTGTTTCATTTTCTATTGTTGGCTCATCTGAGGCCGACCCTTCAAAGAATCTCATTTCCAACGAATCACCGCTTGGCCAGGCATTTCTTGGCCACAAAACGGGCGAATCAGTAACTGTTGTTACGCCAAAAGGCGATACGGTCTACACAATCGAATCCATCAAATAGCATGACGTTGCCAGAAAGCGAAAGCGAACTCCGAAAGAAGAAAGTCGGGGCGCTTCGCAAAAAAGGAATAAATCCCTATCCATCCAAGGCTGAACACAGCAGTAGTGTTGGTCTTTTTATTGACATGTTCGGTGACCATGAAAAGAAAGGCGATACGGTCATACTCAGCGGACGAGTCATGCTCATGAGAGCGCACGGAAAAATCACATTTGCGCATGTGGCCGACGAGACAGGGAAAATTCAGGTTGTTTTTGCCAAACAGGATATGGGCGACGATGCATATGCATTTGTTGCCGAGTATATCGATGTAGGTGATATAGTGCAGGTAAGCGGGACGGCGTTTGTCACAAAAAAAGGTGAGCAGTCGCTTCTTGTACAGCAGGCGACACTTCTCTCAAAAGCAATCAACCCACTGCCTGATAAATGGCATGGAATCAAAGACGAAGAGGCGCGATACCGAAAGCGCTATCTGGATATGCTGATGAATCCGGAACTTCGGGATATGGTTCGCAAAAAAAGCATGTTTTGGAACGCTGTTCGGGATTTTTTACAGAATGAAGGATTTCTTGAGGTTGAAACCCCTGTCCTGGAGGCTGTTGCCGGAGGTGCTGATGCCCAACCGTTTGTTACACATCATAATGCATTGGATATCGATCTATTTTTGCGCATCTCGATGGGCGAACTGTGGCAAAAACGGTTAATGGTAGCCGGATTTGATAAAACATTTGAGATCGGAAGGCAATTCCGCAATGAAGGGATCAGTCCTGAGCATCTGCAGGATTACACGCAAATGGAATTTTATTGGGGCTACGCTGATTATGAAATGGGAATGGAACTGGTTGAGCGCATGTATAAGGAATGCATCAATAAAACATTCGGTACGCTGAAGTTTTCAATCAAAGGTATGGACGTCGACTTGTCCAAAAAATGGGACCGCATTGATTACGTTGACGCGTTAAAAAAAGCATACAAACTTGACGTGTTGCAGGCGACGGAAAATGAACTGCGGACTGCATGCAACAACGCCGGTTCAAGTGCTGACGGCGTCGTGGGCAAAGGAAGGCTCATGGATCTTTTATGGAAGCAGGTAAGAAAAACAATCACCGGACCCGCGTTCCTGGTCAACCACCCGGTTGAAGTGTCGCCGCTTGCCAAACGAAAAGAAGACAATCCGGCATTGGTTGAACGATTTCAGGTCATTATCGCCGGCAGTGAGCAGGGAAACGGGTATTCAGAGCTGAACGATCCCATCGATCAGCGTCAGCGTTTCGAAGAGCAGACAGAATTGAGGGAAGCCGGGGATACGGAAGCGCAAATGCATGATGAAGATTTTGTGGAGGCGCTGGAATACGGCATGCCGCCGACATGCGGATTTGGTATGAGCGAGCGGCTGTTTTCATTCCTCATGGATAAGCCGATTCGGGAATGCGTAACATTTCCTCTCTTACGGCCAAAACAAGACGATAACAAAGACAATAATGCTTGATATTAAATATATTCGCGACCATGCGGAAGATGTGAAGCTGAATGCAACGCATCGCAACATTGATGTTGATATTTCTCTCCTGCTGGAACTCGATGAGCAGCTGCGCAGCCATGTACAGCAGGTAGAGCAGCTGCGTGAGGAACGAAATACGAACGCAGAAGCGCTGAAAGGAAGCGAAGATAAAGAATCAAAGGTAGCAAAGGAGCATATTCAGCGCGGCAAGGAACTGAAAAAGGAAATTGCTGCCAGTGAAGCCGAAATCGAAAAACTTCGCGCAGAATTGCAGCCGCTGCTGGAAGCTGTTCCCAACCTGACGCATCCGGGCGTGCCTGTCGGCAAAGATGATGCTGATAATAAAGAACTCAAACAGATCGGCGCAATCCCGGAATTTGATTTCGAGATCAAGGACCATGTCGAATTAGGCAAATCGCTCGATATCCTTGATTTTGACCGCGGTTCGGAAGTCGCCGGTTCTGGCTTTTACTTTGTGAAGAACGAAGCGGCAGTCATGGACCTTGCACTCCAGCAATTTGCGTTCGACCGCTGCCGCGCCAACGGATTCACTCCGATGATCACGCCGGACATTGCATACCAAGAAATCCTGCGCGGTACAGGCTTCAATCCAAGGGGGGATGAAAAGCAGATCTATAATATTGAAGGGACGGATTTATCCCTTATTGCAACATCAGAAATCACCGTTGCCGGCTATTTCAAAGACCGCATCTTCAAGAAGGGCGAACTGGATGCGCCGATAAAAATCGTCGGCCTCTCGCACTGTTTCAGGACAGAGGCGGGTGCGTACGGCCGTGAATCACGCGGATTATATCGCGTCCACCAATTCACAAAAGTGGAGATGTTCATTATTTGCAAACCGGAAGATTCGGAAGCGCAGCATGAACATCTGCTGGAGATGGAAGAAGAAATATTGCAGGAACTGAAAATCCCGTATCGCGTTGTTGACTGCTGCACCGGCGACCTGGGCGGGCCGGCGTTCAGAAAATACGACATTGAAGCATGGATGCCGTTCAAGGATTCCTGGGGTGAGGTTACCTCAACATCAAATTGTACGGACTACCAGGCGCGCAGGCTGAACATCAAATATGAAGCAGGTTCCGGAAAGAAGGAATACGTACACACACTTAACGGAACAGCCGTAGCGCTATCGCGCGTTCCAATTGCAATCATAGAAAACTTCCAACAAAAAGACGGGACAGTCGCTATTCCGGATGCACTCCAACCGTATACGTTCGGCGTGACGGCAATTGAATTGAAGAGCTAGTATCCGCGCTTGATGCGCCGTGCAGTTTCAATCACTTTTGTCATTGTATATTTCCACGAAAGGGGATAGTCCTGGCAGTGGAGCAGGTCAAGCTGGCTTCCGCCAAATCCCATTTTGAATTTAGAAAGTCCTATCCACGGATGCTTCCGCTTGAGGAAAGTGGATACCTGTTTTGATTCGGGAACGATGCCCCAAAAATTATACTGCGTACACCCTCGCTCTTTCGCTTCCTTGATTGCTTCCCATTGAATCAGGTATGAGGCGGGAATGCGGTTATATTCGGATAACGAAGCTCCATGATGATAGGAAGCCATATCGCCGTAATACATCATTATGGCCGCAGAAATGGGCTTATTTTCGTATTCACCGATAAATACCTCCACTTGACCGTCTGTGGCAAATGCACGCACCTGAGCGCGAAAATAGTCGTCTGTGTAGGGCACAAATCCATGGCGCTGAACTGTTTCCTGGTGAATATCGATAAATGCCTGGACAGATTCGTCACTGGTACTTTTCTTTATCACCACACCGTCCTTGCTTGCGCGACGAACAAGATTGCGCATGGTTTTTCGCATGCCTTTCATCAGTTCATCTTCGGTGCCCGATATGTCCATCCACCAGATATTTTCCGCAAGCATGTGAATGGGCGCGTCTTTCCACCCAATGGAATGATAGAGTTCCTTGTTCTCGGGTGAGTTCATGATAAACGGCGATGAGCGTAGAAAATCTGCGTTCAGTTTCTTACCAAAATCTTTCACGTACGTCGTGAATTCGTTCAGATGCTTCCATTCGTCGCGCCTAAACACAGGGCCATAGGGCATAAACAGATAGGTGCCCCGCTTAGCTTTCACGAGCGTTGCGAATGCAACTCCGATGAGATCGTCACCCTTAAGGATCTCAAAAAGATATGGGTCCTCACCAACTTTCTCGTGAAGCTGCTTCATGTTCCATGACTGCAGAAAAGGCGGCCGAGAGACGCTCATTAGGAACTGTTCCCAGCGTTCCTTCGATTCTGATTCTCGAATGATAATGTCGGACATACCTATTGGTAGAATTCTTTAATAGTTTCAATCACATCGTGAGCGTCCTGCTCAGTCGTCTGTATATTTGTCGGCAGATTTACGACCGTTCTTGCCGCTGCTTCAGCCACGGAGCAGCTGCCTTTCGCATAATGAACAGCCTCCATGTTCGATCCCGGCGGTGCAATAACCGGGTCATACCAGTCACCCAGCAATATGCCGCGTTGCTTCGCAAAGGCAACAAGTTCATTGCGCCGTTTTACTTGGATTGTATAGCGCAGCAATGCTGATTTGGCATTCGGCTGAAATACTGGCAACTGAATGCCTGGGGCGTCATTAAGTTTGCTCGCATAGAGGTCAGCCAGCCGCTGCCTATGTTCCTGCATTTCCTCAAGGACACTCATCTGTGCCACTGCCGCAGCTGCCATTGCATTTGGCAGGCGGTAGCCCTTTTGCTGCTTCGCTTCCTTTTTTTCTGCTGCAAATAAAACAAGCGGGAATAAACGAATTTTTTTTGAAACAGCAATAATAATCTTCCCAAGCGAACCGACGTAATAAAAGCGGATTCCCAGAGCAAAGAGCAGGGGATGCAGCAGCCGCTGTTTAATCCAAATATGCGACGGAAACCGCAAACCGAGCCAGTAGTTATTCAGATGCTGCGCGATCTCAGCATCATTTGTAATTGCCATCCCGCCGGACACCGCTGAAATCACCTTATCGCGTCCGAATGAAAACATCGCGGCCTGGCCAAATGTACCGACGAGCATGCCGTTAACAGTCGCTCCAAGAGAATGTGCGCAATCCTCAATAAGAGTAACGCCGTGTGAAGTGCAAATCTCCTGAATGCGCTCTATCTGCGCCGGCTGTCCAAACGTATGCTGCACGATGACAGCGCGTATCTTCTTCGACTGGTCAAGCTTCTTTTCCAAATCAACCGGATCAAGGTTGTAGGTATTGTCAATATCCACATACACCGGCTTGCCATTGGCAGCAATGATGGCATTCGGCACTACAACACAGGTAAATGACTGCATTGCCACCTCATCACCTTCCTGTAGATCAAGCGCATCGAGTAATGCATACAATGCTATCCGGCCCGAGCTGAATGATCGCGCAAAAGAGACTGAAAATTTGCGCTTGAACAAATCATCAAGTTCAGATAGCGCTCGGCCTTTGCGCCACATAAACCAGCGATACGGGTTGATAAGCCAATACAATGCGCGTTTCACGTCCTGAGGGCGCGCGTTAGGTGATAAATGAGGCGATATTGGTCGTTTTGCTGGCATGATATTATTTTTCAGTGCCGGTCAGGTAGGAAAAGATCGCATCCTGGACACGTCCCTCAATAAGCACGACATCATCTGAGGTAAAATTTGATAACACGCTACTGATCAATTTTTTTGGCCTGTCGTTCACGATAATGTTGCCTGCCTGCATGCCGCCCTGCTTTGCAGCATCGCGAAGCGGTTTTGCAAAATCCTTCTTCGTGATAATGAGCTGGTCCACGGTCTTGGCAAGATAGGTACCGACATTTCGATGGTGCTTGTCCGTTTCAACGCCAAGCTCCTGCATTCCCGGGGTGATGACTATTTTTTTCTTGTCCTCGAACTGGGTAAGATAGTCTACAGCCGCCATAAACCCATCCGGATTCGAATTGTAATGGTCGTCGATCACGTAGAAGTGGTTTCGACCGTTCAATAAGTGCATTGTCCCTTCTACAGGCTTCAGTTTTTTAATGCCCTCAGCAATATCCTCAATAGACATGCCCAGGTGATCTGCAGCAGTTGCCGCAGCCAGAATAGAGGAGATAACCTGCTCGCCATGGAGTGATGTTCGCACAACAGCAGAACGCTTTCCTATGTGAAGCATAAATTGAACTGCGTGGGGCTCAACTTCAATATCTGTCGCATAGGTATGCGCCACATCCTGAGTAGAAAACAATTTTAGTTTCGCCTCTGTTTGTTTTGATGCCTCAACGCATGAAGAAATATCTTTATTTACAACTGCAAGGCCTGTTTTCGGCAGCGACGCAAGTAGCTCCGCTTTTGTATTGCGGATGGCCTCCAGGCTGCCGAACAACGCAAGATGCTGCTCATTGATTGCCGTTAAAATTCCGATAATCGGTGACGTCAGGTCGCAAATTGCATCAATTTCACCCGGGCGATACGCCCCCATCTCGACAATAAATACTTCATGTTCATCCGTCAGCGAACTAAGTATGGTCTGCGCCACGCCAATATCAACATTGACATTCTTGGGCGTTGAAATGGTTTTAAACCGTTGATCAAGGATGGTTTGCAGAAATTGCTTGGTTGATGTTTTTCCGTAACTACCTGTAATACCGATGACTGTCGGGCTCAGCGATGCGAGCTTTTCCTTTGCACTTCGAATAATGCGCTGTTTCTGAACGGAGGCCAGCGGCTGGAAAAGCAGGACAATAAACGTTGCCGTCAAAGGAATGAGCAAAACCGCAATAATCATCGATAAAAAAGATCCGGTGTAAATACCAATGACATACGCGATTATAATGGAAATAAGCGGTGAGAGAATCGACAGCAACATAGCCTTCGACGTCCATGTAGGAAATACCCGCCAGCGAAGGTAGCGCACCAGCTCCAGCAGTAAAAACGCAAAAAATAAATAAACAAGCGTGTTGAACAGCAACGAGTTTGCGATATCGATGTACACACTATCCCAGTAGGCAACCAGCCAAATGATTAAAAATGCAATTTCAATAAACGTCCAGACATTGAGAGTCGCACGTTTTCCGGAACGGGTTGTCAAAAAATCAACCATGCGATCGGTGCGATACTCCTTGAGTTGCCAGATATAAATCCAATAAACATTTTTCAGGCCAATGAGCAGCAGGAAGATCAGGATTTGAATCGTTAAAATGAATATTGTCAGAAATTCACCATCCATATTACTTGTTTAAAAAGGGGATTAATGCTTGAGCAATTTGTGCTGCATGCGTCTTATGAATACCGTGGCGTCCATCATTAAATAGCGTCAACTGTGCCTGCTTCATGGCGGATTGCATCTGTTCACCGTCTGAAAAGGGTACATAAGTGTCGTCTTTCCCCCAAAAAATATGGATCGGTGCTGTAATCGATGATAGACAACCTTTTAGATCCTCATCCACAACTCGAGAAAACGATTCTTTCATCACACCTTCAGCTGCAAGATAATCCTGCGCGCCAATACTTTTATAACCAAGGGATCGCACAATTGGCAGTAACGGCTTTAACGGAGCAATGCTTAAAATCTTCTTCAGTGTTTTAGCAACAAATCCTATAGTTTCTTTCGACCTTGTTTCGTGTTTTA
Organism: Candidatus Kerfeldbacteria bacterium; assembly: GCA_043813585.1. Taxonomy (GTDB): domain Bacteria; phylum Patescibacteriota; class Patescibacteriia; order UBA9570; family XYC2-FULL-38-9; genus JBDRKW01. The sequence continues at coordinate 144,095 of JBDRKW010000020.1, forward strand.
TTCCGGCAGGTGCGATGAGAGCTGCACGCTGGAATATGTCCGCTTTGCGTGCCAATAATTTAAGTGCAACACGGCCGCCAAACGAGTGGATGACTAATTCTGGCCGTGAAATGTGCATATTCGCTAAATATTTTACGACGCATTCTGCATAATCGTCTACACCCCATGCGGAGGGCGGGGGAGCACTCTCTCCAAAGCCGGGAAAATCGAGGGCATAAAAGGTACTTTTCGATCCGGCATCTCGCAGCGCTTGGAACAACGGCTGGAATGACAGCGCATCTCCACCCCAGCCATGCAAAAAAAGGACCGGATTTGAACCGTCTCCGTCCTGTATATATGAAATTGTTCCGCTATCAAGCTTTATGCTTTTTCGAATACCAGTCATAACGCGATTATACATGCATTCAAGCATAAAATCTACCAGAAATCGGATAACATTTCAAGTCTGCTCATTGCGGCAAACGCCTGAATATCATACAATACTGTAGATGAAAAAAATACTTGGCTCGTACAGGAAAAAGAGCTCCATCCAACGCTTTAAGAATGAAGGGGAGTACCAGACCAGCCGGTATTCAGCCCGTTCTTTCTCTCCTTCACAGCAGGCAGTGAAAAACAGGCCGAAGCGAGAATGGATGAGCGGAAACACCTGGGCAGGCATTGGGATTGTACTCCTGTTGATTGTCTGTGCCTGGTATTTTGGCTTTCAATCAAATCGTTTCACTATTGAAGAGGTTCAGGTTGATGGTTTAACCTTCTTAAATGCGGAAGATGTTTCTGCATCTGTCAGTGGCTATATGAATTCCATGATCCTGTGGGTCTTGCCGCGCAACACCTATTGGACGCTAAATCCAAACAGTGTCATTCGCCATATCGAAACAACATACGAAGCAACTGCATCGTTCGATTCTATTGCAGTTTCAAAGGACTTTCCGAATAAGATCGTTATAACGATAAAGGAACGCATTCCAAGTGTTACATGGGTAACGAAAGACCAAACAAAGACGGAACACTTCTATGAAATCGACCGGAACGGAATAGTTACAAGGCAGGTGGCGAGTTTTGCAGATACGAATACATCATATCCGAGGATACGGGATGATAACCGTCCATGGCTGGAGGAGGGGTGGGCAATTATTTCAAAGGAATATATTGATTTCCTTCTTGCAATCCACGAATCATTTTACGACGCTACTGGTGTTGCAGTAGACTCCTATGTCCTTTTCAAGATAGAGTGTACCGAACAGGAATATGTGGCAGAAAAAATATTCCAGCAGGAGATTCTGGATTCAGAAAATGAAGAGTTTAAGAATAGGAAGCGAGAGATCCAAGAGCAGTTCCAGGCCGGTGCGTTAACCATAGATGAATCGCTGGATGCGCTCGAATCAATCAAGCGTGAAGAATTTGAATCTCAAGATGATCTCCAGGATGAAGCATTTGAAAAAATAGAGTGGGAGACGGTCGATGTGCCTGTTGAGTGCGATTTGGTGAAAGTAGCGCGAGAATTGCGCGTTGTGGCCCATGCATCAGAACATAAGACATTTGAGGTCTATATGGATATGTCGGTTGAACCTGCGATCATTTTAGAGAACGCAAACGTCGTCATGCATAATCAAGTAGACGACTTGAACCATATACAGTATATAGATCTGCGCGTACCTGATAGGGCGTACATAAAATAATCTGGTTTATATCAAAATAACGGCATTTCGCCGCTATCTTTGTTTGTCTATTCTATAGTGTCGTAAAACATATCTTGTGCGACACTTGATATTCTTCCTTAAGACCACTTCCCTAGCGAATGAAGCTATTGAAGATAATTCATTGGGTTGGTAGGAATACCGTTCACACGTATTTCAAAATGAAGATGAGGACCAGTTGAGTACGATCCTGCACCGGGAGTACCGGGCATTCCGCCGCTACATCCGATCATTTGTCCCCTACTGACGTATTGGTCTGGCTGTACAGTGACGCAACTAACGTGCCCGTAGACGCTTGCAAGGCCGTTTCCATGCACAAGCATGATATAAGCATACCGTGAAGTGCCGTCAAAACTTGCAATGCCGACATACCCTGATGCAGCCGCATACACGTTTGAACCCATTGGCGTTGCGACGTCCATGCCTGAGTGTTCAAACCACCGCCTAAACGGATAATCCTGGCAGTGAAAACCGCAAGTGATTGTCCGCGAATCAACCGGCCATGCAAACCGAACAACGCCGTCAAGCAAATCTTGCTCTTCATCAGTAATGCTGTCATTTGAATCATCCCCGTCATTCAGCCTATCCTGAACTTCTGTGCGTATATTGATGATCTTCTCCTGTACGCTGCTCTCTAATGCGGAAATCTGGCCTTCAATACTTGATTGTTCATCCTTAACAGTATCGAGCAGTAATTGAAATTTGTCTTCAGACAGCTTCGTCTCTGCCAGCAGCTGCGCCTTGAATGTTTCCTCCCCTTCCAGGTTGTCTTCATTTAATTCAAGGTTGGTCTTTTTCAGCGCTATCTCTGCTTTTTTCTCTCCCAATTCAGAGCGCCGGGTCTTTAATTCGGTTCGAACATTCTGAAGCGTATCCAGCGTATCCTGCATGCTGCTCTGCACGGAGTTCGTATATTCCATGTCTGAGAAGAACTCCGAAAGCGTGCCGTTGCCAAATGTAATTTCGAGCGTCGTGTGCTGGTCATAGGAATAGATGCTGCGCAATAGATCGCTGATCATCTCTTTACTCCGATCAATATCTATCTCTGATTCATCAATCTGCTCCTTAAGAACTTCAATTTCAAGCTGCAATACATCCAGTTCTATCTCGGCACGGGCGATGTCGATGCGCGTTTCTTCTATCTTATCGTCTAATAATGACACCTGGCTTTGCAATGTGAGTATTTCGTTTTGTTTCGCCTTAATATTGCTTTCATATACGGCACGCTTCTCTTCAAGCTCCCGAACTTCCGCTGCACGTCTTTCAATTTCAGAGTTCAACTCGACTATATTGCTATCTGAATTCATTTCATTGTGGACGATCTCTTCAAATTCATCATCACTAATGCGAGCAAATACGGGAACTGCCAAAACAACTCCGATCACGACCGGGATAATGATGCTGTACCTCCAAATGTTCGTTGTTTGACTCATCTATTTTAGTTTTTCAATCGCCTGCTCGATTCTATTGAGTGATTCTTCCTTTCCTAATATCTCGGCCAGTTCAAATGGCGGCGGTGATTTCTCCATTCCGGATAACGCTAGCCGCGTTGGCCAAAGAACATCGCCGTTCTTAAGTCCGTTATCGGAAATCCATTCCAGAATACTCTTTTCCAGACTTACAGCAACATATTCACTGCTATCAACCTTCTCCAATAACTGATAGATCCCTTTCAGTGCTTCTATTGTACCATTTTTGTCTGATTTTTTCCATATCAGCTTGTCCCCTTCGTAGTCGGGCATATGGAGAATCTCATACGAATTAGCCACGTCTAAGAGCGTTTTTGAACGTTCTTTGAGGTAATGGATAACGGACTCCTGCTTATTATCATCAAAATCTCCAAACCACTGAAGAAAAGCTTCATACGTTCCTCTATAGTCGGATTCCATCTCACTCAATGATTTTATGCGTCGTAAAATATCATAGCGATCCAATTTTTGCAGGTACTGCTGGTTCATCCAATCTAATTTGTCTGTGTCAAAAACAGGATTCGGTGCATTAATTTGAGCAATGTCAAACCGCTGTTCCAACTGTTCAAGCGTAAACAACTCTTCAGTCGTCTTAGGATTCCATCCAAGTAATGCTATAAAATTTACTATTGCCTCGGGAAGATACCCTTTGTCGCGGAATGACAGTAATGACATCTCTCCCTGCCTCTTGCTCATCTTCCCCCCTTTACTGGAAAGAAATAATGACAAATGCACCCATTCTGGTACATCCCATCCAAATGCCTGATACAGTAAAATGTGTTTTGGTGTGGACGGCAGCCACTCCTCTCCCCTGATAATATGCGTCACGCCCATAAGATGGTCGTCTACGACATTTGCCAGATGATACGTCGGAAAGCCGTCGGATTTTAACAATACCTGATCGTCGATATCCTTTGCATTAAATGTTACATCTCCGCGGACTCGATCTTTAACAACAATCTCCCCTTCGTCAGGGACAGATAATCGCACCGTGTGTTCATCACCGTTCTTCAGGCGCCTTTTAACTTCATCTTCAGCCAGTTTATTGCAACGCTTATCATATTTAGGCGCTTCGTGGCATTCTTGTTGCTTTGTTCGAAGTTCGTCTAATTCTTCCTTGCTGCAAAAACAATAATACGCTGCCCCTCCTTTGACTAACTGATCAATATGCTCCTTGTATATATCTATGCGTTCACTTTGAATATACGGACCGTAATCGCCGCCTTTAATCGGTCCTTCGTCCCAATCAATGCCAAGCCAGGTCAGGCCGTCGAGGATGGCATCAAGGCTGCCCTTAACTGTTCTGGCAGCGTCAGTATCTTCAATGCGCAAAATAAACGATCCTCCATTTTTGCGCGCCCAAAGATACGCATAGAGTGCCGACCTAATATTGCCGATATGCGGTTCACCGGTTGGCGATGGTGCAAAGCGTGTTCTGACTGTCTCTGAAATCATATGAAAAGGGTACAGATTTATTCCTTTCTACGCAAGCCTCGAAAAAGCAGAAGTGAAATCGGAAACACAACAACGGCATTAACAATTCGGATTATCCGGTTGGGCTGCTGCAGCAGGCGCCATAACCATTCGAGATGAACGGCTTGAATCCATCGTGGCGCGCGCGTTGCCGTTCCCGACCAGAAATCAAACGTCCCTCCAACTCCAATCCCCACAGCCGAAGGGCCCGCCGAATCCAAATGCTTACCTAGCCAGAGTTCCTGCTCGGGAAAACCAAGCCCAACCAACAGCAGATCTGCCGATATTCCCGTCGGCGGATCGTTAAGCCATTGATCCTTCATTATGGAATGCGCAGAAACAACCGCATCGGGCCATCGGGTTTTCATTGCAGCTATAATATCCTGTTCACCTGAAAGTCCATCCTTTCTGATAACGCAATGAACCGACAATTTTTTTGCATGTGCGATATCCATAAGATGCCCTGCCACATCAACACCGCGAACGGTATTTGTTATGCGGCTGAACAGCCGAATTCCAAATCCATCCGCAACAGAGAGGTCTGCCTTTGAAAGAACCGCCGCAAAGTCCGGATGGTTCCGCGCATGCAACAAAATCTCAGGGTTTGGCGTGATAATGAGCTTCATGCAGTCACTGTCCACAATCCATTTATTGATCCTATCCATTGCTCCGGGTAACGAAACATTATCAATGGGGATCCCAAAAATACTAATGCGTTTTTCTGTATTCATAGCTGGAACCATCATACAGCCTCTGTTGATTTAATCAAACAAACTTGCTATAGTTCTAACACTTAAGACACGGAAATATGTCATTTTTTAGGATTTTACCGCTCATACTTCTAACTGCGCTTATTTTCATTGCGCCATATCCTGCGCATGCATTTAGTTTTGATAAAAACACGCTGATTACCAACTATCAGATGACGAATGACAGTTATCTGACTGCCGGTGGCATTGAAGCATTTCTGAGGGAAAAAGGATCCGTACTCGCTGGCTATATGACGACAAGCCGAACCGGGAAAACGAAATTGGTTTCTGAAATTATTAAAAATGCTTCCCGTAAGTATGACTTGAACCCGATGATGTTCCTCGTTATGGCGCAAAAAGAATCAAGCGCCATTACCAGAGGGACAATGAGTTATGCAATCGAAAACTGGCTGCTCGGGTACGGCCGCTGCGACAGCTGTTCTGAATCTGTTGCCGCCCCATACCGCGGAATAACAAATCAAATTCATTCTGCTGCAGCACAGTTTAGGGAAAGCTACTTATCCGATCTGGAAAGCAAAGGCCATACCATTTCCGGATGGGGCCCGGGGCTGACGAAAACGACGATCGACGGCATCAGCGTCACGCCGACAAATGATGCGACAGCTGCGCTGTATACGTACAACCCATGCGTAGGCGCATACGGAGGCGGAGACAGCCGGTTTGGCTGCAATTCGGCGTTTCAGAAGCTCTGGCAGGAGTGGAATCCGAATTTTGTCTCCTATTATCCAAACGGCAGCCTATTGCAGGTCAACGGTACCGTCTACCTGATTCAGGACGGTAAAAAAAGGCCGTTCACATCAATAAGCGCGCTCGTTTCCAACTATGATTTCGGTGACATCATTCAGGTTCCTTTGTTTGTTGGCGAACAATATCCTGACGGCGTAGCAATTCAATTCCCAAACTATTCATTATTGCGCAGCCCGGAAGGAACCGTATTTCTGTATGTTGACGGCTATAAGCGCGGCATCACATCGTCTGAAGTATTTAGAAGCATAGGATTCAATCCGGAAGAAATAGTAGATGTGAACGCTGCTGATATCGACAAGATACCAAATGGGCAACTAATCACTTCAAATTCAACGCGGCCTACCGGGGCGTTAGTGCAAAACTCACAGACCGGGGCGATAACATGGGTTGATCCAAACGGAAAGAGGCACGATGTCTGGGACAAGGCAATTCTTGATAACAACTTCCCTTCTCAAACTCCTGCGCCTCTCAGTCCGGAAGAGCTTAATGAGTATAAGCAAGGCCAACCATTGAAGCTTAAAGATGGAACAATTGTCACTTCGCCTAATTCCAACTCTGTTTACGTCATTGCCAACGGACGGAAGAGGCCGTTCAAATCAAAAAAGGCGTTTGATGGTCTCGGTTACCAGGCAGGAAATATTATAATGGTTCCGGATACCGCTCTTGATCTGCACTCACAGGGCAAATTCGTACGCCTAAAAACGTCAAAGAAGAAAAAATAATATACACGTATGCCACTAATTTTTTCAGCGGTCGTCCCAAATCATCCGGAAATTGCTAAAGAGCTGGCAATGCCGGGCAATGTTGAACTTTCACCGACTGCCCAGTCAATCAAGGAGCTTGAAGGCGAGCTATATTTCATGAAGCCGGATACGATCGTCATCCTCACTTCGCACGGCTCCATAGTTCCTGATCTGATCAATATGAACATTTCGGGAACAGTGGCTCCGAAATGGCCGGAAGGCATGACTGATATGCCCTCAGATGCCACGTATACCTGTGATGTGGAGTTCATGGCAAGTATCAAGGGTAAAATTGACACAAAAGACTTGGAAGTGCCGCTAACTATTATCGCAGAACCGTCGGTTGTGCCGGAAGTTGCAGGTCCTTTAAGTTATTTGATGTCCCATCTGGAAAGCACGAAGGTCGTTGTCATGTCGACAGCTGACTTTTCATTACAAGAGCACTACCTATTCGGCGAATTTTTGGCAGATCAAATTATGCAAACAAACAAACGGGTAGCCGTGTTCGCGACTGGACACCTGTCCTCTGACTCTGCAAAGGCCGAACATGAGAAGAAAACATTTGATTCAATGTGTCTTGAGTGCTTGAAAGAAAATCGGCGCGAAGAGATACTCCGCCTCAACAATGGGATTCTTAAAGAGACGGACGCGGATATAGTTATTCCTTTGTCAGTAATGCTCGGCATCATAGCTAAGGTAAATATCTCTCCGGAAGTGCTTTCGTACGAACAAACATACGGATTCGGTCAATTAGTGGCAAACTTCGTTATTAAATAGCATGATCGCATCAGTCGTGCCATATGTCCGTACGCTGCGGGGTAAGGACACATTTGACTATGAAATTCCTGACGAACTGGAGGTGCATCCGGGGTTTCTTGTCTGGATTGAATTTCGCTCCAAGACAGTCTTTGGAGTTGTAGTTGGGATAACACGCACGTCCACGTTTAAAAAAATAAAACCGATACTTGATATCGTCGATGCGGATCTATGGCTTCCGAACTACCGCCGGGAGCTGCTTGCCTGGTTTTCTTCATACTATTATGTTTCCCTGCCGCTGGCTTTAAAAACAGTACAATTTCAATTGTTAAAGCGTCCTCGAAAAGAAACAATAGAAATTAACGCTGCGGCGTCACGAAAAAAATCCAATAAAGTCCTCATTCAGGATGGTTCCGATACGCTGCTTCTCGGCAATAATAGGACATCGCTCATAGAAGCATACGCGGGTATTCATGAAAACAGCATCGGTCATACGCTTATCGTCGTCCCTGAGTATTTAGACTGCGTCGAAATGAAACCAGCGCTTGTGGGGACAAATCATATTATTATCGACAGCGACCCCTCGCCTTCTCAATTACATGAATTGTATGAATTACTGCAGCAAAAAAAAGATTTGGTCGTTGTAGGCACGAAAAAATTGGCTTTCTTGCCGCTTCATCTTTTTACGACAATTATTCTAGATCAGGAAGAAGCCCGTTCCCATAAGCAGTATGATCAAAATCCGCGGTATCATATCCGCGATGTTCTCCTGCAGACACGGGCGTTGATGAAAAAAAATTCGTTGCAACCGTTCACGCTTGTTCGGTCCAGTCAATCGCCGTCAATTCATACGCTGCTGGATGTAAAAAACAAAAAATGCATTCTCAATGATATACGCAATCAATGGAGCGGCGCGCACATCCAAACCGTTGATATGGAAAAGGAATACGAGAATAAGAACTATTCATGGTTTTCCGAAGATCTGCTGGATATGATTCGCAACTCGAAAAATATATTCCTCTTTCTCAACAGGACCGGAAGCTATTCCAATGCAATCTGCCTGAAATGCTCCGCCCTATTAAATAATGTCCAACAAACATGCCCTTCATGCAATAGCAAAAACATTCGTCTTTCCGGCAAAGGCACTGCTCAGCTGGAGAAAGAAATCAATGAACTTTTTCCAGACCGTTCTGTTTTGCGCCTTGATAATGACCGGGACGGTAACGAATTAACGCCGCAACAGATTAAAAACAGCGATATCATCATAGGAACAGAGAAAGTATTTCGTGCGCTACAGATGAAATCGCTCGATGGCATCGGCATTCTTTCTGTGGACCATCTTCTCATCTATCCGCATTTTCAATCAAGCGAACGCGTATTTCAACTGCTCAGCCGCCTGTTTCAGTACAACATTCCGACCATCCTTCAGACGCATTCCCCTAACAACCCTGTTATTCGTGCTGCTATCGAAAATGCTGTAGATCGGTTTGCCGATTATGAGCTTGCTACGAGGGAAATGCTCAAACTGCCTCCGTATGAGGAACTATTTACTATCCGAAATATACAAACAAAATCAGTCCGGATAGTTACCGGTCCCCTATCCGCTGACAAGCTGGATCAACGCGACATTGTCGATCGCCAGTAGGATTGACAAAAGCCTGTTTTGATGCTATTTCATACACTAAGACTATGCAATATCGAATTCACACAGTAGATAAAGATCCCGAAGTCCGCGAGAAATCACAGGACGTCCGGGAATCAGAAATAACGTCGGGCGAATTGACGCCGTTTTTCGACGCGCTTATATCCGCCATGCTGGAAGCGGACGGGATTGGAATCGCCTCACCCCAGGTCGGCGTAACAAAACGCATTATTGTTGTGTCAAAAGAATATACATCGTCAGAAGATCACCTGATACTCGTTAATCCGCGCATTGCGTCAACCGGCAGTAGAGTAAGCACGGTTGAGGAGGGCTGTCTTTCTGTTCCCGGCAAAAATGGTCTTGTTGAGCGTCCGGTAAAAGCAAGAATTAAGGCACTCGGCCGTACGGGTAAACCTGTTGATATCAAAGCAAAAGGAATGTTTGCAAGGATTCTCCAGCACGAAATCGACCATTTGGACGGAATTTTATTTATCGACCGGGCTTCGTCTGTTTACGAAGCAACCCAAACTGGCAATTTCGTATAGCAATGAAGATACTTTTCTTTGGTACGCCGGATTTTGCAGTACCAACCCTGGAACAATGCGCGTCATCATTTGATGTTGTCTATTGCGTCACGCAACCGGACAAACCGGTAGGACGATCGCAAGTAATTACGCCGCCGCCTGTGAAGACCAAGGCAATTGAACTTGGCATTCCTGTCGCACAGCCGGATTTGATAAAGAAAAACTCGGAAGGGCGCCAAGAACTTGAAGAGATCATAAAAAAATATAGCCCGGATGTGGCGGTTGTGGTTGCGTATGGAAAAATTATTCCGTCCGGACTGCTTACAATGCCAAAGCACGGTTTCGTGAATGTGCATGGATCACTGCTTCCCATGCTACGTGGCGCTTCCCCCATACAGGCGGCTATTGCACAGGGATTCCAAGAAAGCGGCGTTACGATAATGGTTATGGACAAAGGGATGGATACCGGCCCAATCTTGTCATCGAAACGTATTCTGCTGGACGCAACTGAAACGTCGGGCTCTCTGCATGATCGCCTGATGAATATTGGCGCCGACTTGCTGGTAGAAACTCTGCCAAGATATATTACAGGCGATATAACGCCGGTACCTCAAGACAATAAACGCGCTACGTACTGTTCACTCATTACGAAAAATGACGGAGAAATTGACTGGAACGCAACACCCAAAGAAATCGATCAGCATATTCGGGCGTTCAGTTCATGGCCTGGCGCCTTTACATTTTGCAACAATAGACGGATAAAAATTACAGCAGCTCATCTTGACGGGGAAGGCAAACTTTCGATCACGAGGGTTAAACCCGAAGGTAAGAAAGAAATGCCCTTTGAGGCATTCATTCTCGGAAATCCTGATTGTCAACTACCGCCACTGCAGTAGCTATGTCTTATTGATCTTACGCACTTTTTTTGTCGTATAAAACCCGAGGTAGCGACCTGTCATCAGATGGGTCTGCGCATCAATTGCTGAGAATGACCCGAATAAAATAAGGGTCAGGGGTAGCAATATCCATTGAACCATAATCACTCCTATTTTCAAAAATTTATTTCCTGGTATTTTTGACGGCAGCAGGAATACGTTCAATATCGCAGAAATAAATATTCCTACCATTGCAAAAGTCATAAGCCATTGGAGCACATATGGGGCGTTTTGAGCAATGACAGTGGCTTTTTCGACGTCTCCGGCCATCCATAGCGGCAAATACCCAAGAATCATGATCAGAAGAGGTGCTGTTGCCCAGGACCACATGCCCTCCGATAGATTAAACACCAAATTCCATTTGTGACGGCCGATTTTTTTATACTTCCAAAAATGCCATATCATATACGGAAAGTGCTCAATCCCCCACGCCCAACGCCGCTGCTGTTTATAGAGATTTTTTACCGTATCCCAAAGCTTGCCGGCATGAGCGGTATCCATCGAGACCGCGATATACATGGGCGTTACCTCGTAATCACCGTCGTAATGGATAAAGCACTGCAAGAAAATTCTGGAATCCTCTGTAACAATATCGCTCTGCCAAAAACCTACATCAACAAGTGCTTTGAAGCTCATTGCATGTGAAGAGAATGTCCATAGCGGTTTCGGGCGTGCGAGTTCCGCCATAAGCCAAAATGTGGTGGAATTGGCAACAACTCTGGTGAAAGATGGGGATTCCCAGACATTATTATTATACAAAGCAAGCGGCTGATAACTCGACCGCGTTGGATTAGGATGTTCCAAATATGCATTCGTCAAATAAGCAAAATATTTCGGGTCCACGACCGTATCAACATCAAATGACGACACAATGCAATTCTCGTATTTCCATCCTTTCGCATCAACATACTCCTTAACCCGGTGGCCGGACCAGTGAAGATTTGCTCCTTTTGCAGCAACTTCTCCCGGAATATCAGCCGGATGAACAGTGACGATGATGTCATAAAAGACTCCTTCATATTCGTTGCGGATTTGGTCGGCAACGCTTTTGAAATATTTCTCGTTTCGCTCTTCCCCCGCCAGAATCGGAATAATCTTATCGGTCGGATATGTCGAATTCTTGAGAGCCTCGATCGTATTCCTAATGACATGAATGTCCTCATCTACCATGGGTAAAAACACCAGGTGGACTATTTCTTGCCACCGCTCATGCTGCTGCACTTTTGCAAACCAATCGACCTTTTGGCTTTTCCTAAATTGCCTCCATGAGGAGGTGACATAAATCACAAAATAGGCCACCCGAAGCAGCCAATAAAAATCGACAATAATGGCGACATACACCATTAACACGGGCGCGAGAAACGAAAGCAACAGCACCAAAATAAGCGTTGTCCAGGTTATGGCGCCGGGGATAATCTCCAAGAATCTATATTTTTGATAGGATGTCAGTTTCATAATGTAATGAGACCCGTCAAAATCAGGCATTCATAAACAATGCCGAGCACGAAAATGATTTGTACAGTCCAGATTGCCCAAGGCGATACGTTGAACGTGTATTCCGGCTTCCGTTGTGCGGGCATCGCTTGTGTCTTTCGCAGCATTTGCCATATGATAATACCCTGGAAACCGCCTGTAATTGCTCCCGCGATGCTGAGAATTTCGACAAATGATGCCAGGTCCATTAAATAGATAATAAGCGGAATTCCCAAAGCGAGAGTAAGCGCAGTTATTTTGGACCGTCCAAAATCATACTGGTACATCTGTTTTAATGCAAGTCCGATGATGAGAAATGAACTGCCCATTGCCAAAATGCCGAATACAGCGCCAATCCAGATGATAACGGAGCCAAACTCGCTGCCGAGTCCGACCACGGCGCTTTCCGTGGTCTCGAGACCGCTGATACCAACCACAATAACAGCAAAAATCGCATATATTGCAGCGGTCACGCCCATTCCGATCCAAATCACTTTCGGCATTGCATGCAACGCATGGCGCTTTACAAGATAACGCCGGATTTCTGGGATACTGCTTGCCGCACCAAATGCAAACAGTATGACGCCATACGGCAGAAACGCTTCCAATCCGTTAAATCGCAGCAGCTCCGCAGTTTCAATGTGCGGAATGCCAATCACGGCCAACAATACAATTACGAACACGATAGAAATGACAATGACCTGTTCAAAACGAGTCACAAGTCCTAATCCTGTAAAGATGACGGCCGTCCCGACGCCCCAAAAGATTAATGCGTAAATAAGTTCTGACCCGCCAAAGTACGGCTGAAAAACTATAAATAGAAAATGGCCTGTTTCAACTGTGTACGCTACAAGCGCCGCATACATTCCAAAAATCAGGGACAAAAACGCTACAATCTGCCCGGCGCGTCCAAGATATTGCCTGGCATAGCCCGGAAACTGATGTATCCCCGTTGTCCGCAATACGACAGTTGCATAGGCAAGAAGCGTCACGACCGATACAAGCGCCAGTAACAAAATATGCATCAGTCCAAAAACAACTCCGGATTGTGCGACAACGTACGGTATCCCAAATATTCCGGCTCCGATGGCAGTACCAATCAACAGCGCAATCGCCCCAGCAGCATGCTGCTTCACATTCATACTACGACTTCCTATTCTTAATGATAGCCAACGTAACGAATGAAAGGATGGCTGCGAGGATTGCAATCGCGCCAATCAAGCCGATGCCTGTAAACAGACTGCCGATATAGTCGCTGAATAGCGGTGTTATTAGTTCAATAAATTCTTCAGAAATATCCGCTCCTCCGAGCAACAATTCAAACCTCGCGAGTGCCAGTAACCACAATAGAATTCCACATAATGCAGTCAGGATTCCGGAAGATAACAATCCAATCCCGAGCCACAGCATTGCAGCTTGAAGCGACCTGCGATGCAGAATTGCCAGAAGCCCCAAACATAATCCGCAAATAATAATCAATAGAAGTGTTACAATCCTAAAAATAGTAAGGCCCAGTTGAATATTGTCTATATTCGTTTCATAACGCTTGATTTTTTCATATTCTTCATCGGACAACGGACCAGCAAGAGCCTGAAGTGAATTTTCCTCGGCAATCACGGCAACATGCAATTCATCCTGCAATACCAATTTCAAGAGATTTATGGTATCAGGAAATTGATCAACAATGAATTTGGGCGTTATCGGTAAATCGCCCTCTAAAATATAAAACTGACTCGCGGGCCCCAGAACATCCTCAGGCCAACAGCCCAGAGTGCGAAAATCAAGCGCATAGTCGCCTTGCGTATCAAGTTCTTCGTACATATGGATAAGATCTTCTATCCCCTCATCAACGCAGGGCGGCAGCTCTCCAACATCAAAAGAATATTCATCAAGAAGGACCTGAACGTATTTCGTAAAGCGCTCCTTCGGCTCTGCCACGTTTATGACCAAATCAACGTCGCGCAACGTCATTTCCTTGTTTTGCAATGAAAAAATCTCACTGACGAGGCGTTCAAATTCAGGCCGCAGCCAATCCGGATGAAATGTAAACGCAAGCAGCGCTGTGACCTCGTTATGGTCTAAAAATGAAAACGGTGAATGTTGTACAGCCTCTTCCGGAATGGCCTGCGCAATCAAAAGCGGTACCGCCTTTGAGTAGGCATTGTTATTCTGTAGCGTTTGAAGCAACGGCCCGGGATCCAGTACATACGTCTCTAAACGTACACATATGGCCGCAAGAGGCAAGCATATTGCGAGCACGGCCACTATAATGATGCTGGCGACACGGTTCATATTATTCAATTTCAACTGGTATGTAATCCGGTACGAACGCTATCCAAATATTCCCTCGCAAAAGAGGAATTTCACGGCCATTATGGTCAAAAAAACGCGTACGATCTTGCCGCGTTTCCTTCTTCCACGTCCCAGTATAAAGCCGGCCATCGTGAAATATCTCTACTATGCCTTCCCCGGTAACAGGCCAATTAATCCTGCCCTTCCCCTCGATCGATATGCCCTCGCCAACATGCTGGATGACAATATTGCTCACATGAATAGGACCTCCCGTATTGGCGTCAGTATGCGCCACCCCTGCGTTGCTCCGCAGATAACTGTTTGCTTCCCGATCGTACCGGTACTCCACGTTATAAGACCCCCCAAATGCGATTGAAATGCCGGTCATTGCCTTTCCTCCGGCTTGCGCATCTATCTCGTCAAGCGGATCCTGAAACTTCCAAGGGTAATATTGCGGCTGTTCTTCATTTGCCCACCGATGATCAACATTCGCCCGTGTTAAGTCCTCTGTTGACGTGAATAGATTATGGGGCGCCTCTTTTGATGAATCCCGCCAAAAATAAGTTGATTCCCGCAACGCATCGATATCGCGCAGACCAAAACGCTGCAACGCCAGCATTGCCGTATAACTGCCTCCTGCGTGCGAATACGCGCACTCAAGCTCGCTGACAAATTCCAGATACGTGTCGCGCGCCGATCGAACCGGGCCTACTGCCACGTTTGCCCCATCTGCATACACAGCCATAAACCGCGTTATACCGCCCTCAACAATCACTTCATAAACCACAGATGCCGCTTGGAGGCCCGACTGCGGCCGCACGCCTCCGAATGCGGCGTTTTCAATCATGACACACGACAATACTGGGTTTGATAGTTCCGCAGGAACGACGACACCGTCAATGCGGCGGGGTAATTCATCTTGAACAATTTCTTCCTTTACCCGCTGGATAACCGTCGGCATATCATATATTGCCGATTTTAGCAGTTCGCGTGCATCAAAAAAAGATTGATTTGTCACTGCTACGGCAACAAGCGTATAGCCGCCGAATGATATCAGTCCGAGTCCCAAAAAAGCACTTATCTTCGAAAGCGGTGAATGGTACTTCTTCATAAAGTCTTGACTGTGCAGGCCTGTGCTTTTCTCCGTTTTTTTCTTGCCGCTCATGGGCTAATTATACTCTACCGAACGATCATCGGGAAGTATCTCTATCCATGTATTTCCGGGCGTAAACGTCATCTCCTCTCCGCTATCCGTAATAAAACGGGTTCTTTGAGAGTGATATTCCTTTATCCATCGACCCTGAATCCGTTCACCATTTTTGAATAAATCAATAGCTCCTTCACCGATTGTTTCCATATCCAGACGACCGGTTGATTCTTCCATGAGTGTTGTCGGCACGTACTGTATAAGAACATTGGTCACATGAATTTGCTGGCCGGTTGCCGTATCGTTATGAGGTTCGTTCCCGTTAAACCGCAGGTATTGATTCGCATCCCTATCATATGCATACCGAACCTCATAACTCTGGGTAGAAAATGGGATAACAATATCAGGAGCATTCAACGGCCTGTCATTCAATACTATGGCTGATTCAAATAACCATGGGTTAAAGGTGCCCTCTCCTTCTTCCAGTTCAAAATCCCGGAGCATGTATCCGATCATTTCGGACGACGTGAATAAATTGTGCGGTGCCGCTATTGATTCATCACGCCAAAAATACGCATGATCCCCACCGACCTGATTGACATTGTCCAGAAGATACGAGTTGTCGATTAACTGGCCAAGCGCCTGCGGACTGCCGCCCGCATGCATATAAACCCCACGGTACTCCTCTGCCCAATCAACAAAATAGTGACGCGCTGACCGCACCGGACCGATAACGGTAAGATTTTCGTTTGTTGCATACAGTGCCATAAATCTGGTTATTCCGCCTTCCGCCAGCGCTTCATACACAACACTGGCACTCTGCAACCCCGTTTGCGGACGCACGGTGACAAGATTCTCAATCATGATCGCTATCGGCAGGACATTTTCATAGCCTCTTGGTGTCGGCACGCCGTCAATACGCCTCGTTAAAACATCCTCGTCCGTATCATTGCCGCTCAGATCGATATTTACGGTATCGCCGGATCCGTTTGCCTCGCTTGAATGGGATCTGTTGACGATATAGATAGAGACAACAACAATAACAACCAACAACCCAATTGCGGCAACTACCAGCCAAACCTGGGCTTTCTTGCTTTCTTTAATTGCCCAAAGGCTATCTTTAATCCTAATGGACAGTGGCGGCTTCCCCATGCTCCTCCTCTTATTCTTTCTTAGCGTCTTTCTCGCCTTCTCCTTCTTTCTTCTCTTCCCCTGCTTCAGTTTCTTCCGTCTCACCTTCCTCATCGGTTTCTTTCTTTCCTTCAACTTCAACATCAGAGATATCTTCAACAACATCTTCTTCAAGCGCTTTCAATTCCTCCTCGCTTCTCGGCTCAGCAACGGAAACAACGGTTGAGTCCGGCGCCTGCAGGTATTCAACTCCCTCCAATACAGGAAGATCGCGAACGCGGATATCATCATCAAATGTCGCAAGAGACGTAAGGTCAACGACAATATGATGCGGCAAATCTTTCGGCAAACACTTCACCTCTAGCTCTGAAATCGTTTTTACGATGATGCCACCGAGTTCCTTTTCAGCCGGCGCAATGCCTTCAAATAGTATCTCAACTTCAGCAGTCAGTTCCTCATCCATATTGACGATATAAAAATCAATATGCCTATACGAATGCTCAACAGGATGTCGTTGAAGATCATGAACCAAGACCTTCACAGAATCCGAATCATCTATAACTAAATCAATAAGCGTACTTTCCCCTGCCTGGTCCAGTACCCTTTCAAAATCCAACGCATTAACGGATAACGGCGTTGTCACTTTATCTTTGCCGTAGACAATTGCCGGGATCATTCCGCCTTCCCTCACTTTTCCCGCTCCAGCTCGTCCCTTATCTTCCCGCGTAACTGCTTTTAGTGTAATTGCTTCGCTCATAATAGTATGACTAGTTTACTTACGTGCTTTAAGATTCTCAATAAGTGAACGCGTGCTGATTGCTTCGTGTATAGCAATAATGTCATCTTCCAAAATTCCAGCCTCACTGATAAAGCGCTCAAGTTCGGGTTTTTGCATATCGGTTGCTAACCCAATCGCTGTTATCATGCCATGCTTGGTTATTGTCAGAAGGACGACACCTCCATTGCAGCTCGGGCATTCAATATGATCTAACGAAACATCCCTAGCAGAACGCACTCGTTGCGCTGCTTCAACATTGATTGATTGACCGCATAACGGGCACGTGCTCGTAACGTGGCTTTTTTTATTCATTTTCGGCCAATTATCAGAATTGCATTCTGGAGCATTATAAGATAATCGACTGTTCCTGTCAATTCCTGGATACTAGCCCCATTCGATGGACGATTCCAAACGCCAACAGCGTTATTACCATAGACGTTCCGCCGGCGCTCACAAGCGGCAATGGCACCCCTGTCACCGGCAATAAACCCATATTCATCCCGAGAACCAAGAAACTTTGGGACAGAAAATAGACAAAAACGCCAAAGCAAAACAGAAAAACATACATATCCTTTGTGCGTGACATATAAACCCACAGACGAAACAGTATCATTCCTATCGAGCCGAGGATTCCCAATACGCTTATAAACCCGAGCTCCTCCGCAATAGCCGCAAATATGAAGTCAGATGTGACTTCAGGGAGAAAATGCAGCTGACTTTGCGTTCCCAGCCCCAAACCTCTGCCCCAAAAAGACCCTGACCCGATGGCAACAATCGATTGCGTAATATTATAGCCTGTACCCATTGGATCCGCCTCCGGATTGATAAATGTTGACAGCCTGTCTTTTTGATAATCCTCAAAAAGGAAAAACCATCCGACAAGAAATATTCCAACGGCCATTACTGCCACAGCGACAAGACCCAATTTTGGCGCGCGGAGCAGGATGGCAAATGAAAACCATAATACAAATAGTATCAGCGCAGACCCAAGGTCAGGCTGCAATACCACCAATCCGACAAGGACAGAAGCGGAAATGCCGCTGATGATAAAATACCGGTAGGTACTCATCTGCTCGGGACTTCGTTCAAAATACGCCGCGATAAAAAGGATAAAAAGAATTTTTGCTATCTCGACCGGTTGAAGCGAATATCCCGCTAAAACAAACCAGCCGGTGGTGCCTTTAATGGTAACGCCAAAAATAAGCACGCCAACCAGTAATGCGGATGCAAAAAGGAAATAGATAGCAGCATGTCCCTTGATGGTTCTATGGTCAATAAAAGAAAAAATAACAAACGCGGCCACGCCGATGGCAACATACGTCAACTGGTCAAAAAACGGCGACAATGTAGATATTTCCAGGTTCGTACCGATGCTGTACTGCATCACCAGGCCGATGCAAATCAAAAAAAGAATTGGCGCTATAATCCACCAATCAACAAATCCAAATCGTTCAGATATTCGAGGCAGCCGTAGCTTCATAATCGGCTTTTAAAGCTACCTGATGATACGCTCCTCCGTTATTTTGTCAACGTTTACGTAGATAAGAGGCGAAAGTGACCGCTCCAGTTTCATCGGCCATCGAAAAACCATTTCTTTTGTTTCCAGCGAGCCAATCATATCAACAACCACGCTTGCTATGGCCTCAATATTATTGGAGTCATCAACCATAAGCACCACAACCTGCGGCTCTCTAAAACCATAGACGCTTTTATTCCTAAGCGTAAAACTCAACTCACTCTTAAAAACACTTGCATCAGTGCCGTCTATATAACGAAAACTCGGCTGAATAAATTCCCACGCATCAACCGGCAGGACTTCAAGATCTGCCGTTTTTATCCAGCTTGATGACTGCAATACCGCGCTGACTGTAGGCACTGAACTGCCGGTGAACGGAACTCCGCTGCGCACCAGGTATTTTTCCTGCATTGGGGCCATTGTGATTGTTTCCCTGCCCGCAGAAACGCCACCGGCTAAAATTTCATAATCAAGGCTTGTTGCCGACCATGTTTCATTGGGATTGCGCACATGAACTGCGATATCAATACTTGAATCATCTCGCCTGACGGCAGTTGACTTCACAACGACAGGATTCAGCGGCTTTTCGACTTGCCCATATGATATGACAGACTGCGACAATCCCGCCTCAATTTCGTTTGTCTGGCCGATATGCGTTAGCCAATTAATCGTAATAATCAAAAACACAAGCACTGATGCGCCTGCAACGACTGCTAACGCTACGGTTCCCGCCATTTTGATCTGGCTCCGATGCGTTGCAATCCAATATCCCCGGCTTAAGCTGCCTTGGGATAATTGATCCGGCTGCTGTGGTGGCTGTTCCATGCCACCAGTGTACCATTCTTGCCCGCACAGTTCAATTATGCTATTATGCTCCTATATATAAAATAAAAATTGAACAAATAACTATGTTTGATACATCAGTTGACGTCATGTATGGCGTGATCTCGCTCTGCATCCTGGTCTTTACCGGGTTCCTTGTGTGGATTATGTTTTATCTCGCTCAGATGTTAAAACAGGGCAATGAAGTCATTACAGAAATTCGCGAAAAAATAGCTGAGTTTGAAGAGGCTCTCTCAACAATTAAGGATAAAGTCATGTCTTCAGCTCAGGCAATATCCTTTATTGCCAATGAGGTCGGGTCAGTTGTAGATTTTGTTAAAGACCGGAAGGACAAAAAACGCTCCAGTAAAAAATAAGGTATAAAAAAACCGCCACTCAAGATTGGCGGTTTTCAAATTTATTAATATTGGTTAATGGCGTCTATGATCTGGGAATCAGTTCGCAAATTTTCCCAGAACAGCACGTGTTCTTTGCGAATGACTATCGTATTCTCCGGTTGATGTATCTCTTCTCCTAAACGTATGACCTTAATTGAAGTCTCCTTTTCTCCATTTTTTGCGTCATCTGTAAGTTGCTCCTGCTGCTGAAGATAATAGACGTCGGTCAATTGAAAATAATTTCTGCTCAACGAATCAAGATGGCCGAAATAGACCTGCCCGTTTACGAGAAATACCGCCTGGAACGTATTCTTTGGGGTGGTCTTCTCAAACTGCAATTTCTGCATCGACAGGGATGCCCCGACCAAAATAACGGTCAGCACAATTAGAATGTATGGCACCATCATAACATCGAAGGACCATTGCTTTTTTGTCATTTTTTTGGTTTGCTTATTTGGCATAGTTTTCATTTAACAATCTGCACACCATAGTATCATAGAAAAACTGTTATGTCATTCATCCATTTACACGTCCATAGCCATTATTCCCTGTTAGACGGGGTCCCAAAGATCCCTGAATTGATACATGCAGTAAAAAAAGCAGGTATGCCTGCTGTTGCTCTTACGGACCATGGGAACATGTACGGCGCTATTGAATTCTTCCAGGAAGCGAAAAAAAACGGCATTAAACCAATTATTGGAATGGAGGTCTATATTGCTCCAAACGGCGTGAAAGAGATGCAGCCGCGCGTTCGGCCTTACCATCTTGTTCTTCTGGCAAAAAATAGAACCGGCTACGAAAACTTGATTCAACTGACCTCGTATGCCCATCTTGAAGGCTATTATTCCAAACCGCGCGTCGACATCGATATTTTGCGGCAGCACGCTGACGGGCTTATTGCGCTTACCGCATGTTTGTCGGGGGAAGTACCAAAAACATTTTTAACCGGCGGATATGACAAGGCAAAGGAGGCAGCACTTAAATACTCTCAGATTTTTCCTGAAAACCTTTATCTGGAAGTGCAGTACAACCCTTCGATGCCTGAGCAGGAACTCGTTAATCAGGCAATGCTTCAAATGCATCAGGAACTGGGACTCCCACTTGTCGCGACAAACGACGTCCACTATATCGCTCCGGAAGACAACGAAGCACAGGACGTGTTGTTATGTATTCAGACAAAAAAACTGCTGACAGATACAGAGCGCCTTACTATGATGAACGAAGATTATTCCCTCACTCCTGCATCACGAATGCAGGAACTGTTTGCAAAGTTCCCGGGCGCCATTGAGAATACTCTCAAAATTGCAGATGAAATCAATATTGAGATACAGCTCGGAAAAATACAAATTCCTCATTTTGATCTTCCAGAAAATGTAACGCCTGAGCAGCGTCTTCGCGATCTGTGTAACGAAGGAATACAAAACAAATATAAAGAACGCACAACTGAAATATCAGAACGCCTTGATTATGAATTGGATATTATCGAACGAACAGGTTTTGCCTCGTACTTCTTGATTGTTCAGGACTTCATTAACTGGGCAAAAAAACAAAAAATCGCAGTCGGGCCGGGCCGCGGTTCTGCTGCAGGTTCCATTGTGGCCTATCTGACGAACATTACGGACATTGATCCGATAAAATATGAACTGCTATTTGAGCGGTTCCTAAATCCGGAACGCATATCCATGCCTGATATTGATACGGATTTTGCAGATGCCCGCCGCGATGACGTTCTGCGGTATGTTGAACAGCGCTACGGCAAGGACCATGTTGCGCAGATCATTACGTTTGGAACGCTTGGGGCTAAAGCAGCGGTTCGCGACGTCGGACGCGTAATGGGCCTGTCATACGGCTATTGCGATAGAATTTCAAAATTAATCCCAATGTTCATGACGCTCCAGGAAGCGTTGGAATCGGTTTCAGAGCTCTCTGACCTGATAAATGAAGATGCAGATGCCGAACGTCTGATACAAATCGCCCAAAAGCTGGAAGGCGTCGCCCGCCATACATCCACACACGCGTGTGCTGTCGTCATTACAAAAGAACCTCTTACAAAAACCGTTCCTCTTCAGGTGGATCCGGACGACAAGGGAATTATCACCCAATATCCCATGAACCCAATTGAAGCTCTGGGTTTGCTGAAAATGGACTTTCTGGGCCTAAAAAACCTTACTATTATTGAAGATACATTGAATATTGTCGATGCAACAACTGGCAGATCGTTGAATATTGAAGAGATACCCTTAAATAACAAGCCAACATTCAAATTATTGCAGCAAGCCAATACCATCGGAGTTTTCCAACTTGAAAGTTCCGGCATGCGGAGGTATCTCAAACAACTCAAGCCGACAGAAATGGAAGATATAATCGCAATGGTCTCGCTCTATCGGCCTGGTCCGATGGACTTCATCCCAGACTATATTTCCGGCAAACATGGAAAAAGAACAATCACCTATTTGGAAAAACGGCTACAACCGATACTTGAAAAG
Organism: Candidatus Kerfeldbacteria bacterium; assembly: GCA_043813585.1. Classification (GTDB taxonomy): domain Bacteria; phylum Patescibacteriota; class Patescibacteriia; order UBA9570; family XYC2-FULL-38-9; genus JBDRKW01. Next base: position 166,894 of record JBDRKW010000020.1, read on the forward strand.
ACATACGGCATTGCCGTGTACCAGGAACAAATTATGGAGATAGCGCGCCAACTTGCTGGCTTCAGTTATGGCGAAGCGGACGTGCTCCGAAAAGCGGTTGGTAAGAAAAACAAGGCGCTTCTCGACAAGCAGGAACAAAAAATGATTCAAGGCATGGTTGATAGCGGAATCAGCCACGATATCGCAAAGAGAATTTGGGAATTCATATTGCCCTTTGCCCGATACGGTTTTAACCGGTCGCACGCTGCCTGTTATGCCATGATCGCCTATCGCACCGCATTCCTGAAGGCCAACTATCCTGCACAATTCATGGCCGCTCTCCTAAATGCAGATCATGGAAACACGGAACGGGTTGCGCTTGAAATCAACCATGCGCTTTCCATGGGAATTAAGGTCCTTCCACCGGATATCAATGAAAGCTTTGCATCGTTCACTGTGGTTCGCGCATCCCTGGAGGAGGAAACGCAGCGCATCCGCTTCGGTCTGAAAGCGATTAAAAATGTCGGCGACAATATTGTTACCGTGATTATTAAAGAACGCAAAGAAAATGGTCCATTCGCGACCTTGGAAGACTTCCTGCGCCGCGTACAGGACAAGGACCTCAATAAAAAATCGTTAGAGAGCCTTATAAAAACCGGAGCGCTGGACAGCCTTGGAGAAAGAAACAAACTTCTTCTGAATATTGAAGTTCTTCTGCAATATGCCAAGCAGGCGCAGAATGAATCAATTAGCGGACAAGGTAATCTCTTTGGCGGCCTTAAGAAGGAATCACAGCCAGGCCTGACATTATCCGAAGTTCCCGAGATTTCTGAAAAGATCCGACTCTCCTGGGAAAAGGAATTACTCGGGCTCTATATCTCCGGGCACCCGCTGAGCCACATTTCACACGTGTTGGAAAAAAACTCCATCCCTTTTTCCACGCTAAAAAACTTTCCAAAGCGCCAAACAATATCTGTCATAGGGATAGTTACAACAGTAAAGCGGGTAACGACAAAAAATGGGGAAGCGATGCTCTTTGTTGGTTTTGCCGATAATACGGCAGAAATCGAAATTATTATTTTCCCCAAAACCTACCAGAAATATTCCACTTTCTGGGATGAAGATGCAGTGTTGGAAGTGAAGGGAAAGCTTGACGACAAGGACGGAGCCCTAAAAATACTTGTTGAGGAGGTTAAGCGATTTGATCCGGATAATGTATCTCCTGCTCCCCATGTCCGCATCTCGGTTCCCAAAAAAATAAAAAAATCATTGTTTAAGCAATTTTCTGAATTAATCAAGGAGGAGTCCCAAAGCGAACAAGCACTGTACGCCGTCTATCTTATCGTCGACGGAAAAACAATCGATACAAATGCCAAAATCCCTAAGAAAACTATTAAAGAAATCGAACAGCTGTTTGGACAACAGGCCGTCTCTGTGGTAGAATAAGCGAAAATAATCATAATATTATGGCTCGAAAAAACAAAAAAACAAAGACCGAAGAAGCAAAGACTCCATCGCTTGGCGCTTCGCGCATTGAGAAACACTACACAAAAATTGTTATTGCGTTTGTTGCGATTACTGTCGTTCTCGTCGGCGTTATCGCCTATTTTTCATTTTCAAAAACAACAATTATCGTTCATCCCCGTTCAATGACGCAGGATATTTCCCTTTCCACTACTCTCGAAGAGTTGGACGGCGTTATGGTTATAACTGACGTCGAAGGCAGCAAGCAGCTTACCGAGCTCACATCGAGCGAAACACGGCCCGGAAAAGCGACAGGAACGGTGACGCTGATAAACAATTATTCAAAAGATCAGCCTTTGGTAGAAACAACCCGATTATTATCGGCAGAAGGAGTATTGTTCCGAACACAGGAAACTGTCACAGTGCCTGCTGGCGGAAGCATAGATGTTCCAGTGATCGCCGATGAAGAAGGCGCGCAGGGCAACCTTGGCCCGACGAAATTTGAAGTTGTTGCCTTATGGGATGGATTGAAGGATGATATTTATGGTGAAAATGCAGCGCCGATGGACGGTGGCGTTGTCAGCACTGCAGTAGTGACTGAGGAAAATGTCCAGCAAGCTAAAACAGAGCTTCGCGCGGATTTAATCAAACAAGGTGCTGATGTTATTGCGGTTGAAATTCAAAATTATGACGGCCTTCCTACAAATCCACTGCTTCTTGACAATGCCGCGCAAATGTCGGTTGTGTTATCTGAACAAACAGATGTCAATGTCGGCGATGAAGCAAGCCAGGTTACAGCCACGATGACGGCAACTGTCGTTGCACCGGTTATCAACCAGGATAAATTGAGCGAATACCTTCAGGCAAATATCGATTCTGCAACCCCTGCCGGTTCAACGCTGACATCAGACATATCATTAGACGACGTTACGATCACAGTAGACTCTGTAAATGACGATTATACGAACGCTGACCTTACAATATCCCTGTCTGTTGAAATGACTGCAACAGAAGTGAATGATATTTTTGACCTGTCGCAAATTACAAACCGCAGCGAAGCCGATATTCGCGCCTACCTGACGACGTTTGAGGAAGTCGAATCAGTTGAAGTGCAGTTTTCACCGTTCTGGGTCAAACGAACACCCGCATTGTCGGACAATATTACTATCAAAGTTGAATAGTGCCTTTCCGCATGGAACAAGAACCAAATTCAGTTGACGACCCTCTCGTTCACAAACGGCATTCAGCGGCCCATCTGCTTGCTGCAACTGTGCTTGAAATGTATCCAGGCACAAAATTTGGAATGGGGCCGACCATAGACGACGGATTCTACTATGATTTTGAGTTTCCGGTAGGAACAGCTGTATCGGAAAAAGACCTTCCAAAAATTCAAAAAAGGCTGAAGAAGAAAATCCAACAAAAGACAGAGTTTGTCGGAGAGCCACTTTCGCATAAAAAAGCGCAATCCCTTTTCAAGGACCAGCCGTATAAGCTTGAACTGATGAATGATATTACAGAACGCGGCGAGGAGGCATCACTATGGACCTCCGGTGATTTTTCTGATATCTGCAAAGGCGGCCATGTGGAGACTTCCAAAGAAATTCCCATTGACGGCCTGAAGCTCCATCGCATAGCGGGCGCTTACTGGAAAGGCGACGAGAAAAACCCAATGCTGACGCGCATTTATGGATTGCTGTTCAGTACCAAGGATGAGTTAGATACGTATATTGAACGCGTTGAAGATGCAAAAAACAGGGATCACCGAAAACTGGGCAAGGAGCTGGACCTGTTTATGTTTGCGGATCTGGTCGGAAAAGGATTGCCGATGTTTACCGAACGAGGCGCTACGATTCGCCGTGAACTGGAACGCGCTATTGTTGATGAAGAGATCCGCCGCGGGTACAAGCATGTGCATACTCCGGACCTCGCGAATGTTGATCTCTATCGCACCTCCGGACACTACCCCTATTACAAAGACACGATGTACTCGCCAATTGCGGTAGATGATGAAGAGATTATTCTGCGCCCAATGTCCTGCCCGCACCATTTCATGATGTACCAGCATAAACCGCACAGCTACAAGGAACTGCCAATACGGTTAGGGGAACTTGCGAAGCTATACCGTTATGAAAAATCCGGCGAGTTGACAGGCCTTATGCGCGTACGCGGCTTTTGCCTTGCTGATGCGCATATCTTTGCCACTGAGGATCAGGCAAAGGATGAGATCATCGGCGTGCTCGATCTTATTGAGTACTTCGCGCATATTTTCGGACTGAAACGCGGAGAAGACTATAGCTTCCGGCTGTCATTGGGCGACAGGAATAACGAGGAAAAGTACTATAAAAATGACGAAAAATGGGATGTCGGGGAAGAAACACTCCGTCAGGCCCTGAAAGATCTCAAAGCCCCGTTTATCGAGGTTGAGGATGAAGCGGCCTTCTACGGCCCAAAAATTGACGTACAGATGAGAAATGTGCTCGGTAAGGAGGATACGGCCTTTACCGTGCAATACGACTTCTACCTGCCGGAACGCTTTGAAATTGCGTATATTGATGAAGAGGGCAAGGAGCAGCGTCCGGTCGTCATTCATCGATCGTCGATTGGCGCAATTGAACGCACGATGGCGTTCCTGATTGAACACTACGCGGGTGAATTTCCGCTCTGGCTCTCCCCTTCGCACGTCGCAATACTTTCTGTCGGTGAATCTCATAAACAGTATTGCGAAGAATTGGCCACAATGCTTACAAACGAAAGCATTCGCGTTGACCTGGATGTGTCGGACGAAACTGTCGGAAATAAAATACGTAAAAACGTGAAGCTGAAGACTCCCTACATTCTTGTCATAGGAGACAAAGAGATGGGTTCGAAAGATTTAATGGTGCGAAAGCGCGGCGAGGACTCTGCTGTCCAAGTAAATAAAGAAGATTTTATTACGGGTCTCAAAAAGCGCATTTCCGAAAAAGCTCTGGACTTGTAACCCATGAATTGACTCAAACATCTATTGCTGGTAAGTTCCCGCATATGAACTATTTTTTATTGCAGCTGGGCTGCGCTACCAACAAATCCGACGCGGAACGCATTGCGTCTGTTCTTGATTCGGCCGGCTACGCGCCTGTTGCATCTGCAGAAGAAGCCGATCTTGTTGGCATTGTCGCCTGCTCCATCCGCCAATCGGCCATTGACCGGGTCTATGACCGAATCCACAAGTGGAATCTGCAGAAGAAGAAGCGTCCTCTGACAACATTTGTGTCAGGATGCATTCTGGAGGAAGACAAAAAGAAATTCTTAAAACTATTTGATATTGTATTGCCGCTCAACGATGTGACACAGCTGCCGGAATATCTTCGGCAACAGGGCACTTCTGCCGGTACGGCCTTTTGGGATATCAAACCCCATCATAGCTCCCTATTCAAAGCGCTCGTACCAATTCAAAACGGCTGTAATAATTTCTGCACCTATTGCGCTGTCCCCTACACGCGCGGCAGGGAGGAATCCAGGCCGTCGAAGGACATCCTCCAGGAGGTGCAAACTCTGCTAAATAACGGTTATAAGCAGATTACGCTGTTAGGCCAGAACGTAAACTCGTACGGTCAGGATACGGACGGACAAGAGATTTCGTTTGCCGCTTTGTTAGACCTTATCGGCACCATGGCTGACAGTGCTCGCCAGCATACCTGGGTATATTACACGAGTCCCCATCCCGCCGATATGACGCAGGATGTACTCAAAATCCAGTCAAAACACCGGTCATTGGCAAACTATCTTAATCTGCCGTTACAGTCAGGTAGTGATGATGTATTAAATCGAATGAACCGCCGCTATACGGCTGAAGAGTATTTTTTGATTCTGGAGGATGCGCATTCGATCTTGCCGGACCTGACAGTCTCCACTGATTTCATTGTTGGTTTTTCCGGTGAAACTGATAACGAATTCCAATACTCTGTTGACGCACTCCAGCGTGGCGCGTTTGATATGGCATTCATCGCGCAATATTCCGAACGTCCCGGCGCTCTGGCGGAAAAACGGTTCCCCGACGACATAGCGAAAGCGGTAAAAAAGGAGCGCGAACGAACACTGACAAGCGTACTGACAATGACTGCAGCTGCTGCAAATGAAAAACTCGTCGGCCAGACCATACCTGCGCTCGTAGAAACAACAAGCAGAAAACCGGGGAGACTATTAGCGCGGACTGAAGGTTTAAAGTCGGTAGAATTCATCTCTGATGACAAAAAACTGATCGGCGAATACGTCAACCTTCGCGTCGACAGCTGCGACGCGTGGCGTCTGTACGGAATGCTTGCCGGCTAACCAAAATTTTTCGCCATCTCCTCCATTTCCACTACTACTGCGGGGTCGTACAACGCGTCAGCAGGCAACCCCGACTGGTAGCGTTCTCGTCTGGTGAGTTGCTGGAGGCGGAATGATTTAATCTGGTCATGACCTTCAATAATTGTACTCAGCTCAGGTGGCGCAATGGTGATTCTTGTGTCAATGTTGAGATCTGATAAATGATCAAGTTCTTTCAACACTTTTTTGCGAACCTGGTTACTAAAACCACGGTCTTTATAATCGGCAACACACAGCATTGGGGAACGATCATTGCCATGCGGCCAATAAAGCTTCAGCCTCATATACTGGAGAAGTGCATCTTTTTCTGTCAAATATTTTCTTTCCTTCAAATACTGTACAGAAGACCGGCCCAGGGCTGAGAGGACATTAAGATCAGCTTCATCCCATGTTTCATGTTCGGCTAGTCCCACTTCCTGAAGGATAAAGCTCATCTCGCCTTCTATGCTCTCAAGAACCACCATATCAACATTCTCCGGTTCATTAGCTTGTAAGAACACTTCATGGGGTATTATTGCCATTATGTCATGCGGATCGATATGCAATGACTCAAGCCGTCCGAATCGAACAAACTCATCCCAATTCTTCTGATAGGTTCGGTATATGCGCGTTACCAAGTTGCCTTTTTGTATGCTATCCGCGTCTGTGAGCTCCCGGTGAACGGTTGCCTCCATGCCTGTTCCACTGTCTTCTTCAGATTGCCTTGCGCCTATGAGCCGATTTTTGCGCTGCTGTTCAACACGCTTCGTCATGTCAGGCCTGCCAAGCGCCATGAATGTCCTGCCTCTGCGCCCGAAACCCATACTATTCTTCTTCCGAATACTCTTCCCATGCAGCATGCCGGTACTGTTCTGCCGCTTTCACCGGATCATCTGCCTTATATATGCCCCGACCGACGATAATCACGTCAGTACCTGACTGCATCGCTTCTCGTGGCGTTTGATATTGCTGGCCGAGCGCATCTCCTGTCGCTTCAAGATTGACGCCAGGCGTAAACACGAGCATTCCCTTGGGAACATCTGCACTTCCCTTGCCCACGAACCCGATAACGAATTCATCATGCGCGGCAGCCCATTTATAAGCTGTCTTTGTATACTTCCCTGTTGCTAGCGAGCCTTTTGAACTCATTTCCGCTAGCAACAGCAATCCCCGGCCTTTCGGCAGCCCTACCTCCTTTAATCCCTCGATAACCCCCTCTCCAGGGATAATATGTGCGTTGGTTATGTCAGCCCAGTCCGAAATATGGTAGATACCCTTCTCATACTGCAATTTAACCGTATTGCCGATGTCGGCAAATTTCCGGTCCTCAAAAATCAGAAAGTTGTGTTCATGGGCCAGTTTTAACAGATCACTAACCACATCATCGCTGAAATCTTCCATCGTATCGATGTGCGTCTTAAGAACGCATATTTGCGGACCCAGCGCATCTGCCAGAGCCAAAAACTCCTTAGACCTTGTTACATCCAGTGATAAGCACAAGTTGCTCCGTTTTGAATGGATGACCTGTACCAATTTCTTCGCTACCGGATTTTTTACTTCTCCCAGTTTTGAGATTATTCCCATGTATGTTTATTGAATTTTATCAACGCATATTTATCGCGGAACGTGGCTCTTTATTGCTCTCCGGGCACATTTCTTGGAATCGCTCGATCTCTAATGTGATCATCCCTGCAATTTCCTTGGACAGCTCAGATATTTCAAGGGCGGCAATCATATCTTCCTTTGTCAACCCCATCTGCTCAACAATATAGCCAAAATCATATCGGTCATAATAAGAATTCATGGAAGCTGCGGCCCATTCGCCGGATGTTGCGACGGGAAATGTTTCATTTATTTCCTTGATGTAAGCTGCATATGCAGCTGACGCGAGCAATTCACTTTCATTAGCTTTTTTAATATACCGGTCAGTTGTACGCCGAATTTCATCCATCTGCCGGACTAAAGTATGGTCGATAATCCAACCCATGACAGACGAAATAAGATATGGATAATCATTCTCCTTAAGCGCAACATCAAAGCGCTCATAGGCATCGCAAGAATCCATGCCTGTTGCCTCTACGCACTGGACCATCTCATCTGAATGGTTGGGATGCTGCACATGTGCAGCTTCATGCATAAGATCATCCGGCGCTAACGCGTCAATATCTCCGACTAAAATATGATCATCCTCAACTGTCTTCGTACCGAATGTTACGAGTCTTGCTGCTGCGTTTTCTTCATCCCCAAAATCAAATACATAGACATTATCATGTTGAATAATTATTTCGAGGTCAGCTAGCGTCTGTTGCAAGTCAGCTATAAGTTCGTCATTATTGTCAATTGGCTCTCCCCTCCCGCTAAACAGCGGCTGCGCGCGCTTCATTAATTCTACAAAAGGAACGAATTCTATCTTCGCTATGCGAAGTATTTCTAGAATGCGTTCTTTGTTCGCCTGATCTAAGGGGGCACAACCGCTTAAGGTTGGCATTGCACCCGCAGCAGTAGCGCCCAGGCACTGCAACAACCTCCGCCGCGTCATCCCTTCTTGCGGCAGATTACTCATATCCCATCGCGCTTCCCCATGCTTGCGGATCTTTATTCCACGCAAGGATCTTTTCTTGTTCGTCCTTCTTGATATAGCCGTTTGCCGAAGCGACATCCACGAGCGTCGAAAAATTCGTCAATGTATGCAGCTGTATATCCGCTTCGGAAAAAGCAGCTCGCGCCTTTTGCATCTCATAGGTAAAGATAGCGATACAATCGATTACTACGCCGCCTTCTTCGCGCACTGCAAGGCCGGCATCAACCGAACTGCCTCCCGTGCTGATAAGATCTTCCACAATGAGCACGGTCTGGCCTTTCTTTATAACGCCTTCGATGCGGTTTTTCTTTCCGTGGCCTTTTTCCTTCCCGCGGATATAGATCATGGGTTTCTTCAAACGATCTGCGATCCATGCCGCATGCGGTATGCCGGCAGTTGCCGTTCCTCCCACAACATCAAATTCCAAATTCTGCTCACGTATCAAATCAAGAAATGCCTGTATAACAACTTCGCGCTTGTCGGGGTAAGAGATGACGAGCCGGTTATCACAATAGATCGGGCTGAGAATGCCTGACGTATACCGAAACGGTTCCTCCGTGTTTAATGCCACTGCCTTGATGTCCAGCAGTAATTTTGCGATTTCTTCTGAAGCCATAACTAAAATTCGTGTTTAATGCCTTGCTTATCCCTATGATACTTGCCGAACTCAATAATGCGTAGCGCTTTTGCTCCGGAGATCACAGGCCCTTTCTGGCACGTCGGGAAACCGTCGTCGTCCACGCAGCAATTTCCGCAAATCCCGAATCCGCATTTCATGTAGCGCTCAAGCGAAATTTGCGTAGCGACCCCGTAAGTTTTGCCAAGCTCAGCGACTTTCTTCTGCATCAATTCAGGGCCGCATGCGCATACGACCACATCCTTCCGTTTCCGGTCGCTCATGTCATTAAGTATTTTATCGAGAATATCCGTTGCGAAACCTTTCACGCCCCGCGAACCGTCATCTGTTGCCGCATGCACTTTTGCGCCCGCTTTTTTCGCGCGCTTTTCGAAAAGCAGATGTTCCCTGCTTCGCGCGCCCACGATAAAATCAATCTTGCATTTTTCTTCGGCAGCACGATCTGCTAAAAACGCGAGTGGCGCCGCGCCATATCCTCCGCCAACCGTTATAACATGCTGTTTCGGTTTCCATGCATAATCCGTGCCGTACGGACCGCTGATTCCAACTTTATCCCCTTTCTTCAGCTTGAACAGCGTCTGGGTCGCTTTACCAAGTTCAAATATTGAAAGCTGGAATGAATCCCCCTCGTCTCCGCCGATGGAAAACGGTTTTTGATCGACGCCAGGAATCCACAGCATCACAAACTGCCCCGGCTTGGACTTTAGCTCATAATCAAAATAGAACGTACGCACTTTTGCCGTCTCCTGGACGATCTCCGCAATAGGAACCATCACCGGCGTATCGGCTCTGTCAGGATTACTCTTCATGCGCCATGCCGATTAGTTCTTTAACTTCTGAAATTCCTTCTTTCCCCATCCGTTCCTGCATCTCTTTTGCGATCAGAGACATCGTCTTCTCGCCCCGGTAATAAAATGCCGTTCCGACTCCTACCAACGTTGCGCCAGACATCATCATCTGGATAGCATCGTCGCCGGTCGTCACACCACCAGTCCCGATAATCGGGATAGATACTGCTTCATATATATCCCACACTGCTTTCAGCGCTATAGGTTTCAGTGCCGGACCGGATAATCCTCCGCTCTTATTTGCAAGAACAGGGCGCCGCGCTTCAATGCTGATCTCCATTCCCAAAGCCGTGTTCACAGCCGTAATCGCATCCGCGCCGGCAGCCTCCGCAATTTTTGCAAGCTCGCCTATCTGCCATGTATTTGGCGATAGTTTTACGGAAACGGGTACATTTGAATTCTTCTTTACCAGCTTGGTAATTTTCTCTATTGATTCCGGGTCATGCGAAAACGGACGGTCATACAGATGGCTTGCGTGCGGACATGAAATATCGATCTCCAGTAAATCTATCGGCGCCTCACGAATCTGTCTGGCTGCCTCGCCAAACTCCTCCCATGTCCGCCCATAGATTGATCCGATGAGGACACCGGAGCATAATTCTTGAAATTTACTCAGCTCAGGAAGAGACGCCTCGATTCCCGGCCCCGGCAACCCGACGGCGTTTAAGAAATATTCATCCTGGCCCAGCATAGTCGGATTAGGATTTCCTTCTATTGCCTCAACAGTGACCGATTTCATCGTTACACCGCCTGCGCCATTTTTAACGACGCGCGCCAGTGATGCGCCCGTTACGCCCAGAATACCCGACGCTAAAACAAGCGGATTTTCAAATTTCGAGCCTAGCGCTTCTATTCCTAACGAGGTTTGTTTATTCATGCTGTTTTGCCCAATATGGGCTTAGTATACCAGACTTTGCCCCTATAATCGATTAATCGTTTCGGTGACGGTCCAACCATACAAGCAAACCGTTTTGCCCGTGCATCCTATTTTCCGCCTGGTCCAATATAACGGCATTGCTGTGATCCATTGCATCCCTTGAGATTTCATAACCGATGTGGCACGGCATGCAGTGCATAATTTTTGCCTGAGGAGCATAGGTATCGATTGTTTCTGCATTCAGCTGGAACGGCTTGAACATTTCCATTCGCATATTATACTCTTCTTTGAACTCTTCCTTCACCTGTCCGTTCTCGAAAAATTCCATATCCACCCACGTATCGGTATGCACAAAGTCCGCGCCGGTCAATCCTTCCTTCAGATTTGTCGTGTAGGTCACCAAGCCGGTATCGTTTGCCATTTTATTCAACTCTTCATCAACGCTGATCTCGTGCACTTTGGGTGCAATAATGGCAATTTCAATCCCGAGCTTTGTTGCCGCAAGCTTCAACGTGTTCGAAACATTATTCTCAATGCCTAACCACGCAATCTTCTTAATATTTTCCAATCCGCCAGCTTTCTCAATCATGGTAAGAAAATCACTCAGTGCCTGGCACGGATGGTATTTTTCACTGCACCCGTCTATGACGGGAATCCTGTTAAACGATGCTGCCACTTCCACATCCTCCGCGCGCATCGCGCGCATCATCAGAATATCGCCAAACCGCATCACAGCCTGGATCTCATCCTTATAATCAGTCAGTGAAAATTGCGACGTTTTTTGGTCAAGGAATATCCCATGCCCACCGAGCCTGGTCATACCCGCCTCAAATGATAACCTCGTTCGCGTGGACCCTTTCTGAAACAGTATGATAGTTGTCTTCTGCTTCAATGCGTCCTGGTACGTTTCAGGGTTCGCCTTGATATCCGACGCAAGTTCAAGAATCTCCTTAAGTTCATCGGCAGAAACGTCTTTGAGATGGATAAAATGTCTCATATGCGTATATTAAACTGCTTTGTTATCAATTATTGTAAATAACGGCCAGCCCTGGAGCTCCATCCCCTCGTACGGCGTCCATCCGCATTTTGTTTTCAGCCGCTCTTTTGACACGGTCTGCTTCTTCGCCATATCAACGACTGTTCCGCACTGACCTAACGACGGCAGGTTGAATATGGCTATCGGCTTGGTATGCATTGCATCGATTAATCGGTCTAAACCGATTTTCCCCTCGTTCACCGCATTCAGCATTAAAGATAAAACAGTATCAATCTCCGGTATGCCTGCAGGCGCTGTTTCGTAACCACTCTCCTTCTCCGCCGGTAAATGCGGCGCATGGTCAGTGCTGATCACATCGATTGTTCCGTCCCGTAATCCCGCCCATAGCGCTTCATTATCCTCTGCAGTTCGCAGCGGCGGATTCACCTTCACATAATCACCCCACTGTTCATAGTGTAATTCATTCAGGAACAAATGATGTGGCGTCACTTCCGCAAATACGGGCAGTCCGTCATTTTTTGCTTCACGTATCAGATCAACCTCTTCTTTTGTAGAGATATGCGCAATAACTGTCGGCTTATTAAACTCGCGCACCAATTCAAGCACCATCTTTACAGCGCTTACTGCAACAGCGCGATCTCGAACGCGAGAATGCTTATCACTACCGGAATAATCCGCAAGCTTCTCGGCATTTTCACTGATCATCACGTCATCTTCAGCATGAACAACAATGACCTTATCCCATTGTTCGTATATTCTGCGTAGCTCATTCTCAGAATCAACAAGCAGATCACCGGTTGAAGAACCGACATATATTTTCAGCCCGACCACATCATCGGCAATTCCATTATCCGGTACCACAGTGCCGGATGCGCCTAAATTGAAAAACGCATGCAAGCCATACTTCTTTTGGCTATGTACTAGAGACTTTTTTTGCTTATAGGTGGCAGCATCAACCATGGCCGGCGTATTATTCGGCATGTCGATGACCGCGCATATTCCTCCAAACACAGCGGCCTCCGACCCTGTGACCCAGTCTTCTTTCTGCTCTGCACCGGGCACTCGAAAATGAACATGACAATCAACAAGGGCTGGCAATAAAACCAACCTCCGCGCTGTTACCTTTTGCTTCACATCCTCCCAATCGCCGTCATCCAGCCATTGCTGCAATTCTTCCTTTGATAATTCGGCCATTACTTGATCTCGTCAGGACTAAACAGCTTTTCGCAATAATGGCACTTCACCTGCATCTCATTATTTTTAAACAAGGGGTAAAATTTAGGCTGTTCTGGATCCATATTCGTTATGCATTTCGGATTCGGGCACTTGCCGATATTCTCAAACACTTCCGGCAATTCAGCCGTATATTTCTTTACGATCTTGAAATCGCGAATGATATTGATCGTGGCTTCCGGCGCAATGAGAGCAACTTGGTTGACGTCCTCCGGTGTTAACTCTTTATCCTCGATCTTAATCAGATCTTTCTTCGCCCGCTTCTTTGATTTGAAATTCGCGCCCATGGTTACAAAATTGCCGCTCTCAATCAGCTTTAACATACGTATCAGACGTATTGCCTGGCCGGCCGGGATATGATCAATAACCGTTCCGTTCTTGATTGTAAATACTTTAAATGCTCGCATAGTGGTTATTTTACTTTGCCTAATACTAATGAAAGAACCGCCTGACGGGCAAAGAGACCGTTCTCAGCCTGTTGAAAATAGTATGCGTATTTCGTATTATCGACAGCCGGATCAATTTCATTGACGCGCGGCAGCGGATGCATCACTTTCATATTCGGCTTTACTTTCTCCAGCATGTCCGTTGATAAAACATAAACATTTTTTACGCGTTCATATTCTAACGGATCCGGGAATCGTTCTTTCTGAATGCGCGTCATATAGATGATATCAACCTTATTGATGACGCTTTCAATTTTGTCATGAAGGCTAAATTTAATGTTGCGCTCCTTCAGATACTGCTGGATATGCATTGGCATCTGGAGTGCATCCGGTGCAACAAAATAGAGCCGCGCATCGTAATGCGCCAGCGCCTGCGCCAGCGAATGCGTCGTGCGTCCGAATTTCAAATCGCCTACCAACGCGATTGAGAGGCCTGTCAGTTTTTTCTGCGACTCTTTAATGCTAAATAAATCCAACAGCGTTTGCGTCGGATGCTGATTTGCCCCATCTCCGCCGTTAATAACCGGTTTGTCGGTCGCTTCCGCAGCCAGCCGTGCCGAACCTTCAGCCGGGTGCCGCATGGCAATCACGTCTGCATACAACCCAATATTCTTGATAGAATCATGCAGTGATTCACCTTTTGCAGTTGATGAAACGCCTGCTTCGGCAAAACCGATAATGCTCATACCTAACCGTTCCGCAGCCGTTTCAAACGACAAACGCGTTCGTGTCGACGGTTCGTAGAACAGGCTTGCCATCACATAGTCCTTTAAGAGTGACGGCTTTGGAGCCTTTTTCATTTTTTCCGCTACCTGCAGGATATGGTTAATTTCCTGTTTCGTCAGGTCCGTAATGGAAATGATGTCTCTTCCCTTGAAATTCATACTATTACAATGTGTTAATAATCGAATGGTCCGCGTCTATTGTACAATTTCTAACGCTGATGCACAACATATTCTAAGAAGATTTCTCATACTCGTTCCAGGATTTGGGCTCCAGTGCAATTTCGCCCTTTTTTAGGCGATAAAATGCCTGAATAAACGTCTTTGCCAACTGCGCGTTTGAGATCATTGCGACGTTATGGTCAATAGCCATTCTCCGAATCTGATAACCGTCAGTAACCGTCTTTCGGTTGTAATGGCGCGGAATATTAATAATAAAGTCAATCTGCCCCTGTTCCAGATATTGAAGTACATTCGGCTGCTTTTTTTGCGATACCTTATACAACGACTTCACCGGAATCCGCTCTTTTTCTCTCAAATATGCGGCCGTATGCTCGGTGGCTAAAATATTAAAACCGAGTTCATGCAGCTGTCGAATATATTTTGACAAGCGCGCTTTCTGCTCTTCCGGCCCGATTGCAACTAAAATATTCTTTTTCGGCAACCGGAGGTCTGCCGCCATGAGCGCCTTTAAAACGGCTTCATGGTATGAATCACCAAAACACGCGACCTCTCCGGTGGAACCCATTTCGACATAGAGAACCGGATCCGCGCCCTTGATGCGCGAATATGAGAACTGGGGCGCCTTCACCGCCACATAATCCAAATCAAGCGTGTTGTATTCGCCGCGAATATCTTCACCGAGCATGGACTTGGTTGCCATCTCGATAAAATTGTACTTTGTCGCTTTGGATACGAACGGAAAGCTGCGCGATGCCCGCAAGTTCAGCTCAATAACACGCAGCGTGTTTCCCTTGGCTAGAAACTGAATATTGAACGGCCCGGTGATCTGGAGCTCCTGTAGAATATTTTTCGTTATGCGCTTGATCTTACGAATCGTTTCCAAATAGGTTTTCTGCGGAGGCGTGACGACCGTTGCATCGCCTGAATGCACTCCCGCGTTTTCAATATGTTCCGTGAATGCGTAAATGACCAGCTCGCCGTTCTGCGCAACTCCATCAATTTCCACTTCCCGGGCATCCTTGATGAACTTTGAAATAACTACGGGATGATCCTTTGATACCAGCGATGCTTCTTCCAGGTACTGCGTTAGCCCTTCTTCATTAAACGCTATATTCATTGCGGCGCCGGAGAGCACATACGACGGCCGTATCAGTACGGGATATTCTGCCTTTTTCGCAAATGCAACGGCCTGGCTCATTGTCGTCAGCTCGCGCCATTCAGGCTGCTCAACGCCCAAATCATCAAGCAGCGATGAAAATTTATTCCGGTCTTCCGCCTGGTCAATATGCTCTGCTGACGTGCCAAGTATCTTTACTCCGGCTTCATGCAGCGGAATCGCAAGATTATTCGGCGTCTGGCCTCCCATGGAAACGATAACGCCGTGAGGCGATTCAAAATCATGGATATCCATCACGCGCTCCCATGACAATTCCTCAAAATATAACCGGTCGCACGTGTCATAGTCCGTTGACACTGTTTCAGGGTTGCAGTTGATCATCACGGTCTGAAAGCCCTTGATCGACGCGGTCTTCACCGCCTCAACACAGCACCAGTCAAACTCCACTGACGAACCGATGCGGTAGGGGCCGCTCCCGAGCACGGCAACTGATTTTCTTCCTTTCCGAATGTCGTTCTCAGACCCGTTGTACGTCATGTACAGGTAATTTGTCTGCGAAGGGAACTCACCGGCAAGCGTATCGATCTGCTTCACGACGGGCATGACGCCCATTTTCTTTCTGCGCGCCCGGATCGCCCGTTCTGTCGACCCGCGAAGATCCGCAATCTGCTTGTCGGAAAAACCGAATTGCTTTGCTTCGCGCATAATGGAAGGGGTGAGCTTTTTTGCTCGTTTGATGTTTTTCTCAAAACGCACAATACGAAACAACTTCTCTAAAAACCATCTGTCGATCTTTGTCTCCCTATGTAGCTCCTCTGCAGTTTTCCCGGACCGCATTGCCATGCAGAGTGCGAACAACCGACGGTCTGTCGGGTGCATAATTTCATCCTGAACATCATCAATCACAATATCCCCGCCAACAACGCCATCCGCGCCAATACTTAACATGCGGGCTGCTTTTTGGATCGCTTCTTCAAATGTCCGGCCGATTGCCATGACCTCGCCGACGCTCTTCATCTCTGACCCGATGCGGCGGCTGGCCGCCTTGAACTTTGTTAAATCCCAGCGTGGAATTTTGATCGCGACATAATCCAACGCCGGCTCAAAACAGGCCTGCGTCTTGCCTGTAATAGTATTCTGAACATCTAGCATGCTATATCCTAACGAAAGTTTCGCTGCCACCCAGGCCAGCGGATAGCCGGTTGCCTTTGATGCCAGCGCGGATGAACGCGACAGCCGCGCATTCACCTCAATAACGCGGTACTCGCCGTTTTTTGGGTTAAGCGCATATTGAATGTTGCATTCCCCCACTATCCCCAAATGCCGAACGGTCTTTAACGCGATTGTACGCAGCCCGTGGTACTCCTCGTTCGTCAATGTTTGGGATGGCGCAATGACGATGCTCTCACCCGTATGGATCCCCATCGGATCAAAATTTTCCATGTTGCAGACGGTCACGCAATTGTCATACTCGTCACGCACCACTTCATATTCAATTTCTTTCCAGCCGCCCAAATATTCTTCCAATAACACCTGCTGCACTGATGAAAAGACTTCCTTCAGCCGCCGTTCGAGCTCCGCTTCATTTCGTATCATGCCGGAACCCAGACCGCCCAACGAATAGGCGGAACGTATCATTAATGGGTATCCAAGCTCTCTGCCGGCTTCTTTTGCTTCGCCGATAGTTCGAACTGCGAAACTCCTTGCCGTATCCACGTTTATTGTCGAAAGCTGCTTCGCAAAGAGATCGCGATCTTCGGTGTTTTCAATCGCATATGTCGGCGTTCCCAGCACGCGGACGCCAAATCGCTGTAAAATACCGCGCTTATCAAGTTCCAGGCCGACATTCAACGCGGTCTGGCCGCCAAAGCTCAATAAAATTCCGTCAGGCCGTTCCTTCTCAATAACCTGCCTGACCTCATCCGAACGAACGGGAAGAAAGTACGTCTCATCCGCCATATCTTTATCCGTCTGGACGGTGGCGATATTCGGGTTGATGAGAACCGTTGCAATTCCCTCTTCTTTCATCGCTTTAATCGCCTGCGATCCGGAGTAATCAAATTCACCGGCCTGGCCGATGCGCAAACCTCCTGAACCCAGGATCAATACTTTTTTCGGTTTTGAAACAGAAGAGGATGTCATTGTTTCTTGACCAGTGAGATAAAATCATCAAACAGGTACTCCGTATCTTCCGGGCCCGGGTTTGCCTCGGGATGAAACTGCACGGAAAAATGCGGTTTGCTCGCATGGCGAATTCCTTCAACTGTGCCGTCATTTGCATTGGTGAACCATACATGCCACCACTTTGGCATGGTTGACTCGCGGACGGCAAAACCATGGTTCTGCGTAGTGAGGTAGCAGCGTCCGCTCATTCGGTCAACGCATGGCTGGTTTTGCGACCGATGCCCGTATTTTAGCTTGTACGTCTTCGCTCCTGCTGCCAATCCGAGAATCTGCGAACCAAGGCATATCCCAAATATTGGCTTGGGCGAGTGTAATACTGTTTTCAGATGCGCTATCGTTGCATCAGCCATCTGCGGGTCTCCCGGTCCGTTTGAAATAAATAATCCATCCCAATCTTCATTGGTGAAATCATAATCCCATGGAACGCGCTTCACAGTTACGCCGCGTTCTGTCAATTTTCGTAAAATGCTCAATTTCATGCCACAATCAACAGCAATCACTTTCTTTTTACCGCTACCGTACGTTATTGAACGGGCAGGGCTCACTTCTGCGACTAAATTTCGCTCATTCGGATCAGCAATGTACTTTTTTCCGCGCGAAGAACCAACCACAATCTGCCCGAGCATGACACCGTGTTCCCGTAGTTTCTTTGTCACTGCCCTCGTATCAATACCGTAAATCGCAGGAACGGAAGATTCATCCAGCCATTCATGCAGTGACTTTATCGCACCTGCATGTGAATAATCATCTGAATAATACTGGACGATCAAACCCTGGATTTTAACGCCGTCTGATTCAAACGGGCCCTTAGAAACGCCGTAGTTCCCCACAATTGGATAGGTCATCACTAGAATCTGGTCCTTGAACGACGGGTCGGTAAATGCTTCCGGATACCCGACCATGCCGGTCCCGAAGACGATCTCTCCCTGTGTATTGGTCGCCGATCCGAAAGAATATCCCTCAAATCGCGTCCCGTCCTCAAGTACGAGCGCCGCGCGTATTCTGTTATTCACACCATTCGTCATATGATAAATAAATATCCCCCGTCAGGGAGACTCAAATACGCTTATATGCTGCATTAATACTGCGTATCGATTGTTCATGCTGCGCATACTATACAACAAATGTATCCCTGTTACAATACTGGATAGAAGATAATATGTGTGGAAAAAAATATGGGTAAAATAATTATCGCGATTCTCGCCATTATTCTCGTTGCAGCCGCCATCGGCGTTCTGATTTTGGGCACGGCAACATCTTAAGCTGCGGCACTGCGATTGAAGAACGCGAGGTGAACAACCGCTTTAAAAGATAATTCTATTTCTTCAGTTTCTTCTCGAGCAGCTCCGTGGCAATCTCCGGATTGACCTTGCCTTTGGTCGCTTTCATCACCTGCCCCACCAAAAACATCAATACTTTTTCTTTGCCTGATTTGTATTCTGCCACAACTTCCGGATTTTTGTTGATGACTCCCTCTACTGCGGCATCAATCTCGTTGGCGTCGCCCATCTGTTCGAGCTGATGGTCCTGCATAATAAGGCTCGGATCCCCGCCTTCGTCATACATGATTTTCAGGATATGCTGGCCGGCTGACGAGTTAATGCGCTTTTCAAACACGAGCGTCAGCAGCTCGGCAAAATTTTCTGCGGTGAACGGGACTGAAGAAAAATCTTCACCCGCTTTTTTTAGCAGGCCGAATAATTCAGATGTCAGCCATGAAAAGGTCATTCTGCCCAATTTGCTGCGGTACTTCTTCCAGATCTCGTCATCTGAACCCGGTTCATCTTCCAGCGAATAAAGCCACGCCCGGAGTTCCGACATGGTGCGTTCAAAAAACTCGCCAACTGCAGGATCTTCGGTCAGAAGCTTGGCGTCATGATAACTCAACGCATATTCATCCTTAAACCGGATTCGGCGCACATAGGGCAGTTCGGGCAGCTTTGCAAGAAGCGACCTGATCTCTTCATCCGAGCGATGCAGCGGCGGCAAGTCGGGTTCCGGAAAATAGCGATAATCAGCCGCCTCTTCTTTTGTGCGCTGCTCCACTGTAATGCCGCGCTTATCATCCCAACCGCGCGTCGTAATCTGTTCCGGCGCCTTGTGGTCTTCCCATAATGCGGTCTGCCTTTCAATTTCATACTCCAGCGCCCGTTCTATCGACCGGAACGAATTCATGTTCTTTATTTCCGTCTTTGGATACAACGCAGTGTCGCCGATCGGCCGCAATGAAATATTAGCATCACACCGCAGATGCCCTTTTTCCATGTCCGCATGTGAAGCGCCGATATAGCGGGCGACCTGCTGAAGCTCCTGCACGAACGCTTTTGCCTCGCCGGCGGAACGAATATCCGGTTGCGTGACCAATTCCACTAATGGAGCTCCTGCACGGTTAAAGTCGATCAGCGTCTGCCCTTCCGTATCATGACGCGATTTTGCCGCATCTTCTTCCAGATGGAGCCGCTCAATGCGAATGCGCTTCGGCTCCATGTCATCCGCATACAGCTCGTAGTAGCCATTGGTCGCAATCGGCATATCGTATTGCGAAATTTGGTAGCCCTTGGGCAAGTCGGGATAAAAATAATTCTTGCGGTCGAACTTCGTCTCTTTTGTAATCTCACAGGACAACGCAAGCGCAAGCATGGTTCCAAGGCGCACCGCTTCATCGTTTAACTGCGGCAACGTTCCTGGATGCCCCATGCAAATCGGACAGATATGTTCATTTGGAATCTCGCTGTCCTTATTCCCCGAACCACAATACATCTTCGACTGTGTCTTAAGGCGAATATGTATTTCGAGTCCGATTACTGCTTCGTATTGGTCCTTTTTTTCTGCCATAGATTATAAACCGGTACTTCCAAAACCGCCTTCGCCGCGATCTGTCGCATCCAGCGCGTCAACGAGTTCAACGGACGGCGAAACGACGGGTTGAATAAGAATTTGGGCAATCTTCTGATGCTTTTCAATGACAACCGGCTCCTGTCCCAGGTTATTGAGGACAATCTTCACTTCCCCCCTATACCCCTCATCAATAACTCCTGCCATGGTCTTTAATCCTTCTTTCACGGCGCGTCCGCTTTTATCCCACACCAATGCCACATGGCCGGTAGGAATCTGCATGGCAATACCTGTCGGGACTGCGTGACGCTGACCGGGCTGTAAGGTGACTTCTTCGAGTGCGAAAATATCCATGCCCGCATCGCCTTGGTGAGCATATTCAGGAATCTTGGCGTTTTCATGCAGCTTCTGAACCTTTACCGTCATTTCTTTATTTGATTCATGATTAAATCAATGATCTTTTCTTCATTTTCCTCTTTTGGTCCGTCGGTCGACAATATTTCCCAATTGTCGTTTTCCTCAGCCAGCTTCAGAAAATACACGCGAACCTTTTTATGGAATTCCAACTCTTCTTTATCCATCCGGTTCAGCTCTTCCGGGCCCTCTTCTTTGCGCTGAATGCCGGTTTCCGGATCAATATCAAGATACAACACCATATCAGGATCTAGTCCATTGCGCGCATACGCATCCATTTCTTGGATCAGCTCGGTTTCTCTCAGTTCGCGTCCGCCGAGCTGGTAGGCAAATGTCGAACCTGAAAACCGATCGCACAACACAACTTTCCCTTCTTCCAATGCAGGCCTGATGACCTCTTCAACATGCTGCGCCCGATCTGCCAGGAATAAAAACAGCTCCGTTCTTGGGAATACGGAGTGTTTATTTTCATAAAGAATTGCCTTACGGATTACTTTTCCCACTTCTGAACCGCCTGGTTCGTGCGTTTCCAATACGTCATAACCTTCATTTCGAAGATACTCTGCAAGCGCCGAAGCATGGCGGGTTTTCCCGCTTCCCTCTCCCCCTTCAAACACGATAAACGTTCCTTTTTTCATTATTGCGGTAGCTTGCAGTCAATGTCGCCGTACGGTAACGGTCGGTCTTGAGTATACTGAATTCCCAACCTGTTTGCAATTTCTGCCTTCTGCAGTTCTGCGCCCAAATCAAAAGCATGGATGGGTACGGAAACGCCCATTTCTGAAGCAATCTGCTCGAATAGTCCTATAGCTGTTTTTCCCGAATAGGTCGAAATTTTCCTGCCTTCAGGCGTCAGGTGGGTTACCTCAATGGTTTTTTCCGGTGTCGTCTTTATAACGTAATTGCCCCGGGGATCCTGTTCGCACGGCAACGCCGGATAATGCTTGCCGAGTATATCCTGAACCTGCACGTAACTCTCCTGGTAAATGTGCGCAGAGCCGGAAATCGTCGTAAGCGGCCCCATTTCAAGGCCGATCGCATCTGCTATCTCTTTTTGCAATGTACGGAATGCAAGCGTATTCTCCGGCCACGCGCGAAACATATCATTAGAACGAAGGTACGCCGTTACATGCAGTTTGTCATATTTTACAACCGCCTGCACCAGGTTGAGGCAAGGCGGATGCTCCGACTCGTCATCAGTATCAACATTCCATAACACGCCAACCGCCCTGCGCGACCACGGCTCTTTTTTCAACTTCTCGATAATGGATGCAATCTGATCTTTCCCACCAAAATCGCGCATCCTCATGCCGTAAGTATAGCTCAGAGTCGGCTCCATTTTTGCCGTCATCACCTGGGGCAAATAGTTCTCAAAATGCTCTTTTGTAAACGGAAAATAATCCACAAAATTGATGTTGTCCGGACACTCATCAGTAATAACGGCCGCAACATTCAATAATTCCCTCTGCGTGCCGCTCGTATAATGAGAAGTTTTCTCTTCGCCAAACCGCATAATTCCATACAGCAGCTTCAACCAGACATCCGCAACTTTCTCGCCGCGGTAGGTATACACCGAACCCTCTGACGGATACCATTCCGATTCAATTTTCGGTTCCGGATACAGCGTCGCCTCGGCCCACGGTTCTGCCGGCCGGCCGGCCTCGTCAATGGCTTTTTGCACTATGTCCGCCTTTAATTCCCCACGCATATCCACAACGTCCACATTCCTACGAAATAATTCTACAGCTTCACGCGGAATCTCTTTCTCCACCTGCGATTCTTCTTTTCCAATTACCTCATTTTTTTCGTTGATACCATTTTCAATAAGTTTCGATAATGTATCTGCAGAACCGATTTTATCCTGGCCGCAAAGCACAATAGTCCGAAGAGTAGGGTTTGCAAGAACATTCCGCAGCAATGGATTGATACCATCGTTGGAATACAGCTGCCCCATAACCTGATACGATTCATCGCGCAATTTGGACGCAAACGCCTCTTTTGGCGTCCATAATGTAGCAACGCCAACACTCGATGAGCGGTTGCCCACAATCAGGTTATCTGCGTAATAAATTGGCCATTCATTCAGTGGCATATCACACAAAGGGTACTAAAAAAGGCGCTTTTTTACAAGCTCCGCGGGCTGCACACATTCTGCTACGAATTCAGCTTTGTTATCATCTGATGCACCTCATCTTCCAGGTCTTTGATGGTACCGGTATTTTCAATCACAAATGCCGCCTGGCCGCGAAATGACGACACCTCTGTCTCTGTCGGAGCCTCTTCTTCTTTTGTGAACTCTTCGAATGACAGTTCCGTTTCGCCGACCTTCTCCCCGCGCGTTGTTGCGCGTCCGTACCGCATCTTCAACGGCGCATCAATGAATACCAGCGTAAACCCGGGAATATCCTTAAATAAGTCGATCTCACTACGCATGCGGATGCCGTCGATAACCGCTATTTCATCCTGCGCTGACAACACATCCTTTTTCAATACTTGCGCCAAAATATCATTGCCGAGTGTTTTACGAAGTCCCGTAGCCACAGCAATGAGGTGCTCTCGCGATTTTTCCAAATGCAGCCGCGTACAAATATCTGCTAAAATATCCGACATTGTATATGCTTTTGCGCCCAACTCTGCCTGCAAAATGGCTGATGTCGTCCCCTTTCCTCCAAGTTTTGGGCCTGTCAATCCAATAACCATTATGCCGTATTTAATTGCACTGCATCTCCATCCCTTTCATCAATATCTTTTGTAAACATCTCGGAAACATGGCCATTCCACCCCTCGCTCGGTTCATAATGGTCATACTGGACACCGGCATCCTTCAAATATTCGATGACTGTTTTATTCCGGTAATTCTTTCCAACGACGATTCTCTCCACCCCGGCAGCCACAACATATTTCGCACAATGAATGCAGGGACTGTACAGCGCATACAGTGTTGTACCTTTTGTTGAAGTTCCTCCGACGACAGCTGCCTGAAGAAGCGCATTATGCTCTGCATGAATCGTACGGACGCAATGTCCGTCTTCCAACAGGTGCCCTATGTCATCACAATGTTCGAGAGCCGGCGGGGCGCCGTTATACCCGGTAGACACAATCCGCTTATCTTTTACAAGAACTGCACCTGCAAAAAGGCGGTCGCACGTCGCGCGTGTAGCCACAATCCTGGCAATTGACATGAAATAATCATCCCAGGACGGCCGAATAGTTTGTGATGTCTTACTCATAGGAGATAGTATAGCAAAAACGGGGCGTCAATGCCCCGTTTGATTATTCCACAGTTATTTTTATGCTTGGACCCATGCTCGGGCTCAAGTACACTGCTGTCATAAAGGTTCCTTTTGCTTCAGACGGACGTACTTTAGCGACCGATTCAAGAACAGTCTGGATATTCTCGGACAATGCGCTATCTTCAAACGAAACGCGCCCTATCAGCATATGTATATTCCCGCCGTCATCGCAACGGTATGCGATTTTGCCGCCTTTCAGTTCAGTTACCATTTTTTTCACGTCCGGACCGACTGTTTCGGTTTTTGGATTCGGCATTAAACCCTGTTGCCCGAGCGTTTTCGCGATCGGACCGAGTTTCTTCATCATATCAGGCGTTGCAACGGCGACATCAAAATCGCACTTACCTGTTGTTTTGATCTCTTCAATCACCGCATCACCACCGATAATGTCAGCGCCTGCCTCTTTAGCTTCCGCCTCCTTATCAGGAGAAACAAATGCTGCAACGCGCTTTGTCTTGCCTGACCCGTGCGGTAATACAACTGTCCCGCGGACAAGCTGCTCTGATTTTGACGGATCAATCCCAAGCCGAATATGCAGTTCAATTCCGGCGTCAAATTTTACCGGATTCTCTTTCACTTTCTTGATTCCTTCCTCCAATGAATACTGTGTTGTTGCATCAATACTTCCTGATGCCTCTTTGTAACGTTTTGATCGTGCCATAGTTGTGTGTGGTTCAGTCGGGCGTACTCCGCCCTCCCACCCAAATTACTTATTTAACTTCAACGCCCATTTGACGGGCAGTTCCTTCAACGATTTTCATCGCCTGCTCGACATCATCCGTGTTGAGGTCAGGCATCTTGATCTCCGCGATTTCGCGGACCTGGTCTTTGGTAATTGAGCCGACCTTTTCAGTCAGCGGATTTCCTGCGCCTTTCTTGATCTTAGCCGCTTTCTTGATTAATTCGGCGGCCGGCGGCGTCTTCACGACAAAACTAAATGTCCTGTCCTCATACACGCTAATGACCACAGGTAGGATATCTCCGCGCTGGTCCTTGGTTTTTTCGTTGAACTGCGTACAGAAATCCTGAATATTCAGTCCGTGCTGTCCGAGTGCCGGACCAACCGGCGGTGCGGGGTTTGCCGCGCCTGCAGGAATCTGCAGCTTGATCTGTGTTGTTACTGCTTTTGCCATAGGTGTTATATCTTTTTAACTTGCAATGAATCGAGTTCAATCGGCGTCTCGCGGCCGAACATAGACACCATCACCTTGATTTTACCGTGTTCGCTGTCAACTTCGGCCACTTTGCCTTCAAGCTCCCTAAACGGACCGTCTACGATGCGAACGGTCTCGCCGACCGTAACATCGATGGTATAGGTTGGCTCTTCAATACCCATCCGGCGGTGCAAATTCTTCATCTCAGTCTCGTCAATCGGCGTCGGAGTCGTGCCGGTGCCGATAAATCCCGTCACATTCGGCGTATTCCGCACGACATACCACGAATCATCCGTAACGATCATGTTCACCAGCACATAGCCGGGGAAGACCTTCTCCTCCACGACTTTGCGCTTGCCGTTCTTAATCTTGATCTTTTTCTCTTTCGGCACCATAACCTCAAAAATCTTGTCTTCCATGCCCAGCGATTCAATGCGCTGGCGGAGGTTATGGGCCACATTTTCTTCATAGCCGGAATAGGTATGGATCACATACCATCGCTTTCCATGTTGTGCTGTTTGCTTCGGCATAATCTAAATAATAACTTCTAATATCTTATTGAGTGCAAAGTCGAGTGCCCCGAGAAACACCGCAAATGCCAGGCTGAACCAGATGACAACCCATGACTTTTTCCATGTTTCCTTGCGTGTCGGCCACGTGACCTTTTTCAATTCCGCATACGCCCCTTTGAGGTACGTTGTCAGCGGATTTCCTTTGTTTTCTTGTGTTTGTTGCATATATTGATGGATTTTAAAACACCCGTTGCGGGCGCTCTAAAACAACTATACTTGATCCCGATTATATTGTCAACAATTTATACACGGCAGGCGTTGCAGCGTTAAACGAGTTTTGGTACGTTTAAATCCGGTCGTGGAGCCAGGAACGTTTCACCACGCCCGGGGTCCGAAGGGCCTTGTGAAGAGACCGGTTGACGGTGATCCAGCGTCAGTGGAGACCTTCCCTCATAGGGGGCATGTCAGCCAGGCGCGAAGCAACACCGATCGGAGAACCGGTCTGGGACGAAGAAGTGCAGAAGTAGCAGACCGCATATCCTAGGCAGCGGTTACGGCGCGGGGACCGCGATCAGTATCGTGCCCCGATGGGACCGATGCAAGCGGCGCTTCGGCGCTAAACCCCGCGATGCTAAACGGGCGCTAGCCACTGGCTGGGTCAAAGACCCGGGCGATGCGCATACTGCACGACGTACGCTCGATTCGTCGAGCACCCGCCGCCTTCGCACTCCGGTAGGTCGAACAACTTGGCTCCACGACCTACCTACTAAAGAAGAGCATCCATGCGATGGTCTTTTTTAGTTACCAGGGAGAATCCTTCAGTTTGAGCCAATAGCCGATATGATTTACGAGAATATGAAACACCGGTCCCACAAGAATAATAATCACCCACATCACCCATGTCAGGTCAAAAAAGAGCATCGCAACCAACGCAGCACCGATCGCGAAATCCAGCTGATCGAACGGAAACCAGGACTGGCCCGGCTTGACGCTCACACGCCGTTTAAAGAAGGATTTAATCAAGTCGCCGATAATCGCGCCCGCTCCAAATACAAACCCAAACCATATTGGGGCTGTTGTAATATCAAAGGGAGCCCAGCCTCTCATTGATGGGAAGTAATACGTCAACACATACTGCAGGATAAAAATCACGCCGCCAAATAGAACTGCAACAAGCATGCCCCGCCATGTCTTATGGTTGCCAAACAGCGGCCTTCCTCTGAACGTGCGCCCGCCGTCAATGGGTATTGCCAACGATTTGAATTTATCCTTAAACAATACCGGCGCCATATTTGCCACGCCTGCAGGCAAAAACAGCCAAAACATCTTGGCAATAAGCGTAAGGAACTCGAGTAACGTTGTCATGACCGTTTATAGATCAAGTGTAGCGCTCTTCGCATGTGTTTGGATGAATCGCTTGCGCGGCTGGACATCCGTTCCCATTAGTATATCAAATATTTCATCTGCTTTAACAGCGTCTTCAATAGTGACCAGCTTCAAGGTACGGCGCTCAGGATCCATGGTTGTTTCCCACAGCTGGCTGGGATTCATTTCACCAAGACCTTTGTACCGCTGTATAGTGACGCCGGCGATCTTTTCACCCATATCTTGCTCGCCTGCTGATGCAGCTTCTTTTTCCTCTCCTGTCGTTTCGTCGGCTTCTTCGATTTCTTGAGATTTTTTCTTCACATCCTTTGTCATTGTTGCAACCATGCTATCCTTCTCTTCTTCAGTATAGACATATTCAACCTGCTTTCCTTTTTGCAAACGGAATAACGGCGGCTGCGCAATGAATAGGTGCCCATGTCTGATAAGTTCAGGAAAATGCCGATAAAAAAGCGTCAGAAGAAGCGTACGAATATGCGCACCGTCAACATCAGCATCGGTCATAATAATAATCCTATGGTAGCGCAATTTTTCCATATCAAATTGTTCCCCCAGATTCGTACCCAGTGCGATGACAAGCGACTTTATCTCATTATTAGCCAGCATTTTATCCAGCCGGGCTTTTTCTACGTTTAAAATTTTACCGCGCAGCGGAAGAATCGCCTGAAATCCACGGTCCCGGCCTTGTTTTGCGGAACCGCCGGCAGAATCGCCCTCAACAATGTATATCTCGCTTTCACGCGGATCGCGCGATGAACAGTCTGCCAACTTTCCTGGCAGCGTCATGCCTTCCAGCGCGCCTTTACGCAGTACGGTGTCGCGCGCCGCACGCGCAGCATCGCGAGCCTGCTTGGCCAACATGCATTTACCCAGAATATCCTTCGCATCGCGTGGATGCTCCTCCAGAAATGAACCGAAATGCTGGGCAAAAACAGACTCAACAATCGGACGAACCTCTGCATTGCCGAGTTTTTCTTTAGTCTGCCCCTCAAACTGCGGATCAGGAATTTTAATTGAGATAATGGCGGTTAACCCTTCGCGAACGTCATCGCCGGATAAGTTTGCATCTTTTTCTTTGATAATGCCCTGCTTTTTTGCGTAGGCGTTCAGGGACCGCGTCAGTGCGGTCCTGAAACCTATCATGTGCGAACCGCCTTCAACCGTGTGAATGTTATTCGCGAATGAAAATACCAGTTCATTGAATTCTTTTGAATACTGCAAAGCAATCTCGACATTTACATTTTCCGTCTCTTTCTCCACATAAAACACTTCCTGCTGAACGCTTTCCTTATTATGGTTCAGGTGGCGAACGTATGATTTAATTCCGCCTTCAAAGTAATAAGAATATTCGCTGGTCTCATCAGTGCGTTCATCAATAATATTGAACCGTACTCCCTTTGTCAGGTATGCCTGCTGGCGTATGTGATTCTTGATATAATCAAAATCAAACTCTGTGACGGTAAAAATGCTGACATCAGGTTTAAATGTAATCGTGGTACCGGTACCTTTGGCGTTCTTAACAGCCGCTACTTTCTTCTTGGCCTTGCCCAGCTGGTACTCCTGCCTCCACAGCTTGCCGTCGCGCAGCACCTCTGCTACCAAATCCGTAGACAACGCATTGACAACCGACACGCCTACGCCATGAAGGCCGCCCGATACTTTATACCCGCCTTCGCCAAACTTACCGCCGGCATGAAGCGTTGTCAGAACCGTTTCCAACGCCGATTTTTTTGTCTTCGCATGCTTTTCAACAGGTATACCCCGGCCGTTATCTGAAACAGATGCCCAGCCATCAGGCAGCAACCGAATGTCAATCTGGGTGCAGAAACCGGCCAATGCTTCATCGATGGAGTTATCAACAACTTCCCAAATCAAATGATGCAGACCTTTCTGGGCCGTGTTGCCGATATACATGCCCGGCCTTTTGCGAACCGGCTCCAGGCCTTCCAATACTGTTATTTGCTTCGCGCCGTATTCGCTTTTGACTTGCTTCGCTATATTCTTGGCTTTTGCGGGCGCTTTTTTCACTGCCTTTTTTACAGGTTTCTTTGCCATTTTGAAAAAATTTGCGGTGTTTATACCGCAAGAATAATAGCATGTTTATCGGATCTCTGCAAGTGCTAAAAAGTACTATTTTTTAGCTAACCTTAGCTACTTGTAACGCAGCTGTGCACCGATTTTTTTCTTCAAAATATCGAACAGTTGTTCGCGCCATTTTTCCACCTCTTCCATCTCGAGCGTACGTTCATCTGACTGCAAAATGACGTGGAACCCGATGCTCTTTTTTCCTTCCTGAATATTCTTCCCCTGGTAGATATCAAACACCTCAATGCCCGCAACCCAATTATTGCCATGCTTCTGGACCACTTCTTCAATTTCTTTCCATGGAACGGCCTCATCTACGATCAACGACAAATCAAGCGTCACTGGTGGAAATTGAGGTATCGGCTGAATTGGCGATGCATCTTTCATGGCGCCCGCCATCACTTCAACGGATATCGACACAAACGCCGTTTCTTTATGTATGCCAAGCTGATCTGCAATAATGCTGTCTATTACACCCGCCGTGCCAATAACCTCTTTGCCCAGATCAAATCGCAGCGCCCGATTCCCCTCATACATATTCCAATACGGACATGGAGCGGTCTGATCAATGTAATGTTCAGAGTGAACAATATGCAATGATCGGAGCAATCGTTCTGCAATTGCTCTTGCTCGCCTGTACGGTAGTTCGCTGCCGGAGATGACAATACCCAGCTGTACAACCTCCTTATCCTTAAAATAGCAGTGTCCGATCTCAAAAAACTGAAGATCTGGTTTTAACGCCTGGTTCAAAACGACATTTTCCAGCATTCGGGGAATCAGTGTTGTGCGCAGGAACTGCTGATCCGCTGACAGCGGGTTGCTCAATTCAATATGCTCTATGTCCGTATCTAACTCGACCGCCGCAATTAGATCAGCGCCATAAAACGAATAATTTTGCACCTCAGAGCAACCTAGCGCCCGTAATTCATCCCTGATTCGCTGCCCCGCGCGAACTTCCGGCTGGATATCAGGGACCTTCAAAATTC
Source organism: Candidatus Kerfeldbacteria bacterium (assembly GCA_043813585.1). Classification (GTDB taxonomy): domain Bacteria; phylum Patescibacteriota; class Patescibacteriia; order UBA9570; family XYC2-FULL-38-9; genus JBDRKW01. Next base: position 197,153 of record JBDRKW010000020.1, read on the forward strand.
CTTCAAGCACCTGCTCCTCGATATTATTCACCCCGTACAACCGAACGACTTCCTCAATGATATCTTCGGGCGTCTGCAAATCTTTCCGAAACCACGGCGGAGTGATTTTGAACAAACCTTCTTTCCCCTTCTTCAGCAATACTTTGCACTCTAACCGTTCCAGTAATTCCTTGACCTCTTTTTTTACAAAACCATGCCCTGTAAGCCGTTCGAGTTCTTTCAAAGAAAGATCGACGGTCCATTTCTTTTGAGGTGCGGGATAGAAATCCGTCATGCTCTTGACGTTCGCTCCTGCGTGCTCCTGCAGTAGCTCTATCGCACGCTGTACGGCAACACCCGCCAACTCAGGTGAAACGCCTTTCTCCCAACGCAGGGCCGATTCCGTACGGACGCCGATAGATTGAGCCGCTTTTCGGATAAGGAGGGGCTCAAAATTTGCCGCCTCCAACACAATCCGTTTCGTTGCATCGCTTACGCCGCTTTCCTTCCCGCCTATGACGCCGGCAATTGCCATTGGCTGCTTGTTGTCGGCAATGACAAGAATGGAAGGATCAAGCTTCTTCTTTTCGTGGTCTAACGTGGTGATGGATTCGCCTTTCTTGGCGCGGCGCACATGAATCTGATTGCCTGCTATCTTTTCTGCATCAAACACATGCGTTGGTTCGCCATATTCGAGCATGACATAGTTCGTAATGTCGACAACGTTGTTAATCGATTTTACGCCGCAGGCCTGGAGACGGTTTGCAATGAATTCCGGGCTTTTCCCGACGGTTACATCCATTTCTACCGCAATGTAGCGCGGACAATCAGACGCATCGTCAATCTTGACTGGATATTTCTTTTTTACCGTTGGACCTTTCTTTAACTTTGGAAATACCTTCTTGCCGTCAAACACCGCGGCAATTTCGCGCGCCATTCCAATATGTGAAAAAAGGTCTGAACGGTGCGTCATTGACTTATTATCAATATCAACCAGCGTTTCACCAGATGGAATCAAGGAGATAATGCTCGTGCCGTTATTTTCTGAAGGATTAAAGAGGTGTATGCGGTCTTTCCGGTCCAAAATACCAATCTCTGAATTCAAACAGCACATGCCTTGAGAAACTTCACCGCGCATTTTGCGCTCCTTGATCTTAAAATTGCCGGGCAGGACAGTCGGCGCCAGCGCCACCGGGATTTTATCTCCAACATGCAACTCCGCCACTCCTCCAAATATGATCTGTCGGGGTTGTTTCTCACCCACATTAAATATTCCAATGTTCAAAGAATCTGCATTGGGATGCTTTTTGACCTCCAGTACCTCTCCAACAACAATATTTCCAAGGTCATCACTGCTCTCAATCACCTCTTCAACCTCAACAGCATGCAGCGTTAATTCATCCTTCAACTTCTCCGGCTCCGGTATTGAGGGGACATATTCTTTTAACCACTCGTAGGAAAATATCATAGCTAAAACTGTTCAAGAAATCTGATGTCATTCTGCATGAACATGCGAATGTCAGGAATACCGTACAGAAGCATGGCAAGCCGCGTTAATCCAAACCCGAACGCAAACCCGGTGTATTTGCGCTCTTCATACCCTGCGGCCTTAAATACATTCTGATTGATCATTCCCGAACCGGCAACTTCTATCCAGCCGGTATGTTTGCAGACGCTGCAGCCCTTCTGGCCGCAAAACGGGCACGAGACCTCCGGTTCATAACTTGGTTCCGTAAATGGAAAATAACCCGGACGCAACCGCACCTTAATATCGGAACCAAACAACTGGCGGAACAGTTCCTGCATCGTCCATTTCAGATGCCCGATCGTAATATTCTCATCAACGACAAACCCCTCTAGCTGGTAAAACGTATGTTCGTGCGAAGCGTCGGTTGCTTCGTTCCTAAACGTTCGCCCGGGGATGATGCAGCGCAGCGGCGGTTCATTCTGCTCCATGATCCGTACTTGCATATTGGACGTATGCGTCCGCATGAGCCACTTTGTATTATCGAGTTGCCGTCGCTCCTTCCGTGTGATTGCATCTTTCACGAAAAACGTATCCTGGATATCGCGCGCAGGATGTCCTGGCGGAAAATTCAGCGCCTCAAAGTTGTAATAATCGCTTTCCAGTTCAGGCCCTTCATAAATCATGTATCCCATGGACCTGAAAATATCCATCAACAATGTATTGATCTGTGAAATCGGATGAATATGCCCTTGTTCAAGCGGTAGTCCAGGCAGAGTAATATCCGTTTCAGTAACAACAGCTCCTTTGCTGGCTTTTTCTGCCGAATCAAGCTCCTGCTCCATCTTCTTCTTGGCATTGTTTGCAAGAGGGCTAATCTCGCGCTTATCCTCTATCGGAAGGTCCTTCAACATGCGAAGAATCGCGTTCAGTTTCCCCGCTTTGCGTCCCAAATATTCAACACGCACCTTTTCAACTTCTTCCGGCGAAGAGGCACGTTTAATATCTTTTGTGAACTCCTCCAACAGATGCTCAATCTTTTTCTTCATCGATCCGTCTATGTTGCTTAGTGCGTCGTTTTGTTGATGCTTGTTTTTTCTGAACACGGGCTTCGAGCGATCGTGCAAGGAAAAATCCTTCAAAAATAGTCAGGCCAATCACCAATAGCAGCGTCATCCACCATGCCAGAAGCTCCTGACTGACTAAAAAAAGCGTTAAACAGAGCAACACGGCAAACCACAGAGCCTGTCGAAGCGAGGTGCCGATATATTTAAACGGAACAACGTTGCGTAAAAATATATATCGAACGGTAAATCCAAGTAAACTCAGCGTCCCCCATAGGGAAAAGAACAATGACACAAAAAACAACAGTAGGCCAATAATTCCGCCTGAATACGGATCAATCTGGAAAAGAACGATAATAAACGCCGCCCAGCAAATGAGCGTCGTTATCGCCATCGTGATCAAATATCTGCGTAATGTCATAATCTGCGCATACTATAACATTTTTTTCGCGATGTTGCGACTTTATGACGAACGATATTCACAGATATCGCTATAATCGCAGTACTTGCAGTTGAATCCGGGGTTTGGCTTGAAGTCTCCCTTTAAAATGAGTTTGGCATTTTTATCAATCCAGTCCTCGACCTTAGACAGCTTCTTTTCATCAAACTCCTCTGAAATTGTTTTATTCTCTTCAATGTAATAATACGTGAGCTTCACGGGTTCAAGTTCAAACACGTCCTTTAGCGCTGCAGCATACACATACAACTGCTCGAGATCACGCTTTCCGGATTTTGGAAACGGCCCGGTCTTATAATCAATAATCTCAACGCCACCATCGACGTTATCAACACGATCAATAACGCCCTTTACTGTATATTTGCCGATCTCGACGGTAAACCCCTGTTCCAGATGTGTCACCTCGGGCCAGTCCTCTACATGCAATCCGTAAAACTGCGTGAGGGCATCCTTGCCTTTTTTGTAATAGTCATACCGGTTGTCGTTGCTTAAATACCATTCATCAATCCATTTCTCGTCATATATTTCGATCAAATCCTCCAATGAAGGTATTGATGGTGCCTGGATTGTATCATTATCTTCAAACAATCCTGTTTGCTGTATCTCACTGCTTTCCTTCATGCGGCGGAAAAATTCATAGAGCGTGCTATGCATCGACTTCCCGAACGAAAAACTTGGCTTGCCGGGCGTGGGTAAATGAAGGACGAAGCCAAAACGATACTGCCATGGGCACGTTTCGAAGGCCTTCAGCTGGGAAAAACTGTACTTCTTCGGACAATGCATCACATTATTTTTTGATTTCTTTGTCGGCCGCTTATCTTTTTCGAAAATCACATCTCCGGTCGGTTCTGGCTTTGTATCCGCAAAACCTGCTTCCACAAGAAAACGTGACAGCTTCTTCCGGCGAGCGCCGCCGTAATCTTCACCGCTCGTCAGGTACAGGCCGCTTTTTGCGCGCGTCATTCCAACGTAGAAAAGCCGGCGTTCCTCCTCAAGATGCCAATCCCCTTCCGGCACCATATCTTTCACAAGTTCATCCGGAATAAGGATCGGTTCCTTGCGCTGGGTTGTCGGGAAGCGCTTATCCACAAGGTTCGCTATAAACACATATTCAAATTCCAGGCCTTTTGCCGAATGAACGGTCATGAGTTTCACGGACTCCGGACCATCATCCATGTCCGGCTTTAACCGGCCTTCCTCCCCTGACTCAATCATCGCGACCAGTTCATTCACAAACAGATGAACGGTCTTTTCCGTATGCGACCGTTCAAACGCCTCAATATATTTGAAGAATTGGTTAATATACAGTACCTGCTCTGTTGCCAGCGGCTCCTCGAGTTCTGCCATATACTGCAAATAGCCTGAATCACGGAGCATAGACAGCGAGATTTCACCGACCGTTTTATAGCTTGCTTCATGCGACGAAGAACTGATAAGCGCCATGAGCTTTTCTACTGACTCGTACGTTTTGTCATCAAGTTCCTTCACAGCACGTATTGAACCGCAAATGTCATAGAGCGACCGCGTCCGCTTCTTTGCCTTTTTTGTGATTGTTGCAATATCCTTTTGCGGCATTTTCCATACCGGCGAAGATAACAACCGATACATCGTATTCGCGTCATGCACATCATCGATGATTCTCAAAAAAGCAATCGTATCCAGCACGACCGGTTTTGCAAACAGGCCACGGGAGGCAAGAAATTGGTACGGGATATTTGCCCGCTCCAAATACGGGATAAACGTGTCCGCATGGTCATTGGCGCGCACTAAAATGGCAAAGTCGCTCCATGACAATTCAGGGTAGGCGTTTTTCAGTTCCAGAATTTTATCCTTAACCAGCACCGCCTCTCCTTCAAGCGATGTGCTGTGAAGGTGCTCAACCACGCCTGTGCCTTTGACGTTGCTCTCCAGTTTCTTTTTTATCTTCATCGTCTGTTCCAGGCGGTTCGGGTTGTTATGCTGGATAAAATCGTACGCGACATCCAAAATTTCCTGCCGCGAACGATAATTTGTAAGCAATGATACCTTCTTCGCCTTTGGAAAGTCTTTCTGGAATATCAAAATATTGCTCATGGACGCGCCGCGGAAATGGTAAATGGACTGGTCGTCATCGGCAACAACAGTGAGGTTGTTTTTCGGTGCGGCAAGCATCTTTATCAGATCATACTGCGCAAAATTCGTATCCTGGAACTCGTCAACGAGAATATATTTGAATTTGTTCCGATACAACTCTAATAATGCAGGACGTTCATTAAATAAATGGATAGTTTCAACAATGAGATCGCCAAAATCCATTGCATTGTTTTCATACAGCAAGTCCTGGTACCTCTTGTATGCTTTTGCAACTTCCATGATCCGCTGTGCTTCCGCAGCCGCTTTCTTCTGCTCATCGTCCATGCCCTTCTTTGATTTCTTATGGGTCGAATCAGAATCCAGCTGCAGCTTCTCCGCATATTCAAGGTACTGCGCCGGCGTGATGTCCTCGTCCTTCAATCGAGAAAAATGACTAATAAGAGCCTGCACGAACTTTGTCGGGTTTCCCTTCGGCTTATAATAGTCCAGTTCAAATGAATCCAGGTTGTCGCGGACTAAAAGCCACTGCTGCGTATCCGTCAATAGAAGCGATTCATTGGACAGACCGGCATCCAGTGCATGGTCGCGCAGGATCCGTTCGCCAAAAGCGTGGAAGGTTGAAATCCAAAAATCAAAATACCCCATTGGAAGCAGCGCGCCGACTCGTTCTTCCATCTCGCCGGCTGCTTTTTCCGTAAACGTCAGCGCGAGAATTTCGTCAGCTGTAGCCTTTTCCTGTTCAATGAGATACGCAATGTGGCGGGTAATCACCGTTGTTTTTCCCGTGCCGGCGCCGGCAATTATAAGCTGCGGACCCGCATTATGGGTTACCGCTTTTTTTTGCTCGGGGTTCAGCCCGTCCAGGATGTCGAGGTCGTGTTTGAATATTGACATTATTGTACTATTTGAATTTTTCTTACCCAACCATGGTTTGCGTTTACCTCGATCTGGTCGCCGTCTTTAAACACGGAGGTCGCAATTTTTGTTCCAATTATGCACGGGATGCCCAGTTCCCGGCTGACAATCGCTGCATGGCTTGTGACGCCGCCCTCGTCAGTAACAATCGCCGCCGCTTTTTTCATCGCAGGCACATAATCCGGTCGCGTCATTACCGCAATTAATATATCCCCATGTTCCACTTTGCCCATCTCTGTCGCCGAACTCACGATTCTAGCCGTGCCAGTTGCCTTTCCTGTTGATGCTGACAGACCACGGATATCCTGGATTTCATCTTTTGTATCCTCGCCAAACATCATCTCATGGACCCGTTTTGCTTCATCTCCGGTCTTGATAATTGTATTATCCCGCGTCCAAATGAAAACACAAAACTCGCGACGAGCTTTAAGTTCATTAACAGAAGGCTTCTTTTCCTTTACCAATGAATCAATCTCAGGCCAAAAAGCATACTTCATCGGCTCAACCGGAAAACCAATACGTCTGCTAATCTCCTCGAGTAGCTTAGAACCCATGTGAATATTTAAATAAGTGGCCTTTTTGCGCTCATCCTGCCACCATGTGAAGTCTTCAGAAATTTTAAGTAGCGTCAGAAGATGTTGGGACAGGTCCAGCTCATTAAGTAAATCCTGCTTCTGTTGCTTATTTTTATCAGGAGTGGATTCTATCCGACGCATCTCTTCATTAAGATCTTTTCCGCTCTCATTCCATGAATCAATTTCTTCTTGAAAATGGTCAACTGATAGCTCTTGTGCGAGAACGTAATTATTGTTCGTCCAAAAATACTGCTTCTGATAATCTTCGAGGCTCTGGTCAGATTTTCCGGTTGCTATCTTTAACAAATCAATTTCGGCCTGATTTATAAAGGATAGGTGCACTGGAGCGGTTGCTGTAGAGAAAATCCTAGTAAAGTCGGACTTGCGTTCCGGCGCGCCGACTTCCTCTTGCAACATATCGCTGATAAGCAGGTCTGTTCCTAGAGCAAAATGATCAATAATTGATGATGATGTTGCTCGGTTACTAAATAACGTTGCAATACGGCTCCACAACCCAGCTAATTCGTCATTTGACAACTCGACAAGTTGAATCAAGGAAAACTCCTTTTGATAAAAACGTTTAAATTCATCTTCATCCTCTTTCCAATTCGCAAGAAGCTTGGTCGAAATGTCGGTATTATCCTTGGCAAGATCGCTAAGTACCTGGGCACCCCTATTAATATCTGCCATATCCAAATACCAATCAGCCTTCCCGTCACTAAAAAAACAGACGCGGATATCTGCTTCTGTTCCCGCTGGCTTTCGATCTTCTTGTTTCAACTCTGCCTCTGCAATGGAATAAATAAACAGCGGCGACCCATCAAACCGCTGGCGATACCATTTTTTGTTTGAAATCGCTGATGTGACGTCAGGAGGCAATTCCATTGCTTAAAATAAATAACGAATCCAAATGTATGCTGATGACAGCACCATTGTTATTATCATGACAGAAAAACCGATTTTAAAGAAGTCTCTGAATGTGAGCTTGTACCCTGCCTTTTCCGCAATGCCCGCACCGACAAGGTTGGCAGAAGCTCCCACCAAAGTGCCGTTGCCGCCCATGTCCGCACCGATTGCCAGTACCCACCATAACAATTGCGTGTTAACTCCGGACTCGCCCAGCTCATGGACAAGCGGAATCATGGTTGCGACAAACGGAATATTATCAATAAACGCGGAAAAAATTGCAGATCCCCACAGAATGGAAAAAATCATTGCATTCGGAGACCCTTGCGTGACATTGAGCAACTGTTGTGCAAGCACATCGATAAATCCGACATGCTCGATCCCGGCAACCAATACAAAAAGACCGGCAAAAAATAATATAGTCGTCCATTCAAGCTCTTTAAGGATTTCTTCCGGGTGGATATCAGAAATCACCAGCAGAAGCGCAGCGCCAAACAACGCAACAGTGGCAGGTTCAAGATGAAGAAACCCATGCACCAAGAAACCCACGATCGTAAGCCCAAGCGCAATGAGCGACTTTATCAGTAATTTTTTATCCTTGATAGACGTCGAGGTATCAAACGCCATAATGCTTTGCTGCCGTTCTTTGGTGGTATGAAGATGCTTTCTATATATTAGGTATAAAAAGAAAAGTACAAACGGCGTGAGAATAAGAATAAGCGGCCCTAAATTGATTACAAAATCCAAAAAGGTCAATCCGGCTGCAGATCCTATGAGGATATTCGGAGGGTCGCCGATCAACGTAGCCGTACCGCCGATGTTGGACATAATGATCTCTGTAATCAGCAGCGGAAGCGGATTCATTCTTAAGTTGTTCGCAATAACAAACGTAACCGGTGCAATCAATAAAATAGTCGTCACATTATCGAGAAGCGCAGAAAAAACCGCCGTGATAACCGCGAAAAAAATAAAAATAAGCACCGGCTCGCCTTTTGCCAGCTTTGCAGAACGAATCGCAACATATTCAAAAAGCCCGGTCTTTTTCGTAATCAGCACAATAATCATCATGCCGATCAGCAAACCGATGGTATTGAAGTCGATCGCCTCAAATGCCTCTTCCTGGTTCAGGATGCCGAGCAGCACCATCAGCACACCACCGGCAAGCGCAACAGCTGTACGATGGATCCGCTCGGATACAATAATTGCGTACGCAACGAGAAAAAGGATAACTGCAAGATAGAACATAGTTTACTTTGATTCCGGATCGTCCTTAATACTCACAAGCGATGCCATTGCCCGTTTTATGTCAGTCCGCGATACAAGCCCGGCCAGCTCGCCTTTTTCATCAACAACCGGGATATACCGAAAATCATGTTTCGATGCCAAGGCCGCAGCAATTATCATCCGGTCATCTTCCTTTACGGAAATCCCGTTCAAGTCCACCATCATATCCTTCACCTTCTTATGCAGCGATTTTGACAACGCTTTATAAAATACGCCATCCGGCTCAAAGCGCGCCAGGTCAGGATTTTCCAGCAGATACGATGGCACCATGTTTTTTATCAACATAAACGAATCGATCGCTCCAAGCGGTTTGTTATCCTTGTCGACAACAATCAAACCGTTCGTTTTATGCTCGATCATCGCTTCCAGAGCCTCACGAAAATCAGCTGAAGGGCTGATGGTGTAGACATTTCGTCGAATATGTTCGCTAACTAGCATACTTTTTCTTTATTTAGTATTCTTCTCATGATAGTGCGAAGAACTAAGAATGTAAAGCGGGAAACCCCCAAAAAATGGGGTTTTTGTTATCCACACGATAATAAAAAAAGCACTATTGACGTCTGCCGGGCAACTCTGTAGAATAGACGCGGTTTGTCGCTAAAAACCAAAGCGCAGACAACTCTTGATAGTTGACTAATAATAAAAAATATGGCTGAAAATACATCGATTGTCGACCAAATTCGCGGGCAGGAACAGAAGAGTGAGGAAGCTATTGAAAAAGCAAAAGATGGCATCGAATTGGAGTTGCAGGATATGAGAATGGAGCATGAAAAAAGCCTTGGACAACTTGAAGAAGCAATAAAAAATGAAAAGGTTGCGATCCTGGAAACAGCAAAAGGATCTATTCAAAAGAAAAAGACGGCATCTGAAAAGAATCAAAAAACGCTGCTTGAAACGATCAATAATATATCTGCTAAAGATATAGATGCAGCAGCTGATATTGTTACTGCATCAATCCTTGAGCAGGCATAACTACTGTTACTATGGCCGTCAGTGAAGTCCAAAAAATACAGCTCGTCGCCCTCTCTAAATACAGAGACGGTATTATTGAGTTGCTCCAGGATATGGAGACTGTCGAGCTTATCGGTGAAACCGGCCATGAGGCGCTTATTCAGTCGCTTGAATATGATATTGCCCAGATTGACTTTGCAGTCCAGTTGATCGGCGAACACTACGAGGAAAAAATACCTTTTTTACAGAAACTCCGCGGTAATAAGATTGAGATTACCAAGGAAGAGATGAAGAACGTGGTTGAAACTTTTGATTATAAAAAAATTACTGACGAGCTGACAGAAATCGATGCGAAATTGACTGAAGCCCGCAATATTATTTCAAAGGCCGGGGAGGAAATTGAGCTGCTGACCCCCTGGATCGCCTTACAAGTTTCACCGGTAGAATTTGAAAAAACTTCGTTAACCGGTGTTGTTCTCGGCATTTTTAAAACGGAGCAGTTCGACGAATTCAAGCAGAAAATCGCTGCGGTTTCATCGGAAATCGAAATCAATGTCGTATCGAAAAACGAAAAGTCGCTCTATGTGATGATTGTATTTTCAAATTCAGTCGGAGAAAAAATTACGCAACTTCTTGATGAAACAGATTTTGAAATGACCGACCTGCCGTATATTGAAGATCTTCCGAAAAACATCCTGGCAGAACTGAAAGAAAATATTGAAACAGCAAAAAAATCAGCTAAGGAATTTGAGGAAAAAATAAAGCACTACGGTTCGGAACTGTACCAGCTGCGCGTTGTTCGTGATTTCCTTTCATGGCAAAAGACCCAGAAGGAAACAGAACGATATATTGAAACTACAAAAAAATCATTCATCCTCCGGTTCTGGGTAGAAAAACGAAACCTCAAGATTCTTGAAAAGCACCTGACGAAAATCACGAATAATTACGTGCTAACCGAACTTGAACTGGACGAAGAAGAAGACATTCCAGTTCCGCTGCGAAACAGCGCACTATTCTCGCCATTTGAATCTGTCACCAACATCTACGGCGTACCGCGCAACAATGAACCGGACCCTACGCCGTTTCTGGCCCCGTTTTTTGTGGTGTACTTCGGCCTGGCGCTTACGGACGCCGCATACGGTATTATGCTGGCACTTGGCGCATTCCTTGCAATCAAAATACTAAAAATTCCAAAGCAGAATCAAAAACTCTTCAAAGTACTGATCTGGGGCGGTATTTCAACGTTCATTCTTGGCGCGTTATTCGGGGGCTGGTTCGGAATTGATATTAATGTTGACAACCCTGTAGCAGACGCGCTCCGTTCAATCCGCATCCTTGATCCGCTCGCAAATCCAATTACTGTTCTCTTACTCACGCTTGTGCTTGGTATTTTCCAGGTCATGGTTGGCATCGGAATTAAAGGATGGTGGCTGATCAAGCAAAAAAATGTAAAGGACGCCATAATGGATTCCGGCGTCTGGCTCTTCTTCCTCGGCAGCGCCTGCCTCTGGATTTTGGCAAACCAGGGAATCCTTCCTGACAGCACGCAACAAATCTTTCTCTACATGATTTTGGCCGGCGTACTCGCACTCGTGGCAACGCAGGGCCGCAATAACAAGAATCCGTTCATGAAAATCCTCATGGGAATCGGCAGCCTGTACGGCCTGGTCGGTTATTTTTCCGATGTCCTCTCCTACTCCCGTCTGCTGGCGCTTGGCCTTTCAACGGCAATTATCGCTTCTGTCGTAAACCTTGTCGCGTTTTTGTTTAAGGATATGATTCCATGGGCCCCTCTGGGATGGGTCATCGCCATAGTCATTCTGATCGGCGGACATATTTTCAACCTGGCGATTAACGTCCTCGGCGCATACATCCATTCCGGACGTCTGCAGTTTGTTGAATTCTTCCCAAAATTTATGGAGGGCGGCGGCCGCCGTTTCAGGCCGTTGGCAAAAGAAAGCAAATACGTCAGGCTGGTGGACTAACACCGGCACCTGATTTCTGTCTGTGACGCTGTCGCTGCCAGAAACCAGGTTTGACGCCTGGAAACGATCTAAATAACAAGATTAATTAACGACTAACTACACATATGTTAGGAATTGCACTCGCAGTATTCGGAGCAGCCCTGGCGGTCGGCCTTGCCGGCACCGGATCAGCGCTCGGAATGGGCATCGCCGGCCAAACAGGAACCGGCGTCGTGTCTGAAGACCCTGAAAAATTCGGTAAGGTTCTTCTGCTCGAAGCTCTGCCTGGAACGCAGGGTATCTACGGCTTCCTTGCCGCTATCATGGTCCTTCAAAAGGTTGGACTGCTCGGAGGAACAGTGGCTGAAATCACGCCGGAAGTCGGATGGCAGCTTTTCTTCGCCTGCCTGCCTATTGCTATCACAGGTCTGACTTCAGGCCTGATGCAGGGTAAAGTATCAGCCGGCGGCATGGGCATTGTTGCCAAAAAGCCGGGCGACTCCGGTAAAGGCATTGTTTTGGCCGCTATGGTCGAAACGTACGCTGTTATCGGTCTGCTGGCCACGATCCTTCTTATCACAGGCATTCAAATCTAACCCGATGGCTCTCAGCAACATTCTTCAGACAATTGAAGAAGACACGCAGAAGCAGATCGAGGAATTGAAAAAGGAAGGCGAACAGCGCAAAACAGAACTCCGCAAGGAACTGAACGCTGAAACGGAAAAGAAGAAGAAAGAACTGCTCGCCAAATTCGACCAGCGCGCGTCAAAAAAAATCGCCCAGGCATCGTGGGAATTTTCTTCACGCACCCAGACAGCGGTGCTGAAGAAGAAACAGGCGGTCCTGGATTCGGTATTCGACAAAGCGCTGAAGAATCTGGCTGACCTTCCCGAGAAACAATACGTTGATGTGGTTGCATCGATGTTCAAGTCGCTCCCGAAAATGGAAAAGGGCGCAGAAGTGCTTTCAGCCAAGGGGAAGGAAAGCGCAACAAAAAACTCTGCCGAAAAAGCGGGCGTATCAATCACCTTCTCCAAGGACACACTCGACAGTACCGGCGGCTTCATCGTCAAAGGCAAGGAAGTCAACATCGATATGACCTTCGAAGCGCTGTTGCGCGCGTACCGTTCAGACCACGAGACCGATATTGCTTCTAAGCTGTTCGCATAACGACCTATGTCTCTCTATTCATTTCTCACGGGTAAAATCCGGGTTCTGGAAAAGGACCTTCTGAACCAGATGGACGTCGACCGCATGGTCGATGCCCCGGATTTTGACGCTGCGTTCAAGGCGCTGAATGACACGGACTACGGCTCGCATCTTCTGAATGTTGACCCTACGCAGTTCAAACAGGCGCTGGATTCGGAAACGCGCAGCGTCCGCGACCTGATGCTCCAATGGATTGAAGAGCCGGCGCTGCTTGAATTCATGTTCATTAAGTTTGATGCGCATAACATCAAGCTTTACCTTAAGGCAAAAACAACCGGACAGGATGCCGCGATAACCGACGAATATGCCTCTCCTTCCGGCCTGACAGATCCTTCGCTCATTAAGAAGATTATTCTCGATGACGATTCTGAAACGGTGATCCATCCGACAACCGATCAGATGTGGAAAGAAGTGCGCGACCGTCTCGGCAGCGAACCTACCGGATTCCAAATCGACTCTGTTGTGGACCTGGTCATGTTCGAAATCATGAACGAGCGGGTGAACAAGGTTCCCGGTCCAATTGTCCGCCACCTCTACCAGATCCAGCGCGAAACTGCACTGGTGAAAACATTTGTCCGCGGCAAACTCCTGGGCACGCCGGCTGCAGAACTGAAACTCGTATTGCCGGATGAGTACCTGAAGCACTATGACCTCGATCTTGAACAGGCTGCGGAAATTCTGCCGATTGAAGTAAAGGTAAAAAAGGCGCTCGTGAACTACATCGAGAACAAGAGGCTCTGGGAATTTGAAAAGGAGCTGGAAGAAGCAGAACTCGCGGTTATCCGCGAGGCAAAATATGCGACATCCGGCCCGATGCCGGCGGTTGGCTACTTCTATGCCAAGCAAAGCGCCGTGCGCAACCTCCGCATGATTCTGACCGCCAAGATGAACGGCATTCCGGCTGAAGAAATTAAACCGCGGGTCCGCCAACTCTACTAATATGAAAGACTATAAAATCGCCATTATCGGAACGCACGACTCCGTCCTTGGGTTCAAAGGGCTTGGGTTGGATGTGTTTGGCATTTCGTCAGAAGAAGAAGGCGAGCAGACGCTGAAACAGCTGGAACAATCAAACGACTATGCGGTCCTCTTCATTACGGAAGACTGGGTGCCGCGTCTTGAAAAATCATTAAGCAAATTCGAAGGCCGGGCGCTGCCCGCAATCCTCCCGATCCCGTCCCAAAAAGGCGCGACCGGAGAAGGCATTAAAAACCTTTCGCGGATTGTGGAGCAAGCAGTCGGTTCGGATATTATTGGATAGGATGTATGGACTCGGAGTGAGTCCAATGATGTACATCGAGTCGATACATTCTCTAAAATATCCCAAATAACGATAACTACACATATGAAGCAAGGAACAATTACAAAAGTAGCAGGAGCGCTCATACTCGCCGAAGGCATGGCTGATGCGAAGCTGTTCGAGGTGGTAAAAGTATCGGAGGAAAAACTTGTCGGCGAAGTCATTGAGCTTCACGGCGACACCGCATCTATCCAGGTATATGAAGAAACAGCAGGCATTGGTCCCGGCGAACCGGTCTACCTCACCGGCCAGTCCCTTTCCGTGGAACTTGGCCCCGGCTTGCTGGAATCCATCTATGACGGCATTCAGCGGCCGCTCGCCGCTATTGAAGCGCAGGCAGGTCCGTTTATCACACGTGGCATTGAAGCTCCCGGTTTGGACCGCAATCGGAAATGGAAATTCGTGCCGGTAGTGAAAAAAGGCGATGAGGTCGTCGGCGGCGATGTTCTTGGCACGGTTGATGAAACCACGCTGATTCAGCACAAAGTCATGGTACCGCCAACACTGTCCGGCAAAATCAAAGATATTAAGGAAGGTGAATTCACGGTTGAAGATGTGGTTGCCGTTCTGGAATCCGGCGAAGAAATCCAGATGATGCAGCGGTGGTCAATTCGCGAAGCACGCCCTGTTAAGGAAAAACTGCTGGCAACCGAACCGCTGGTCACCGGCACACGCGTTATCGACACTTTTTTCCCGATTTTGAAAGGAAGCGCCGGCTGCTCCCCTGGCCCGTTCGGTTCAGGCAAGACCGTGACGCAGCATCAGATCGCAAAATGGTCTGACGCGGACGTCATTCTGTTTATCGGTTGCGGCGAACGCGGAAATGAAATGACCGACGTGCTGATTGAGTTCCCGGAACTGAAGGACCCGAAATCAGGCGAGCCGCTCATGAAGCGCACGATCCTGATCGCTAACACCTCAAACATGCCGGTGGCTGCCCGCGAAGCTTCAGTCTACACCGGTATCACCATCGCCGAATACTACCGCGATATGGGCTATAAAGTCGCCCTCATGGCTGACTCCACATCGCGCTGGGCAGAAGCAATGCGCGAAATGTCCGGACGCCTCGGAGAAATGCCCGGTGAAGAGGGCTATCCGGCGTATCTTGGCTCGCGCACGGCAGCGTTCTACGAACGTTCCGGTTATGTAAAAACCATCGGTGGCGACGACCGTGAAGGTTCGCTGACTGTTATTGGAACAGTCTCCCCTCCAGGCGGCGACCTGTCCGAGCCGGTGACGCAGAATACATTGCGCGTTGTCAAAGTTTTCTGGGCGCTTGATGCAACGCTTGCATACGCACGCCACTATCCGGCAATTAACTGGCTGAACAGCTATTCACTGAACATCGACCAGACAAACGAATATATGGATAAAGAAGGCGGCGACGGTTTTGTCGCTTACCGGACCGAAGCAATGAAAATCCTGCAGGAAGAAGCGGGGCTTCAGGAAATCGTCCGATTGGTCGGACTTGACTCACTTTCTTACCGGGAACAGCTTCTTCTCGAAACCGCGAAACAGATTCGCGAGGACTTCCTGCAACAGAATGCATTTGACGATACAGACGCATTTTCATCCATTAAGAAAATGTATCTGATGCTAAAGGCAATCCTGACCTTCTACAGCCACGGCAAGGACGCAGTCGAACGCGGCGTGAGCATCAGCCAGCTGCGCGAACTGCCGGTGACCAAGGATATTGCACGAGCAAAGAGCATCCCTGAAGACAAGCTTGGCGACCTGGAGAAGCTGATTGACACCATCAGCTCGTCAGTCGACGCCCTTCAAGCCCAAGAATAAGTAAACAGATTCACATATATGGAAAAACAGTACAAAACAATCAGAGATGCGGCCGGCCCGCTCGTTGTGGTGGACAAAGTCGCAGATGTGAAATACGAGGAGCTTGTCGACATTGAAATGCAGGACGGCAGCATGAAGCGCGGCCGCGTGCTTGAAATCGATAAGGATCGCGCCGTCGTGCAGATGTTTGAAGACACGCGCGATATCAACCTTGAAGGTTCAACAGCAACCTTCCTGGGAAAAACCATGGACATCGGCGTTTCGCCGGACATGCTTGGCCGTGTATTCAACGGTTCCGGCAACCCGAAAGACGGCGGACCGGCTATTATTCCGGAAAAGAAGCTCGACATTAACGGCGCTCCGATCAATCCGTATTCCCGCAACTTCCCGAGCGACTTTATCCAAACCGGCGTATCTGCCATTGACGGCATGACTACGCTCGTGCGCGGACAGAAGCTGCCGGTATTCTCCGGCGCCGGCCTACCGCATAACGAACTAACAGCGCAAATCGCCAGGCAGGCAAAAGTCGTTTCATTCAACGACAAAGGCGAACAGACGGACAGCGACCAGAAATTCGCCGTGGTATTCGGCGCCATGGGCGTGACGTTTGAAGAGGCGCAATTCTTCATCAACGAATTCAAGGAGACAGGCGCTATTGAACGCGCAGTGGTCTACATCAACCTGGCAGATGATCCTGTGGTTGAGCGCATTACCCTGCCCCGCATTGCCCTGACAACGGCAGAATACCTTGCTTACGAAAAAGACATGCACGTATTGGTCATTTTGACCGACCTTACCAACTATTGCGAGGCGCTGCGTGAAATTTCCGCCGCTCGCAAGGAAATCCCTGGCCGCCGCGGTTATCCGGGCTACCTCTACACCGACCTTGCAACACTGTATGAACGTGCAGGACGCATTAAAGGCAAAGAAGGCTCGGTAACCCAGATTCCTATCCTGACGATGCCTGAAGACGATAAAACGCATCCGATCCCTGACCTTACCGGGTATATTACCGAAGGACAGGTCATGATTTCGCGCGAATTGCATAAGAAGGACCTCTATCCGGCCATTGACGTACTGCCGTCGCTGTCCCGCCTGATGCAGGGCGTGGCCGGCAAGGTAACGCGCGAAGACCACGCAAACGTCAAAGACCAGCTGTTTGCGGCATACGCCCGCGGCAAGGAAGCGCGCGAACTCGCCATCATTCTCGGTGAAGCCGCATTATCGGACGCTGACAAGAAATATGTTGAATTTGCCGAACGGTTCGAGAAGGAATATATGGCGCAGGACCGCGACACCGACCGGTCGCTGACTGAAACGCTGAATATCTCGTGGGATCTCCTGTCGATCCTTCCAAAGTCAGAACTGAAGCGCGTGAAGGAAGAATTCATCGAAAAATACGGCAAGGCTAGCAAATAACAATGGCTCAATTATTGAACGTTAATCCAACCCGCCAGGAGCTCCTGAAGCTGAAGCGCAAACGGAAAATGGCCGTGCGCGGCCACAAGCTGCTTAAGGAAAAACGCGACGGCCTGATGAAGCAGTTCATGGCGATTATCCGCGAGGCGAAGGAGCTGCGCGGAAACATGGAAGAAACGCTCGGCGAGGCGTTCAAGAGCTTTGTATTTGCCTCTGCTGTCATGCGTTCAGACGCAATGGAAGAGGCGCTGTCCATGCCTGCAAAAAAGGTGACGCTGCAGTCGGAGACCAAGAATGTCATGAGCGTCAACATCCCGCAGTTCGAGTATAAGGAAGAAGGCGGATTCCTATCATACTCGCTTGGAACCACCGCTTCCGACCTTGATGATTCCCTGAATACGTTCAATGATGCGCTGAAAGGCATGGTGAAGCTCGCGGAGATTGAACATTCGGCAAAATTGCTGGCAGAAGAGATCGAAAAAACGCGCCGACGTGTGAACGCCCTTGAATACGTTTTTATACCGCAAATCGTGGATACGATTAAATATATCCAGGCCAAGCTGAACGAACAGGAGCGCGGCACGATTGTCACCATGATGAAAGTTAAAGACATTCTCAACCAACAGGAACAGAAAGAAAAAGAGGCAAAGCAAGCCGCGTAAAAGAGCGCCAGACGCAATTCAAAAACCGCCTTGT
This sequence comes from Candidatus Kerfeldbacteria bacterium, assembly GCA_043813585.1. GTDB lineage: Bacteria > Patescibacteriota > Patescibacteriia > UBA9570 > XYC2-FULL-38-9 > JBDRKW01. The sequence goes on from JBDRKW010000020.1 coordinate 215,204, forward strand.
GGGCGGTTTTCTAGTACCTATTGGTCAGATATGACCGAGCCGACCGGATATGAGCTAACGACTTTCCTGTCCCTGGAAACGAGACAACGAAACTTCTCTTCGCCCTCAAGCTGTACAACCAGAACTGGTTGCGTTACTTTGCTTAAATCCTTGTCTGGATCAGTACGAAACTCGACTGGTATCTGACCACTCTTATCATACCTCGCCGCATAATCTGCCTCTGCATACCCGATAACTTCACCCTTCCTTCCAGCATAATCGCCTGTCAGCTGTATCTGTGAACCGACTGGGTATTCACGCCGAAGTGCCATCGCCTTTGATTCGGTGAAGGTATCGCTCTCTGGCCCTCGCTTCTTTTTGTACATAATCATATCTATAAATTAATCCCCCGTTTTGAAACAACCTGCTGCTTCTGCCGAACCTTCACGATCGCATCGGAGTTTACCACGCCGCGTATCATTGCCGTCGGATAAACGACAGCCCGCTTTCCAATCATAGTTCCCGGGTTAAGAACGGCATTCGCTCCTATTTCTGCCTCATCTCCGACAATAGCGCCGAATTTCAGCAGGCCCGTGTCGTAATTCTGTTCAATCGTGGTTACTTTTATCTCGGACGGTTCTGCCTTGACGTTTGAAATAACTGCACCGGCTCCCAAATGCGACTTATATCCCAGCACGCTGTCGCCGACATAATTGAAATGCGCCACGACCGCGCCGTTGAACAGAAGACAGTTCTTCAACTCGGAACAATGTCCGATTGTGCAGCCGTCGCCGACAATGACATTTTCACGTATATACGCCCCGCTTCGAATCTGGCAGTTCTCCCCGATAATGGCCGGTCCTTTTATTACAACGCCCGGTTCAATAACCGTCCCCTTGCCGACGATCACCGACTTGCCGACATATGCCGTCTGTTCAACATCGCCGTGCATCTCGCTTCCGTCTTTTAACGCATACTCTATGTATTCATGGAGAATCGGCAGCACATCCCACGGGAACTGCGCCTCGTCAAACAGCTCTTCGTGGTCTGTTTGCGATAGGTCGAGATATTGTTCTGTTTTTATCATAATTTCTATTTGAGTAATTTTGTTTCACCTATCTGATCGACATTTTCGATCTTGCCGGACAGTTTTGTAAATTCCGCCGTTGTGCGGTCAAACGCTGTTTTTGCGTTGGATATGTGCGTATTCAGCACCCCTAACGTCTCGCCAAACCGCTCTGCGTCTTTCTGGATGCCGCGAATCGCCCCGATAATGTCGCGCGCCGCCTCTGCAATCTGTTTTTCCTGGATGCCCATCATAAGGATGCGCATGAAATAGTAAAACGAATTCGGCGACGCAAACAGCACCTTTCGGTCCAGCCCGTGCTGGTTAATGTCGATATCGCTGCGAATAATCTCATAGTACACCGCTTCCGACGGAACGTACATGACCGCAAAATCAACCGTGCCTTCATCGGGCAAAATATATTTCTTGCTGATGTCGTTGACGTGCTTCTTCACGTCCTTGATAAAATCGCGCTGGGCAGCGTCCCTCTGTTCGTCGGTCTCCACCTTCACCATCTTTTGGTAGTTCTCCATCGGAAACTTCGAATCGATGGGAATAATGCCGTTGTCTGTCTTGATTATCGCATCAACCATCTGCCCGTTATTGAACTTGTACTGGAGCGCAAAAAGATGGGTTGGAAAATACTGGTTTAGCATCTGCTTTAACACCTGCTCGCCGATATTGCCGCGCAGCTTCGGGCTTTTCAAAAAATCCTGCAGTGCCTGCATATTCCTGCCGATCTCCTGCATCGCGCCCAGCTCTTTGCCGACAGCGCCGATCACCCTCGCAGCGTTGTCCAGCCGCTCATTCAGGCCCCCTGCCACTTTATCCAGCCGCTCCTGCATTCCCTGAACATTCTGGTTCAACATCTGCATTGATTGCCCGTCATCGCCTGTTTTTTGCCTTCTCATCAATAAAACAAGCGTAATGCTGCTGATAATCATCAGCGCGACAACGGCAACGGCCAGGACAATAAGGATAGTATCATTCATATGGGGATAATATCAGATTTCTAAGCAACGTGGAATAAATCCTGAACATTTTTCATTGTCACTGCCGAAACCTCGTCTGTGGTCGTTTTGTGCAGGCGGGCAATCGCATCAGCCACAAAACGGACATACTGCGGTTCATTCCGCTTACCTCGCACCGGCTGCGACGCCAAATACGGCGCATCTGTTTCAATTAGTATCCTTTCCAGCGGTACGGACCGGACAACATCCTGCACATCCTTGGCATTCGGAAACGTTACAATGCCCGTGAATCCAATATAGAGACCGAGCTCTAAAACTGCACTCGCCTCCTCTATTGAACCAGAGAAGCAATGGACAACGCCACGAATGGCATTCCCTCCGCCATTAATCTCTTTGATGATTCGAATTAAATCAATGTACGCATCTCTGCAGTGAAAAATAACCGGCATGTCATTCAATTGGGCAAACCGTAAAATCTGCCTAAGTGTATCTTGTTGCAGAGTCTTAAACTCATCAGGCGACATCTCATCAGTCTTATAGTCTTCAAGATGATAATAATCCAGCCCTGCCTCGCCGATTGCGACAACGCGGTCGTCTTCGATAAACTGCCGAAAAACCGCTTCGTCAAACTTCTCTGCTTTGGTCATGAAATTATATGGCACCCCGTCAAATTCTTCCTCTTCCTTAATATCCTTGGCCAAATGAATGGGATGGAGCCCGACAGCCGCATACACGCCGTCATCAAACTCATGAGCGAGTTCTATGGCCCGGCGGCTTGTCGCTGCATTCGTGCCGACGTTAATAATGCCAATATCCCGGCTCAATGACGAATTTGCGACCTCTTTCCAGTCGTTATCGTACGCCCTAAAATTCAGGTGGCAATGCGCGTCAAACAGCTTCATCGTTGAATGTAATCCTCCAGCGAGTCGGATAAAAATGGAACATAAAACACAGACAGCGTCAGCAGGCTGCGTGAAGCGCCCGACTCCAGAATATATTCTGATGCGCGTCCGCCGTCAGAATGCGCATCCACGACAAACAATCCGGCACTGATGATAAAGCAGCTGATAATAACACTCAAGATGCCGCCCAGCAGCCTGTTAAACGTCTTCAGAAACGGAATAATCGCGATAATCTTGAACATTTTATTTGCTATCCATCCCACAAGCCCGAACAGGTTTGCAATAAACATCAGAATGGCGATAAACACAATCGCCGTTTGGATCGGGCTCCCCCCAAACCATTCAGCCACTGTCGGCGTCCATGTGCTCGCAAACCACAAACCCACAAAAAAACCAATCAGCGTTGCGACTTCATACACGAAACCCGCCTTTACTCCGGAAATGAGCGACGTCGCGAGCCAGACAATGATAATGATATCGAGCCAATTCATGTTATTGGTTCTCCCCTTCTTCAAGCCGCGGAAACAGCGGCTGAGACTTTACGATCTTATCTTCACCAAGGATAGAGCTCATGGTTTCTGCCGTTTCCGGCATGAACGGGATGAGCCATTCAGAAATAAGATTCAAGCTGTACAACAAATGCTGCAGTACGGTTCGCAGATGCTCTGTGTCGCTTTTCACCAATTCCCATGGCTTATTCTGTTCAATGTATTCGTTTGACTCATCAACAACGCTCCACACGGCGTCTAATGCGTGATGGAATTGGTACGATGTCATTGCCTTATGATACTGCTCTGACTGCGCATCGCCATATCCTTCCTCCCGCGGCAACGCTTCCAGCGTACCATCAAAATATTTCTCTACCATGTTCGTTACACGTGACAACAGATTGCCCAGTCCGTTTGCCAGGTCGGCCGAATACCGTTCTTTCAGCCGGGTATACGAAAAATCACCGTCATGCGCGTATGAAATTTCGCGCATGAAAAAATAACGGGTCTGATCTGCGCCGTAGGCATCGACTATCTCCACCGGATTAACAACATTTCCGATCGTTTTGCTCATTTTCTCGCCGCTGATGGTGATAAAGCCGTGCACCGCGCATTGCTGCGGCGGTTCAATGCCTGCCGCCATGCACATTGCGGGCCAAATCACGGAATGGAACCGATTCACATCCTTGCCGAGCATATGCACATCTGCGGGCCACCATTTTTCAAACGTCTGCTCGTCGTCCGGAAACCCCAGTGCGGTAATATAGTTTATCAGCGCTTCAAACCAGACATACATCACCTGCGTATCGTCCCCGGGAACGGCAACGCCCCAGGATAATTTCTCCTTTTCGCGCGAGATGGAAATATCATCCAGCCCGTCCTTCACCAGGTTTACAATCTCATTCTTTTTTGACGAGGGCACGATAAATTCCGGATGCTTTTCATAATACTCCAGCAGGCGGTTCTGATACCGCGATAACCGGAAAAAATAGTTCTCTTCGCGAATGCGCTCCGGTTCCTTTTTGTGCGCCTGACACCTGCCGTCAACAAGCTCTTTCTCGGTTTTGAACGCCTCGCAGCCGACGCAATACAGCCCTTCATAGCTGTCCTTCTCAATATCTCCGGAATCCATGGCCTGTTCCCAGAACGCCTGCGCCGCTTTCATGTGCCGCTCTTCGGTCGTACGCACGAAATCGTCATACGAACAATTCAGCTTTGACAGCAGCAACTTAAACGTATCTACCATCTCATCCACGTGTTCCTGCGGAGTGACTCCCTTTTCGGCGGCCACGCGGACATTTTTCTGCCCATGTTCATCCGTTCCGGTGACAAATTTCGTCTCCACTCCTTTTTGCCTCCAATACCGAGCCAGCACATCAGCGCAAATATATTCATACGCATGCCCGATATGCGGCTCTGCGTTGACATACGGGATGGTTGTCGTGATATAAAACTGTTCTTTCATTGCAGTCAGTTACTGGTTTATCTCCCCGGTTGTCGGCTCCAGCGACACATCCCGTTTTTTCTTCTCCAGGAAGATATCCTCAATAAAGATCCATGCAATCGTGGCTGCAGGAACAGCCAGCAATACGCCGACAATGCCGGCAATGCTTGCGCCTACCAGCATGACGGAAAGGACAACGATCGGGTTCAGTCCGACAACACGCTGCATGATCTTCGGAACGATGACCTGGTTTTCCAGCTGCTGCAGGACCGTGTAGAAAATAATCACACCAAGCGCCTTCCAAGGCGAATCGGTATAAGCAAAGAATACAGCAGGTACTGCCGCAATAATCGGACCGAGGAACGGAACAAATTCCGCCAACCCGGCAACGCAGGCAAGAACAAGCGCATACGGTACCTGAAGAATAAACAGCCCAATAAAACTCAAAACGCCGATGATCAGCATGAGGATGAGCTGCCCGCGCAGCCATGATCCCATCTTCTTCTGAATGCGGTTCACCTTTTGCACAAGATAGGGTTGGTATTCAACCGGAGCAACAGAGCGGATGAATTTTTTCACGCCTTCTTCATCGATTGTCATGTAAAACGTGATCACCAGGACAATAAACAGCGTTGCGATCCCGCCGAAAATATTTGCCACCGCTGAAAAGACTCCGCTGGTCAGATTGGTCAGTGATGACGAGAACGAAGTAATGCTTCGCTGGATTTCATTCAACACAGAGGCATCTGGGGTCTGCGTAATGCTTTGGTAAAACGCATCAAGTTCCGGCGCGTAATCGCGCAACGATGCTGCCAAGTCGGTAATTTGGTTGATAAACGGCGGGATAAGGATATAAACGACAGCTCCGACCACTACTAATATAAGCGTGTACATCAGTAAAATGCTCAGTCCGCGCGGTATGCGGTACCGCTGCAGCCAATCCACCCACGGATCCAGCGCAGAAGCCAGTACAAGAGCGACAAAGAGAATGCCGACGATATCCCTGATAAACCAGATGAATGCCAGCCCTGCCAATATAGCCACAATTTTTATAACCGTGGAAGCAGATATAGTAACCCGTAATACCTCTTCATTATTCTTTTTTTCTTTGCGTAGAGCCATATTAGAATTGCAAATGATTTTTAAACGATTGCTCCTGACGCTTTGTATACGGCCCGATCACGGCCATATTTGCGTTGGACGGAACGAATAGTTGTTTTGCATAGCGCTGCAGCTGTGCAACAGTGACTGCCTGCACCTCTTTCATGTATTCACGCGGCGACTGCAGCTCCGGGTAAAACAGCGACTGCCTTCCCCACCACGCCGCTACGTTCTCGGAATCTTCCAAACGTAGGCTCATCTTCCCGCGGATGAACTCTTTTGCCTGTTTCAGCTCCTCTTCAGTGGCGCCATTCTCCGCAAGATCCTTCAGCTCGCTTACAATTGCGCTGATGGCCTGGTGGATTCGCCGGGTATCAAAACCCGCCTGGATGGTAAACGCACCGCATTGCTCATACGGCGATATGGACGAACGGATGTAATAACACAATCCTTTTCGCTCGCGTACGTTGATAAACAGGCGCGAACTCATGTTGCCGCCGAGAATGGTCGAAAGCATATCGGCCACAGACCGATTTTTTGCGACATACGAAGGTCCCGGGAATGACAACGCCAGATGCGACTGCGCAGTTTGCTTCTTCTGCAAATGCAGGCGCGGGCTTCGCTGCGTATGTCTGAATATCTTCGCCTTTGGAGTGCGCCCACCGGATTGCAAAGGCTGCGCAAACATCGTTTTAATCACATAGTAGCTGTCTTTGGGGACATTTCCGGTCAGCACAATGATCATATTATCTGTTCGATAATGCGTCTCCCGATACGCAAGAATGGTATTGCGGGTAACTGTTTCGATATTTTTTTTGGTCCCGATAATCCTGTATCCCAGCGGATGGCTTGCGCTGAACAGCAGCTGCTCGGACAGCTCTTCGGAAATTGCCATTGGGCTGTCCTCATACATGTTCATCTCCTCAATGATCACGCCCCGCTCGCGGTCAATCTCCGTCTGCTCAAACAGCGGATGGAACAGAATATCCTCAAGAATATCAAGCGCCAGCAGCGTATGGCGTTTCGCAACCTTCACATAGTAGCCGGTGAAATCCTTGCTCGTGAACGCATTAAAATCCGCGCCCACGCCGTCAAGCTCCTTTGAAATATCCAGCGTTGTAGGACGCTTATCCGTTCCCTTGAAAAAGAGATGCTCAAGAAAATGAGAGATGCCGTTGATGGTTTTTGTCTCGTAGCGTGAACCAACCTTGAATAACACCAACGCGGTGACCACGTCCGTTCCTTCCAGCCGGTCGACAATGACCGGTATTCCGTTCGGCAATGTGTATTGTTTCATTATTGTGTGAACTGTTCCCTGAAAAAATCCTGCAGCTTGTCGATGGCGATCCGTTCCTGCTTCATCGTGTCCCTGTCGCGCACAGTTACCGCTCCGTCCTCAAGCGTTTCAAAATCAACAGTAGCGCAAAACGGGGTGCCGATTTCATCCTGGCGGCGGTAGCGCTTGCCGATATTCCCGTTATCATCAAACTCGCACATGTAGTCCCCCTTTAAGCCATCGAATACCTCCTGCGCTTTCGCCACCAGCTCCGGCTTATTGCGCAGCAGCGGGAACACGGCAATCTTCACCGGCGCCAATGCCCGCGGCAGCTTTAACACCATGCGGGAACCTTCGTCCACTTTCTCTTCCGTATACGCATCTGAAAGCACCGACAATAAAACCCGTCCTACACCCGACGAGGCCTCTACAATATGCGGAACATAGGTTTCATTCGTCTTCGGGTCCGTATAGTCAAGCTTTTCACCGCTGTGCTTGCTGTGCTGCGTCAGGTCATAATCTCCGCGCGCATGGAGGCCTTCCAGCTCGCTCCAGCCGAACGGAAACTTGTATTCAATGTCATAGGCCTCTTTCGCGTAAAACACCAGGTTCTCATGCTTCTTCCACTGCAAATTTTCCCTTTTGATTCCCAGGTTCTCATACCATTTCATCCGATACTCGCGCAGCTTCTCATATTCATCCATTTCCGCGTCCGGAGACACAAAATACTGCATCTCCATCTGCTCAAACTCGCGCGTCCTGAAAATAAACTGCCGCGCGGTGATCTCGTTTCTGAACGCTTTGCCGATTTGGGCGATACCAAACGGTATTCGCACCCGCGTTGAATCAACGACATTCTTGTAATTAACGTAAATGCCCTGGCATGTCTCGCCGCGCAAATAGACCGGGTCCTTGCTCCAGTCGCCGGTGAAGTTGCCGAGGTTCGTCTGCACAAGCAGGTTGAACTTGCGAACATCCGTAAAATTCGAATTTCCGCATTTCGGGCACTTGACCTTCTCTTTCTGCTCCTGAAAAATCTTGTTTATCTCTCCCTGGCTCATCTTTTCATCCGCCTGCACGCCGATCTCGTCCAATAAATGATCCACGCGATGCCGCGTATGGCACTCTTTGCACTCAACTAGAGGATCGGAAAAACCGGCTACATGTCCGCTCGCTTCCCATATTTTCGGATGCATAATAATGCTTGAATCAAGCCCGACAATATTTTCGCGCAATTGCACCATGGATTTCCACCATTCGCGCTTAATCGCGTTTGCCAGCTCAACCCCGTACGGTCCGTAGTCATAAATTGCGGCAAAACCGCCGTATATTTCTGATGAAGGGAAGATAAAACCACGCCTCTTCGCAAGCGAAATGATTTCCTCCATGGATACTTCTGTTTGTTTGGCCATAATCAAAAAAGGGGTAATAACCCCGAGAATATACCACTTTTTGCGGATATTGCCAAGAGCTACCGGACGGCCAATCCCAGCGATAAACCGCGTAAATTTTCAGAAAAACCGCAGACTTTCCATGGTGATTGTTCAGACGCACGCACCATGCGGACACGCACCATTCCCGGAACCCTAATAAATGGGTCCTCTCGATGGTAAAGATGCGGCGACAGCCGCTTGTCCCCGCTCCGTTCGAAATAGTAGTCGAACAAACCGTCAATCTGCACCACAATCTCGTTTGAACTGATAATATGCACAATTTGCGCGTGATAGGCCTCGTTATGGTGAAATGCGAAGACAAATGCATATCCCCGGTCAATGAACACCTGGTACTGCATCATCTCCGCTTCCAGCGCTTTGCGCAGAGTCGGTTCATACATTGAATTCTCCGCAATCATTCCCCGTGAAAGGTCTTGGAGCACGCCGATAAGCAAACCCACCGAATTGTGCAGAATAGGGTCGTCCTCCTCTTCAGACGGAGACATTGGCGAATACCGGTACGCCTTTGGATGCACCGCTACTATAAAAAGCCCGACAATGGCAACAATGACCGGAAAAATAAATAACGCCGGTACGATATAAAGAGAGACATCATTCGTAACATCTTCAAACTGCAGCTGATGATAAAACAAAATCACTGCAATAGCAGCCAACGATACAATCGAAACGATGATGACGAATAATGACTTCATATGTTGAAAATCAATGCTGCAATGCGTCCGACTGCATAGCCAATAGCGGCGGCGAATGTGGAAATAACAAGCATTTCAAGACCGCTGCGCAATCGGTTGACATTGACGATCTTGCCTTTCGTATACCCGATAACAAATAACACCGCTACGGAAAAAATCACCGATACCGCAATCGCATACTGTATGGGCAGGAAAAAATAGGCAGAGAGCGGAACAAGCCCTCCAATGACATAGGACAATAGCATGAATAACGATTTTCCAAGCTCCATTTTATCCGCTTTTGGTATTGCCTGTATCTCATTGTCGGTCAATTCATTCACCCAAAGGTCAACATTCTGCGTTACCCGGGCTACCAGAATGTCAATTTCATTTTCTGTAAATCCCCTGCTCTTATATACTGCCGCCAACTCCTTTGTCGCCGCTTCGGGATTCTGCTTGATCTCTTGCCGTTCTTCTTCAAAAATTCTTTTTACTCCTTCGCGTTCCGCTTTGGACGATAAAAAGGTCCCAGCCGCCATGGAAAGGGATTCAACAAAAATGATTACGATGCCCGACAAGATGACGATCTTATCATCCAGCACGCCGCCCGCAATGCCGGTAATGGCGCCGAGCGTTGAGACAACCCCGTCTTCCAACCCGAATACAATCTCTCGCATTGATGAAAACATCTTTCCGACAATGCTACCCTGCTTTTTGATCTCATGATGCAAATATTTCATATCCTACACTGTGCCGTATTGAACCGTTCGAAGTTTTTCCAATTCCTTTATATGCGTCGATCGCTTCCTCTTAATGCTCCCTTTTAAAATATTGATCAGGTAGTCCGCGCCGATCAGCGTGGGATAGATGACAAAACTTGCTCCATGCTCATAAAACTCCAGCGCATCATCAATATCGTACGCAGTCACAATAACCTGCGTATCAATCTTATTCTTTTTTACATAGTCGAGAAACTCCAATATGACTCTGGGGTTATGGACTGTTGAAACCACATATTCGGCCGATGCAATACCTGCTTTTTCTACAACCTCTTCATCATTCATGCTTCCATACAAATGCGGGATGTCGCTTTCTCCCAGCTTTTCTATAACGTCAGGGTTGTAATCAACAATAACGAGCGGCTTTTTGAGCGCTCTAATGATCTGCTCCGCTTTATAACCCATGGTGTGATGGCCGAACAGAATAACATGGTTCTGCAGGCCCTTTGGGAGCGACTCAGACCCGATGCCGCTTGAATCGCGCTCAAACTTGCGCAATAACGGACGAAAAATTGCATAGAGAGGCTCTCCATACTCAATCATATACGCAGAGAGCGTCATCGTAACCAAACCAATCAGCGCAACTAGGGAAACGATATCCTCACTGATAATTCCAGCTGTAAAACCTGCGCTCACCAATATAAAGGAAAATTCGCTCACCTGTCCGATTGATATGCCAGCCATAAAGCTGGTACGCGTTCTGTACCGTAAGAGTAACAGCACGCCTATCACGACAATCGGCGAAACAATTAACACAAGAATAGATAGCAATACTGTTGGCACTGCTATATTGCTGCCGCCCCCAAACATCAGCTGCCCTCCGAGAATTGCGAAAAAGATCGGCAGGAAGAAATCCCGCAACGATTTCACGCGATGAGCGATCTCAATACTGTATGGAAGGAATGATAAGCTGACTCCGGCGAGCAGTGCGCCGACTTCAATGGAAAAACCCAGAAAAATAGAAAGTATCACGAATATCAAACACCAGCAGATTGAGCCTAAAAACAACAATTCAGTCGAACGCGCAAAAAATTTAAACACATGAACAAGCAGATACTTGGACGTGATAAATGCGAGTGCGAACAGTAATAATCCTTTAACCACTGTTAAGCCAATTTCAGAGACAAGCGCGGATCCGCTTGTATCGCCTGTAAAAACATTGAAAAAAATCAGGAACAGTACTGCGATGAAGTCCTGCGTCAGCATTATGCCGATGACAATCTGGCCAAACAGAGTATCAAGCTCTTTCCGCTCGCTCAACAGCTTCATCACCACAATCGTACTGGAGAACCCAAGCGCTGTTGCCAGGAAAAACGCCGCAGCGCTGTCAAAGCCGAGCATCCGTATAATGAAAAATCCGATTCCGATTGATGCGGCCATCTGCACGACGCCAAGCAGGATCGCCACCTTGCCAGACTTCAGCAATTTGCGCAGATCAAGCTCAATGCCCACAAGAAACAAGAGAAAAGCTATACCAAACGTTGATAGTGTTTCCAAAAACTCCCCCCGCTCGATAACGTGGAGTACAGGAGGTCCCAATAAAACGCCTGCCAGAATATACGCCGGTATCATCGGTTGGCGAAGCAGTTTTGCTACCGCAGCACAAACCGTGCCTACAATCAGTATCAGGCTTATCTCAAAAAAGATGGACTCCATATTGCAGTATTATACCACTTTTTCATGATTCATTAAAGGAGAAGACCTCTTTGCCCGTTTCCCACATAGTCGGATCATCGTATTTCAATTTTAACCAGTACCACCACTCAACGCCCCATAAATAAACTTCGGAAAAACCGGTGCGTCTGACATAATCCACATTGCTCAGGAGGCGTTCGCTGTCCATTGACCGGTACTGTTCTTCCAGGGTTGCAGTAAGTATTGATGACGGCACCCACGGTTCAACCTGCAGCTCGGACACGATAGTGTCTTTCACCAGCGGTGCGATTACTCCTGCTTTGGCCGTATACATTGTCGGCGGTACCGGATAATAGAAATACCCCCAAAACGAATTCCACGTCACGCGGTACATGCTGATTCCCAGGATATCCGCCAGCTGCGCCGTTTCCGTCCACGTACTCAATTCACCACTATCGGTAATGATAATGTCTCGTGCAGGATCGATTTCTCTCACTAAATCGACGCTTTCGGCCACAAACTCCGGATCCGGTTCCGGGCACTCGCCAAAGACTCCGAACAGCGGCTCATTCTGAACCTGCCAGCGCATGATTGCTGGATGATCCTTCAGCTCCGTGGTCACGGTGCGAATCATGGCAAGTTCCGCATCCTGTATCTCATCTTCAAACAGGTAGCGCGTCCACTTGGGCGGATGGCACTCCGGCCATCGGGGCACGCGCCGGCCGACCGCGGGCGTCACGCGCGCTCCGCGCTTCTGTGCTTCGTCCAGCATCCAGCGCACGTCATCCAGATTCACCTGGCCCTGTTTTTTTTCTATCTCATCCCAGTATATCGGAATTCTAAGAACACGGATCTCCATATCATCCAGCAATGCAATGTAGACCTTCTTCCAGTCCAGTCCGAGCTCTTTACAATATTTTGTGCTGAACGTCGCACCCATAATCGGCTCTGCTTTGTACGGCTGCTTCGCATACACGCTCCATAACATAATTCCAATACCGATACAGACGGCAACAAGCGGAAACAGAATAAATATTGCGATATGTCGTTTTGTATGTCTCATGAACGTTTTTCTTTATGTACGCCATGCCCGATAAACCGCAGCAAATCGTGCGAGATCGCGTTGTCCTTGCAGATGTTCGCATAGACGTATGCACTGGGGCGCGGCGTCCGTTTAAATGTATTGTAGTTCACATCAACCAGGCCGAACCGCGGCGTGAAACCTTTATCCCATTCAAAATTATCCAGCAGGGACCAGTGGAAATAGCCGCGCACATCCACACCCGCTTTTATCGCATGGTACATCTCCTTCAGGTGAGAAACGATAAAGCGCGACCGCTTGTCATCATTGTCTGCTGCAATGCCGTTTTCGGTTATAAAAATCGGCTTCTTGTACCTGCTCATATCCATCAATGCATCAAAAAAGCCCGGCGCATAGACTTCCCAGCCAAGAGAAGACGTTTCTCTCTGTTCATCTTTGCGCACATCTACTAAATGAAAGCGCGTATTGCCGTCTCGCCGCACGCGCTGATGCAGGTAATAATTCACTCCGATAAAATCGTGGTACCGGCGCGTTTTTGAAAAAAACAGGTGGTTCCAGACGTACTCGGAAAAACGAATAAACAAATAATCGGCAAATGAATCATGGTACGACTCCATTGAGATTACGTTCTTCGCTATGCCCACGCTCGCTTCGCGCTTCTGTTTGCCCAACTCCGCATGAATCTCCCTGTACGCCATCTTATGGCCGCGAACCATGTTGCGGAACGCCTTCACCATGCGCCATCTGTTTTTATCCTGCGGCGGCCAGACAGCCTGGCGATAGCACTGCGTGATATAGATCATCGGTTCGTTGATCGTAATCCAGTGGTCGACATACTCGCCAAGATGCTCTGCCAAAAACTCGGCATAACGGGCAAACAGCAGCGGAGTTTCATCGTTCGCCCATCCGCCTTTTAATGCAATCCATTGCGGGCTTGTGAAGTGATGCAGCGTTACTGCAGGGCTCATGCCGCGTTCTTTTAACGATTGAAGCACGTCGCGATAATGCTCGACCTCGTCCCAGTCCCACTGCCCTTCTTCCGGTTCGATTCTGCTCCATTCTACAGACAGACGGTGCGCGTTATGGTGCAGTTTTTGCGCCAATTCAAAATCCTCCTCATACCGGTTGTAATGGTCGGTCGCTCTGCCCGAAACCTCGCCCGTTTCAATGCTCCCTTTTCTCTGTTCCCACGCCCACCAATCGTTATGGATATTGTTACCCTCCACCTGATGGGCTGAAGTGGCAGCGCCCCATAAAAAACCCTTCGGGAATTCCAGCGGGTCGTGATGATGGCCGACCTTCTTTGAGCGCGCAACGCGCTTTGACCGTTTCGGCGGCTGTTTTGCCTTCGATTTAGCCATTGAGCGCAGATTGGGAAACGAGATATAATCCGATGCTGATGATAATTACTCCAATAATCTTGACCACGAGAGATTTGTGCGTCATTGCCTCCTGCAATAATTTCGGCCACTTTACTGAAGCGACAACTGCCATCACAAGCAGGAAGGCGTACTGCACGCCCTGAAGCGCGTTCACAAGGGAAACCGATGCCAATGAAATGGCATAGTTCACAAATATAAAACCGCCGGCGCCAAACGCCTGGGCAATAATGTAGTACAGCCCGGCCTTTTCCTTGAAGATCGACATAGATTCCTTAATCGCCTTGCGATGGCTCGCCCACAGAAGAAACACCAGCGCAATTGCAAACGAACCGAACCGCTGCCATACAAACGCGCTGAAAAACGGCTGGGCGTCATACGCAATTTTCGTCAGCCCAAATGAGATAGCAAATAATACGGCAGCGCCCGATCCGAACAGCCACGCTTTCACCCCCTGCTTTTCCTTTTTCTCGCTGTCGCCTCCGACCTCAATGGCAATGACAATCGTACCGACAACCAGTATGCCAAATGCCAATAATGTACCTCCGGTTAAACGCTCGTCCAGGAACAGCAATTCAAATATCCATGTAAACAACGGAATGCCGCCGCCAATAAAAGGGACGATTCGGGATGCTTCTGCGCCTTTTAGTGCGAGGAAAAAAAACAACAGCGCTCCGATATAGAGCGCGCCGGTGATCAGGTTAAGCGCAATGAGCTTGCCCTCGGGAATTTCAAATCCAAACGGGATCAAGACGATGCCCAGCAACCCCAGAATGCCGATAAAAAATGTAAAAGCATAGGGGTTCGTGATCGATTTTGTGAGCAGAACCTTGTCCAGAACGTACGAAATAGCGTTCAGGAAGTGTCCAATTAAAACCGCAAGTAGCCAATGCATAAAAATATTATACCATATTATTAACTAATAATTGTGGAATACCCAGTTCGCAAACGTCCAGTCTGCCAGCGCATACGCCTCCTGAAATATGGTGTTGTATTCAGGATTTCCAAGCAGCACCACGATAATGGTATGGCCTGTTTCTTTCTCAATTATTTTTGTAACAAGCGTCCTATCCGCAGAACCCGGCAGATACCCGGTTTTAAACGCAAGAAGTTCGTACTTGCCGTTTCCTTCAAACTTGTTAGTTGTGTAAAGTGAAATTTCACGGTCTGAATTTGCCAGATCGAACGTATACACACCCGTAGATGCGGCCTCACTAAATAAATCCGGGTACGCATCAAACACGGTTCGTGCAAGTTGTGCGACATTTCCCGCCGAAGAAACATTATGAGAATTTAATCCGCTCGGTTCAACGAACGACGTCTTCTTCAGGTTCATCTCTGCCATCCTGTTGTTCATCTGCGTCACAAATAGGTCCTGTTCCGGCCATGAAGCTTCTGCAGAAAGCATAATCGCCATATTATTTGCCGACTTCATGAGAACACCCATCAACACCTGCTTGAGCGTTAAGACATCGCCGCCATGTAGTGGAACCGTCGCGCCAATGCGGTCGCAAGCTGAACGGTACTGAACTTCTTTATTTAAGTCCGGCTTTGACTCCAAAAACACAAGTGTCGTAGCCAGTTTTGTCAGTGATGCGATCGAACGCTGCTTCTTGGCGTCTTTGCGGAAAAGAAATTTTCCGCTCTTCTCATCAATGACCGCTGCCGTATCAGAATGCGGGGGCAGGTAGTACGGGTTATAGGCAACGCTTCGTACCGGTACCTCTTTCTTCCACTTATGCGTCACAGCTATAATTTTTCCGGACTGCGCCGGAAGTACTGCATTCAACAGTAGTACATTTTTATCGACGATGGTGTGAAGCTTCACCCATTTGTCCGTGTCCGCTTTCAGGTACATCACCCGGTGTCTGCGGTCTTTGTCGCCACTCCGATATTTCAGAGCAACGGGAATCGGCTGGTTTGGCTGATTGCTGAACCAATAGGAATAGACAATGCGTTTTGACCGCCATCGCTTTGGAATCGATGGCATTTCAGGACGCGAGCCGTACGGTCCCCTGTCGCGCAAACGCACGCGCGTATCGGCATTCAACGATCCTGCTGGTATCGTCAACTGTACATCCTTCCACTTCACCGATACATCGTGATTCTCTAAAACATGTTTGGGAATTTTTGTGCTGTACCAATCCCGCTCTGCATGAACTGCCGAAGGCAGACAAACAAAGAAAACCAGCGCAATGCCAACGATCCACCTATTCATAACGCAGCGCTTCAATCGGATTGAGCCGCGAAGCTTTTATCGCGGGATACAGTCCAAAAATAATACCCACAGTTACGGATACGCCGCAGGAAATAAGAATTGCAGTCGGAACCAGTACATATTCCACGCCCCACCCAGGCTGAAGAAGATTAATAATATACGCACTCGTAAAACTCAGGCCAAGCCCAACCCCTATTCCAAGCAGTCCGCCGACTGTGGTCAGCACTACCGCTTCAATCAGGAATTGGCTTAGGATAGAGCCGTTCTTCGCACCTATTGCCTTGCGGAGACCAATCTCCTTCGTGCGTTCCTTTACGGTTACAAGCATGATATTCATGATGCCGATACCGCCTACCACCAGTGAGATGGCCGCGACAGCGCTGATAAACAGCTGGACCCCGAGCAATATGGTGCTGAACGTATCGAGCGCAGCTTCTCTGCTCGCGATCAAAAACGGCTCTTCATCTTTCCCTAAAATATCATGCTGTTGCCGTAATACATAATCCAGCCTATTTTCAAACGACTCCACGTTCGTGCCTGCTTCAAATTCAATAAGGAAAAAAGAAATCATATCCGCATCAACAGGATCAATGAAGAGCTCGCGCATTGAAGTAAGCGGTATAAACACGATGTGCGGTATAAACTCGCCGATCGGACCGGATGCCATGTCTTCACTTACGCCAATGACGGTAAATGACGATCCGCCCAGTTTGATACGCTCGCCTATTGCACTGCCGCTAAACATCTCTTCTGCCAGCCGTTCGCCGATAACAATTACGCGCGATGCGCTTTGGTAATCCGCGTCGTTAAATAGCCGTCCCTCGATTTGATGAAGATTATTCGCCGTAAATACAGCAGGCCGGTCGCCATAGACTGATACCGACTCGGTTAATCCCTGGTATACCAAATTATCAATCCGCATCACGCCTGCAGAAATTGCGCTCACTTCAGGCAGCAACGTTGACTCGCTAACAGCAGTTACGTCATCTTCCGTAAAGACGATCTGTTCAGACGATTCAAAAGGGCCAAAACTACCGGTGGGCGCCACCTCAATAACATTCGTCCCGAACTGCTTTAGCTGGAACAGCAGAAAATTCTTCGCAATTTCGCCCGCGGTCATAATATAGATAACAGACCCGATGCCGATAATAATGCCAAGCATTGTCAGCAGTGAACGTGCCTTGTTCTTGGTCAGCTGCCGGAGCGCTGTTGTGAGGTATGCGATAAAATATTTCATACAAGCATCCCATCCCGCATGCGCAGGTTGCGTCGCGCATAGGCGGCGATATTCGCCTCGTGCGTAACCATTATTATTGTTTTACCCTCTCCATTGAGGTCTTCAAAAATTTCCATAACCTCTTTGGCGGTTACTGTGTCAAGGTTGCCCGTGGGCTCGTCACAAAAAATCATTTTCGGATTATTTACCAATGCGCGCGCAATAGACACCCGTTGCTGCTGCCCACCGGATAATTCGTTCGGGCGATGGTAGATGCGGCTCTCCAGCCCCACCCGCACCAGGGCATCATAAGCGCGCTGCTTCTGTTCTGCCGTATTCACGCCGGCATACAGAAGCGGCAGACGTACGTTATCCAGTGCGGTTGTCCGCGGCAACAGATGAAACTGCTGAAACACGAACCCGATAAAAAAATTCCTTAATTGAGCGCGATAATCTTCTGTGAACGATTCTATATCCTCTCCTGAAAATAAATATGAGCCCGACGATGGCTCATCTAAAAACGCCAGAAGGTTCATCAGCGTTGACTTGCCAGAACCGGACGGTCCCATTAATGAGATAAATTCACCTTCTTTTACCTTAAGATCAACCCCACGAACTGCCGGGATGGGAACATCGCCGTTCCAATACGTCTTCTTGAGGTTTTTGACCTCAATAAGCAGCTCCTTTTTTTTCTTCTTTTCAGGCATTCATCCTATCGGTTAGAAAATTGATCTTGCTGTCGTGGGCACGTACAGCATGACCTCGTCTCCTGCGCGGAGACCGTCAATAATTTCGATGTATTCATCGCCCTGAAAGCCCGTTTCAATATATCTCTTCTCAAGAATCACCGTCACATCTTCTACGCCAGCGGCACGGCTGACAAAGTCCGCATCGATGATAGGCACCAAAAACACGTATGTCTGATCGTCCGTATCATATTGAATTGCGCCGGTAACGACAGAAACCGTGTCACTCCGCTCCTCAACGACAATTTCCAGGTCAACGGAAAGCCCCAGCGTTTTTGTCAGCTGTTCCGGCAAATCGCCTGATGATACTTTGACCAGATAGCCGACATCTGTTGTCTGTGCAGCTTCCGCAGGGCTCGGAACAAACTTTTTGACATCAACAAATTCAACCTCTCCGGTGTACACCTCTTTTCCGTTTTCGTACGTTGGGACCGTTATCATAACTTCCTGTCCTACCGACAAATTCAGTATTTCGGAATCCGACGCCAAGAATTGAATATGGCTGGACCGGTATGCGACTAGCACAAGCTGTTCTGCCGGGGACACAACGTCATTTGGAAAACTGTTCATTGCAATCACCCGTCCGTCATACGGCGCTTCGAGCTCCTGCGTAAATGTCGGTCCGCCGGCGCTCACATCGATCGTTGCCAGCACATCCCCTTCCGTTACATCATCGCCTACCTCAACATTAACTTCGTTTACCGTACCCGCTCCGGCCGGATAGAGCGCTGTCACTTCATCAGGTACAATGGTTCCGTTTGTTGAGATTGTCTTCTTGATCGTCCTGTTTTGCACGTCTACGGATTCTTCCAGGTAAGAATAGGAATCAAGAAGCGCCTGCCGGTATGCTCCAACTCCTATTGTCGAACCGATAATAAGTACAATCGCCAATACTATCAGAAACCAGAACCACCATCTTTTATAAATCGGCTTCTTCTTTGGCTTTGGAATGTCGGCCATACATAAAAATTTATAGATAATATCTAAATTATTATACCAAAAAACAAGCTCTGGGTAAACTGCGCATAACGTCGTATAACTAACTCATCACGGTCTGTAATCGACGTATTTTTCTACCTTAACTCTTTAGTTTAATTTTTTGTTCGGAAATACTTAAAGTCCCCGTACATCGTCTTCTCCCCTGTGACATACTGAACGCGCATGCGTACTTTATAGCGGTGATCTTTGTTCAAATATTCTTTAGTAATGATTTTGGATGTATAAGCAGCGCTAATATTTCTGAATGTCTTTATTTTAGTGCCGTTTCTGGTCTGTAGCTGCATGATATACTTCACAACAAACCGCCGCGCAACGGGGCGGTCCCAGCGAACGAGTGCCAGCCGTTTTCCCAGATGCTTTTTGGGGACACGGGGTTGATTAAAACGGGTGCGGTTTACTTTGATAGAGGTCAGGGTGTTCTTGATCTCACTTGAGAACACCGGCTCGTCGCTTCCATGAACCGGCGATACCTTTACATAATACGTCGTTTCTTTGTCGAGATCCTGCACAAGCAACTGGTTGCTGCTGGTCGTTTTCGTTATTGACTGGGCGCTCCATGACGCGGCGTTCAAACCTGCTTCTGATTTTCCGTACGTTACCCTATAGGAAGTGGCGTTCGGGTACGGCTTCCATTTGACGCCGATGCTCCGTCCAAACGCTTCCGCATAAAAATTCTGTATTATGCACCCCACCCCCAGGCCAAACGTATCTGATAAATGATAATCATCTTCATTC
Source organism: Candidatus Kerfeldbacteria bacterium (assembly GCA_043813585.1). Classification (GTDB taxonomy): domain Bacteria; phylum Patescibacteriota; class Patescibacteriia; order UBA9570; family XYC2-FULL-38-9; genus JBDRKW01. The sequence goes on from JBDRKW010000020.1 coordinate 235,305, forward strand.
GCGTATGACGGGTCAGTGGTGGTGGTCGCAAAGCGGAAACAACCGGCAGATGAAGGGTTCACGACATTTTCTAGTTTCACCCTGTAGGTGTTACTGCGCTCCATCTGAGACGACAGCTGTATACGGTACATTTCATTTTCAGAACCATAGGCATCCCCTGTGCCGGTAAAACCGGTATGAGCAGACGATGTGCTGGCAAAATCAAATCCGGAATCCGCAAAGTCAGACCCCGTAGTTCCAACTACGCCAATATACAGATATTCACCCGGCTCAACATCTGAATTATCGGCAATAGTAATGTCCAGCACATAATCAGTGCTGGATTCGGTCTGATGCGATCCCTGGTACACAACATCAACCGTGTCGATTGAAGTGTCGGAAGCGTATGCGCCGACAGGTAAAAATACAGCCGCGCATAATGCTGCGCCGATTGAAGTTTGCCATTTCATTTTCATAAGCGAAGTATTATCTATTTAAAGTAACTATAACAATTATCCCTTAATAACCGCAAGCGGCCGCAAGCGGGCAACCCTGCGCGCAAGCCGGGCGCTATCAACCACTAAAACAACTTCATCAACGTCCTTATATGCCAGCGGCGCCTCTTCGGCAATGCCTGGTACGGATGCTGACCGCACAATAATACCCCGCTCCTGAAGTTCGCTCTTAATCGCCTTTCCGTGGAATTTCTTCTTGGCAGCATGGCGTGACATTGTACGGCCAGCTCCATGGCAGCACGATCCGAAAGACTCCAACATTCCCTCGTTTGTACCGGCCAGAACATACGAGGCAGTACCCATAGTCCCGGGTATCAAGACTGGCTGCCCGACAGCCCTGTATGCTTCAGGGATTTCCGGATGACCCGGACCAAATGCACGCGTGGCACCTTTTCTGTGAACAATGACCTTTTTCCTGCTGCCATCCAACTCATGCTCTTCTATTTTTGCAATATTGTGCGCAACATCATATACAATGGACAATGTACCTTTGCTCCCGAATAACCGCTCCCATCCTTCGCGAACGCGATGCGTAATCATCTGCCGGTTTGTCCAGGCAAAATTCGCTGCCGCCGCCATTGCCGCATAATACTGCTTCCCCTCTTCCGATGAAAACGGAGCACACGCCAGTTCCCGGTCCGGCAACTCAATGCCGTAGCGCGCCATCGCGCCGACCATGAGGCGAATGTAGTCGGTTGCCACCTGGTGGCCCAGGCCCCGGGAACCGGTATGAATCATTACTGTTACCTGGCCTTTTTTCAAACCATACGCTTCTGCAGCGTCTTTATCGAAGATTTCATCAACAACGCCAGCTTCTGCAAAATGATTTCCGGCACCGAGCGTACCCAGCTGGTCCCGTCCGCGCTGCTTGGCCCGCTCAGAAACTGCACCTGCTTCAGCATGTTCCAACCTGCCGTTAGACTCAATATGAGCCAAATCATCCTCTTCGCCCAGGCCATTCTTAACCGCCCACTCAACGCCGTTCTCAAGAACATTATCCATATCCGCATCGCTTAGCTTCCACTCACCGCCCCGGCCGACACCGGAAGGGATAACCCCAAACATTTCGCGGGCAACCGATTCTTCCTCCCCTGAAACGTCTTGTTCTATCAGTTCCGAACGCAACAACCGTACCCCGCAATTGATGTCATATCCGATTCCTCCGGGTGAAATAATCCCATCCGGATATTCAATAGCCGCAACGCCTCCAACAGGAAATCCATATCCCTCGTGCATATCCGGCATCCCAATAGCGAATTTCTGTATACCCGGCAGCATTGATACATTTATTAATTGGTCCAGCGAGCGGTCTTCACGGATGTCTTCCAGCATTTTTTTTGATGCATACACGCGCACCGGCACGTTCATGCCGTCGCGAACTCCGACCGGCAGCTCCCAGATGACATCGCTGATCTTTTTAAAAAGATGCTGTTCAAACATACGTCATATGTCAAAAACAATTATTGTTTCATATTCGCCATCAGCATTTTTCACAATATCAGCCTCATGGTAGGTTACCGCTTTAACATCATCGTCAAATCCATCAATACTACTGCCCTTCAGCGTGGCAGTTAAAGCCGTTTCTGTAATGGATGAAAAGTCGACAGTGCAAAAAACAGCTTTTTGTTCATGGGAATTCAACAGGACTTCAGAAAGAAAATCGACCAACAACGCGGTCATATCGGGCGAGTCTATGGCAATCCCCACCTCAACCGCCTCCGCATCCTTCCTCTCTGCAGAACTATCTTTACAAAATGACTTTGATAATAATTCACTCAACCCCTCAAAAGCAGAAGCAAACAATTCTTCCTGAGTGGCTCCTGCCACCTTCATCCTGATGTCGGCCGTATGGCCGATGAATTCAAATTTTTTCATGTTCACCCCTTTAGCGCATAATGCTTGATCGTCTCATAGACAGGTGTATCACCGGCATAGATTGATTCCATCAGGTCAACCACATCAACCTGAATGCCCATCTTTCCTTCCGGTGTATCCGGGATACGCAATACGTCGGCAATGGATGCATTATCAAAGCGCGCAAGCGTCACGTGCGGTATCGGCTGGTGGTTGCTTTCCTTCATGCATATCTGCTCTCCGACAACTGAATCGATATCTTCCACTAATTGCCTGTAAACAGGATTCAGATTAAATAGCGCCCAAACCATCCGCGGACGCCTGCCCGGCGGCCCCAACTGAAAGGCATTAAACGCCAATTCAAACGGAGGAATACTGTCTGTAACCTGCTGCAATGCATCAATAAGATTTGGGATATCTTCATTCTGTACCGCACCAAAAAAACGCACCGTTATATGCATATTTGCCTTTCGTGTCCAGCGAATACCGCCGATCTTGCCGTTCATTTTCTGAATCCCGGCTAGCACAGATGACACTTCCTGTGGAAGCGGAATAGAGCAAAATAAACGAAGTTTCTGCTTACCCATACGAGCATTATTATACTGATTGTATCCCACGACCTATGGACTGACAAGCGCCCTTTTCAAATATCATAATTCATGGTATTGCAACTACATGAAAAAGATCCTTGCCCTCCTTCTTGCGATGGTTGTCGTCGGCGTCGCGGCATATGTTGCGGCCGATTATTTTTTAGCAACGGATATCATTACTGAAACTGACCAGTCGGCAATTATGCAAGAACCAGGCGCGCCTGAACAACAGGGGCAGCCGGCCGTGCAGCCGCAGGAAGAATTACCCGAGGATACGGTTCTGGAACCGCAGACACCGCTGCCCAACGAGGCAAACCTGGACATCCCGTTCACTCCTCAGGCTCCACACGCAAACTGGGACCTGCCGTATCAGGAAGCATGCGAAGAAGCGAGCATGATGATGGCTGCGCGATTTCTGCAGGGACGAACCATTGAAGATGCAGATGACGCTGACCGCGCAATCCTCCAGTTGGTTGAATACGGCAAATCTCTTGGCTACCCGGTTGACACGACTGCGGAAGAAACAGCAACAATACTGACCAGCTTTTACGGCTTACGCACGGAAGTCCTCCGTGATTTTTCCTGGGACGAAATCAAAGAGGCAATTGCTGACGGCTATCCGGTCATTATCCCTGCTGCCGGACAACAACTTCAGAACCCAAATTTTACCGAACCCGGTCCGCGCTACCATATGCTCGTTATCAAAGGATATTCGCCTGAAAAAATTATCACGAATGATCCGGGTACAAAAAACGGCTTCAATTACGAATATGACTACAATACTCTCTTCAGCGCAATACATGACTGGAACGGCGGGGATGTGGACAACGGCGCCAAAGCGGCGATCATTGTGATGCCGGAATAAGGGGGGGGTGGTATTTATCAGAAAAAAGGTTTGTGATACACTTTTGCTATATGGGCATCTCATTCAACCGGCTCGGATTTGGATTCTCGATCGCATCGTTTATCGGCTTTGTGGTATTTTCTGTTTATCTTCTATTTACGTCTGATGAATCATTCCGCGCGATTGTAGGCCTGATCTGCGCAGCCTCTGTTCTTGCTCCGCGAATAATCTACAAAAAAACTCGCTTGTTCAACTTTCTCTCTGCAGAACTTCTTGGCGTACTCGAACTGATGCTTGACCTGCTGCTTATCTTTAACGGCATCGGCGCACTCGGGTTCTATCTTGAGATGCAATACTATGACATGGCGCTGCACCTTTTTAGCCCTCTTGCCGTTGGCATTATGCTCGCGCTTATGCTGGAGTCCTACCTGCACCGATACACTATTCAAAGTATACGCATTATTCAGTGGTTTACGATCACAGGAACCATCACGCTTGTACTGTTCTGGGAATTCTGGGAATCAGTCGGCGATATGATCTTTCATACGCAGATGTCAGGCCAGCCAGGCGAACCGTTTGATACGCTCTACGATGTTCTCGGCGGCATCGCAATAATGGCTGTGCTCTATCTGTTTAATCGTTACCTCCTCGCGCCTTCTATCCGAATCTTGGCAGTATCTAAAATACAAAAATAAGCCGGCACGAAGCCGGCCTTATTTTTTTATCTATTTTGTATCTTTTGTTGCTGTCCAAGATCCGCCAATATCACCGTTCAGGTCTACCCAAATCCCTTTCATGATAAGATTACTGCCATACACGCCTTCAAACAACTCCGTTCTGTCAGTTGACTGCAACTTTACATTCACTCCGTCAAAGGCGTACGAACCCCACGCCTTAGTAACACTTCCTACTGGCCGAGACAGTGAACCGTCAGAATTGAAAAGTAATGTTAACGAAGTTTCTTCCTTTCCGTCGGTCTGGAGAATTGTCCATTGTCCAACCACCTCTTCGGCAAGCTTCTGATCAAAATCAATTTGAATATCCTGTGCATTTGCGCAATCGCGCGGACAAAACTGATCTTTCTCCTCCTCCACGCTGCAAATGCCATCGCCGCAAAAAAAGGTCACCTGGCGCGAGGGTGTCTGCTCCCGGAACGGACATTGCCATCCGGTAACGGCGATAGACAGTAGTATGACACCAAGCATGCTCTTTTTCATATCCTATTTGGTTATTGATTGTGATCGTAGCTCTTTCACCCTGTCAGTCGCCCACTGCGCTATAAATAAACCACCGATAACAAACAATGCTATTGCTATGATGAGAGCGCCCCATTCAAAATTATTCCAAATCATCACGATATATCCGATTCCCAACGCTATATGCAATCCTCCGCCAATCATAGGCCACTTCGACGATATCACCAGTAGAATGATCAGGATATAATTGGGTATAAGATGAACAAACAACGCAATAATCGTTTCCGAAAAAGTAGAGTCTTCCGAAAACACATCGAGTGCAAATATCGCGATAAATCCAATAAAAAGAACAGCTAAAATACGCGGTGTCCAAAAAATAAAACCACGCTTATTGCCTCTGGCAGTAGTTGTAACCATATGTTTCATATAGCGTTAGTATATCAAAAAACCTATATTTTGTAGATGACATCCTTGCGTTCGACCACTATCTTCCATGCCCGTCGCCTCGCCGCCTGCAACAGTTGGCGGTTCGGATTAAAGCAAATCGGATTGTCTACCATGGACAAAAATCCGATATCCGATTCGGTATCCCCGACTCCGATCGACCCGATAAGCGAAAAATTGCCTTTTTCCAGCGCCCGCGACAGAATTACGCCTTTATCTTTTATCAATTCCTGGAACTCCACCTTGCCCGTATACCTCCCGTTCGCCCCCACTTCAAATAGCTGGCCATACACTTTATGGAAACCAAGATGCCGGCAAAATTGTTCAACGGCTTCTTTTGGTGAATGGGATATTGCGAGCAGAGAATAATTTCGCTTCCGAAGGTCTTTTACAAGATCGCGCGTGTAGCGGTATGTTCTGTCTTTATGTTCCGCAACGACCCTGATTGCGATCTTCCTGAATGTTGTCTGCGGCAGCCCTTTAATATTTTTATGGAACGCCTCAATTACATCCTGTATATAATCGTCATACGAACCTTTGCGGTCCATCCAGCGGCCGCGCGCCGCGCTATACTGCGCAATCACGCTCGATTTCCAGATCCCTTCTTTTACCAGCGCTTCGGTAATTTCAATCAGCAGGCTCGACCGAAAGATCGTCCCGTCAATATCGAAAATGGCTACGCGTTGCTTAGCCATTAGAGTAAATGCATATCTTCAATCTCGCTGCGCACGCCGCGCAATACGACCTCTTCAATATGGTATGCGCCGTTTCGGGGCGCGTCCAGAAAACCCTCCACCGCAGCCTGCGCCAGCCACCCGGACGACAGCCAATCCTGCAACCACTCCTGCGTATACCTGGGATCTTCCTGCTCAACGCCGGAACCAACGGCATGGAGCCAGGCCTTATTAAACTCTTCCTGGCTGCCGATGGACGGCGCCATGATGATCGGTAGTCCCAGACCGGCATAAAATGACATTTCACTCGGCTTGGTCCAGAGAATATCCGTGGTTAGCAACGCCTGGTTCATCTTAGCAAAGTAATCCATTTTATTTTCATCATAAATGATGGATACCCCGCCTTTGTGCTTCAATTTCATGTGCAGCCGCTTCACTTCATTATCGTAATAGCTGAACACGTCGCTGCGTGAGCCGGCCACCAGGTTCAAATTGATCTTTCCCTTATCGATAGAATCATGAAGGCTGTCCAGTATCTGGATTCCAAGTTCTCGCTGCGCACCGGCACCGCCCACGGCAAATGTAATCGTCAGCGGACGCTTGGGCTTCATGGCGCAATATTTCGCCCCAAAATAATATTCTACCGTTCGTCGGTATTTATTGCGGTAACGAAATTCCGGGTCCAGGTTGCACAAACGTTCGCCGATACTTTTTTTCAGGATGCTCAATGATGCCCCTCCGATATTCTCTTTTGGCAATGGAAACCCGGTGATATTAATATTCTTTTCCTGCACCCCATACAGCATCAGGCGCTCTTTCACGCGGCGGTTCGGCGCGAGGTAGTTAATCCGGCTCTTCTTCGGATCCATCGCCGCCCAGGCACGGCTTACATCCGTGTCCGTGCAGATGCAGTAGATATCACCCTTATATCCATGCTCCTCTGCAAAAAATGCCGTCGTAAAAAAGGATGTTACATACGGCAGCGGATCCTTATTCAATATTTCAATGAGATCCCTGCCCCACCCGCCTTTGATAGATGCGTAGATCTGCCGCAGCTGCAGGCTCGGCTTGGACAAATCGCGTTCCGGATAAAACGGTTTTATCCGCTGCATATAATCCATTACGCCAAATATCCACTCACCAATAAGCGGCAGGTTCTTCATTCTCGAAATCTTCTCATAAATGGAACGTCCGCCTTCCCACAGGCGCCTGTCGCTCGCCGGAATACCCGGGTAGCGGTTTGCGGTGATGATCTCGCCGTTTTTATCGCCCCATCCCACCGGGCTAGCCGCAATTTCCTTTAACGGATAAACCGCCCGCTGGTGTCCGTAACCCATGTCCACAGTCACGATATATGCCCTTTTAAATGTCTTTTTCTGCGTTTCCATAACGATTGAAGTATACAAGAAAACAGCCTTACAGTGAAATCATTTATACTTATCTATAATCCAACGACTTTCCGCGTTGCCCAGTCAACGAAACGGTCAGGTAAAAACTGTGCCAGCCATATCATCGGCGCGTTGCTGCGCGGTGCGACATATCGTGTTCTCGGCTTCTTTGCTTCAACAGCATGGACGATAGCTTTTACTACTGACTTTGTGGAATAGCCGCCATCCCAAAATGTATTTTCCGCTTGTTTCATCTTCGGGATCTCAAATGCGTATGCCGATTCCTCTGTTAACCATTCATGCTTCGTAGCCTGCATTTCTTGGTTAAATCCGGTGTTGATCTTTCCGGGTTCGATCAACGAAACAAACACACCAAACTGTTCAAGTTCAGTACGCAGGTTATCCGCAACAGCTTCCAACGCAAATTTTGTCATATGGTACGCGCCCATATATGGAACAACCAGCCGACCGGCAGTAGAGCCGACAATGATGATTCGTCCTTCGCCTTTGCGGATCAAACGCTGTCCGACTAATTGCGCGAGATGAAGATTCGCAAACACGTTGGTCTCAAAATTACTGCGCACCCGTTCCATGGGGATTTCAATAAGAGGTCCGGATTCGCCCACACCGGCATTATTAATCAACACATCCGGTTTTCTTTTTGCAGCCTGCTTGCGGTCCTGCTCATCCAAAACATCCAGCTTGATAAAGGTCATTTTCAACCCATGCTCCTTCACATGCTGCTGCAACTCATTCAAGTCCTCGAGCGACGCCGCTGATGCAATGACGTCGTGTCCGCGTTCCGCAAGAGCAATTGCGGTATCGCGTCCAATCCCAGTCGCTGCCCCAGTTACTAAAACTTTGCTCATTACTATCGGATCACTTTCGCGGGAACTCCTCCTACAACGCTTTTAACCGCAACATCCTTTACTACAACCGCGTTCGCTCCGATTGTTGCACCGTCTCCGACTTTTACCGGACCGAGAATCTTTGCACCTGCAGCAATGGTAACATCATCACCAATGGTCGGTGCTCCGCTGTAAGCATCACCCTTCACTCCAACTGTAACACCCTGTGATAGAATCACGTTCTTGCCAATAACGGCGTCTTTATGAACAAAGATTCCGCTGAAATGATTGATAAACACTCCGGGACCGATAGTTGCGTGGCGCGAAATTGAAATCCCCCAACTCATCTCGACCCAGAGCTTCAAGAAAAAATAAATTAGAAGACCCAGCTGTTTTACTATAGGTACTCGCATTCGTGTGAAGAAACTCCCAAATCGATAGACCGCCATCGCATGAACGCTCGGCAAGAATAGCAGCATTACAAAACTTAACCCGTGTAGCTCCTGTAATTCCTTAATTCGTTTTATGTCTTTGTATAGCATATTTCATGTTCACTGCCCTAAGTATAGCACTCAATTCAAATAAAAAAAGAGAGCGCTATCCTTGACGTTTTCAATTATTTTGTATACAAAACAGCAAACGCAACGGCTGAAGCAAACACCAGGGGGTCACATGTCCAAGCTTCTCTCTCCAGCAGATCAAGTTGTATCGGCCCTGACCGGGAAATTCGAGCTCCGCCATCCGGAGCGGCTTCGGGCCCAAGTGGACGACAGCGAACGCTTTATCATCGTGCGCATTCGGCACAGTCCGCATGACGCCGTGGTGAAGCACACGCTGCACAACTCGACGCATCCGACCACGCAGGCACTCGCCGACGAACTCAGTAAGGCGCTGAAGGCCGGTGACCGCAGGGTCTCGTTCTTCGTGGCTTCGGACCTGAACCCGTTCCCCAAGATCGACGGCTGACGTCGATCCGCCCGTAATAGCACTCCAACGCTGTTCCGGGCTCTTTTTTTAAAACTTCGCTTTCCTTAGGCGCAAAGAATTTGATAGCACAGAAACAGAACTGAACGCCATCGCCATTCCGGCAAAAACCGGATTCAACATGATTCCGAAAAATGGGTAAAACAGGCCTGCAGCCAGCGGAATACCGATCACATTATAGATGAACGCCCAGAATAAATTCTGCTTGATAATGCGCAGTGTTCGCTTTGACAATTGCAGCGCCTGCACGACTTTGCGGATATCCCCATGAAGAATCGTTATATCAGCGCTCTCTATGGCTACATCAGTGCCCGTACTCATAGCTATTCCGACATCTGCCTGGGCCAACGCCGGCGCATCGTTAATGCCGTCACCGACCATTGCAACGACACGTCCCTCCTTTTGAAGATCCTGAATATTCTTTGCTTTGTCTTCCGGCCGCACCTCGGCAAGCACTTTTTCAATACCCAGCTGGCTTGCTATTGCCTTGGCCGTCGCTTCGTTGTCGCCCGTTATCATGACGACGTCAATACTGTATTTCTTCAGACGTTCTACTCCTTCCACAGATTCTTCCTTTACAACATCCGCTAAAGCTAATATCCCAACATGACTTTTCCCGCGAGCAACATGGATGACGGTCTTGCCATCATTTTGGAGCGGCCCGACGCGCTCCAATAACGCATTATTCAATTCAATAGATTCTTGCTCGAGCAATGACGCGCTGCCAACAAACCATTGTTCGTTACTGATGGTTGCTTTTATGCCAGCTCCCGCAACTTCTACCGCATCTGTGACTTCGAGGATGGGACAACTGTTGTCATACGCGCTTCGGACAACTGCCGCGCCGAGCGGATGCAAAGACAACTGCTCCACGCTTGCAGCATATTGCAGCAGGCTGGTATCGTCCAAATCGGCTCCTTCGGCAACAATCCGGTCGGTGACTTTCGGCTTACCCTGTGTAAGCGTCCCTGTTTTATCGAACACGACAGTGTTGACCGCGTGCGCCCGTTCCAGACTTTCAGCATTTTTTATCAACAATCCATTGCGGGCAGCCGTACCGGTAGAAACGATAATCGCCGTCGGCGTAGCCAGGCCAAGCGCGCATGGACATGCAATTACGAGCACGCCAACAAGCGCCGACACTGCGAACGGCAGCGCGCTTTCAAAACCCAAATAATGGCTTCCAACCGTCAACCACAAAACAACAGAAACGACGGCAATGATAAGAACTGCAGGAACAAAATACGCCGCTATTAAATCCGCAAACCTCTGAATGGGTGCTTTCGATCCCTGCGCATCCTGCACCATACGAATGATCTGGGCCAACACTGTATCCGCTCCCACTGCCGTGGTCTTCACGCTAATTACGGCTTCAGTGTTTACGGTGGCGCCAATAACAACGTCCCCGACAGCGCGCTTCACCGGAAGGCTTTCGCCGGTTACCATCGACTCATCAATGTGCGACGTCCCTTCAACAACTTCGCCGTCTACCGGCACCTTCTCCCCAACCTTCACAACACACACATCGCCCGGCTTCACCTCGTCAATAGGTATATCAACCAGCTCATCGCCGCGCTTCACATGCGCAACACGCGCCTGCAGCTTCATCAGCGCTTCAATGGCCTCGCCGGTTTTCAATTTGGAACGAACTTCCAAATACTTGCCGAACAGCACGAATCCAATGACCACAATGACGGCATCAAAGTAAACGGCTTCCGATAGTCCGTATTGTTCGTGCAATTCCGGGAAGAGCAGCACTGCCGTACTGTAGAGATAGGCAACCGTCATGCCGATTCCAACCAACGAATTCATATCCGCACTTCCATGCCTGATAAACCGCCAGGCTCCCGCGAAGAACCTCCAGCCCGAATACGCAAGCACGCCTGTAGCGACAACAAACTGTACGCCATTCAAAATGCGTTCAGGAATGAAAAATTCCAGCCCAAACGCGCGGAACAGTATTTGCGCAATCATCAGGATAAAAACAATCACTGCCGCAACAAATGCAGGAACTGCTTTTGACCGTAGTTTCGACGCTTCCTGCTCGCGCTCTGTTTTAAGCGATGGCACTGCACCCTCCTCCTTCTTTTCCTCTAATTCATGGAACACATATCCATGCGCGGCCAACGCGTTGTTCACCTGTCCAACGCTCACCTGCTCCGGGTCGTACGCCATTGACGCCGTTTCAGTGGCAACATTCACCGCAATCGAATCGATGCCGTCAATTTTACCGAGGATACGTTCGATAATCGCAGCACAAGAAGCGCAGGTAATGCCTGTGACGCGAAATTGTTGTTTTGTTGAACTCATATAACTTCGGTTGACTCGACCGCGTACTTCCCACTCTTCTCAACAACGGCTCTCACCGCATCCACCTGGTCTTCTTCCAGCTTGATCTTCATCTTTCCATCTTTAAATGACAACGATTCGGGTGCAGGCAACTTTGCCTCTTCCAAATCCATCGTAATCAGGCTTGCACAGGAATGACAATCCATCCCTGTAATTGTAAAGAGATACGTTTTCATAATTGTACTGTTAATTAATGATATTAGAGCATGTTTAAGAACGATTGTCACACTATTATTCAACAACCGTGAATTCGCCATACGCCATACCCATGCCGCAGGTAAATGACAGCGTTCCTTTTTTCTCCGCCGTGAATTCGATGATCGTATCGCCGGATCGGGACAATGACTTCGTGATTCCAAGCGATGGAATCGTCAGCACGGACGTACAGCCGTTTGCGTTGGAGCCGTCAACTACCCATTGCACCGGTACACCTTTTTTAATGGTGATAGCATCCGGCACATAGTACAGGCCATCAACAGCCATATTTACCACCTGCGCGCTGTCTTGAACCTCCGAAGCCACTGCTGAGCCCGTCTCGCTGCCAGATGTAAACAGCCGCACCGGATTCACTCCCAGTAAATTCATGGCATTCTTCACGTTGTACAACCCAAGCAGCAACACAATAGAACCTGCGATCAGCATAAACCACCGGTACACGGCACCGCGCGTCGAAGTAAAGCTGGCGATCGCCCCTATGCCAATCAGCGCCGGGATTGTTCCAAGCGCGAACACCATCATCGTCATCGCTCCTTGGAAGAAGTTTCCGGTCGTGAGCGCGTACAGCTGCATGGATTGTGTAAATCCGCAAGGAAGGAAGAACGTCATTGCGCCGAGTGCAAACGGTATCCACCACTCCTGTCGCTCTGCCATGTCATGAATCCAATGGCTCACTCGCTTTGGCATCTTTGGAATCCACTTCTTCGATCCAGATAAGCCAAGAAGATCCAACGCCAGAACGATCATCACCAGCGCCGCACCCAGCGAAATCAAACCCATGATTCGCGGAGACGGTGCAAGAACCGATCCAATCACTGCCACTAATCCACCGAGAAAGAAGTACGAAATGATTCGTCCGCCGTTAAAGAACAGATGCGCCCGCAACAGCTGCAATTTGGACGCGCCAGGGTTGGACCGCTTCACTGTCGCTGTAAAAGTCAAAACCAGTCCGCCGACAACGGCAATGCAGGAAGAAACCGATGCAATCAAACCAACTACAAAGATCGCAGGGTACGTGAGCGTTTCATCAACTGCTGCATTTAAGTCAAACAACCCAAATGCCGATACCAATACATACAGCACAATAAGCGTTATAACGATCTTCACAAGGTGCCGCCAGTTGAACGGGCGCCGATTTGCATCCTCTTCGTCAATTACGCAATAATCTGTATCCTGCAGAAGCTCTTCTACGTCTTTACGCTGCAACCGCGTTCCGGATGTCGTTGTTACCGTGCACGTACCGTCTCTATTACATACTTCTACGCGTTCCAATCCTTCAACCGGCTTGAACTTGCGTTCGATGACGGTTTCGCAACTGGTACATGTCATTCCATCGATATGGAATATTTGCGTCTTATTTGCCATAGATTAAAAAACGTTATTTGTTAAATGCGCCTAAAAAACAAACAACGCCTTACTCGATCAGACGTACGGTTTCAAAATGATAGAGCGGCGGATACCACTCCTTTTGATGTATGTACAACTCAAGTTTCCGGAACTCGAAAACAACTATAATGCTTGCCGCAACAGCAAGCAGAAACGTAACAAGATTGAGGATCATTTCCTGGCCACCAGGAACAGTCGCAGACGCAAGGCAGTGCTCCAGGCAATCAAAATCAATGCCCATAATGCACGTAACTCCTTCGCAGCCATCCATCTGTATGGCCGGCATCATCTGCATATTTCCATGATGAAACCCAGGAACCAGCTGAAAAAAGCCGGAAACCGTGACAAAAATGATAAACAGCAGTGCTGCAACATATTTCATATCCGCCAGTGTATCACAATCACTCATTTAATCCACTCTATCATTGACAGCAGGCCGTTCTTCCGTTATACTCCGCCGGTTATGGATTTCAGAAATATAGCTATAATCGCCCACGTTGACCACGGCAAAACGACGCTCGTTGATGCCATGTTTGCGCAATCTCAAACCTTTTCCGCACGCGAAGCGGTAGTGGAACGGGTCATGGACAGCAACGACCTGGAAAAAGAACGCGGCATCACCATTTACGCAAAGAATGCCGCTATTACGATTGGCGACGCTAAGGTCAATATTGTCGACACGCCCGGGCATGCTGATTTCGGTTCGGAAGTGGAACGCGTGCTGCGGATGGTGGATTCGGTGCTACTGCTGGTTGACGCCTACGAAGGGCCGATGCCGCAAACGCGGTTTGTCCTGCGCAAGTCACTGGAATTGGGCTTAAAACCCATTGTGGTAATCAATAAAATTGACAAACCGTCCGCGCGTCCCGATTCGGTGGTTAACATGATATTTGACCTGTTCGTCGAGCTCGGCGCGAGCGATGAACAGCTGGATTTTACATACATCTTTACGAATGCAAAAAAAGGCATTGCAAAAAACAGCCTAAAGGATGAGAACACGGATTTGAAGCCGTTGTTTGACGTCATTATGAACAAAGTCGCGCCTTCGAAAAGCGATGTCAATGCGCCAATGCGCATGCAGTCGGTCAACCTGGAATACGATGCTTTTGTCGGCCGCATGGCATCGGGCCGCATCTATGAAGGAACGGTAAAAGTTGGCATGCCCGTCACGGTTGTGAAGTTGGACGGCACGCGCGAAAAACATAAAATCACCAAGCTGCTGACGACCCGCGGGTTAACAAAAGTAGATGTGGATGAAGCGGTCGCCGGCGACATCGTATCCGTTGCAGGCATTGCAGATATTAATGTTGGTGAAACGATTGCCGAGGAGGAAAACGCTGAAGCGCTTCCCGCAATTTCGATCGACCCGCCGACGCTGACCATGAACTTCCTCGTGAACAATTCACCGTTTGCGGGCACGGAAGGAACGCTGGTGACCACGCGCCAAATCCGAGAACGCCTGGAGCGGGAGCTTGAGACAAATGTCGGGCTCCACATAGAATTTTTGGAAAACGCCGATACGTTCAAGGTCAGCGGCCGCGGCGAAATGCACTTGTCCATTTTAATCGAAACCATGCGCCGCGAAGGATATGAACTGCAGGTAAGCCAGCCGCAGGTCATAGTAATAGAGAAAGACGGCAAGAAACAGGAGCCGTATGAAAATGTCATTATTGACGTGCCGGACGGTTTTTCCGGAGCTGTTATCGAATCGCTCGGCAAACGGCAGGGAGAACTAAAGGCAATCAGCAGCGAGAATGGTTCAACGCGCCTGGAATATGTGATTCCGACACGCGGCCTGCTCGGGTATAAGCAGGAATTCACCACCGCAACAAAAGGCGAAGGGACCATGTCGCATGTGTTTGCAGAATACGGACCGTGCAAAGGCGATATTGAAAGCCGTGTCACCGGGTCGCTTATTTGCGGCAACGCCGGCACCACAACGGGTTTTTCATTGAGCAACATCCAAAAACGCGGCGCGCTGTTTGTTGGACCGGGCGAAAAGGTTTACGAAGGTATGGTCCTGGGCATCAGCGCAAAAGAATCAATGGTCGTTAATCCGACGAAGGGAAAACAACTCTCCAACATGCGTTCTTCCGGAGCCGACGAAGCGATCATCCTTACTCCCCCGCTTGATATGGATCTGGAAAAAGCGCTGGAATACATCGACGATGATGAATACGTTGAAGTGACGCCGAAAAACATCCGCATCCGCAAACAACATCTGACCAAGCTCGAACGAAAAAGGCACGGCGACAGAGCGTAAGCAGCTGAGGACAACCGAATTCACGGTATTTCGGAAGTATTGATGCATTTGAAATGCTTCTGCATATTTGATAGAAATTATGCTATAGTATGAGTCGGCGATTCAAATGTTAGCCCTGTAATCCGAAAATCCTGTAAATGAAAATCAGCCGCTTCAATAAATTCTCACTCTTTTTTCTGGCGACACTTATCGTCATTTTGATACTGGTAAAATTTTCAGAGCTTGAAGAAATAATCAAACTAGTCAGGCAAACCAACTGGCTGTTCATAGGAATCGCCATTTTTTTCCAGTCGCTGACCTACTTCGCCCTGGCGGGCCTGTACAAGGCCGTGCTAAAAATCCTGCAACACAGCATTTCTTTCAAAAAACTCAGCAAGCTTGCCGTTGCATCCACGTTCCTGAACCAGATGCTGCCATCAGCCGGTTTGGTCAGCCTGACGCTGATCACAAGCAGCCTGAAAAAAGAAAAAATCGACAAAAGCGAAAGCACGCTGACGGCCGTGGTGGGTTTTATTCTGATAGGTTCGATTTATCTCTGCTGCCTGATCGTCAGTATAACCTACCTTCTTCTTTACATCGAAATAAA
Organism: Candidatus Kerfeldbacteria bacterium; assembly: GCA_043813585.1. Lineage (GTDB taxonomy): Bacteria > Patescibacteriota > Patescibacteriia > UBA9570 > XYC2-FULL-38-9 > JBDRKW01. Next base: position 251,421 of record JBDRKW010000020.1, read on the forward strand.
TAAAACGGAAGCTCTTGTGCTGGCAGCCATACTGGTGCTCACGATCGTAATCATTTTCTGCCTGGTGTACCTGCTGCGGCACAAAAAAACATTCTATGCGCTCGCCGGGCTCCTATCCCGGATTGTAAACAGGGTTGCTCGGATCTTCAATAACGGTGAGTATATACGGGAACAGGAAATTATTTTTTTTGTTGATGGATTTTTCCTCGGCATTCAGACAATCACGAAAAATAAGAAGCGCCTGATAGTCCCCTGTATTCTGGCGGCCCTATTTTTCTTCAGCGATATATTTACCATTTTCTTCATCTTCCTGTCCTTTGGTCTGCAGCTCAATCTGGGAATCATCATAATCGGTTCCGTTCTTGCTGACGCGCTCGGCTTTGCAGTCGCTGTTCCCACCAGCCTTGGAGTTTTCGAGGTCTCGATGGCGGGTATTTACAGCACCCTTGGCGTTCCGCTTGCATCTGCCGTGTTCGCGACCCTGATGTATCGAGCCGTCTCTTTCTGGCTCCCAATCCCGATCGGGTTTCTGTTTTATCGCAATCTGATCAAGGAAAAAAAGAAATAATCATGAAACGTCTTCGGCCGCGTCGCCGGACTGTTTTTTATTGCGCATTGCCTCTTCATACAGCCCCGCCAGTTTTTTGGCCTGACGGTCTATTCCTGATTCTACAGCCACGCTCCTGGATCTGAGAGAAAAATCATTGTAACGGTCCTGGTCAGCCAGAAGTTCGTTCACTCGTTCCGCAAACAACTGCGGGTCTTCCTGATGAACGATGAACCCATTCCTGCCGTCCTCAACCGCATCGGTCAGGCCGTCGTCAGAAAGCATCACGACCGGCAGACCGCTCGCACATGCTTCCAGCAGCACTAGGCCCTGCGTGTCAGTCCGGGAAGCAAATACGAAGCAATCAGCGTCAGTATAAGCATGTTGCAGCCGCTTCCCACGAAGGAAACCGGTAAATAAGACCTGGCGATGCAATTTCAATTGGCGTGTCAGCGATATTAACTGTTTCTTATATTTTCCCTCACCGACAATAGCCAGGACGGCGTCAGGCTGCAACTGACGCAACTCCTGCATCATGCGTATGAGGAATTGGACATTTTTTTCACTTCCCAGCCGCCCCACAAAAAGGAGAATTTTTTTATTGCCGAGAAAATAGCGTCGTCGGAAATAGCCCGACTTCATCCCATCATAATCCTGCAACTTTACTCCGGTGGGCAATACGACAATCCTTTTTCTCACGCCTTCCTGCTCAATAATGGTCTGGAATTTCTGCGAAGGAGAAATCACCAGGTCAGCCTGGTTGGCTATGAAGCTGCAATACCGCTTGGTCGCTTTCGGCGTGATAATTCTTCCCTTCAGCGTATAATGGCGTATGTATTCCGAATAATAGGTATGGTACGTCATGATGACCGGTTTGTTTTCTATCCGCCCCGTCATCGCACCGAGCGCGCCAAGTGAAAACGGCGTATGCGAATGAATGACATCGAGTTGGAGCTTAGAAATATGGTAATAATTCCGGAAAGAAAACGGAATTGCCAGCGGATACCCCGGCACAAGCAGTGACCGGACAGAATGGAACTGGTAAACCCTGTCGGCAACATCCGCAGCCAGCTTGGTCAGGAAAAAAGCCGACGGCGCGAAGATAAACACTTCATGCCCTCGTTTTTCCAGCGCTTCCTTATACAAATCAATGGAGCGCACGACGCCGTTGATATTTGGCTTGTAGGTGTCTGTGAAAAAACCGATTTTCATATTCAGCGGATATCATCAAAAGATAAGGGGGGTTTATGCAGGATGAAAAATCGAACATAATTCTTTATCGTATAGCAGAGTAACTTCAACGAACCGCTTTGCAGCCGGCGTGCAGACACCTCGACGAAAATATCAGGGCAGTACGCAACCGACCCCTGCTCCTTCATCTTGCAAACCAAGTCAATATCCTCGCACGAATGAAGTGACCTATCATATCCGCCACTGCGCCGAAACGCCTCTGACCTGAATGCCAGGTTATTGCCTGCTGCGTTGTCATTCCCAAACAGCCTACTGACACGGAGGAACGCCGGGTATACTATGCGGCTCGAAACTCGGGCAGCCCACCCGCCATCAAAAAAATATACCGGCCCATACACGGCCGCAGCATCGGGGCGAGCAATAAAAAAATCGTTAATTTGTTCCAGCCAGTCGGGCGGCACAATGGCATCGGCGTCTGTTGAGGCGATAATTTCATGCGTAGCGGCATCGGAACCCTCCTGCCGCGCGCGCGTCACCCCTTTTTCGCCCGGAAAAATAAATTGATATGCCAGCCCTTCCCGATCCAGCAGCTGTTGAGCGACCGCCTTTGTATTGTCGTCCCCTGTTATGGCCAGGACAACTTCAAAATCTCGATACGTCTGCCGTGCAAGGGACTGCAGCGTTCTTTCTATATACTTCTCCTCATTATATGACGGAATAACAACAGAGATCTGCATTAGAATCGTGCAAACTTATCAAGGCGGTACAGGTAGTAGCCGCTCGCTGCTGCCGCAAAACAGACGGCCACGATAATGGCGGCATACTTGTACGGCAAATCAACCAGGTAAAAAAATCCGGCCGTATACGTTATGAGCGCTGAAATTTTCGAGGGCCACAGGCTTTCGCTGAACCATTTCTTCCACTTTGAATAGACCCACATCTGCGCAACCAGCCCCAGAATAAAAAGCCCGACAAACAGGCCTATGATCGGCAGCGGCATTCCCAACGTGCTCACGCCAAACAAAATGATCGACAGCGTGAAAAAAGTATCCGCAACTGTTTCAATACGCTCGCCAAACTTAGATTCCATATGCCAACGTCGTGCCAGGAACCCGTCCAGCCGGTCACTGACCAGGACAGATAGGTAAACAGCCACTAACAGCGGCAGGGAGAAACTACGAAAAATCGCTGCAATAAACAACAAACCCGCGAGAATTCGCGTGTACGTCAGGATATTTGGAATGCTAAGATAATTTGTTTTTGATCTGTCGGCCTGCATAAACTCTATATCATCATCAGCCAACTATAACACATCTACAAGCCTAATATGCAACAATGAACTGAGTTCACACAGAGATCGCGAACAATCCATTAATGGGGTGATGTTATCTCCGCAACTAGGAATAAAATCAACAAGGCACCAACAATCGTTGAAAGAAAAACCAGCACCGCCCGTTCTTTCCCTTTTGTCAGCGCGACAAGTCCGGTGACAAAAGCAGCAATACCCGATCCGAAACCAGCCAGCATGGGTAACGCTACACCAGGTCTAGCAACTATGTCCTTCAAGATCGTTTCGCCTGACGATACGCCTTCATACACGTTTACGAGCAAACTGCCGATAACAAAAAGCATCGGCATGGTAACAATAAGGCCGATTGACCATTTCCCCAGTTTTGTTATTGGAACAATGTTCATAGATGTTTGTTAATTAAAGTATCTCAAATATAACATATTCGCTGGCAGCTTGGAAAGATATTCAGTTTGTACTGATTGGCAGGGGCGGCAGGATTCGAACCCGCAGTCACCGCTTTGGAGGCGGTTGGTTTAGCCGTTAACCGACGCCCCTATACGTTGTCTTGTGGAAGTTGCATTAATCCTTTCATGTCGCCGACCGCTTTCGCAATCTGTTCATCGGTCAGCTGCCCGGTTACCAATGAAATCTGCTGTACAATCTGCGTAAACTTCGCGTCCGCAAACTGTCGCGGGACAATATGGATCATCAGGTGGCTGTCCTGAGACACCTCAACCGTACCGTCATTCATCAAGATCGTAAACCCGTGCGTGCGCGTATAGCGCATGGCCCAAAACGACACCTTCTTGATCAGGTAGCCGAACTCTTCCATCTGCTCGTCATTGAAACTGTAAAAATGCGGATCGTGGTGCTTTGGCACGATGATCACCTGCCCGGCCGCAATCGCATTGCGCGAAACAAGAACGCGGAACAACTTTGTTTCGTAGAACTGTTCCGGAGGCGTTGGCGCTCCGTCGCAATATTGACACGATGTGGTTGGCATACCTCCTGGCCGTTAGCTTACTTGGATTCCTTAAAAGCCGTGTGCTTCTTACAATGCTTGCAATGCTTTTTGAGTTCCAGACGGTGTCCGCGCAGCTTTCGCATGTTCTTATAGGTATAATACCCGATGCGCTTGCATTCTGTACACTCCATTTTGATGAGATTGTCCTGTGACATACGTATTTATTACTTAATTTGAGCCGAAGAGAGGAATCGAACCCCCAACCAATCGCTTACAAAGCGACTGCTCTACCGTTGAGCTACTTCGGCGCAGCTCCTTTAAGCAGAAACCGGGATGTGGGCCGGGAGGGATTTGAACCCCCGAAGGCGTAAGCCAACTGGTCTACAGCCAGTTCCATTTGACCACTTTGGTACCGACCCGGATATTCTATTGAAGGTGCGTGAGCCGACACGCAGAATCGAACTGCGGACCTCATCCTTACCATGGATGCGCTCTACCAACTGAGCTATGTCGGCGGAAGTATAGCAGTTTTCTTACATATCTTCCACCATTTTCTCAAGTTCTTCAAGCTTCTGGTTCTCGGGATTGACTTCCTTTAATGTCCGCAACGCTTTACGGGCAACGAAGCCGTCCTTGAGCTCGATAGCAAGGTTCAGCAGGGAATCCAGATCACGCGGATTTTTCGGCGACAAGTCAACACATTTCTTGTACATCTCCATGGCTTTTTCTTTTTCCCCAGTTGTCTCGTAGATCTTGCCCAGGTCATAATAGATGCGATCGTCGTTCGGGTTAAGCGTCTTCGCGAAATTCAACGTTTCAATGGCATGGTCGTATTCCTTCTTTTCAAAGTAGATCTCGCCAAGGTATTCATATGCCTCTTCTTCCTTTGGATTAAGGCGGATAGCTTCCAAGAAGATCTGCTCGGCATCGCTATAATTCTCATCCTTGAACAATTGTGTGCCTTCTTCGATCAATACGGCAATTTTCTGCCGTGAAATCTCTTTTTCTTCCTGTGTCTGCGGCTTCTTTGCTGCATTCTTGTATTTCTTCTCCATCTCGCTCAGCTTATTTCGCATGCCTTGGAATCCTCCGGCCAGTTTTAACCCTGCCGGCGCCATTACCTTCTTCGTTGCCTCACGAATGCCTCTGGTCTTTCGCTGCAGCCGCTCTTCAATCAGGCGGTATTTCTTCGACCGCAACTTGGCTTTCGGCATGGCATCAAGGTCCAACAACAACATTCGCTTCCACTTGCCCGCAAGCAAAACGATGAGCGTGATAAGCGCCGCTCCCAATATTCCGATTACGATCCAGTCAAATAGTTGCATAGTATGGTTATGACTTTGTTTCTTCCAATGATCCTGCCGAGCATCCGCTGCAGCCGACTTTTTCACATCCCATCTTTATATCGACCCGCTTTCCTTCAGAATCCTTCAACGTGATCTCGTGCGTCAGCAAATTGCGCGCAACAACGACCCCTTCGCCGTGCGTCCTCGTGCGGATATGCGCGCCAACCTCCGGCATGGCGTCTGCGCAAACGCGGTATCCTTCAGATTCATACGACAGGCAGCATTTCAGCCGTCCGCACAAGCCGCTCAAGCGGTCGCTCCCGCGGTGTTCCAGCTGCTGCAGCTGGATCAGATCGGAACTGACGCTGTCGAGCGTCGCCTTCCAGGTGGAGCAGCAGGTTGGACGCCCGCATGATCCCACGCCGCCCATCTCTGCTGTCACATCACGCGAGCCGATCTGCTGCAGCCTGATCTGGCGCTGGAAATGGGTGGTTAATTCTTTTACCAGTTCGCGGAAATCCACGCGGCTGTTTGCCGTAAAGGTGAACGTCAGCCGTTTGTCGTCGAATGAATGAACCACGCTAATCAGCTTCATGGGCAGTTCATACGAACGCGCTTTCTCGCGCCCGTAGCGCAGCTCCTCTTCCTTATTCTCGGAAAGACCTTTAAGCTGTTCGAAATCCGATTCCGTCGGCATGCGCTTGATCGGCTCAAGCTCTGATTCCAGTTCCTCCGGCGCAACCATGCCAAACCCGATGATCTTGCCGATCTCTTCGCCGATTGACGTTTCAACAATTACGCGGTCGCCGAGCTTCAAATCAAATCCCGCGGGATCGAAATAATACGAACGGTCCCACGGATGGAATTGAACCTCTGTGACCTTAACCTGCTCCATTGCACTTGTCGTTATCGTCAAGTGCGAAACGGCAGAAACGGCGAATCTGTATGTTTTCACCAATCTTGCCGATCGCCTCGGTCAATACGTCCTGTATGGTCTTGTCTTCGTCTTTAAAGTACAGCTGGTTGAGCAGGCATACCTCCTTGAAGTATTTCTTCAGCTTGCCTTCAACAATCTGGTCCTTCACCTTCTGATCCAGATCCTTGTCTGTCTGCTCCGCGTAGATCTCCCGCTCTTTGGCAACAACTTCAGCAGGAACATCTTCTTCGGAAATATACAGCGGGTTCATGGACGCGATCTGCATGGCAATGTCCTTTGCCAGCGCCTTGAACTCTTCGTTGCGCGCAACAAAGTCCGTTTCGCAATTGACCTCAACCATCGTGCCGATCTTGTCCATGTGAATATATGACATGATTACGCCCTGCGATGTTGAACGGCCCGCCTTCTTGGCCGCCACATCCTGGCCGCGCTTGCGGAGAATTTCAACGGCTTTTTCTTCGTCATTATCCGTTTCGTCCAGGGCCTTCTTTATATCAAGAACGCCGGCGCCGGTCTGGGCGCGTAAATTCTGAATCAATTCGCTCACGTTTGCCATACTATTTTCTCACTTATTTATTCTTATTTTTTTGCAGGGACTGCTTCTTCAACCGGCGCTGCTTCCGCTTTTTCTTTTACGCCTTCTGCAATTGCTTCGGCAATCGTGCCGACAATTAATTCAATTGATTTTACTGCGTCATCATTGGCCGGGATAGCATAGGCAACGTCAAACGGATCTGCATTCGTATCGCACATCGCTATGACCGGAACCTTCATCTGGTTTGCTTCGCGCAATGCTGTTTTTTCGTCACGCACGTCTATAATAAACAATGCATCAGGAATCTTTTCGATATGTTCCAGTCCGCCGACCAGCGGTTCGAGGCGTTCGATCTCGCGGTCAAATTCGAGCTGTTCCTTTTTGGTATATTTACCTAATTCGCCGGCTTCACGCTGTCTTTTCAATTTCGTTAACGTATGCGGTACGCCTGATACGTTTGAAAAGTTAGTAAGGTAGCCGCCAAGCCAGCGCGTACTGACATACGGCATCCCGCATTCTTTTGCGCGCTTTTCTACGATCGCTGCTGCCTGCCGCTTTGTGCCGACAAACAGGATTTTCTTGCCTTCCGCTGCCATCTGTTTTGCAGCATTCGCAGCCTCCTCGAGCATCGTTCGGGTTTGTTCAAGATCCACGATGTGCGTGTCTTTTTTCGTCAAAAAAATATATGGCGCCATGTGAGGATGCCATTTACTTTTTTTATGCCCAAAGTGAACGCCACTTTTGAGCATATCCACTAGTGTAGGGATTTGCATAGGTTTTTCTTCCTTTTAGATGTCGGTTCTTGCAACCATCGCAGACCTCACAATAGAGGCAGGATTGCTATGGTTAGCGCAAAAACCTACGTTATTAAATGCAACGAAGAGTATAACAATATCAGCCCATTATTGCAAGGGATATAGCTGTGTACTGCCGATTCGGCAAACTATTGACAGTTTAATAGGCCTCGAGTATAGTGTTTGCTGACTCTATACACCAATGGCAAAGACCGACAAACCCACAACTCCGACGCTGGAGCACACAACCGTGACCTGTGCATGCGGCACGAATTTTGAAACATTGTCCACAAAAAAGGACATTCATGTTGAAATTTGCTCGTCTTGCCATCCATTCTTCACGGGAAAACAGACGCTCGTTGATACAGCGCGCCGCGCTGAAAAATTCGAAGCCAAGCAGGAAAAAAGCGCAGAAATAAGCTCTACAAAAAAGCACAAGTCCAAAACGGAAAAACGGGCCGCACGCGCAGAGAAAAAGACCAAGAAAGAAAAAAGCGCCAAAGCGGACGCCAAAGCAGCATTAAAGGCTGCAAAGTCTGCGTTGTCAGATTCGTAACTTTATGCGATAGTAGGATCGGGTGTATTGCCCGATTTTTTGATTCATTATATGGATACTTCACTCTTTCAAGCAATTCGCCAAAATTATTCCAAGCTGGAAGCAGCGCTTCAGAGCCCGGACGTTTCTTCTGATCCGAAAAAACTGCAGGAGGTTTCTATCGAGTACAATGATCTGAAAGAAAAGGTTGAAACGATTGATAAGGTGGAATCCATAATGAAAGCAATTGATGAGGCAAAACAGACAATCGCCTCTGGTGAAGATCCGGAGCTTTCCGCCATTGCTAAAGATGAATTGACGACGCTGGAACAGCAACGGGAAACGCTGGAGCAGGATCTTCAGCTGCTGCTGCTGCCAAAAGACCCGCGCGACAGCAAAAGTATTATCGTCGAAATCCGCGCTGGCGCCGGCGGTGACGAAGCCGGCCTATTTGCGGCCAACCTGTTTCGCGCCTATTCGCGCTACGCTGAAGTGAAAGGCTGGAAAACCAATTTGATCTCCACAAACCGCACCGGCATCGGCGGCTACAAGGAAGTCATTTTTGAAATACAGGGTGCAGGCGCGTTTTCTGATTTTAAATATGAAAGCGGTGTTCACCGCGTACAGCGGATTCCGGACACGGAAAAGGCCGGCCGCGTGCATACCTCCACCGTAACTGTCGCCGTCATGCCCGAAGTCGAAGAGGTTGAACTTGATATCCCGGATGCAGAGCTCCGCATTGACGTTTTCCGCTCCGGAGGCCATGGCGGCCAGAGCGTGAACACGACCGACTCTGCCGTGCGCATCACCCACCTGCCGACGAATATCGTCGTCACCTGCCAGGACGAAAAATCACAGCACAAGAATAAGGCCAAAGCGATGAAGATCTTGCGCGCGCGCATTTTGGATAAAATGGAAGAGGAAGAACGGCAAAAGCGCGGGGACGAACGGCGCATGCAGGTCGGTACGGGCGACCGGTCGGAAAAAATCCGCACGTATAACTACCCGCAGGACCGCATAACGGACCACCGCATCAAAGAAAATTGGAGCGACCTGCAGGGAAAGATGGACGGCGACCTTGGCCATATTATCGAAGCGCTGCGTGAAGCGGACAAGGCAAAGCGGCTCGAAAGCCTTCAGGCGTAATTACTGCAACCATGACAATCAAGGAAGCACTAGCCCTGGCAGTGAAGCAACTCGCGCCAATTTCCGGCACGCCTGATTTGGATGCGGAGATACTGTTGGCAGAAACGCTTGCAGCAAGGAGGGAATACCTGCTTGCGCATGCTGATGAAGTCCTTTCGTCAACGCAGGAATCGGCGTTCATCTCTTTTTTGGAACAGCGCATCACGGGTAAACCGATTGCCTATATTCTTGGTATGAAAGAATTCTACGGCCGAACATTTATCGTGAATGAGCATGTATTGGTGCCGCGTCCGGAAACAGAACTGCTCATTGATGAAGTGCTTCACTACTGTAATGAAAACGGCATGTCGACGCCATCAATCCTTGATATCGGCACCGGATCCGGCTGCATAGCGTGCACGCTAAAAATGGAATTGCCGGATGCTGACGTCACCGCAACAGATATTTCCGGCGATGCGCTTTCAGTAGCAAGGCTGAACGCAGACCAGCTGGACGTTGGCATCTCTTTTTATGAAGGCGACCTTTTTGCAGCGCTTCCGGACATACTAAATGGAACGTTTGATATTGTCGTTTCAAATCCACCATATTTGCCTTTATCTGCAACCGTCTCCCAGGAAAAAGATAGTCGTGCACTGGTCTATGAACCGTCAGCAGCGCTTACACCGGGCGAAGAAGATTTTGACATTATCAACCGCATAGTGCGGGATGCACGCGACTGGCTTACAAATGAAGGGTTGCTTTTTGTTGAAATTGGCGATACGCAGGGATCGGTCGCGCTTGAAACAGCACAGCACTATTTTTCCAATCATACTATCGAAGTCAAAAAAGACCTTGCGGGGCTGGATCGCCTGCTGGTCATAAAACCAGAGTAAAAAAAAGACAGAACCTTCCTAACAAGGTTCTGAGTGAAATGTTGGTTGCAGGCAGTATCCGGATAGGCGGATAGACTCTGCCTGTTGTTTTGTTGACGGTGGTTAGCCGCTGCCGGGGCCCGCTCCGGCGTACACCTCGAGGGCGTCGTCGAAGTTTGCGAAGCGTCCGGTGAACTCCACGTGGTAGGTGCCCACGCGGTGTTCGACCACCCACCGCTCCTTGCAGGCGGTGATGGTGGTCGCCCCGCCGTCCGTGCCGTCGACGTAGAAGCCGTACGGCAGGGTGGCGACATTGGCGCTCTCGCTGCCGGAGATGATCTCCAGCGGGCATTCGTGCGAGAGCACCCCGACGAGCCGGATGTTCATCCGGTCCTCGATCGGGATCTCGTCCTCGGCCGCCGAATCGTCGTCATCGCCCGGAGCGGGTGCGGCAGCACTTTCGGCAGTGCCATCGACAGCAGAGGAACTGTCATCATCGGACATCTCGTCCTCCGAATCTGCCTCCTCGTACTCGTCGATCTTGCCGTCGCAGTCGTCATCCACGCCGTTTGTCATGTCCTCACGGCGACCCGGTCGGACCCAGGGGCTGATATCATTGCAGTCCCCGGGTTTGCTGTTGTCCGTGCAGCCGGTGCCGCTGGCCATCCCGTTGAAGAACAGGATGGTGGCACCTTCGCAGTACCCGTCGCCGTCGTTGTCGATCCCCGGGTCGCTCTCGACGAACGGGATCCAGACGCGTAGGTCGCTGCCGACCCGGGTCGCCTGGTACCACCTTGGCGAGTCGTACAGGTACGCGCGGCACTTCTTGTGGTCGACCGTGACCCTCTGCACCGGGCCTTCCAGATCGAAGTCGGCGGTGCGGAATGTCTTGCCGCCCTCGCACCTGGAATCGTGCACCTCGAGATACGTCCTCCCATCGCCCGAGTCATAGCGATCGCTGACGAATCCTGGCTGCTCGTCCGTATTGTGGACGATCACCGTCATGTCGCCGTTGGCCTCGCGCTCGAGCGACAACACGCCGTCGACCAGGTCGATGGTGCCGCCGTAGACCCGGGCGTCGCGCAGCTGCTTCCAACCCACGACCGTCTGCTCCGGATTGATCACCGACGGATCGGCGACCACCGGTGCGGCCTTGTTGCCGTCCGAGAGCAGCACCATGGCCAGCACGACCAAGAGCACGAGGCTCGTCGGGGCGCCGATCACGATGGCCTTGCCCTTCCAGCCGCCCTTCGTCCAGATACCAGCGATGATCTGGCCACATACCACGAAGAAGTTCAGGATTGCGTTCATTTGTCTCTCCCTATGGTGCGCAGCCGAGGCAGCGCTGATTCTTTCACGCACGAATTACCCGCGCGCTATGGTTAGTACAACCGAAATACGTGAACAACCCAAATTAATGGGGTGTTCAAACGCTATTCGGGCCATCTCTCCTACTTGAGGATGACGGCAAATATTAGCATAAAAAACTCATTTTGTCAATGCAAAATCACACAAAAAAGGGGCAATAGGCCCCTTTTTAAAAGCTCTTTCGTTATATCCTGCCTATTTCTTCTTGCCTTTGGTCACACCTTTTTTCTTGGAAAACGACACCTTTCCGTTTTTCATTCCCACCGAAACAATACTGTTCTCAGGAACATTCTTGGCGATGAGCTCTTTTGAAAGCGGATTCAGGATATCGGTCTGGATCACGCGTTTCAGCGGACGCGCGCCATACACCTCATCATACCCTTTTTCAATCAAGTGAGCCTTTACGCTGTCCGTAAACGTCAATTCAATTTTCTGATCGGTCAAACGCTTCGCAACCTCCTGCAGCTGCAAATCAACAATCGCTTGAAGGTGCTTCTTGGACAGCGCGTGAAATATGATAATGTCGTCAACGCGGTTTAAGAACTCCGGCTTGAAATGTTCCTGCAGCAAATCGCGGACGCGCGTCTCCATCTCCTGCTCCAGCGCCGTTTCCTTCTTTTCTGACGCGTCCTTGAACCCGATCGTTGCGGCATGCTTCTTCGCGTAATCCTGCATCACGCCGCTGCCGATGTTTGACGTCATAATGATAATCGTATTCTTGAAATTTACTTTGCGGCCCTTTGCATCAGTCAAGTGGCCTTCATCAAAAATCTGCAGCAAAATATTGAATACTTCCGGATGCGCTTTCTCTATCTCATCAAACAACACCACTGAATACGGCCGGCGGCGTATCGCCTCGGTCAGCTGGCCGGCTTCTTCGTAACCGACATACCCCGGTGGCGACCCCACCATCTTGGAGATGGAATGTTTTTCCATATATTCGGACATATCCACGCGAACCATGGCATCATCGTCGTTAAACATGAACTCTGCCAGCGCTTTTGCCAGCTCCGTCTTGCCGACGCCGGTCGGGCCCATAAAAATGAACGAACCGATCGGACGGCGCTCATCTGCAACGCCTGCGCGCGAACGGCGGATGGCATTTGAGACGGCGCTGATCGCCTCTTCCTGGCCCACAACGCGCCTTGCCAGCTCCTCTTCCATGTTCTGCAGCTTATCGCTTTCCGAAGCGAGCAATTTGCTCACCGGAATCCCCGTCCACCGCGAAACAACCGTGCCGATCTCCTCTTCGGTCACCTCTTCTTTCAAGACGCCTTTCTCCTTCTGGATCTTGCTCAGCTTTTTCTGCAACGCCTCAACCTCTTTTTCCAATTCAGGGATGCTGCCGTACCGGATCTCTGCCACCTCGCGAAGCTCGCCCTGACGCTCTTTGATATCCGCCTCGCCCCGCAGCTTGTCGATCTCCCCTTTTTTCGCCTGGATCTGGTCCAGGATATCGCGCTCATTCTTCCACTGCAGCTCCAGCTGCTGGGATGACTCTTTCAGCTCTGATAATTCCTTGTTAATGCGGTCCAGTTCGTCCTTGTTCTCCTTCTTGTCTTTGCTCAGCGCCTCGCGCTCGACTTCCAGGCGCATCATGTTGCGCTTCATTTTATCCAGTTCTTCCGGCATGGAATCGATCTGCATGCGCAGCGCCGACGCCGCTTCATCGATCAGGTCAATAGCCTTATCCGGCAAAAAACGGTCGGCAATGTAGCGGTGTGAAAGCTCCGCCGCCGCCACCAGGGCCGCATCCGTTATCCGGACGCCATGATGCACTTCATACTTCTCGTTTATTCCGCGTAAAATCGCAATTGTATGCTCGACAGAAGGCTCGCCGACAAATATCGGCTGAAAACGGCGTTCAAGAGCCGCATCTTTTTCAATATGCTTCTGGTATTCCTTCAGCGTCGTAGCGCCCACCGCATGCAGATCGCCGCGCGCCAACGCCGGTTTGAGCAAATTCGCAGCATCAACACTTCCTTCCGTGCTGCCGGCTCCGACTATCGTATGCAATTCGTCAATAAATAATATAATTCGTCCGCTCTGGTCATTAATTTCTTTCAACACCGCTTTCATGCGATCTTCAAATTCCCCTCTGAATTTCGTACCTGCAAGCATCGCGCCGATATCAAGTGAAACGATTTCCTTGTCGCGCAATGAATCCGGCACGTCGCCCGCAACAATGCGCTGGGCCAACCCTTCGACAATGGCAGTCTTCCCCGTTCCGGGTTCGCCGATCAATACAGGATTGTTCTTCGTGCGCCGGGACAGCACTTGCATGGCGCGGCGAATTTCGTCATCTCGGCCAATCACAGGATCGAGCTTTTCTTCTCGCGCCAACTGGGTCAGATTTTGCGCGTATTTTTCCAACGCCTGGTATTTTGATTCCGGCTCCGGTGAATCAACCGTATGGCTGCCTCGAATCTCGGTAACAATTGCACCTGTACTTTTTGGGTCAAGCCCAACCTTCGCTAGTATAGCCTGCGCCGATGATTTCACATCAAACAACGCCATAAACAGATGCTCAACAGAAACATATTCATCCTTTAATTTCTTTGCTAATTTATCAGCCTGGAACAATACCGCATTCATCTCCTGGCTCACAAATACCTGGCCTGGCTGGTTCATGCGGGGCAGCGACCGTATCGAGCTCGCAACCAGCTTCCCAACCTGCTCAATTTGCACATTCTGGCGCTCCAAAATCGGACGTACCATCGTCTCTTCCTGCTCAATTAACGCCATTAGAAGATGGGCCGGCACAATCTGCTGCTGGCCTGAAGACATGGCAATGCCATGTGCATTTTGAAGCGCCTCCTGCGCTTTGCGCGTGAGTTTATTCAGATCCATAGTGTATAAAAAAAGTGTTCATATATAATGTGCGCTGATGGTAGCAAAAACCTCTCCGCAAGTCAAGATGCGCCATTTGCTTCATCCATTAACTTTTTTGCTTCCGGATATGTCGTCTGATCGAATGACTCATAAAACTGTCCTACCGACATGAATTGATCAGGCGTATCCAGCACAACAAATTCATCTACTATCTTTCTTAGACGTTTTGCAGCATCGATTGAACTGACCGGCACGGCTACCACAACCTTTGCAGCGCTGTTTGCCCGCAATGATTGAATCGCTGCCTGCATGGTATAGCCGGTTGCAATCCCGTCGTCTACAAGGATAACTGTTTTGCCTTTAACCTGTTGAACTGCGCGGCCTTCGCGCATCATGCGCTCCTTCTCACGAGCCTGCTCCTGTAAATCCGCAATCTCTACCTTAAGATCCCCTGGCGTTATTCCCAGTGCCGTGAGCACATCATTATCAAAAGCTACATTACCATCAGTATCAATGCTTCCAATCGCGTATTCAGGATTTCCAGGCGCTCCAATCTTTTTAGTAACAATCACATCCAGCGGGAGCTTCAGTTTTTTCGCCAGTTCATAGCCCAGCACCACTCCGCCGCGGGGGATTGCCGCAATTAAACAATCCGGATTCCCGGCATAATGATTGAGCTTTTCAGCCAGCTGACGTCCGGCATCATGTCTGTCTGCAAACGTCATAATTAAAGTATTAATTATCCGAACCTGTCTGCGGCGAATTGGCTGGTTTCTTTTTTCGCCGGCGCCGTTTCCGCTTTGCAGTCGGCTTATCCGAAACCGGAAGCGCCCCGAGCGCATCGCCAAGCGAAGAAAAATCAGTTTTGATGCGCTGGCGCTGTCCCTGTTGCGGCCTTACATCCTGCTTTTCCTTCTTTGTATCCCTCTGTGCAGGGCGGGACCGCTCCGTCTTTTGAGCTTCCGGCCGCCGCTTCTGGCGGACGGGCTGCGTTTGCTGCGGTTCGTTCTGCTCTTTATCAGCTACAAAACTCAGCTCTTTTTTGCGCAGCGGCGCCAGGCCGTTCTGTTCTGCCGCTTTTGGCGGCTGAGGAACCTCTTGTTTCTTTGGCGGCATTGGAACATCCTCACGGGAAATAGTTGGTTTAGCCGGCGCCGGCGTCGGCGTTGGAGGCGCATCCGCTCTCGGTTTTTGCCGCTGCGGAGGCTTCCCTCCCTTTTTTTCGTATTTCCTTTCTTCTTTTCGATACGATTTCTTTGCCTGTTGCGGCTGCTCCTCATCATCAGACCCGTCATCATCCATGTTATAGCCGGACCACCGCAGAATTGCCTCTTCTACCTTTGCCTGCACATTTGCATATCGTTCCCGGGAAACCTGAATAACCGTCTCCTTATTCCCTGTCTCGCCGGATAGCGGAGGCAGCGTAGTTGCGGAAAACGGCTCAGACGCCACACCGTCAATCATCAAACGCAAATAAATTTGATACGACGGCAGCGCCACAAGATCTTCCTGCGTAAACAACGGCAAATATTCCTTCTCAAGCTCTTCTGCGTCAACCGCACCAACACGGAAAGTAATCATCGTTCCAACATTGCCGAACACCGCAGCTTTAACCTCATCGCTTAACTGCTCAACATATTGGTGGGCCATAATCAGATCCAGCCGGTATTTTCTTGCCTCCGATAAAATATTTGCAAAAGCCTCTGTTGAAAAATTCTGAAACTCATCAACATACAGGAAAAAATCACGGCGTTCCTTTTCCGGAATATCGACGCGGCTCATCGCTGCCAGCTGAATCTTCGTAATCATCATGGCACCGAGCAGCGCGGCATTTTCCTCGCCAATACGGCCCTTGGACAAATTCATCAAAAGAATCTTCCCGCTGTCCATAATCTCGCGCATATTGATCGTGCTCTTTGGCTGGCCGACAATATTTCGGATAAGCGAAGAGGACAAAAACTGCCCGACTTTATTCTGGATCGGAGCAATCGCTTCGTTGCGGAACTTTTCCGAATAGTTGTTATATTCGTCAATCCAGAACGATTTCACGACCGGGTCTGTAATGTTGCGCACCACCTTTTTCCGGTACTTCGCGTCAACAAGCATGCGCGTAACGCCAAGCAGCGTCGAACCCGGATATTCAATAAGGGCGAGAATAGAGTTAATCAAAATGTATTCCAAGCGCGGGCCCCAGGAGTCTGCCCAAATCTTCTTAAACACGCCCACAAGGCCGTTTGAAACCAAATTCTTATATTCCAGCTCCACATTCTCAAGAATGTTAAAGGCAATCGGATTGGCGACATCGGCCGGATTAAAATAGACAACATCATTGATGCGATTGGACGGAATAAAATCAACAATCTTCTCCACCAAATCGCCGTGCGGATCAACGACTGCCAGCCCGTGTCCGTTGCGGATATCCTGGATAATCATGTTCTCAAGCATCGTCGACTTCCCCATGCCGGTCTTGCCGATCACGTACATATGGCGGCGGCGGTCATCCCCTTTAATGCCAAAACGCCTGTTCTCATTCCTAAAATTCGTGCCTGCAAAAAACGTTACCTGTTGTTCGTCAAAGGCGTACGGTTGCGGCTCTTGTTCCGGTTGTTCCGGCTGTGCTGTTGGCTCGTCGTTCATCATACAGGAAGGTTAGGTGGAGGCGTGCCCCCGCTAGTAGGTGTTGAATCCGGCCGGTCAGCCTGATTGCCGGTTTGAGGTGATGGCGGCGCCAGTGGAACTGCTTCCTCTCCGCGTATCGGCACTTCCCGTACGGGAGTCGGCTGTTCAACCGCCTTAACGCCCGGCGGCAACCCCGGCATGGAATGCAGCTGTTCAGGAACAGGCTGCTCCACCGGCGCAAAACGTTCGGTTACCGGCGGCTCTCCTGGCTCCGGCGGCGGCGGCGGGGCGGGAATGGTTTCTGAAACCGGTTCAGGTTCCGGCGTTACCACCTGCTCAGTTTGTGCATCAGGTAAAGTTTGTACGGCAATACGATCATGGCCTTTGCGCAGACGCTCAAACGGAGATGCGCCAACAGGAAGATGGGCAGGCGGCTCCGCTTTTTTGGAAACCGTCTTGGAAACCAACGGCGCTTTGACCTCCTGAACCGGAAAATGAAATAAAGTTGCGATTTCCACATGCGACATCACATAAGACGACTCGCCGATCCAGTTCGAGCGATACTTATATCCTGCCATTAATTTATTTTTGCGCGCTTCGGAACGCCGCTTCGGAAAAAAATATTCCGGCCCGCTCGTAACGGTGCGGCCGCCGGCTGTAAACGAATTTAAATCAAGGGAATTAAACTGCTTGAACGCCCCAAAAATCGAACCGACCACGCGGTAGGAATTCATTATCTCTTTTGGAGCAATGTACACAAAACGAAATTTCGTCTGGAAATGAAGCCGCGCCGCTTTCTTCTGCACCTCTTCAACAATGATCTTTTCCCCTGTCGTCAAACCCATGAAGCTCCCATCCATTTCATCCTTATCCTGCCGTTGTTCCTTGTATCCTCCTTCCGGAGCCGTGAACACGGAATCATGAACCGTTTCCAGCGTCTTTTGCGTCGCGTTCGTCAGGTAATCAGCAATATCCTTCTTATATTCCTGCGGTTTACCGATTAAGTCATTAACCTCTCGTTTGCTTTTCTCCCGCCATTCATGCCCTTCAGGTGTTATAACAAACTGAAGCCAGACCTGTTCTCCCGGCTGCAGCCTGCTGAGCAGTTCCAGTACAGCTGCCATTGGGTCCGCAAACAGGCCGGATAATGAATGCTCAAAAAATTCATACGTCTTAATCGGGTAGGCATCGCTGTTTGCCAGAGTAAATTCAGTCCCCCATAAATCATACTCCTTGTTCGGATATTCCTGCGGCACATTCTGCACATAATCCTCTACCTCGATAATCTCCGCATCCGCATACTGCGCATACACCGCGCCTTTCACCAGTTCCGCATTGTAATCATCGCACCGGATAAAATACTGGATATACCCGTCAATACTGACGATTTCCAGGGAAAATTTATCCTGAATGACGCCCAGCCAGTACGCTTCACGCTTCGTAGGGCTAAAATGCACGCCATGCAGCGCTGAAATAATATTCTCGACCGAACGCATGGTGGTTTCATGCATTTTCGGAACATCGATGGCCAACAAAACGAATTTCTTCTTCATATCGTACTTGTTCTGAAGCCAGTTCACCCAGCCGGTCCACATCATCCAGATTAACAGAGGAAAGAAAACAATAAGACCGCCCCACTGAAAGAAGAGTTGAATAATGGCTAACGGGCTAGACCCGAGACCGGCAATGTCAGTCCACTCAAATGGCATTTATCTTTGTTTGATTTACTCCTTTAGCTGGAGGCCTCATCGGCAGCTTCTGTCTGTATTTTCTCCTCCGGTTGATGACTCTCTCCAGAATCCTCTGCCAATGCATACCTCCCATCCTTGGTCTTATTAAATAGTGACTTGTCAGTCAATGCGAGATGGATAGTATTTTTTTTCACGATGCGCTGCTTCAGAACCATATCAACAATATCCGAACGCTTCATCGGCTGGCCTGCCTGCTTAAGGATATCCTGAATCACGCTGGCGACAACGCCCTCTTTAAATCCCCATTCTTTCAACGCGTAAATGCCCCGTCCGACTAAAACGTATTCGTCGTTGAGGATGAGCTCGTTATGAACAGTCGGAGGATACGCAGCTTTCTTAAAGATTTTCGTAATGCGTTTGGCAATCTCTTCAAAATGCATCGGCTGGCCTTCTTTTTGCAGAACAAGAAATACGCGGTCATTCATCCGCTTCGGCTGAATTAATCCCCAGTCAGCCAGTCCATATTCGTCAAACGGGTTTCGCGCGAGCCTGGTTGAAACCTCCAGGTACGATGCAACTGAATCTTCAGTCAGCTTCTGGTCATGGTTCTTGTAGAACTCTGTTTCCTGCAATTTTTCATATAGTTCATCAAACGTTGCCGGTTTTCCAATTTGTTCAACCAGCTTCTCCAGTTCCTGGATGCCCTGATCAATAAAATCCATTGAAGTCAGGCGCAGTTTCCAGCCCGGATGGTATTTCTTGGTTTTTGGAATCTCCTCGAGCTTTTCATCTAAGAGCTGCGTAATGATAAACGAGACAGCCAGCTTATACTGCTCACTGTCCTTGTGAACGCCTAAAAGCGTCTCATACAGCATCTGCTCAGTTATCAGCCCGCCATGTTTATCGACCAGAGTTGAAACAAGATGTTCGACAGGCCGCATGATCTCCGAAAAGGCGCTGCCAGATTTTATTTTTGCGATTGATTGATTCTCGATTTGGCGAATGCGCTCGCGCGTGACGTTGTAAAACGATCCGATTGTTTCCAAAGTTTCCTTGCCTTGGTCAGTCAGACCATACCTCCGCCGTACAACATCCGCTTCTTTGGAGCCCAAAGACTTCAGGAGCGTATTCACAACCTCGAGAGGATTAAAATCCTGCTTTTCTTGGTCCTCCTTGCTTGAAAGGACCTTATCTAGAATAGAATCGGTCATAGGTGTGATTAAATTGTATCGTCGCTAGTATACCATTTCCTTGCAAACGTGTCAATATTTTTCCCTAATCACTATCCACTGATTGTTGTATTGAAAAAAAAGGCGTATAATAGGTAAAAATAAGCAAAAAAATACGTTTATGCCTGATATGGACATACCAACGCCTCCGGCGGCTAATGCGCCGGAAAATACCTTCGAAACAACCGGTACAGTCATGAGTACTTCGAATGCAAAGATGATTGACTTTGATGAAACAATAGCAATGCTGCAAACCGGCATTGAATATCTCCAGGAAACACGCTCAGACTTTGAAACAACAGGCCCTCAAAAATGGATTTCTGACACTGCCGATCACATGAACGCAGCACTGGACAATATCCAGGATCTTGAAACCAACCACATGGATGACCTGGCCAAGTGGAAAAACGAGTCGGGTGAAATATGCGATGTGCTTGTTCGCATGCAGGATGAAGCAGGATTTGATGAAGCCGTACGCTTATTCACTAGAGCGCTCGATTCGTTCGACGACTATTTCAATAAACACATCAATCTGCTGAAAAGCAAAAGGAAATAGTATTTTTTATTACCTCTTGAGCAACCGCTGCCCTACCAAAAGCAACGGACTTGCTATAAAAATTGATGAATAGGTTCCGGTAAGAATACCAAGTATCAGCGCCAGCACAAACCACTGGATGGATGCGCCGCCGAACAGATACAGCGCAAGCAGGACAAGCAATGTGGAAAAGGATGTGTTTATCGAACGCACCAGCGTCGTATTGATGCTCTCGTTTATAATTTCCTTGAACGATTTCTTTGCGCGGTCTTTAAGCCCCTCTCTGATGCGGTCATACACGACAATCGTGTCATGAACCGAAAAACCGAGAATCGTCAGCAATGCAGTGACAAACAAAGTATCGACCTGTACGTCCATAAAGTGCCCCAGTAGAATAAATGCCCCGACTACGAGGAGAATATCATGCGCAAGTGCCACAATGGCTCCGAGCCCAAACACCCATGATGGAACCGGTCCGTTCGAGACCTTGCGAAAGGCGTACGAGATGTACCCGATAATCGCAAATAGGACGAGGAGAAGCGCTATGACAGCCTTTCTCTTGAGCTCTTCACCAAGCGTCGGGCCGATGCTGGTATAGTTCTCCTCTACGACATCCTGGTCTTTATACGCATCCAAAATCTGCTGGCGGGTCTTATTTTCAATATGCTGCATTTTGAGGATCAGATTTGATTCACCTGCAGTCTGAATGCGCATATCACTCACACCAAGGTCAGTCACGGTGGTCGTAATATTTTCTACAGACGGTCGCGATTCTATGTCGGGAAAACGCAACTCCATCGAGGTTCCGCCGGTAAAATCAATACCGAGGTTCAATCCCCATACAAACCACAATACTACGGTTGCCGCAATGCCAATGATAGAGAGGGTACTCCAATATTTCGTTGTATGGATAATCCTGTACATATCTATTCTTTCTTTCGCTTATTGATTCCGTACCACCACGTATTTTGCAGCCGGATAACGCCGAGTAAGTTCCGCGTAATGGTAATGGCTGAAAACATTGAAATGAGGATTCCGATAGCAAGCGTTACTGCAAAACCGCGAATCAGCGATGAACCGAACCAATACAGGATCAGGCAGGTAATGAGCGAAGAAACGTTCGAATCGCGGATTGATGTCCATGCGCGCTTAAATCCGTCGTCAATACTCTGGCCGATCGGCTTGCCGCGCCGAAGCTCTTCCTTGAAACGCTCAAATATTAGGACGTTTGCGTCCACAGCCATGCCGATCGATAAAATGAATCCCGCAATTCCGGCAAGGGTCAGCGTAACCGGGAACAGCTTGAACACCGCAAGTACAACCAAGGAATAGATCGTCAGTGCCAGAACAGACATTACTCCCGGAAGCCGATAGTATACGATCATGAAAATCGAAAGCAGGACCAGCCCGAATATGCCAGCAAACAGGCTGCGTTCAATGGATGCCTGGCCGAGTGTCGGACCGACGTTCTGCTGGCTGATCAGTTCGACAGGTACCGGCAATGCACCTGCATTCAGCCGCTGCGCCAGCAGTTTGGATTCTTCGAGCGTAAAATTGCCCGAGATAACCGCTTCGCCGCCGGTAATCTCCTGCTGCACCACCGGAGCACTGATAACCACGCCATCAAGATAAATCGCGACCGTTTTGCCGACATTATCTTTTGTGATCTGCGCAAACAGCTCTCGGCCCTCTTTATTGAACTGCAATGAAACGGTCGGGAGCCCGGTATTCGGGTCAAACGTCACATCCGCGTTTTCCAGCTGCTCGCCGGTCAGCGGCGTCGATTCATAGGTCGGCTCTAATAAAAGAGGTTGCTCAGATTCCTTCACAAACAAAATATGGTGAGCGCGCGCGATTTTCCCTACTTCTGTTCCTTCCTCATTATTTGCAGGCTCCTCGCGCAATTCATCCACCCTTATTATATGGTATCCAAACAGCGTTTCAACAAGCTCCGGATAAACAACTCCAACTTCGGCTTTAGTAAATACAACGTCATCAAACTCATCCACCATCATACCCTGGCTAAATTCGCCCAAATCGCCGCCCTGTTCAGCCGATCCTGGGTCGTCAGAATATTCTGTTGCCAATGCGGCAAAATCAGCATCCGCCTTTTGCGCCTTTTTCAAAACAGTGTTCGCCTGTTTTTTGATCTTCTTATTCTCTTCCCGAACCTTTTCCCTCTCTTCATCCGTAAGTTCCGGCGGCTCGCCCTCGGTCTTAAACTCCAAAAGCGGCGTCTCACCGATTCGGTTAATCGCCTCTGTAATATCCGTTACGCCCGGCAATTCAACAAGAACGCGCCATTCGTCGCCTGAACGGACCGTCTGGATGTTCGGCTCGCCCACGCCAAACGCGTTAATGCGCCGTTCAATCACATCACGAACGCCTTCAAGCGCTGATGTGCGTTCTGTCTCGTCAATCTGCGAAACATCCGCTTTATACAAAAGTGAAGTCCCGCCCTGCAAATCCAGGCCAAGATGAACTTTAATTTCACGAAATGTATCGCCAAATGAGATATCCGGCCCTTTTGGATAATCAACAACACCAGCCAAAACAGTCAATACAAGTATGCCCAGGAGCGATAATCTGATTTTCGTACGCGCTTTCATACCGAATCAGTATACAGAACAAGTTATTTTGACGCAATCAATAGTGGGTCCACACCAAAGTGCCAATATCAGCCCAATTATAAAGGAATTTTGCGTCATTATAGCGCATGTTGACGCAACCATGGCTCATTGGGTGGCCGAAATTATTATGCCAATAAGCAGAATGCAGATAGAACCGCATTCCATTGCCGGCTGTGGCAAAGGCAAGGTTATACGGCGTATTCGGCAGGTAGTAACCCGGGCCTGAATACAAATGGTTTAAGATCTTGTTAAATACGGAAAATTCGCCGACAGGAGTTGGCGTGCCCGGCAAACCTGAAGAAATAAGGAAAACATTGCGCAGGTACCCGTCCTCCCACACATATTCGATCTGTTCAGTAAGGTTCACTTCAATGTAACGCGCCGGCCGCTCCGGATCCGCTTTGGGATGCTGGAGGCCCGGACTGATAATAATCTCCGGTGTTTGATCTTTGTCTATAGATGCAACGGAAATATTCATTCCGCCGCGGAAACCTTCTTCAAATAAATATTGCGAATCCACGTCAAGCGGGGTCCCGTCGCCCCTGAAATATTTTACCTCTGCCTGCTGGTCCCCTGCCGGAACGACCGCGATCTCCTCTGTACCGTCGCCATCAGCGTCGATTGCTGCCATCTCAACGCCGCTCCGGAATTCGCGCGACCATGCCTGGAATTCCGCCAGCACGGGGTACTCGCGATTTGCGTCAATGCGGTAACCCTTAATCCAGGTTTGCCCCCCGTTATCAAAACCAACATACAGGTCGCTATGCTCGCCGCCGCCTGTGTTTATGGCCGCCGCAATCAAGCCATAGGTATCTGTTTCTGAAAACGGCGAAATATCCGGTGCCTGCATAACCCCGTTGCTGTCCAGAATGCGCACCAGAGGAAACAATCCGCCAACGGTTGCTGCAATAATTTCCTCTTCCGGGCCGTTTAATACATTTCCAACTGCAATGGCAGTGCCAGCCGGAAACTCCGGAAACGCTTCAAACGTGCCGGCTGTATCCGTATCTTCCTGTAGCATCCCATCCAGGATCCATACTTTTGATGAAGCGCCGTCCGGAACTGAAACGATTATCTCGTCTTCACCGTCACCGTCCACGTCGCCGCATTCGACATCAAGATAGGTCCAGTCGTTTGTTCCGTGGAAAATTGCCGTTTGCGATATGAGTGAATGGTCGCCCCTGAACACTTTAATAATGCCCAGCGCATCCGGTCCGCCGGCCTGCGCAACAACGATTTCGTTAATGCCATCGCCGCCGACATCACCGACCGCAACATCAACGCCGCCCTGATAGGACTCGTCGAATGCCAGCCATGAATCCTGAACCTCGCGCGTTTCAAAATCAATCACCTGGATCTCCGGCGCGCGGTTCGGCACGGCTGCGGCAGAAAATGGAACACACAGGAAGATAACCGGCACCCACCAGAACACGGTTCGCAGATATGGTCGTTGTTCGGACATATTATAGTTATGCCGCTTATCCCTCCCGCACAGCTTTTCTCGCTCAACTTTGAGAATTTCGCTCCTAAAAGCTGCGCTCGCGGGATTCGCTACATTACGTTATTCGTGGACAATGACCTTGTCGCCGACATCGGCCCAGTCATAGATCCATTGGGAGTTTTCCAGATTGACGTTGATGCAGCCGTGGCTCATGACATGTCCGAAGTTGTTGTGCCAATAGGCATAGTGAATATAGTGGTGTTGGCGAAACCGCAAATTGTTCACCACGCCAGGCAGGTCATAATTGTCCGGGTGGCCCGGTCCGTACGTCCATTCATAATCATGCACCGGCAATTTAGCGAGCACCTCGGTTTCCCCGGTCGGCGTCGCGTACCGCGCAACTCCGGTAGACACATAAAATTCTTTTTCTTTCACACCGTTCCGGTAGGCCCGTAAAATCTGTTCGGACAAATCCACATCAATATATTTGAAAATGTCCGTCCTGCCTTCCACGATTTTCTTTTGCGGTATAGTGACTATTTCAATCTTTGCGTCTGCATCCACATTTCCCGCTGTAACCGATACGCCGCCCCGAAAATCTTCCTCATACGCAAGAAAGCCAGGATTATAAAGCTTTCCCTTCTTCCCCTTAAAGATACGAATGTGCGGTCCGCCGGACTGCCGAGGCGCAGTAATAATTTCATCAATACCGTCCATATCAACATCCGCACTCGCTAGGTTTACGCCGCCTCTGAAGTTAGCGTCATACGCCAGGAACTCGCTGATGATCGTATCATTCGCATCTGCCTTGTACACCTTGATGCGCGGCTCGCCAAACGAATGGATGGCCGTCACAACCTCTTCATCCTTCCCGCCATCAACATTCGCGGTCGCAACTGAAACGCCGCCCCGGTCTGTATCGGCAAACGGAAAAAAATCGATACCAATATAATTTCCATATTTATCAAAGACACGAACATGGGGTCCGCCGCCGGGCCCGGCGCCGGTGATAATATCTGCGCTCCCGCGTCCGTCAACATTCCCAACTGCAACATTTACGCCGCCGCGGAAATGTTCATCATATGCAAAGAACCCCGGGGTAAATTTCTCTTTCCCTTTCATGTTAAACACGCGCACCTGCGGTCCGCCGCCGCGCCCTGCTCCAACAACAATCTCATCTTTACCATCGCCATTCAGGTCGCCTGCAGCAACATTGACGCCCACGCGGACATTATCGCCAAATGCCAAAAATTCGGAGACTTTCGCACCGCCAGGCGTGAATACGGTGACGGTCGGGCTTGATCCCGGCCCGGCGCCGACGATAACTTCATCTTTTCCGTCGCCGTTGAAGTCTCCGGTTGCGACCGTCCCCCCATTTTCGTTTGCCTCATCAAACGCCAGAAACGATTCCTGCTGGCTGGCGACAGTTCCTTTGTTTTGCATTTCAAAAACGCGGACTTCCGGCTGGCGGTAATCCGCGGCGTGCACTGGCTGTGCGGTAACTGCAACAAACGCAGCAAGTGCGCAGATGCCACCGCCAACAAACAGCACAGGTCTAAAATTACGATGCCTTATCATTTGACAACGCTATTATATGGATTAACTAAATGTATTATAACATTTCCGGAACGCCCGGTCAACAACCGACCTACGCCCCGTGGCATTTCTTATACTTCTTCCCCGATCCGCACGGACACGGATCGTTGCGTCCGATCTTTTTTCCGTCAACGCTCTTTTTTTGCGAAACGAATGGCTGCTTCTGCTCCTGTTTTTCCTGGCCCTGTTGCGGCCGCTGTTCCGTCATCTCTTTCTGTGGAGCAATGTAATTGACATGTTCGCCATGCATGCGCCGATCTGCCACCATTCTCGCGTCGCGCAACTTATAAATATTATAAACAACCTGCTTCTGAATATTATCGAGTAACTCCTGGAACATCTGATAAGACTCGCGCTTATATTCAACCAGCGGATCACGCTGGCCATAGCCGCGCAGCCCGATGGAATCACGGAGGAATGACATCTGGTCCAAGTGCTCAATCCAAAGCGTATCGATGGCGCGGAGCGTAAATCCTTTTTCCACCCGGTGGCTCAGCTCTTCGTCTCCGATCTCGTCGATCATCTTCTTGTACGCCTGCTGCGCCTGCTCCTGGAAGTAATCAATCATCTTCGTCCGCGCCTCCGCATGCTCCAGCTTCCCGTCGCCCTTGTCCGCAAGCTGATTAACGGCAACCATGCACGCCTGTTCGGTCATCGGGAAAATCGTCTTCATGACCTCGCACACCTCTTTCATGTCCCATGCCTCGGATTCTTCCTGGTTGGTATGGAACGAAACAACATGCTCTATCTCGCCTTCAATCATCTCTGAAATAGTTGCGCGCAATTTTTCCGGCTCATCGTCAAGAATCGAATTCCTCCGGCGGTAGATCGTTTCACGATGTTTATTGATAACATCGTCATATTCCAGAAGGTGCTTGCGAATATCAAAGTTCCGCGACTCCACCTTGGATTGCGCCGATTCAATCGATCGCGATACCATCTTGTTCTCGATAGGCATGTCGTCCGGCACGCCGAGCTTTCCCATAAACGACTTCATCCGGTCGGAACCGAAAATGCGCATGAGTTCGTCATCCATGGACACGAAGAACTGGCTTGTTCCGGGATCGCCCTGGCGTCCGGTTCGCCCACGCAGCTGGTTGTCGATGCGGCGGGCTTCATGGCGTTCTGTGCCGATAACGGCCAGGCCTCCCAATTCTATCACCTTACGCGCCTCCTCAATACTGGGCGGATTGCCGCCGAGAATGATGTCAACGCCGCGGCCGGCCATATTGGTTGCCACCGTCACTGCTCCGAGCCTGCCCGCTTGCGCAATGACCTCTGCCTCTCTCTCATGCTGTTTTGCGTTCAATACGTTATGGGGGATTCCGCTGGCTGTCAACATTTGACTGAACAGTTCATTCTGTTCAATGGATATCGTGCCGACCAGCACCGGCTGCCCCTTGTCATGCAGCTCTTTGATCTGGTTGATAACCGCCTGGAACTTGCCCTGCAGATTTTTGTACACGCGGTCGGAGTAATCCGTTCGCTGCAGATCCCGATTGGTGGGAATGACCACAACGTCCAACCCGTAAATCTTGAAAAATTCCTCTGCCTCTGTTTCCGCCGTACCGGTCATGCCGCTTAATTTTTTGTACATGCGGAAATAATTCTGAAGTGTAATGGTTGCAAGCGTCTGTGATTCCTGCTTGATTTTTAATCCTTCTTTTGCCTCAATTGCCTGGTGCAGCCCTTCTGAATATCGCCGTCCGTGCATCAGGCGGCCTGTAAACTCATCAACGATCAACACTTCGTCTTCCTTTACGACGTAATCCTTCTCGCGCGTGAACAAACAGCGCGCTTTCAATGCCTGTTCAATATGATGAACCGTGCGCAGTCCGCCGGCCGTATAGATATTTTCAACGTTCAGCGCCTTCTCTAGTTTTTCGATCCCCTGCTCAGAGAGCGACACGGACTTCATTTTCTCGTCCACGTTGAAATCCTCGTTTTCCGTAAGCGCAGAAACAAGCTGTGAAAACTGGTAGTATTGGTCAGTCGCCTCTGCTGCCGGCGCAGAAATAATAAGCGGCGTCCTTGCTTCGTCAATTAATATGGAATCGACTTCATCAATGATAGCGAAAAACAGCTGGCGCTGAACCCGGTCTTCCGTATTCTGCACCATATTGTCGCGCAGATAGTCAAACCCGAATTCGTTGTTCGTGCCAAAGGTGATATCGGCCTGGTACGCTTCACGGCGCGACGCTTCGCGCAGGTGGTCCATGTCGGCGACGATGAGCGACTCATTTCCCCCGCCTTCTGTTGACGGCTCGCCCTTCTCTTCATCCTGACGTTCGTCCACGTCTTTCGGCCGGCGAACTTTCTTGATATCCGCATCATAAATAAACGCTGCCTGGTTTTGGATGCACGAAACGGTCAAACCCAAAAAATAATAGACCTGGCCCATCCAGTCCGCATCGCGGCGGGCGAGGTAATCATTCACCGTCACCACATGAACGCCTTTTCCCTCAAGTGCATTCAGGTACGCGGCGGTTGTTGCCGCCAGCGTCTTGCCTTCACCAGTGCGCATCTCCGAAATTTTGCCCCGGTGCAGCGCAAAACCGCCCATGATTTGAACATCATAATGCCGCTGCCCCAGCGTTCTCCATGCCGCCTCCCTGACAACCGCAAACGCCTCATGCGCAATATCATCAGGTGAAGCGCCGTTTTTCAGCTTCTCCTTAAACTCTGCTGTTTTTGAAGACAACGACTCGTCAGAAAGAGATTTTACCGAATCCTCCAGAGCATTGACCTTTTCTACGTCAGCCTGGATTTCCTTCAATTTCTTCTTATTTTGATCGCCAAATAATTTTTCGACGAATTTAATTGTAGCCATACGTTCGTACTCTAGTGCTTCAGACAAAAACCGTCAACCGCGGTTCAAGCGCCAATTTTCGTATTTCCACATATTGCGGCGTAACACGCACTGACGCGAGCGAATCTTCATATATCCGGCCATTATTCATATCATCGCTGGTATACTCCGGATAGAAGCGAATCTCGTCATTTCTCCCGATTCTGGTATGAACTGCTGAACCTTTCTGACTAAGGTGGGTCATCTGGCCTTTGGTCAGGAAAAAACGCTCCGGCGCTCCATATGTGCCAATGCGATTGGGAAATGACAGCTCCAACTGCATGCCTTGTTGTACGCGATTCCGCGGTATAGTTGCTTTTGGATCAACGTCAAACCGTTCAACAGGCTCAGGATCCAAAATTAACATATCGTGCGAAAACAACAGAGGGTCAAACACGCGTACATGCGCCGGAATCCTGAAATGCTTGCCTTCATTCCGTATACTGACATGAATCGGCTGGACTTCGCCAATCCATTCCGGCTCCCGTTCATACACGCGGTCCAGTTCTGACATCTTTTTCGCATACTGGAATTTCTCATTGAATTGCCGGACTGAATCAACTTCGCCTAACTGGAACATGTCCTGAAGACGCAACGAGCTCGAAGCTGAAAGCACAGCCGAATATAATTTATAGAGCACTGCTTCATCAAACAGCGCAGCCAGCACGGCAAATTCCCTGTACGCCTGTGAAAGCGCTCCAACGTCACCGTCGCCGGTTTTAAACGCCGTTATTGTCTCTTCAGTTTGGGGGAAGACCCGAACGACATCGTTATACCCCATCCACTCGGCAACAACGCGAATAAAACGCGACCCGCCCTTTTCCATGCTTTGATTCAGCCACTGAACAGTCTTATAGACAGACGGATCCGCTACAGTGCGAATGAACTCGTCCGCGCTTTCCGGATCGAGCGGTTCGGGAACGCCGCAGAGCCACGAAACAAGCCGGCACTTTGCCGCATCAAGAGAATCTGATTGTAATTGGCTGGTATGCATCCTTCCTCCTTAGTCGCCCTGCTCTTTCCAAAATGTCAGTATTGATTTTAAATTACGCGTATGCTTTCGCGCCTTCTTGTTTTTTGTCTCGAATTTCTCCTTGTACCTCCGGACCTGACGCTCCATCTCATCGCGACATACATCAATCGACGCATACAAATCCTCCTGCGTCTGCTCGCACCGCAATAACTGGTTCGGTACCGAAACATTCATGCGCGTGTTGAACACATCTCCTTTTTTGTGATGCGTATTGCGCGACACCTCCACGTCAATCTCTATGATATTGTTGTAATACTTTGTAAGGCTTGCGGTCTTTTCCATGACGTACGACTTGATCGCATCGGTAAGATCCATGTTCTTACCTGAAATATTGGTTGGCATAGGAATACCATTAATAATTGGCACTCCTATTGTACCATATCTTGGCTGTTCGTAGTATTGAAAAAACAGTTAAAAACCGATGTATTCGATCTCTTCCTGGAGCTGCACGCCTTTCTTATCCCGAACCTGCTGTTTAACGTAGGAAATAAGCATTACAACGTCTTTTGCTGTTGCGTTTCCCGTATTGACAATGAAATTGGCATGCTTTTCAGACACTTTTGCCCCGCCCATCTGCTTCCCTTTCAAATCCAGCTCGTCGATCAATTGGCCGGCGCTTTTATCAGTCTGCCCAACCGGGTTTGCAAACGCACACCCGGCGCTCAACGCACCGATATCCTGCGTTTCTGTACGCATAGAAGCCAGCTCTTTTGTTGCTACCCTGATTTCATCCTGATTCCCTTTCTGGAGCTGGAACAGCGCATCAACAATAACATGCGGCTCCTTCTTAAATATACTGTTGCGGTACGAAAACTGGCAGTCATTAACCGAAAGAACCCGCTCTTCTCCGTTTTGGGTGATCGCAGCAGCCTCAATCAATACATCTTTTATCTCATGGCCGCGCGCACCAAGATTGGCCCAGACAGCTCCGCCCACGGTTGCCGGAACGCCAATGGCAAATTCCAAGCCGGTCAGCTCCCTCTGCATGCATTCTGTAATTAATTTTCCCATCTTCACGCCGGCTTCTGCGCGTACCTGCATTAGATTCTCATCGAATTCGATTGCATTCAATTCCAATTTTATCGCCAATCCTTTGAACCCATCATCCGAAATCAAAACATCAGAACCGCCGCCCAGGAGAAACCAATCAATATCATTTGCCCGGGCCTGGGCAAGCGCTTCCTTCAGTTCTGCACGAGTGTTCACAACAGCAAAATACTGCGCCGGACCGCCAATTTTAAATGTCGTGTACGGAGCGAGCTCTATCTGTTCCTGCATATTGGGCAATGAAAGCGCCATATCTAATCTGTGAGTGATTGAGCGAGCAGATAAATATCGCCTGCTCCCATAATAAGAAGAATGTCCTTCTTTACTATAATATCATCAATTATTTCGCGTGTCGCTTCGGCGTTTGGCGAAAACGCAGCAAACATCCCCCGCTGCTCCAGCGCATCGCACAACTGTTTTGAGCTGATCTCAAGGCGTTCCTGTTCGCGTCCTGCGACATCGAATATTTCCTGCACCACTGCATAATCCGCCCGGGCCAGTGCATCGGCAAACTGATCAAAGAACTTGATTGTGCGCGACCGCTGATGCGGTTGGAACACCACAACAACCCTCCGCCCGGGATACAGCTGCCGAGCTGCGTCAATCGTCGACGCTACAGCAGTCGGGTGATGGGCATAATCCGAAACAACCGTGGCGCGCCTGTACTCGCCGAGTATCTCAAACCGCCGCCAAACGCCGGTGAATCCGGAAAGCGCCTGCCTGGTTGTATCTTCAGACAATTCCAAATGCTTGCCAAGCGCAATGCTCGGCAATGCATTCAATATATTAAACGTACCCGGGACGCGAAGTTCATACTGAGCACCGCCGGCTGTAAATGCCTGAACGCCGTCTCCGGCCTGAATTTGTTCTGCTTTAATATCAGCATCCTGTTCAATGCCGAATGTGATTCGCTTCGCCGGACTGGCCAGCGCGGCCGCCTCTTTATCATCGGCATTGGCAATAAGCAGGCCGCCCTCCGGAAGCTTCCCAACATATGACTGGAACGCGCTCCTGATATGATCCATATCCCTGTAGTAATCCAGGTGCTCTTCCTCGATATTGGTCAGCACAATCACGGTCGGAGAAAGTTCCAACATATGCTCCTGATGTTCGCATGCTTCAACAATAATCAGGTCGCGGCTGCCGGACCGCGCATTGCTTCCAAATTCTTTTACTATGCTTCCCACAATAACCGTCGGATCCAGTCCTCCTGCAAGCAGCGTCTGCGCGAGCATGGCGGTGGTCGTCGTCTTCCCGTGGGTACCGGACACGGCGATGCGCGTTGCAAACTGCATCATGTATTCGCCCAGTGCCTGGAAATAATTCATGGATGGAATGCCGAGCTCTGCCGCCTTCATCCGTTCGGGATGGTCTTCCGGGACTGCGCCGGAATAAATAAAATAATCCATATTGTCTGTAATCCCGCTGCCATCCTGAATAAAATTAACTGCTATCCCAGCTTGCTTAAGCATTTCCGTGACCTTT
This sequence comes from Candidatus Kerfeldbacteria bacterium, assembly GCA_043813585.1. GTDB lineage: Bacteria > Patescibacteriota > Patescibacteriia > UBA9570 > XYC2-FULL-38-9 > JBDRKW01. Next base: position 283,852 of record JBDRKW010000020.1, read on the forward strand.
GATTCGGCAATTTCAGATCCGCTGACTGCTGTTCCGCCGGCATGAAGAAGCTGCGCCAACGCAGAGGTACCGATTCCTCCGATCCCTGAAAAATAGATTGTTTTAGCGTCCCGGAGCTTCATGGATAATAGATGCAAATTGCTGAACAGCGTCCTGTTTATAGAACTCTTTAATGCGAGCCCGCAGTGTACGCATTTTTTCCGGATTATTCAAGAGCGCGTTAATCTCCCGTACTAAAGATTCGGGCGTAAGCTCTTTTTGCGAAAGCACCACGGCAGCGCTATGTTGTTGCAGCAACACAGCGTTCGCTTCCTGATGCGTACCCGGCATCGGAATAATAATTGCCGGCTTCCCCAGCGCGGCCAGCTCTGAAATGGTGCCCAATCCGGCACGCGCTACGACCACGTCGGCTTTCGCAAACGCTTCTTTCATCTCTTCATGCAAATATTCATATCGATGGTAGCGGTCATGCTCAAACGGTTCGCCATCCCTGCCCGACCCGGTCATATGGATTACGTTCATGGTGTCGCACAATGCCGGCGATACCAGTGCGTTGATCGCCTTGGCTCCTGTTCCTCCCCCAAAAATGAATAGGGTCGGAACGGAACGATCAACTGCAAGGGTATCCGTCACGGGCGTAAGGTCGCGAACTGGGTTTCCAACCCAGCGCGCCTTCCCTTTTGCAAAATGCCTTAACGACTCTTCAAATGCCACGGTAATGGCTGACGCGCACGGAGACATCAATCTATTCGCAAGGCCGGGCTGGATGTCCTGCTGATGGATAACGCTCGGGATGCGCTTGAACCATCCGGCCCATACGACGGGGACGGAAACAAAGCCGCCGGCAGATACAATAACGTCCGGCGCAATGCGCTTCACCAACCGGCATGCGCGGATCAAAGAAATGATCATCTGAAATGGCACCGCGAAATGTCGAAACGAGAAATAGCGCCTCAATTTTGGCGCAGGCAACGCATAAAACGGAATGGACAGCGCTTCCACTGAAATGCGCTCCGGACCGTTAGGCGTGCCGATAAACTGAATAGCATCTCCGCGCCGACGAAGCTCCGGAACAACCGCAAGCAGCGGGCTCACAGGCCCCATCGTTCCTCCGCCGGTTAACAGTATTTTCATATTGAGCAATTAGGATTTCTGACGCTGCGCCGTATGCGACGAACCGCGCGATATGTTCACTAAAATTCCTGCCGCAAACAATAGCATGATAAGCGAAGAGCTGCCATAACTGATGAACGGCAGCGTAATGCCGGTAAGCGGCAACAGGGACAGCATTGCTCCGATATTGACGAACGCCTGGAAGCCGACCCATGTCGCAATGCCGACCGCCAACAGCTTGCCAAACTGGTCCGGCGCATTCCTGGCGACCTTCAGCGCCTGCAATGTAAAAATTAAGAACAGAGCCACAACACCCAGCGCAAATATGAAACCGAGTTCCTCGGCAATAATCGCAAAAATCGAATCGGTCGCAACTTCCGGCAGATAGTTGAACTTCTGCCGTGAATGTCCGAGACCCAGCCCGAAAAAGCCGCCCGAACCGATTGCCAGCAACGCCTGGTTCACATGGTAGCCGATCCCCTGCGGATCAATCTCAGGATTCAGGAACACCGTCAGACGGGCGGCGCGATACGGCGCAATCTTAATAAGCCCGGCAAGGGCAATAATGCCGCCCAAAAAAATGAGGCCCAGATGTTTCCATGGCGCTCCTGCGATAAAATACATAGTGACGGAAATGACTGCGATTACAATCGTCGTTCCGAGGTCTTTCTGCGCCACTGCGATCATCAGCACGAGTGCGCCCAGCATGACCAGAAACGACACAAATCCATACGAAAGATCCTCAACATCCTTACCCCTCTTCTCGAGCCATGCCGCCAAATAGATGAGGAAGGTCAACTTCACAACTTCGGACGGCTGAAAGTAAAAACCGCCGAGATTGATCCACCGTTTCGCGCCAAGAAGCTCCACGCCAATGCCGGGAAGGAATACCGCAAACAACAGCAGCACCGTTACTGCGGCAATCGGGAAAGCATATTTTCGCCAGTAGCGATAATCTACCTTGGCCATAATATAGAAACCCACGCCACCCAGCAAAACGCCATAAAACAATTGGTGCTTCAGGTAATGATAACTGTCGCCAAAGGCCTGGTAGGATAATACAGAACTGGCAGACGACAGCATGATCAACCCGAACAATATAATAACGCCCAGCAGTATGATAAGCGTCATATCCGGCTCTCCGAGTGAGTTCTTCAGTAACGACCGTGCCCCGGAACGCTTTCTGACATTCACTCTGCTTTCCGGAACGGCTGTGGTAATCTTCCTGCTGATACGCGAAAACGAGCGTTTTGCACGCCCGCGCTTTCTCCGCTCTTCCGGTGTATAGGACCTCGGCATACGCAGATTATACCAGAAAATGACAGGTTTTTCATCCTGAACGCCATCAATAAAAAAGCAGGGTCAGCGCCCTGCTTTTTCAGTATCTTCCTACATGGTGTGAAAGGACAAGATCTGGGCTGATCTGCCAAATTGCGCGCCCCAATCAACGGCCAGACCTGAACAAAGTTCAGGCGAGGAGAGAGATTTAGGCCGAAGTTGAGTACAATTTTGCAATCCAGAACGTTTGCCCTTTCATGACCAGGCAGGAAGATCGCGTCATTCTCTCCTTCTTATCCGGGTAGTTATACCCAGAAAGGTAGTGCCATCGATTATGCTGAGGAGGAGTCACATAATGGAGGCACCACCTTTCCAGGGCTAATCAAACAGAACCTCGGGTTTGCTGATTAGCAGCGTTTCTGGGTTAACGTTCCTCCCAGAGGTGTGATGTCTCTAGAACATGCGTTGGAGGAATTGCATATTCGAGACATCACACCTTTGAGGTGAACAAGCCATTATACATGAAACAGTATCTTTGTCAAGGCTCTATTTGGGGATGAAAAAACAGCATCTATGACTAATCTTAGCCAAATTATGCTGTTATCGCTTTAAAATAGCCAAGAATGCCTCTTGCGGAATATCCACCTTGCCCATTGATTTCATCTTTTTCTTTCCTTTTTTCTGTTTTTCAAGGAGTTTGCGCTTTCGTGACACATCCCCGCCATAGAGTTTTGCCGTAACATCCTTGCGCATTGGCGGAATCCGCTCGCCTGCAATAACCTTACTGCCAATTGCCGCCTGTATCTTCACTTCAAACATCTGGCGCGGCAACAGATCCTTTAACGCCTTCACCACACTGCGGCCGGCCCGCTCAGCTTCATCCCGGTACACCATTGATGCCAATGCACCAATCGACTCTTCAGCAACTAGTATATCCATCCGGACGATATTCGCATTCTGATACCCGTTGAACTCATAGTTGAGTGACCCGTAACCGGACGTAACATTTTTCAATTTATCATAAAAATCCACCACCAAGCCGGCAAGCGGCACTACGTAGTGAATGATCACGCGCGTTTCATCTATATATTCCAATTCATTTTTTGCGGGAGTCGCGCGCTTTTCCGAAAGCAGCTGCATCACTGCGCCAATATAAGTGGTAGGCGTCACGATGTCTGCGGTCATAACCGGCTCTTCAATATGTTCGATAGTGGACGGATCCGGCAGATCCAGAGGGGAAGATACAATCTGGTTCTTTCCGTCGTTCGTGAAGACCCGGTACGCCACCGACGGCGTTGTGACGATCAGGTCCAGGTCAAACTCCCTCCGCAGCCGTTCACTGATAATATCAAGATGCAGCATCCCAAGAAATCCGCACCTGAATCCAAAACCAAGCGCAACCGAGTTTTCCGGCTCATACACCAGCGCGGCATCATTGAGCTTCAAACGGCCCACGGCTTCGCGCAGCTCAGGATATCTTGACGTATCTTTTGCGTAGATGCCGGCGTACACCATCGGCCTTACTTCCTTGTATCCCGGTAACGGATCCTCTGCCTGATGTGCGCGCAACGTCACCGTATCGCCAACGCGCGCATCGCTGACCCCTTTAAATCCCGTTACGATATAACCAATCTCTCCTGCTCCGAGGGAATCCTTCTTTTGGAGCGATGGGTGAAACGTCCCGACTTCCAATGCTTCTGAATGCGTCCCCTGTCCCATCAAATAAATGCTGTCCCCGGTTTTTATTGACCCGTCTTCAACGCGGACATATGCAATCACGCCGCGGTAATCATCAAATACAGAATCGAAAATAAGCGCGCGTGTCCATTCCGGCGTTGTCTCCACCGGCGGCGGAACCTGGGCAACAATCGCCTGTAAGACCTGTTCGACATTTTCACCTGTCTTGGCGGATATTTTAATGATATCATCGTCCGAACATCCAATCAGCTTTTGTATCTCAGCGCTCACGCGCGGCACATCGGCAACCGGAAGGTCGATTTTATTGATCACGGGAATAATGGTGAGATCCTGCTCCAGCGCAAGGTACAGATTCGCAAGCGTTTGAGCCTGTATGCCCTGGGAAGCATCGACAACCAAAAGCGCTCCCTCGCAGGCCTGAAGCGACCGGGATACTTCATATGAAAAATCAACATGCCCGGGGGTATCGATCAAATTTATTATGTACTCCCTACCGTCCACCGTATACCGCATGCGCGCGGGCTGCAGCTTAATCGTAATGCCGCGTTCGCGCTCAAGATCCATCTGATCAAGAACCTGTTCTTTCATCTCGCGCTTGTCGACAGTGTGCGTCAATTCCAACAGCCGGTCCGCCAGCGTGGACTTTCCGTGGTCAATATGAGCGAGTATGCAGAAATTTCGTATCTGATCCATAGCGTGCATAGGGTACCAAACAAGCCGGTAAAATCAAGTGTTCACCCGGTAATCTGCCTCCACATGCTTATGGCTTTATCCCGAATGGTATACGCCTCCTTGAAACGGAACTGTGCGGCGATCAGGATGTATGTTACGCCACCTGCAAGAATCGCTGCCAAACTCTGAATAAGTATTCCTTTAAATGTCTGCATATCCACCATCGGGGCAACAATATATTTCGCTCCTTGGATGACCAGGCCCATTCCGAGTGAAGCGATAATAATCTTCCAGGTTGAAGAGATAAGCAGTTCGTCATCCAGGTCGCCATGGCGCACGCGAAGAGTGGCAAGCAATGCGACCATTTGGAACAGTGCCGCTATGGAAAACGCGAGCGCCAGTCCGGTTACTCCCATGGAACCGGCCAGCGAAAGCGCGAGCACGATATTTAACGCCATTGCAATTGAACTTATAACGACCGGGGTCTTCGTGTCCTGCTTTGCGAAGAACGAGCGTGCCAGAAGCGGTATGGCCGCCTGCGCAAACATGGAGAGTGCAAACATTCCAAGAGTTTGCGCAGTTAAAATCGTATCAGTCCAGTCAAACTCGCCGGAACCATAGACGAGACGAACGATCTGGGCACGAAGCAGCAGCGTCGCGATAGAAATCGGAATAATAAAAAATAAAATCCGGCGAAAACTTTCAGAAAACAGCTTTTTAAACGCGTTGATATCTTTTTTTGCAAACGCCTCGGAAAAAACCGGAAATGCAGCAAGCGCAAGCGACACGCCAAAAATATTAATGGGAAAGTGCTGCAAGTTATCCGCAAATTGCCAAATTGAACGCGTCCCTTCGTCCATCGTAGATGCAATCGCGAATATGATTATGATATTCAATTGCGTCAGTCCCAGGGCAAACGCCCGCGGCGGCATCAGTTTAATGATTTGGCGTACTCCCGCATTCCTCAGCTGCATAATCGGTGCGTAGCGGAAACCGGCACGCATAGCACCAGGTAGCAAAATGAGAAAATGAAGTGCCGCTCCAAGAACAACACCAAGCGCCAGGCCAATGTCTCCAATCATCGGCTTCAATACCAGGATGCCTATAATGATTCCGACATTGTACAAAATCGGCGCCATGGCATACACGAAAAATTTCTTGTACGCGTGCAGAACTCCCGATAACACATTACTCACTCCCAGAAGAACCAAAGAGGCAAGCATGAGCCTCGTAAAGAGAACCGTCGTCTCCTGTTGCGCCGCAGTATCGCCAAACGCGATCAACGAAACTATCCACGGGGCAAAAATAAAGCAGAGTACGGCAAAACCGATGAGGGACAAAAGCGCAAGGTTCAATACCGAATTAGCGATCTTCATCGCTTCCTGTTCGCCCTTGTTCTTTTTAAACTCGATAAACACCGGCACAAACGCCGCTGACAGCAGACCGAGAACAAAAATATTAAAGATAAAATCCGGAATCTTGAACGCAGTAAAATAACTGTCGAGCAGTTCCCCAGGGCCGATTGTTGCTGATAATAAACGGTCGCGTAACAGGCCCAAAATACGACTTAACACTGAAGCAGAGCCGATGATGATGGCTCCGCCCGCTATTGTCTTTTGAAGTTTTCCGATAAATCGCTCTGGCATGATGTTCTACATAATTAGTCCGCCTGGCTCAGCACAATGCCGGCAAAATAGTCACTCGTTAGCATCATCTGGTCTTCGCCGGTATAGGTCTCCGGGAAAAAACGGACCGCCTCGATTGTTGACGGCAACGCCACTTCCGACACGAAGAAATTCCCAAAGCTGCCGGGCTGTTTCTGTACCAATAGCGAATACCGGTCAGTCTGGTTCCATATCGATCCGACATCGATGACAAATGGCAGCTGGTACTGCAGTTCCACGGTTGAGCTTTCGCCAGGCTCCGTCTGAATCCATCCGCCGAATACCGTCTTTTCAAACTCATTATTCGTCGTTATGCCAAGCGCGCCAAATGTCGTACTGTCGCCGGTAATACGCATCAGATCCTCATCTTCCAGCGCGTTCTTGTCCGGATCCAGGAAATAGGATGACTCAGGCGTATCAAAGCCCTGCGCTGTCAGAAGCCGGCTGCCCTGCGGTACGTAGAATCTTGCATAATCAATATTTTTCACGCCGCTGAACGCACTGCCTGAATCCCCTTTATGGATGCGCGTCAGTGTTACTGTATCAATCACTGAACCGTCCGGCTGGATTTCAGCACGATGCTTGACGACCTCCTCAATGGCTCCGTCCGTCTTACCGCCGGAGATATTCGCGTGAATCACCGCCAGGTAATCGCGGTCGGTCACTTTGAGTTCCCCTGCCCAGTCATGTTCCGAAACTTCCTGCTGCGCAGTAATGTCGTTCATCGCGACAAGAATATCCTTTTCTTCAAGCGCCGTGCGCAGCATTGTCACAAGCCGCAACAGGCTCTGCGGATCTTCAGCCGACGCAAAGAGCTTGTTAAACAGTATCGGCGTCATATCGGTAAGGATCTTCTTTGACTCCCGTGTCACGTCATACTTCTCTTCGGCGCGCACCTGTACCTCGTCATAAAAATTTTCCGAATCGATTATCACGCCGTAATCTTCTGTCATGTCAATCGGGCCCGTTATCTCCAGCATTCGCTCAATAACGCTTGGAACGAGGGTGATAACGCCATCAACAGGCTCCCCGCCGCTCTCTTCATAAAACCACTGTATCTTCCGCGCGCTTGAAGGAAAATGCGGAAACCAGTTCGCGTCCTGCAAATTCCAGTATGGATTCACCAGATGGAGCGGTTCAGGCGCAATTAATTTCTGTCCAAACTGGCCGGAGATATCGTACACGCCGCCGCCGGGAACATCCAGGCCGGTAACAACGCCGTTGTAGACATCAATTACGGCCAAACTCCCGATAAACCCGCCGGTCGGGCGCATTTCATAATTATTCTGGAATAAAACCAAGTACCGTTTTTGCTCATCATGCCCAAGGACGGTAAGCAACAATTCGGTCATATCAAGTCCATCCCGCAGCGCGCGCTGCACCGCCGGCAGCGATGTTGTTGCTGACGCCACAATACCACGCTTATCTTCCGGAACAGCTTCGAGCGATACTTCATTTAAATGCATTGCCGCTGAATCGATGTATTGAACTGACGAATCAAGAGCGGAATGCACCACGAGTAGCACGGCGGTTAACCCCTGCTTATTATCCTGCGCTACTGCCGATAAATCTACCGAAGATAAAACGCCAAGCGCTTTTGACATTTGCTCGCCTGCAGCTGCCAGGTCCTCTCCTGCCGAAACCAGATGCGTGCCTGAATAGAGTTGCTTTCCTTTTCCAGGAATATATTTTGCCACAGAAACAATAACCGAATTCAGCGAAGCCAGCTCCGCCTGCACCGATTCAAAGCGGTCCGAAGCAAGGCCGAACTCTGTCTCCGCTTCGGTAAAATCAAAACCCATCAGGCTGTCACCGGCGAGCTGCAAGTGTTCAAACGCTTCTTCAGAGGACTTCACAACGACCCGCTCGAGGTCTGAGCTGGTGTTCAGCATTGCTGAAACGCTGGCCGGCAATACAAATACCAACGCCAGCAACACAAATGCACCAAGCGGCTTCCCGACCGTTGTAAACGACAGCCCGAATATCGGCAGTTTGTCCTTCTTCGCCTCTGACATCTGCGCATTAGTAATCGGACGATTCCAATACGACTCGCGCGGTTTCTTCTGTTTCTTTTGCCGCACAGGTTTTACAGCGCTTTTTGGCTTTTTCGGCGCTTCCACCCGTGAAAACAATCCTGCCTTCTTATTTTTTCCTGTCGTTTTCGCTATTGAAAATGGCACCGAAAGATCATCCTCTGGCGCGCTTTTACCCCTCTTTGCTTTCTTTATCTTTTTTCGCTGCGTCTTCAGTACAGCCTGCTTTTCTCTTCGCTCTTTCTTTCCGCTTACTGCCTCTTGTTTAGCGACAATACTGCGCAAATCCAAAACATTCAAATGAGGAATCGTTTCTTGTTCCGGAGATGATTCGCCTTTATATGTTGAGATTCGAATCGTTTCAACCTTTGGCCTGCTCCGACGTGTTGTTTTCTTTGTGTTTTCCAAGTTGCTCATAAAGATTGAGGGTTTGTCTCGCCATGTCGCTCCACGAATACTTCTTCACCTGAAGAAAACCCTTATTGATCAGCTCTTGCCTTGTTGAAGGGTTATCACTAACCGTTTTAATGGCGTTTATTATACCAGAAACGTCCTCCGGATGGAAGTATAGTGCCGCGTCCCCTAGTATCTCATGCAGGCAGGATGATTTTGCCGCCAGTACCGGTGCGCCATAGCTCATCGCTTCCAATGGCGGAAGGCCAAAACCCTCATACCGCGAAGGAAAAATATACGCCAGCGCATTTCTATACAGCGCCGGTAGCTCTTTGTCCGGAACAAACTCGGTAAACAGGACGTTGTCATCAACGTTCTTCGCCCATGCATCCTGCTTCAATCGTTTATAAAAATGATCCATCTTGCCAACGAGTACGAACTTCCATGGCACCTGGTCATAAGTATCATTCAGCATTTTGGCAACGTCCAGCAGCGTCTCCAGGTTTTTATGCGGATACGCGTTGCCAACATACAACACGTACGGCTTCTTTATGGAGTAGCCGGCCAACACGCTTTCGTCATCCGACACGTCTTCATCCTGCCGCGGGGCATCGGCCGCCTCATAGGTTACCGTGACTTTCTCGCCAGGAATATCGTAATAGCGAACTATATCCTGCTTGGAAAATTCCGACACCGTAATGATTTGCTGCGAATTACGCACCGCATGGCGCATGACCATCTTACCGGCCCAATGCTTGAACTTATACAGCAGCGGTCCTAGCGTTGTTGCGCGCTCTGTAGGAAAATGAATGATGATAAGGTCATGGATTGTCGCGATGAAAGGTTTCCGGTACATCAACGGCACGTTAAAATGAGGGAAGTGCATGAAATCAACACCTGCTCTCCAAATCTTCAGCGGCATAAACACCTGCTCTTTAAACGTATACCAGTGGTATGGTGCGAGGACTGGCGTAAATTTCGGATTGGAAATCTTCCAGTTCTTAAAAGAGTCTTCCTGAAGAAAAACCACATATTCATTGTCGTGGTCGTATTCAGCGAGGTATTCAATCAGCTTCTGCGTATACCGTCCTAACCCCTTTGACTGCTCGCCGCCATAAAATCGTGCGTCGATGCCAATCTTCATTTAACGGCTTTGAAAATAATAAATGGCGGATGGTGGCGTTCCTCCCCTAACCGTTTGTCATCCTGGTATTCAACCGCAATCGGCTCCAGAACGCCCGTAATCATGAAGCCTGCTCCCTTTATCACATCCTCGTAGTCTTTCCGGGTCCAATAATAGTCATCGAACTCCAGGTCTATGCTGTTGGTGAAAAGCCGGACATGCACACGATCGCCGCTTTTTTCGTCATGTATTTCATCGGACTGAAATGACGTAAACTTCTTCCCGTGCGTTTCCGGATGCGGATCCATAAGCACAAAAACTCCGCCGTCAGGAAGCTTATTGTAGATGCGCTGCGTCAGGTCTTGCAGCGTTTCCTTGTTTGGAATAGTGCAGTAGACAAAATTTGCGCAGACACGGTCAAACTCGAATGCATCCACCTCTTCATGAGTAATGATATGGTGGTACTCAATGCCCAAACTGGTCTCCGTGCGGCGCAGCGCATTATCTATTGCAGCCTGGGATGTATCAACCCCGATAATGCGCGATAACGGGTATTGGCGCGCAGTATAGCGCGTAAACCTGCCGTTGCCGCACCCGTAATCGAGTATGGTCCGACGGTTAAGGTCGCCGAACAATTTGAGTACGCTCGGGTAACCCAACAACCAGTCAGTCGTCGCGTTAACCGCCTGGTACATGTCTGCCAATTCATCCCAATACTGCTTCGTATCCATAATGATAGTATACCACGATTCATGAAGAACGGATGGTATCGCGTATTTCTTTCATAAGCTGCATGTAAAACGTGATATTATGCTCGGTCATGAGCCGGGCGGCGACCGGTTCATCCACTGTTAATAAATGGCGAAGATACCGGCGAGTCAGCGTACCGGCGCACAGCGTGCACGGACAGAAACCGTCAACCGAAGTGTCTGAATCCTTATGCGTTTCTGCATTCATATTTACCTTGTGATAACTGACCTCTTGCAGCGAATCATCAACAAGCCGACCATTGCCTTTTGGATCGCGAATGAACACGGTTCCATGGCGGGCATTGCGGGTCGGAATGACGCAATCAAACATATCGATTCCACGCTTCACTGCTTCAAGAATCTGTTCCGGCGGCCCGACGCCCATAAGATAATGCGGTTTGTTCTCCGGCAATAACGAAACGGTAACGTCCAGCACCTTATACATCTCTTCCGGCGGTTCACCAACGGCCAGTCCGCCTACTGCAAATCCGTCAAACGGCATCGCGGTCAACTCTGCAGCGCTCTGCCTGCGCAGGTCATCGAATGTTGAACCCTGGACAATGCCAAAGAGCATGTTCCTTTTCCGTTCCTGCTTCCCAGCATCATAGCCTTTTTTCCAGTCAACGCATCGCGCCGCCCATGCGCTGGTAAGTTCCACAGACCGTTGGGCATCCTTTCGTTTGGCTGGATGTCCGGGAAAATAATCAAACGCCATCCAGATATCTGCGCTAATGACCGACTGCACCTCCATTGAATGTTCGGGCGTGAACATATGCTTACTACCATCCAGATGTGAACTGAACTCCACACCGTTATCCGTCAACTTACGCAGATGGGCCAGTGAAAAAATCTGAAAGCCGCCCGAATCAGTAAGAATCGGATTATTCCACCCGGCAAAATGATGCAGGCCGCCGGCGTTGCGCAATACGTCCAGTCCGGGCTTCAAGTACAGGTGGTAGGTATTTGAAAGCATTACGGGTGTTGTTGAAGGATCAACCCGCTGCTGAAACACATCCAATTCACCGGGCGTCAGCGTCTTTACCGTACCTTTTGTAGCAATAGGAAGAAAAAAGGGAGTCTGGACTCCCCCATGAGCCGTTTCAAGAAGGCCCAACCTCGCGCCTGACGCGTGTGTTTTTATTAATTCAAACATCCTTTACAATTTACCCTCGACGACTCCTTTATTCTTCGCACCCTCATCATTAGGTAGGTCTGTCGTAATGCGCTCGAGTTGCATTGATATCTCTTCGCCGGTTACCGTGTCTGTTGCGCTTACCACTGTTTCGCCTGTCAGCACCAACAAACGGTCCAGGTCGTCGTTGGTCGGCGCCACGCTGATTGTAAACTCCACGGAAGTTTCTGTATTTGCCTGGATCGTCTCTTTGGTATACGTAACCTTGCGCGTCTTTGAATCATATTCAATATCATCGCTCGCATCTTTTTTCCAGATCACATCTTTTGGCAGCGTCGTTGTTATTTTTGCGTTCTGAACTGTGTTGGCTCCGCCCACAATACTCCACCAAACGATATATGTCGTTTCATAATTCACCACAGGCGGCAACGGTCCATCACCGATCTTTTTTAAATTCTCATCAAAATATCGGCCTTCGGCAGTAACTGAAAATCCTCCGCGCACCTTAAGCACGGCCGTTTCTATATTCGGGAACGTCACTTCATTTCCTTCTACAACAGCCGAACCGATCTGGAGCGTGATCTCCTGGCTGCCGATTGAACCGTCAATCGCGCCCGCAAGCGTAATCGTCGTTTCGCGCTCTTTCGATTCAAACGGCTTTAGTGACTTAATTACCTCAAACGAATACTGCTCGGCCATAAACAGATCTCCGTCAAATAACAGCTCTGGCGTCACATCCTCAATTTCGGCGTCTGATGTATTCTTTATCGTCGCTGAAATCGTCACCTCATCTCCCGGATTAACAAACTCAGGAATAACCAGCGTGAGCTCAACTTCAGGATTTACAACCACTACAAGCGACGTTTGTTCCATCTGCACGCTAAAGGTGTTATCAATCTCAATCAAACCGAGTTGAAAATGGAACTCTTTCGTATCGCCAGATGTACCGTCAAGAATGCCGATAATTTCAAGCGTTTGCGTTTCACCTGGATTCAGCACATCAACGCGCCATTCGTTGTCCGTGCCAAACGTATCGAGCGATGAGCTGGAATAGGTAAAGCCGTCAGGATAGTCCATGGCAATCTTAATGCCGTTCAACGGGAGCTTTGCCGTATTCGTGAATTCCACACTATACGTCATCTCCTGGCCGGACTGCACCTGGCTCGGCGCATCTATGGACAACTCAACAATGGATGATGTTATCTTAACAGTTGTTGAATCATTTTCCTGAAAATCAGTTGAAAAATTCTTCGGCTGGTATGAAAGCAAAGCGGAGATCTCTTTCTCTTCGCCTTGAATGCCGACCATCTGCCCGGTTATCCGAATAGTCCCACCTGCTCCCGGCCGTACATCGCCAATGTAAAACATGCGATTGTTATCACTATTCGGTTCAGCTGATGCGCTTTGATAATAAAACCCTTCCGGGTAAAAAACCTCAACCTCCGCATCAATAATATCTACATTCCGGTGATTCTCGTACTTTACCTCTATTGAAACCAAATCGCCGCTTGCTACCATGTCATCTTCTACCGATACTGAAAATTCCACCTCACCAGTCATTGTCGGCGATCCAAAATCCTTGTCAAACACGCGGTACCCGATATACGCGGCAGCCGCCAGAACCAGTATTGAAGCGGCAATAATGATGTACCATTTGCCCCTCCCCTGCTTTTGATCGAGTTTCGTTAAATCAACCGGGCCTTCACCGTCAATATCATAAATGGAATTAATGTCGGCTGTCTCTTTCACGTCCGGAAGAGATGAAATGGACTTAAACTCAACCTTCTTCTTTGGCGATGCCTGTTTCTTTTTTGCGGTTTCCGCTTCTGCTTCAGTCGCCGGCGTCGTCGGTGCCTCTTTTTTCTTGGCAAACGAAGAAACGCGGGTAGGTGGTATTGTCCGCTTCTTATTTGGCACCTTTTTTCCTTTTTGAACCCTGGCCATAACTACGCCTTCTTATTCTTGGGTGAATATCGATACAAATAATACCATAAACCAAGGCCGATAACAACCATTCCTATTGCCGCATATTGAGGCATGGTGAGCCCGGCATAGCGGGTATCTACAGCTTCCAGGTCTGTCGCCCTGAAAAAATCCAGGATGAACCGCACGATGCCGTACCATACAAGGAAAAGCGCCGTATAAAAACCCGGTTTTCGATCTGCCTTTATCCTCCAAATTACCAAAAAAAGAATCATCAGCAGTAACCCGCTTAATGAAAGGTATAAACCGTGGTTGTGGCGCACAATGCCGTCGATATATTCCTGACCGAGAAAAAAAGAGGTTGGTGTTCCTGGATGATCGTATACAAAGAAGCAGCCGAGCCTGCCGATCCAAAGTCCAACCGGCAAACCAAATATAATTATGTCTGAATATGTTAAAAAATCCTTTTTCTTATGGCGCAAATAGAACCAACCGGCTGTAAAGGCGCCGATGAAGCCGCCAATAATTGACATGCCGCCCTCCCATACCTTGAAAACATCGATTAATGAATCTGCGTATGAGCTGAATTCGAGCGCAACATACAACAAACGGCCTCCTATCATGCTGCCCAGGATACCCCAAAACGCGAGATCAATAATGTCTTCCCGGGGAACACCGCGTCGTTTCGCTTCTATTACAGACAACACAATTGCCGCAACAACTCCCAAAGCAACCATAAGCCCCCATATGCGGATTGGGATCGGTCCTATATCAAATTGGATGATTCGAAAATATGGAATCATTGGGAGATGATTATCGGCGGCCTCCCGTTTCCATTTGACTCTTTGTTAGTATTTTCTTCAATTAAATCCTGGCTTGCATTATTATCTTCCTCGATGGGCTGAACAGACTCTGTTTCCACAGGAACTTCTTCTGCATCCCCGTCTTGTTGTTCAGTATCATCGACTTGCGTCGCCTCCTCAACATCAGGAAGGCCGATTGCTCTCTCGCGAAGCAATGTTTCTATCCATGCCACAACAGCACTATATCCCTGCTCAAATCCATCCGCGGCAGGATCAGAAAGAAAATCATGCTCGCCGTTCTCAATGTCCAGCATTAATACTGTCAGTGCTGTTTGCACGTGCATTACCGTCAAACGCTCGCTTTGAATAGCCGGCACAAGAGCATCCTTTGAATTATGGAGTACCAGCATCGGCACTGTCTCGTCATATTCATCAGTCACTGCCAGACTGCGTAAACACTGTTCTTCCTGCAAAGCTGTAGTACACCCCGTCTGCTGAAGGAATGTTTGTGCCGTTACCTGATTCGTGTTGTTAAGATGCTTGAACTGGTCAGCCGGATCAATATATGGATACGCGATGATAATCCCGTCAACCTGGACGTCGCGCGTCGCCAGCAAAGAAAGATACGCGCCATACCCCAGCCCCAGTACGATGACCGGCTCGTCCTTAACATGGACAAAGTCGGACATCTCATCAACAGCTGATATAACATCTGTCAGGTCGTCCTCCGCAAAATCGCTGTCGCGCCAGTCAACCGTAAAGGTCAAAGCGTTAAACTGTTCCATCAGCCGCTCTCCTAATACGTCATGCACGCGGTCTGTTGCCCTGCTTGAAGCCGGAGCATCATGTATAATGATAATCGCCGGAAATGGCCCATCGCCTTCCGGTTTGGACAACCGGGCGCGCACTGTTTCACCGTCACGGGCAATATAGCCTGCCTCGTATCCATGGAGAGCTTCAATGCCCAGTTTCGGTTCAAAGAGCGATTCAATCTCCTCAGTATCCGGAATCGCCTGATCCAGTATTTCATCCAAAGAAGGAACATCTGCTGACCGCTGCTGCAAAAAAGCCTGCCCTTTGTCGGAAAGCTGCAAATATTTCAAAATAACAACCGCTACAATCATGATCACGATGACGGCAGCCGTTAACGGCTTGATAATTTCCTGTGTGAGTTTCCTCCGGGGCATACAAGATTAGTATAAAAGCGATTAATGACTCCCTTTCTTCGGCAGCTCAATCTTGTGGATCTCGTAGATGAGGAAATAACTGATGACTGTCCTGATAACCACCAGGGCGAACAGCTGGCCTATCTCCGTCCACGACGGCAGGAACATTGTTTCCAAAACATCCTTAGCAATAAAAAATTCAAGGCCAAAATTGATATACTGCCCGAATTCAAAGCGGATAGGGTCCAGGCGCGCTTTGGCAATGTTCACATCGGGATGATGTTTCTGGAACAACCCTTGGACAAAGCGGCCCGTGGCAATAAGCGTTCCAAGAATGATCATAATGGCGCCCAAGACACCGGCAGCAATAGCTGCAATATCCGCAACAGATGATATAAGTCCCAACGATTCTACTTCCATACGCTATCGCTTAGTTAATATTTAAGATTTTGCTTTTTTGCGCTTCATGACGCGAAGTACTGCATTAATAACTGCATCCGGACCAAGACCGAATTGCTCCCATAACTCCGCTTTTGAACCGGATTCGCCAAACTTGTCATCAATGCCCAGCATCTCAACCGGTGCCGGCAATTCTCTCGCCAACAGCTCCGAAACAGCACTCCCCATGCCGCCGGCCAGCTGGTGCTCTTCAACAGTCACAACGCGGCCGGTCTTTCTTACAGATTTCAAAATAGTCGCCGCGTCCAGCGGTTTTACAGTGTGGCAGTTAATCACCTCAACCGAGGCCTTCCGTCCCAGCGTTTTCGCTGCAACTAAAGCATCGTGCACCGGCAACCCGCATGCAATCACGGTGACGTCCTTGCCGCTCCAATACACATCTGCCTTGCCTATTGCAAAAGGCGTCCGGGCTGAAGTGAATTCCGGTGTTTTTTCCCGGGACAGTCGAAGGTATCCCGGAACAGGGCTCTTTGCCATCGCCAGCGTGGCATTTTTTGCCTGCTCTGCATCTGCCGGAACAATGATTTCCATATTCGGAATCGCGCGCAAAATGGCAATATCTTCAAGCGCCTGATGCGTTGCTCCGTCCGGCCCGGTAGAAATTCCGGCGTGTGAACCGATGATCTTCACATTCTGGTCGTTATAGCAAATGGTCGTGCGAATCTGTTCCCAGTTCCGTCCGGGTGAAAACATCGCAAATGATGCGGCAAACGGAATCTTACCTTCTGCCGCCATTCCGGATGCCACGGCCGCCATGTTCTGCTCCGCAACGCCGACCTGGAAGAAACGCTCAGGAAACGCTTCTGCAAACGGCTTCACGCGCGTTGAACCGCACAGGTCCGCGCACAATGCGACAATATTCTTATTCTTCTTGCCCGCTGCAAGCAACCCTTCGCCAAAACCATTGCGCGTCGGCGCTATCGAAGCCTTTTCGCTGAAAAGGTTCTTTTTTAGAAATGCATTCTTGTTAATCGCCATAGGTCAGCTAGTAATCGTATGTATCATCAGTGATTTTATTGCGCACGTCCTCGAGCTCGGCCAGCGCTTTCTCCAGCTCGTCATCATCCGGCGCTTTTCCGTGCCATTTGAAATCATCTTCCATAAAACTAACGCCTTTGCCCGGCACGGTAATGGCGACAATAAGCGTTGGTTTCTTCTTGTAGTATTTTGCTCGATTGATAGCGTCAATAATCTGTTCGATGTTATGCCCGTCGACTTCCAAAACATTCCAGTTAAACGCTTCATATTTTTCACGCACCGGATCGAGTGGCATCACGTCTTCCGTGTTACCGTCAATCTGGATATAGTTCCGGTCCATAATCTGAATAATGTTGTCCAACTTGTATTTTGCGGCAAACATCACAGACTCCCACATGTTTCCTTCCTCATGTTCGCCGTCCGATGTCAGCGTAAAAATATGATGGTCTTTCTTATTCAGCCTGGCTGCCGCTGCCATGCCGCATGCCTGCGCCAGGCCGCACCCGAGCGGCCCACTTGATGTTTCCAGCCCCGGAATGGCCGAACGATGAGGATGGCCCTGCAAACGGCTTCCCAGTTTGCGCAGCGTCAGCAACTCATCAACAGGCAGGTATCCAGCATGTGCCATAGCCGCATACATCACGGGACAAATATGCCCGTTCGACAGCACAAGCCGGTCGCGGTCCGGCCAATTGGGCTTTTTCGGATCGTGCATCATGGAATGAAAATAGAGCACGGTAAATACATCTGCCATGCCGAGGGATCCCGCTGGATGGCCGGACTTTGCAGCATTCAACGCTCGCAACAAATCCTGCCGAACCGCATTGGCGATTAACGCAAGCTCTTTTGTTTCAGTTATCGGTGAAAATACTGCCATTGTTATTGTTTCACTTTTTTCCAGTCGTTCGAAAATTTCTTCATGCCTGCGTCCGTGAGCTTGTGGTTGAACAACTCATGAAACACATCCGGCGGAACGGTTGCCGCATCAGCGCCGGCAAGAGCTGCGCGGCGGACATGCTCGGTTTTTCTGATGCTCGCGGCCAATACGGCTGTATCGAACCCGTACATATCGTACAGTAGGGATATTTCCTCCACCAGCTCCATGCCGTCCACGCCGC
Organism: Candidatus Kerfeldbacteria bacterium; assembly: GCA_043813585.1. GTDB lineage: Bacteria > Patescibacteriota > Patescibacteriia > UBA9570 > XYC2-FULL-38-9 > JBDRKW01. The sequence goes on from JBDRKW010000020.1 coordinate 302,154, forward strand.
TGTCATCCAAACGGCCGACGAATGGTGAAACAAACGTTGCGCCTGCTTTTGCAGCAAGCAACGCCTGATTCGCATGAAATACCAGAGTGACATTCACTTTTGCGCCCTGTTTGCGTAATTTAGCGCATGCCTTGATGCCCTCTTCGGTCATCGGCACCTTGATGGTAATATTTTTATGAATCTTCAACAGCGGTTGAGCTTCTTTGACCATATCATTCGCCTTCTCAGCCGTGACTTCGGCGCTGATCGGTCCATTCACAATCATTGCAATATCCTTCACGACCTCTGAAAACTTCCTTCCGGATTTCAAAATTAATGACGGATTTGTCGTTACGCCGTCTACCATGCCGGTTTCTGCTGCTGCGCGGATCTCCTCCACGTCAGCACTATCTATAAATATTTTCATGCAGGGTTTATAAAATATCACGGCTTATTATACCACTTTTTGCAAATGATAACAAAAACGCCCGTTGCGGGCGTTCACTTCTGAATATCACCACTTTAGTGGCTGCCTTTCAAACGATCAATTGCCTGCTGAGGATCTTTCGCATTCCAGATATAACTGGCGGTAGACAGCATATCTGCGCCCGCTTCAATGATTTTCTTGCTGGTGGCATCGCTTACTCCGCCATCAACACCGACAAGCAGCTCCGACCGCTCTTTCTTCAACTCTTTGATCTTTTCAAGGACATCATACTGGAAAGACTGTCCGGAAAATCCCGGATTCACCCCCATGACCAGTACCATCTCGATATTATTAATAATATCGCGGAGATCAAATGTCGACGTTTCAGGGTTAATTGCCACTCCGGCCTCAATACCGGCATCATGAATCTGCTTCACAATATGCTGCAGGTTGCCGGCAGCTTCATAATGGACAATGATCCTCTTCACATTGGGCAGGAACCACCTCTGAATTGCCAAATCCGGCTTTTCAATCATTAAATGCAGCTCAAGGTTAATATCGAGCGTCTTGATCTTCTGTGTATCGTTAAATGTTACGTTCGGCACAAACACGCCGTCCATCACATCCAGCTGGATCATGGGGGCATACGGCTTAATGCGTTTTACCTTATCCTGAATACCCTCCCAGGTCTGTTCAAGGACGGCAGGTATGACTTCAATCTTGCCATTACTCATTTGTATTGCTGTTCTTCGTAATCAATTATTTTTCGGACGCGGCGCGCATGGCGGTCAATGCCGTCAAATTTCGCATCAAGGAATGCGTTTACAATACCGGGAACGTCTTTTTCTTCCAGCAACTTGCCGGCCAAGGCAAGAACGTTTGCATTATCGTGCTCCCGCGATTGCCGCGCCATATATTCGTTCATTGCCAGCGCAGCTCGGACACCCTTCACCTTGTTGGCCGCAATATCAACGCCAACGCCAGAACCGCAAATAACGATACCAACATCATCCTTGCCTTCCGCGGCTGCAGCGCGTACCGCTTCGGCCACCGGGAATGCAAAATCAGGAAAATCAGCATCTTCGACAGTGCCGTCTGTACCAAAATCCTCATACTCGACGCTCCGTTCGTCCAGCAGCGCTTTTATTTGTTCCTTTATCGCTACCCCGTGGTTATCTGAACCTAGATAAATGGTCATCAATCCTTATCCTTTAATGCCAAGAAGTTCCTCAAGTTTGTCGCGGTCAAACCCAATGACCACCTCTTCCTTTTTTGAAGCAGCCATGTCGCCCGGGATGACTATGACCGGCACGCCCATTTGCCCTGATTTTTCAATCATCTCTTGGGCGCGATCCTGGTCTGCCGCAACATCGACATCTTCGTATTCCACTTTGTTCTCCTTAAAATAGTCCTTTGCCATCTTGCAATACGGACATGTTGGAGTTGAATAAATTGTTACCGCCATAACGATTAATTTAATTATTGCGTTCTTCAAGATACGTAATGATTTCCTCAAATCCGTCTTCAGTAACCACGCCGCTTACCCGGTTGCCGTTAAAGAAAAAGGTCGGCGTACCTGAGACTCCGGCCTGCAACCCGTCCTGAAAATCCGCCTTAACCTCATCTGTAGTGTCGCCCCTATCAAGGCAATTGTCAAATTGCGCCGTATTCAGCCCCACGTCGCCTGCAGCCTGTTTTAGGCTGGTGATATCAAGGGCACTAGGGTTTTGAAATAACCGGTCGTAGTACGGCCAAAACTGCCCCTGTTCATGGGCGCATTGTCCTGCTTCGTGAGCTTTCAACGATTCCGGATGCGCACTTTCCAACGGAAAATCCCTGAACACAAAACGAATATTATCCGGGTGGCGTGCCAGCATTGCGTTCACGTTAGCGTAGGCGCGCTGGCAATACGGGCATTGAAAATCCTCGAACGCCACAATTGTAATCGCAGCGTCATCCGGTCCGACAGACGGATCATCCGCAAAATTATCGACAAACGCATTATCAATATCCTGCACCTCTGTCGTCTGCCCGCTTACCGCTGATACCTCGCCCTCTGAAGCAGCGTTGAAATCAAACTCACCTTCCTGTATTTGATTGTATGTCGTATACACCATGCGCCCGAAATAGGCAGCGACAAGAATAACAAAAATGGCGCAAATGAGACCGATGGCTTTCCACCAACTTGACTTTTTCTGTTCCTGCGGTGATTCTTCCATACGCGCTAGTATTTTTCCTATTTTGGTTCAAACCGCTTAATGATTTCCAGATTGGATGCTGGAAAGCCCATTTACATATTCAATCGCGGATAACGCCGCAATCACGCCCTGGCCGGTGGCAATCGCAATTTGCTTGAACGGCATATCTGTGACATCGCCTGCAGCGTATAATCCCGCAATGTTGGTCTCCATCTTTGCACTCACCTGTATTCCGTTCCATTTGTCTTTGTTCACCTCATCTCCCGCCATGTCACTGTTAGGTATCCAGCCAATATGGATAAACGCACCGTCAGCCTCAATCATTTTTTCTTCACCCGACTCCTTGTCTTTATAGGTTAAGGATTTCATCAGCATCTCGCCTTCAATGCGCTGTGTTTCGCTGTTATAAATAATCGTGACCTTATCGTTTGAGTTCGCTTTATCAATAAGCACCTGGTCCCCTTTGAACTGGCCGTGGATATTAATAATAGTCACCGCATCTGCAATTTCAGCAAGCATGAGCGCTGACTCAAGAGCGGAGTTACCCCCGCCGATGGTGACGACCTTCTTATTCTTGAACAGCGGGCCATCGCACGTGGTGCAATAGCTGACGCCCTTGCCGCGGAACTCTTCCTCGCCGGGCACGCCAAGATGCCGCGGATGCACGCCGGTTGCAATAATGACGGCCTTTGCCTCATACACAACATCCCCGCCGCTTTTTACAGCCATAACCGCAAATGACCCGTCCTGCTGTTTTTTCACCGTTTGCACCTCTACGCCCGTTTCCGGTTCAATTTCATTAAACTTCAACTGATCCTGGAATTTTTCCACCAAATCCGTACCGGTCGTTTGCGAAAACCCCGGATAGTTCAATACCTCGCCGGATAACGCTACCTCACCTCCTAAATCTTTCGATACCATGACAAAATCAAGCTTTCGCCGCGCTGCATATACTGCAGCTGCCGTTCCTGCTGCAGATCCACCGATAATGATCAAATCCTTCATAATTTCAATAAATAATGGTGCACATTCCTGACCATTCTACCACACGAAGAGACAACAGTAAAAAGATGGCCGATACACTCCTCGGTCTGCTAATATTAGCATAATTCTACTGATTTAACGCAGCATCGATCGCTTTTGGAAGCTCAACCGATACTGGCGCTCCTTCAACCTTTGTTCCATTGACGAAAAAGGTCGGTGTTGCATTGACTGAAAGATCGCGCGCCTCGCGAATATCTTCATTCACCAGGTCGGCTGCTTCATCCCCCGTCACGCATGAATCAAATGCGGCCATATCAAGCCCGAGATCCTGCGCATACGCTGTAAAGGTGTCGAGCGCGTCATCAACGCTCATCGGCGACCATGTCGCCTGGTTCTCAAACAGCAAATCATGGTACTCCCAAAACGCGCCCTGCTTAAAGGCGCATTGCGCACCGACGGCCGCGTTGCTTGCATGCTCGTGCTGCGGCAGAGGAAAGTCGTTGTATTCGAAGCGGATCGCATCGCCATACCGTTCTATGATGTCTTTCACCACAGGCGCGACTCCTGCGCATGCCGGGCACTGGAATTCGCTGAACTCTTCAACGAGCACCGGTGCGTTATCCGGACCGTGAGAAGGATCGGCGCTCTCGGCGGTTACTGCTGAACTCTCCGGTCTGAATTCAAACCACACAATCAGCCCGCCTGCAATGACAATAATAGCGGCCACCGTCCCCCATCGAACCAATGAATTTTTTTTATTTTCCTTGGCAAGCTGTTCGGCCTTTTCCTTGCGTTTTATTTCGCGCCGTTCGCGCTTTGTTAATCGAAGTTCTTCCATTGATTATCATTGATAAAGATCTTTGGCTTCATCAAGCGATATCTGCCTGATATCGGGTGCATGTCCTGCAGCCCCGAATTGTTCCATCCGCTCCTTAATGACCTCGCGCAATGCGTCGCGCGCCGGCCCCAAGTATGAACGCGGGTCAAATTCTTCCGGATGCTCCTTAAGAACTTTCCTGATCGCACCGGTTATTGCAATACGTCCATCCGTATCCACATTTATTTTCGACACGCCGTGCGGCAGTGTCTTCTGCAGCTCTCCGATGTCAACGCCTCTGGCATCGGGCATCCTGCCGCCATTATTATTCACAACGTCCACAAGCTCCTTCGGCACGGAAGACGAGCCATGCATGACCAACGGCGTATGCGGCAGCTTCTCATGAATCTCCTGCAGCACATCGTGCGCAAGTTTGCACTCGCCTTTGAACTTGAACGCCCCGTGCGACGTTCCGATGGCAATCGCCAATGAATCTACCGGAGCTTCCTCAATAAACGTTTTGGCCTGAGCCGGATCGGTTAAATGGATTTCGCCGGAACCGACCTCATCTTCTATCCCGCCAAGCGTCCCGATCTCCGCCTCAACTGAAACGCCAAACGGGCGCGCGTACTCCAGCACCTCCTTTGTTACCTTCACATTGTCTTCGTAGCTCTGCGCAATCTTGCCGGTTTCATCCAGCGAACCGTCGATCATGACGGATGTAAAGCCGAGCTCTATCGCCTGCTTTACCGTTTCCAGGCTGTTGCCGTGGTCCAAATGCAGAACAACGGGAATCTCCGGATGCTCTTCAACTGCAGCCTGGACGATATTACGAAGATAAATCATGCGCGAATATTTCAGCGCCCCGCGGGATACCTGGATGATCACAGGTGATTTCGTTTCGGCAGCCGCGTCGATAATCGCCTGAACCTGTTCCATGTTGTTTGCGTTAAACGCCCCGACAGCGTATCCATTTTTAAACGCGTGGTCGAGAACAATTTTACCTGGTACAAGCATAATAAAAGTTTGCTAATTGTCTTATGAATGGTCTATTGGAAAATCGTGTCCAGCCGTTCGCGATCCAGCGCATGAATGGAATCAACAAACCGGTAGGTTCCTTCCTGCAGCGACATCACCAGCGTATGTGCGCGCGCTCCACCGCCGAAAAACCGGACGCCTGTCAGCATATCGCCGTTCGTCACGCCCGTTGCTGCAAACAGAATATTCTTTCCGGGCGCAAGATCGTTAATGGTCAATACCTTTGTCGGGTCGCTGATGCCGGCTGCTTTTAATCGCTTTTCGTCTTCATCATCGCGTACGACAAAGTTTGCCTGCATATGGCCTTTCAAACATTTTAACGCGGATGCAGCCAGCACTCCCTCCGGTGCGGCGCCAACGCCCATGACCGCATGCACATTAGGCCCGTGAACAGTTGCCGCTATGGCCGGCATGATATCTCCGTCCTGGATCAGGCGAATGCGCGCGCCCGTTGCGCGGATCTCTTTGATGAGATCGTCATGGCGGTCGCGTTCCAGCACAACCACGACCAGCTCTTCGACAGTCCGGTCGAGCGCCTGTGCCAGCGCATGAAGGTTTTCCTTCACCGGCGCATTGATGTCCACTTTTCCTTCTGCTTCCGGGCTGACGATAAGTTTATTCATGTAGATGTCAGGGGCATGCAATAGGCCGCCTTTCTCCGCCATTGCCATTACTGCAACAGAATTATTTGCCCCAGCCGCGCATAGGTTCGTTCCTTCAAGCGGATCAACCGCAATATCAATTTCGGGCGCGCCTTTCTGTTTGGTACCGACTTTTTCGCCGATATAGAGCATCGGCGCCTCATCGCGTTCGCCCTCGCCGATAACGACCGTTCCGTTAATATCAAGCTGGTTCAGGCGTTCGCGCATGGCAACAACTGCCGCATCGTCCGCCTCATTTTTTTCGCCTTTGCCCATTAGTCGCGATGCTGCTATTGCCGCGTCCTCCACGATCCGGACCAAATCAAGCTCTAAAATTTTATGCATACGTATCCAAATTTACTGCTTTTTTAGCATACAATAGTATACCATATTCAGTGCAGACCGGAACATCTACCGCGGAAAACAGCTGAAATCAGACCCATTTGTCAAGCATGTTACCGGCCCGTCCTCATCAGTGCGAAATACTGCACTACCGAATGACTCCAGGCGCCGAACCACTTCTGCATGCGGATGGCCGAACGTGTTGTCTTTGCCAACAGAAATAAGCGTAATTTGACTGTTCATAATTTCCAACAACCGCCTGCTAGTGCTCGTACGGCTGCCGTGATGGCCGGCTTTAAGTATGTCGACTTCAGCAATTTCATCGCCGAAGCGGCCAAGAACCTGCTCTTCTATCTCGACCGGAGCATCACCCGTAAACAAGGCAGAAAAATCGCGGTAGCGAAGGAGGAAGACAACGCTGTCGTCATTGATATCAGGGTGGAAATTAGGCGGATCGGGATGAAAAAACAGAAGATCAAGGCCCTCCTCCACATGAAGCAACCATCCCTGGTGCGCCTGCAGCACCTCTACGCCGTCCGATGCCCACGTTGCAAGCTCGTCTGAAAAATTCGTCCCGCTGGCAACGCCGCTTGTTATCAGCGTTTTAATCTCGTACGTATCAGGCAACTCGGTCAATCCGGCAATATGGTCTGCATCCTCATGCGATGCAATCATCAGTTCGATCGTATGGTCGGTCGGCGGCATCACGCGGCCGAGCTCCGACACGACGCTTCGGTCCGGACCCCCGTCAACCACAATATCCATCCCGCCCGGCGTCCTGATATGGAACGCGTCCCCCTGCCCGACATCCAGCATGTGAATTTCCAGTTGGTCGCTTGTGGCCGGAACCCATTGGCCGCGAACATACGCGACAAATGAAAGAACGAGCACAATAATGATGGTAACTGATGGTATCGAACGCTTCATCGCTCTGTTGCCAGTACGCGCACTGCGGCCAGCACAACAACACCCAGCGCGCCTATGAAGACCAGCGGACTGAATTGCGGGATACTCAATGATGCATTCGGAATCTCGGCCGCCCGTTGAACAACCCCAACCATGAGATGCAGGGAATAATACAGCGGGATGCCGGCGAGCGATGCGGCAGCCGGCCAGCATATCGCCGTTATCACAACAATGACAGCCATGGTTAATACGATAGGCATCAGCGGGACAAGGATGATATTCAACGGCAGCGCTATCAATGAAAACTGATGGAACGAATACGCAATAACAGGAGCGGTTGCAATAATTGCACTCAAGGATGTTGCAGCAGCACCGCGCAGTCCAAGAACATTCGGAATGAAGCGGCAGTATCGCTCAAACCGCTTTGAAAAAACAATTATTCCCGCAGTTGCGCCAAACGACAGCTGAAAGCCGGCATCATAGAATAGCAACAGCGGGTTCAATGCCAGCATGCCCGTTGCAGCCAGCACAAGCAAACGCAGCGACTGATTTCGCCGCCCGAACAATTCCGCAACCAGCACCGCGCTGCCAAACATCGCAGCCCTGATTGCAGATGATTGCATGCCGGAAGCGAAGACATACGCAATGAGAAATAAAATCACTGAAACGATGAGCCAACGTCGTCTGATTCGCATCTGCTTCAGAACTATCGCCGCCATCTGGGTGAGCAGCGATACATGCAATCCGGAAATGACCAATAAATGCGATGTGCCTGTTGCACGAAAGGCATCCATTATTTCAGCCGGAATTGCGCGCTTGTCCCCGAACAGTGCGCCAAGCACGATGGTCTGTTCCGGCGGTGCAACAACGTACTGAAACGATGATTTCAATCGCTGCTTCGCATCAAGAATAATTGTCGACAACGACGTTTCGCGGCCGGCAAGATGGATACTGGGGCGGTAGCACTGCGCTGTAATGCCGTAACGCTCCAGGTATTTATCGTACCGAAAGCCGTCAAACGGCTCGGGCTGCTCAAGTTCACACGACAACTTCACCATGTCGCCAACCCGGTAGCGCGGCTGCAATGATGCGGTTACCAGCACCAGACCGTCTACCGCGTCTGTTTGTACAACCAACCGTTGCGATGAAAGACGCAGCTCCGGTTCGCGGACGATTATACCGGCAGCCGATTCCACCCAGCCGAACGCTTCAGAATGCACTTGCTCCTGGCGCGCACCTCGCAGCATCCCTAGCGAACATGCCAATCCACATATTGCAAAAATACAAACAGTCGGCTGCCGCTTTCCCAACAGATAAACCGCAGCTGATACGGCCGCCGCGCCGACCAATACATTGAACCGAACATCAAACATCTGACCAGCGCAGATTCCAACAATAAACCCGGCGCAGGCTAGCAGTAGCTTGTTCGATTTATGCAATTGCGAATGAAACATAAAACTCTCCCCAAGTCTGCGGGAGAGTTGTCATCTCTGCTATCGTATCAAAATAAAGCGCCTAACGCAAGCTATTCCACAGTTACAGACTTTGCCAGGTTCCTCGGCTGGTCCACATCGCACTTGCGCAATACCGCCGTATGGTAGGCCAGTAGCTGCAGAGGAATAATCGCGAGGATCGGCGTCAGCATCTCCAGCGTTTTCGGTATTGTAATAACGTCATCTGCAATATCATCGAATTCAGTTGTTCCTTCGGTTGTCAGCACAATAGCCTTTCCATTGCGCGCCCGCAGCTCCTGCAGATTCGAAAGGTTCTTTTCAAATACGGAATCCTTCGGCGCGATAAATACGGAATAAAACCGGTCGTCGATAAGCGCCAATGGCCCGTGCTTCAACTCGCCCGACTGATACCCTTCTGCATGCACATACGAAATCTCCTTCATCTTTTGCGCGCCCTCTTTGGCTGTACCAAAGTTATATTTTCGTCCCAGATAAAATGCATGATCCAGCTTCTGGTATTTTTTTGCGATTTGAAGAATGTCGTCACTTTGTTCGAGTACTTTTTTTATTTTATTCGGCAGCGCCCATAATTCTTTGGCGATACGCTGTCCGGTAACGACCGACATGCCACGCTGCCGCCCGAGCGCTATTGTCAACAACGCGAACATATTCAGCATGCCGACATATGCCTTTGTCGATGCGACGGCGATCTCCGGACCCGCATGCACGTACGCACCGCTGTCAACCTCGCGTGCAATGGTTGAACCGACCACATTGACTATTCCGAACGTCAGCGCGCCATGGCGCTTTGCCTCTCGAAGTGATGCGATCGTGTCCGCGGTTTCGCCTGATTGCGATACAACAATAACCGCGGTCATATCATCTATGACGGGCTGCCGATACCGAAACTCCGAACCAACCTCCACCTCCACTGAAATCCCGGCATACTCCTCAAGCATATATTCACCGACAGTTGCGGCGTAGGACGCCGATCCGCAGGCAACAAGAATGATCCGTTTGATTTTCCGCCATTCTTTCTGTTTCTCGATAAATCCACCCAGGTGAGCTAAGCCCTCTTCCGGCAGCAGACGGCCGCGTAACCCATTTTTTATAACATCCGGCTGCTCCATGATCTCCTTCAGCATAAAATGCGGATAACCCTGTTTTTCCGCTTCGGCAATATCCCATTCAATGCGGTTCGCGGTCTTTGATACCTCTTTATTATCCAGAGTTTTTATTGAATATCCATCCGGCGTCACTGTTGCAATCTCCCCTTCATCCATGTAAATGACTTCCCGCGTATACGGAAGGATTGCTGTCACATCAGATGCGATAATGAATTCCCCTTCCCCGATGATTCCAAGAACGAGCGGACTCCCCAGCCGGGCTGCCACGATCTTTTCCGGATCGCGGGATGACACTACTGCGATTCCATATGCGCCGACCACTTCCTTTAACGCGGCCTGCACCGCATCCTCGAGGCTGACGCCGTCCGGATGGTGCATCTCGATAAGATGGGCAAGCACTTCGGTATCTGTTTCAGTGGTAAAGGTATGGTTCTTCTTCTGCAATTTTTTCTTCAGCTCGGGATAATTTTCAATTATGCCATTATGGACAATAAACACTTCATCGCGGCAATCTGAATGAGGATGGGCATTCACGTCGCTCGGCTCCCCGTGCGTCGCCCACCGGATATGTCCAATGCCAACAGAACCGGTCACGTCCTGGCTTTCCAGCGCCGATAATAAATTCGACAGCTTGCCCTGGCGCTTGCAGATTTTTACATTCTGATCCTCCAATATAGCAAGACCGGCAGAGTCATACCCACGGTATTCCATCCGCTTTAAACCCTCAAGAATAACGGGTTTCGCCTGTGATTTTCCCAAATATCCTATTATTCCGCACATAGGATTTGAATTATACGTATTTTAATCGTCGTTGGCAATGCCATCTTTCTTCCTTTCACCCTGCTTCCAGCGCAGGTATGCTTCCATAAAACCTTCCAAATCGCCATCCAGTACAGCATCCGGATTCTTCACCTCATGCTTCGTCCGGTGGTCTTTGACCATCTTGTACGGATGCAGCACATACGAGCGGATCTGGCTCCCCCATTCTGCTGAAGAGTATTCGCCGCGCAGCTTCTTCCGCTCTTCTTCGCGCTCAGATTCATACAACTGGTGCAGCCGGCTTTTGAGAATATGCATGGCGTTCGCCTTGTTCTGCTGCTGTGACCGCTCGCTCTGGCATGTAACTGTTATGTTTGTCGGAATATGGACGATGCGCACCGCTGAATCGGTCGTGTTCACGCTCTGGCCGCCGTGGCCGCTTGCCCTGAACACGTCGATGCGAAGATCCTGCTCGTCTATGTCAAGCTCAACGTTTTCTCCCAAATCCGGTATGACTTCAACTAACGCAAAACTGGTATGACGCATCGCCTCCGCGTCAAAAGGAGAAATGCGCACGAGGCGGTGGACACCGTTCTCCGACTGGAGGTATCCGTATGCATACCGGCCCTTCACATGTAGAGTCGCGCTCTTTATCCCCGCTTCAGAGCCTTTGGAAATTTCATGGATGGTGGCTTTCCAGCCGCGCCGTTCGCAAAACCGCAAATACATGCGCAGCAGCATCTCCGCCCAATCCTGGGAATCGGTGCCTCCGGCTCCGGCATGGATCGAAAGTATTGCATCTCTTGAATCATGCTCTTCACTCAGCATTAGATAAAACTCCAATTCCTCAAACCGCTTCATCAGTTCTGCCGTTCGCGCATCGATGTCTTTCCTGACCGAAGCGTCCTTTTCTTGCTCTGCAATCGCGGATAACTCTATAAGGTCGTCAACCTCTTGCTGAATTACTTCCCACTGGCCGACTTCTTCCAGCAGCTCATTCAACTCCTGGGAACGCTCCTTCGCTTTTTCCTGATCCTTCCAAAAATCCGGCTCTGCTGTTTCGACTTCCAAATCCAAAATCCGCTGCTTCGACTCATCGAGCCGGAGCAGCTCCCAAGTTCTTTTGATCTTCTTTTTCAGTTGTTGTAAATCGATGGATGCCATATATGCTATTCGTTAACAGAACCGCGCAAACCGATTACAAAAGTGGCAACAAATGCGATTGCTGCATTCTGCATGGTTTCAATTATTATCTGAATCTGACTCTTGTTCTGTCCCCTTTGCAGCATCCGCAGTATCCACGACTTCCTGTAGGTCTTTCACCATGTTATCGGCGTCTTCATCAGACAAACCGTGCACCATCGCTCCGTTTCCGATCGTGTCGTACATCTTCCCTGGGCAGGTTAAACAATAGGCCTCGCCCAAATACTTGCGAAGGACCTCCACTGTATCAGGATACTCATTCAATAGCTCTCCGAAAATGGTTTTTTTTGTGACATTCATATGATTATTGGTTAATGAGGAGTTTGCGTATATAAATCCATAAATGTTCCCGAGTCTGATCCTGTTGTTCCGAGAACTCCGGAGTACATGTCAAAAATTGGTTGGAAACTGTCCATTATCCATGGCAGCGCAATGATAGAAATGATAAGAGGCACGACAAGAAAAATAACTACTGCAATGAAACGCGCCACCTGCATCCACTTCATGTGCTTGGTGATCTTCAAAATCTCCAGCAGGATCTTGTGATTCTGGTTGGCAAGAGCATTCGTGTCGATGCTCAGCGCAACCGTATCCACGTCGCGCTTCGCCGTTTTTTTACTGGCGGCCGTATCTGCCTGTCCGGTTTGTTTATCGATCTTTGCCATAGGATGCGCAATTCAAGTCTCCTCCCGCCTGAACCTGCTCATTCCTGCGCGCCAGCCACTGCGGCGCCCGCTTCCATGCATGCAATGCGATGAACGATACGCTTGGAACAATGATCAACGTCCCGATCATCTGATATTTCAGAAACGGCAACCCGGCAACATACGACATCACCAAACCATCAAGCGTCTTTGGATACATCCACCCCATCTGCCACACGCCAAAATTTGTCCAGGCATAAAAGAAGACATTCGCAAACAGGCCCATGCCTGTCAGCTCGAACGAATGGCGCAGCGGCGTTTTGCCGCGTTTCCGCACTGCCCAGCCAAACAAGCCGACTGCCGCCCACGCAGACCAGGTATAGAGCATAATGCTCGTATTCCCGATAAAGATATCCGTGATCGCTACAACTACAAGACCGACAATGATTGTCCATACTCCTCCCAGCAGCGATCCAGCCAACAGTGCGACTACCGTAATTGTCTCAATATTCGGCACATCCTTCAGAAGATACCGGCCGCCTGCGCCAAATGCAATCAAAACAACGGCAGAAACGACCTTCAAAACGGTAAATTGTTTATTCATGTTCATACAGCCAATTATACGGAGTTATTGATAATCCTTCAAGGCCATTCAGGCCGAAAAGCCCCGACTAGTCAATCGAGGCTTTGGAAGAAATATCCTTTATCAAGTGCATTTGGAATAGCCGCAACCGTGGCAGGTCATACAACCCTCTGCCATGGTAAGGATGCCGCCGCAGTCGGGGCATTCAGGCGCCATGCCGACGTTGGCAATGGACGCAGACGACCTCTCTTCTTCTGACGCTTCACCGCCAACCGCCACCTCTTCCAACTTGCCTATCATCTCGTCGGCTGACTGTAGCGGTTCGCCTTCTTCAAGCTCCTTTGCCGGAGTCGACTCTTCCCTAAACAGCAGGTTCAGCTTGCCTTGCGCCGATTTCATGTGTTCCGTCAGGACCTGGGCAATGGCATCCGGGATAGAAAGGATCTGGCCGTGCTTGCCCCAGCTCGGCATCGGGCCGCGAATCCCTTTCATCTGGTCGATAATCGTATCAACGGGGATACCGGAACGCAGGCTGAGCGAAATCAACCGGCAGATCGCTTCTGATTTTGCGGCGAAGAACCCGCCTGCTTTCCCGATGGTTGCGAACACCTCAAACGGCTTGCCTTCCTCGTCATGGTTAATAGTCACAAACATGGTGCCGTACCCGGTCTTGATCTTATACGTCGCACCAGGGACAACCTCGGGCCGCACGCGCGGCGCCAGCTCTTTCCTGGACGCCTCTGCATCCGATGGCGCTTGTTCGCTCGCTTTCTTCGCATTATCAGCTCCAGAGTCCTTATCCGTAATTGACTCGAGTACCGCTGCATCGCGGGAGCCGTCCCGATAGTATGCAATCCCTTTGCACCCTAACTTATGCGCGTCCATATACAACTTTTGCACATCCTCAACTTTATGGTCATGAGGGGCGTTCACTGTTTTCGAGATAGATGAATCCGTGTATTTCTGAATGACGGCCTGCATCTTCACATGCTCGAGCGGAGTCAACTCTTTGGCGGTAATAAAATATTCCGGTTTATCCTCATCTTTCGTTTCGGGATTGACATTCTTCCACCGCTCATAAATGGGATGGAATACAATATGCTCGCCCAGCCGGTCTTTGCGCTTGAATGCAAAGTCAAATACCGGTTCAATGCCGGAGCTCGCGCCTGCGAGAATGCCGGTGCTGCCGGTCGGCGCCTGGGTCAGCAACAAGCCATTTCGGATGCCGTATTGGCCGATATCCTGCCGAATGTCTTCAGGGAGGCGCTGGATAAACCGGCCCTGTAAATATTTTTCTGCATGGAACTCCGGGAAAGTGCCCTTTTCCTTGGCCAGCTCAATGGACTCGCGATACGCTTCGTCGCGGATGAGCGCGTACACGTCATCGCACCATGCAATCGCTTCATCCGTGCCATACCGAATCTTTGATTTTATCAGCGCATCGGCAAGACCCATGGTGCCCAAACCGGTCCGCCGGATCCGCAGCTGCGCCTGCTCGTTCTCCTTGAAGAAATACGGAGTCACATCAACAACATTATCCAGGAACCGAATTGCCGTGCGCACTGTCATTTTCAATCCTTCGCGGTCAAACACGCCGTCATCACTGACAAACGCCGAAAGATTAACAGAACCGAGGTTGCAGACGCCCCATGCCGGAAGCCCCTGCTCGCCGCACGGATTCACGCAGATTATATCCTCAAAATACCAGCTGTTCGATTCCTTGTTATACCGTTCCATAAACACGACCCCCGGCTCGCCGGATGCGTGCGCCGAATCGCAGATCGTAACCCACAGCTCGCGCGCCTTGATGGTCTTGAACACCTCTCCCCCCCATTTCAAATCCCAGTCCGCATCATTTTCCACCGCTTCCATAAACCGGTCAGAAACGCAGACCGACAGGTTGGCGTTCGTCACCTTGCCCATCTCCCGCTTGACTGTGATGAACTCTTCAATGTCCGGATGGTCGTCGTTGAGCATGAGCATGAGCGCGCCGCGGCGCGATCCGCCCTGAATAATCAGGCCGGTCGCGAATGAATACAGTCCTCCAAACGACACTGCTCCGGATGCGCTTCCGTTGACTCCCTGCACATACGCACCGCGCGGCCGCAATGTTGAAAGGTTAACTCCAACTCCGCCGCCCCGGGACATAATCTCCACCATCGTCCGGACAGATTCAAAAATCCCGCCGCGGCTGTCATCCGGAGACGGAATAACATAACAATTGTAAAACGTCAGTTCAACGCCGGAGCCGGAGCCGGAAAGAATGCGCCCGCCGGGAACAAACTTAAACCCCTCCAGTGCATCAAAAAACTTCTTTTCCCACTCCTGCTTTTTCTCCAGCGTGGTCTCGTTTGATGCGATTGCGCGCGCAACACGGTGCCACATCTCGTCCGGCGTATCCTCAACCCGGTCGCCTTTTTCATTTTTGAGTGCGTACCTGTCATGGAAGACCTGCCGCCGCAATCCCGTCAATTCATAGCTCATATACGTTTCCTTAGTTTGATACTTTTTTTGAGAGTGAAAGACACAGCCGCCACAGGCGTGGCGTTCTGGCTGCGCCATTGATTTTCCTCCTCATCGTCTCCGTTGCTCCTTTTTGCGAACTTCAGCAGAAATCTATATATAGTATAAAAAATGAGTCTGAATAACTACATATGGTATCTAGAGCGTGAAATTATTCTATCACGCTTTATTTGGCATGACAATACGGCCAAGGCGTGTGGAAAAGCCCAAAATAACCAAAAACACCCCAACATCTTGGGGTGTTTTTTGTCTACCCTCAGAATTCTATTTGAAATAGATATCTTTTATTCTGGTTTGGCCGAATCGTATCTTTTTTCCTATTTTTCTGGCTACCCGCCGGGGGGTACTCTTTGCCACAACGCGATATCGTCGATCTTTCTTGACCGGGTAAAATTCATAATACCCGTTCGCATCCGTATATGTTGTCATTAGAATCTTCGTTTTTTTCCAATTTTTCAGGTGGACTTTTACCCCGGACATCGGGAATGCCTTCTCTGACGCTGTTTCATAAACAGTTCCGTTGATGCGCGGCGGGAAACGCCGTTTTACGCTGATGCTATCCATATAAAGGACCGTGGGTTCGCCAACATTATTTCGCATCTCGACGTTTAATCGTAAAGGTTTGCTCGCCAAAAAAACAGGAAGGCGGACTTTTATTGATGTCCATCCACCAACGGCATCGCCGGGATAAAACACCTTTCGATAATGAGCACCGCCGGATTCTGTATCGCGAATCTCGATAAACCCATAGTCATCTCTGCTATCGGCCGGCTCTTCCGTTTCTACCTTATACTTATATTTTAGAACGAACTTACCGCGTGTATCATTCACTTTGGGGCCCTGCTGCTGTGCCATCCCCTGATACACGCCCTGCTCGCCGACCCGAAAAAACGTATTGCCATTATCAGCATCGATACAACGGGTATTATCATCGTTTTCACAACCGCCGTAATACGACCAAAACGATTCCGCCCATTCACCGAAGAAAAAATCATACGATTCAACCCCTTCGGCTCGCGCAGGCAATACACTGCATAGCGACGCGCCAACAACGAATCCGATGATGGTGAGGAGATTGTAAACTCTTTTCATATGTTGGGTATTAATGCTCGATGCCCCGCCGCGGAACAAAGTCCTCATCATAGGGAGACCGTGTTGCCGTCATCACGGTAACAATGTCGGCCGCATTCAGCAGTTCAGGCGGTGCGTCGCGCCCGGTCAGAATCAATTCGGTATTTTGATTCTTATTATCAATAAAATCCAGCACCTCATTCAGATCCACAAGGCCGTGCGCCGCTGCCGTGTTAATCTCGTCCAGCACCATCACGTCCGGGCGCTCCGTGCGCATTGCTTTGCGCGCAAACTCCATCCCCTGGTTTGCCAGGTAGATATCCATTGCTGCCGGATCATCCAGGTCGGTATAGTCGGGCGTCCCAAATTGAATGATCTCAATAAACGGGCTTAACTTTCCCTGGATAATGAGCTCGCCATAATCCTTATGCCCCTTGATAAAATGGATAATCATGACTTTCAGCTGCTGGCCGGCAGCACGCACCGCCAGGCCGAGCGCAGCCGTGCTCTTCCCCTTCCCTTCTCCCGTGTAAACGTGGACAAGGCCGAGCCGCTTCCTCGGGTTGAATTCATTTGACGGGGGTACTTTATGCCAATGCATAGGCGTTGTTTATTGTTTTGATTTTTTGATTGGTTTCCTTTTTTTTGTGCCCAATTTCTCAAGTTCATCGGCAAACTCCGCAATATCCTCGAACGACCGGTAGACAGAGGCAAAGCGGACATACGCGACCTTATCCAGCTTTCGCAAGTGCTTCATCACGATCTCTCCGATTTCCTGGGTTGATATGCGGTTGTCATGCGCTTTCGTCTGGATCTCCTGTTCAATCCTGTTTACGGTTTTTTTCAATGCCGCTGTATTCGCAGCCGGCCTTTTTTGAAGAGCAATGCGAAGGCTCTGCGCCAGCTTTTCCTTGTTGTACGGCTCTTCAGAACCGTCTGCTTTGCGAACAGTCAACTGCAATATTTCCAGTTCTTCCAGTGTCGTAAACCGGAACGAGCATTTCTCGCACGCGCGGCGTCTTCGGATCGCAGCGCCGTCTTCTATGACGCGCGAGTCAATGACGCGCGTATCTTCAGCATGGCAGGCAGCACAGCGCATGCCACTACTGTACCAAAAAGCCGGTCCAGATGCAATGGACCGGCTTCAAGAATATTCAGATGTTATTTCTTGTATTCGTCTGCGCCTATATCGACCGGTGTGCCAGATTTTGCCGGACGAGATTGTCCGTCAATATCAGTTTTGAGCATCTTTCCTGCAGTGCTGGATGGTGAATAGGGATTAGTCGACGATCCGGCATCGATCGCATAGGACTTCGCCTTTAACCGGCCTTTCGAGGTGAGATAGGTCCTCTTGTTGATCGATTTTGTATCATACCCGTAGGTCCCGTTCTTGTTCTTCCAATCGCCAAAGTGAATCTTTTCAGCATTGTCGATATCGTAGACCAGCCGTTCCTTCGAGCTTGACTTGCTATTGTAGTACAAGTTGTAGTTGAAATACAACGTATTTGCATCAACATTGTTCATCCCGATGACGAGAGCGTATGCGCCGGTCCCGGCAGCATGAAGGATATTGTTACGCAGACGATACTCTTTGCCGCCCTGGATATACAACGGATACCGCCACTTGGCAATGGTGTTGTTGATAAGATGCGCGTCAGCCGTACCCTTTCCCTGGAATTTTACGCCCACATGCTCATCCGCGCTGCTCTTCGATTCGCTCATGACAACATTATTAAACGCGCGCACCCCGCTTGCATCATCACGGAACAGAATACCGTACATGTAGAGATCTCCATTCGACGTACAGGTAAAATTCCTGATGACATTGCTGTTGATGAAGAGCGGATATGACGACGAGACGTACATGCCCGTGCAGTAATTATCGCCTGACGACCCCGTCATCGCAGATTTGATGCCGCGCAGCTGGTTGCCGCGAATAGTCGTCCCGTGGCTGTCGTTCAGGTACATGCCGTATGTTTCCAGATACCCTTGTGACCCGGCCGAACTTTCGATGCCATACGCCTTATTCTTGTTGATTGTTGAATGCACTACATCTTCAACATACAAACCATACGTATAGAGGCCGCCGTAGTTCGTGCCGGCACCTGTCAATTTATTCACGGAAGAGCGAACGGTATTGTTTTTAACGGTTGCATTGCTCAAATCCGCTAAGCGCAAGCCATACCACACGCCGCTCATGGTCGATGATTCGGATGAATCGGTCGTATTCAACGTCATATCAAGGCTATGCAGCGTATTCTTTTCAATTAAGAGATTGTCGGCTTCTTTGGCGGATATTCCGTACTGCGTGCACTTTGCATAACCGTTATGTCCCGAATCAACATACAGACAGTCAAAACCGTTCACTGCATTACTTTTCACATCAGAGTTATGGCTGTCTTCGATCAGCACTCCATAGATTGTGCCGGCGTCGGAATAATGGTCCGCATCGCTGTTATTGGTTTTTGAATTGAAATTTTGAAATGTATTCTTCCTGATTTTCGTTCCAGGCGAACCCCAGGCGTTGATGCCATATATCTTCTGTTCAGACGATGTATAGTCGCCGGAATACGAACTGACAGAATCGAGCCCTCCTATGGTGTTGTCGATCAACATTACATTGGAAGAAAGGTACGGTCCGTCAACTCCATAGACATACGAGTACAGTGTCGACGCCTCTGATTTCGTTATTGTATAGAGAGATTTTATGCGATTTTCGTACACCTTGAGGTTGCTGGCATACGAAATCTTCATGCCAGTAGAAATACCGGTACAGTCTGAACCCTTGCATGATGATGTTAAATTCCGGACATTGTTGTTATATACGTAATTTTCACCATCTTCATTTTCTACTGCGTCGTAAATGTAAATACCCGCCAGGTAGCTCTGGCCGGTTGAGGTTGAACTGGTTAAATCAACTTTTGCCGACAACGGATCAACTTCATTGCCGCGTATTTTAAGATCAACGCTGTTATTCGCATAAATGCCATAGGTGTTTGCATACTGATGCGTGTTATTCAGCGAACTGGTTTCCAGTGAGCGCAGCCCTTGCAGCGTATTGCCGCGGATTGCCATCGATTTCGAATCATTCACGTAAATTCCATAAACGCTTGACGTATGGCTATTCGCAGTCGCCTGAGCGGTGTTTATTGCCTTAATCTTCGATATGGTGTTCTTTCGAACCGTCGTATCGTAGACGTATGTCAGATACATGCCATACATCGAATCAGATCCGCTTTTATCCGTAAGATTGAGAACGTTGTCCTTGATTGTATTTTCCCGGAATAAACCGTTTTTTATATTGTAGGCCTGGATACCGATAACGCTGCCACTAGTGTTTGTCAGATCATAAATCGTATTGTATTTGATCTCCGCACCGTCCATCAGCTTTGAGGACGATCCATACAGATACAGTCCGACAACTGAATTTGCAATTTTAATTCGATCAATTTTCAATCCGTCAATATACCGGGCAGTTAATGCCGCATAGCGGCCGGTACCGTCAAGCAGCGGCTTATTGTTTGCATCCCAGGCAGTCAACCGCAGACCTGTTAAATTCGCACCCGCATCTCCATCGATCACAAGATCCTCGTTAAACGTTCCTTTCAGATACATCGTGCTGTTGCTTGGATCATTCAAGTCTTTGATCTTGTTCAGCGCACCCTGTATGGTCTTACACGGTTTTGCGGTTGTTTTGCAGCTGTTGCCGTTATTTCCGTTTGCGGAATGGACATAAAACGAACCGGCTGCAAGCGCATCCGGCACAGCCAGTGAAAAAACGCCGACTGCAACCAGCGCGGCAATAAATACTTGGATCTTTTTTCCCATACGATTATGCATTAATATATTGTAAATATCTACAATGAGTATACTGATTTCCAGTAAATAAGTAAATATCTGCGAATAAAATTGGGGAGAAACAAAATCTGCCGCACGATGCGGCAGATTCTTCTATGTACTAACTATGTGTTCACGTGCTACATCATCTTCTTGCGGATGAACGCCGGGATATCAAGATCTTCTTCCTCTGAATTGTCTACTTTTTCTTCATCCATGATGCTCTTTGCGGCTGGTGCTGCCGGCATCGGCGCCGCCGGCTCTTCGCGCTGCGGTTGAATTGCTTCGATATCCCTGAACGGGTTTGTCGCCTCAACCTTTTTTGAAGAACGCGGTGTATTGCCAAAGCCCGTTGCGACAACAGTCACCTGCACTTCATCCTTCATATTATCGTCAATCACAGAGCCAAAAATAATTTGTGCGTTTGGATCAGCCATTTCCGTGATAACGCGCGCCGCTTCGTTTACTTCAAACATGCCGAGGTTGGATCCGCCGGTGATAGTGAAGAGGATGCCTTTTGCTCCGTCAATAGAAACTTCAAGCAGCGGACTGTCGATTGCAGCTTTGGCCGCATCAATCGCGCGATTCTCACCGCCCGAACGTCCGATACCCATCAGGGCCGAACCGGCATCCGCCATAATAGCTTTTACATCGGCAAAGTCGACGTTGATGAGGCCCGGTACGGTGATGAGGTCAGAGATGCCCTGGACGCCCTGCCGCAAAATCTCATCTACCACTGAAAAAGCATCCAATAATGATGTCTTTTTGTCGATTATCTGCAGGATTCTGTCGTTAGGGATAGTAATAATCGTATCCACCTTTTCTGATAGTTCATGCAGCGAACTCTCTGAAATTTGCTGGCGCTGCGCTC
Source organism: Candidatus Kerfeldbacteria bacterium (assembly GCA_043813585.1). GTDB lineage: Bacteria > Patescibacteriota > Patescibacteriia > UBA9570 > XYC2-FULL-38-9 > JBDRKW01. The sequence continues at coordinate 323,558 of JBDRKW010000020.1, forward strand.
CTTCAAACTCAAACGGCTTGGTCACTACAGCAACCGTCAGAGCGCCTGCTTCCTTCGCCATCTGGGCAATCAACGGACCTGCTCCTGAACCGGTACCGCCGCCCAGACCGCATGTGATAAATACCATATCGCAGCCTTTCAGGGCTTGCTGGATCTCTTCTTGATTTTCTTCCGCCGCTTTATATCCAAGTTCCGGGTCCATTCCTGCGCCGAGGCCTCTGGTTGTGGTTTTCCCGATGTGAATTTTATTTTTTGCAGGTGAATGATGCAGAGCCTGGGCATCTGTATTCACCGCCAAGAACTCTACTCCTTTGACACCGCCTTCCATCATACGTTCAATAGCGGCCCCTCCGGATCCGCCGACGCCAATTACTTTAATCTTTGCAAATGTTTCTATCTCGGGTTTAACTTCCATAGATGATTTCTTACTTTTTTTCATGTTGAGACAAAAATGTATTCAATATATTATACAATTTTTGACATGAAACTAGTCTATCCTATACTCAAAAAAATGGCAAGACTTTCTGTATAAAAAATGTATACGTTCAAAAAAACAGCTCCCACGAGCTGTCTCACCATACCAGTGTTTACCTGTTACGGCATGAGTGATTTCAGCCACTTTCCCATCCGGCCGGTCACATCTGTGACAGTAGACAAATTGCGCAGACCCGGACGGTTGGCTCCTTCATGCAGGCCTTGGCCCCACAGTACCAGACCAATCGCAGTTGCGAAACTCGGGTCTTCAATCTTATCAATCGGCGTCTGAATGTGCTTCGGGTATCCGATAGAAGCAGACATGCGGAAATGCGTCTTCGCCATATCGATAAGGCCGTTCAGTTTTGCTCCTCCCCCGGTAAAGATAATTCCTGCCGGCAGCTTGGCGTCACGGTCTATCGCACGGAGCTCATTGCGAATCATATCAAAAATTTCTTCCGTTCGGGCAGCGATGATTTCCGCAACCTCTTTTTTTGACACCAGCACTTTCTCATCCGGATTAATTTTGGCAAGGTCGATCTCATCGCGCTTGCCGACCTCTTCTGCCAATGCCGTTCCATATTGCTTCTTTACCTCTTCTGCAATGTCCACAGATGTCCGAAGCCCGATCGCGATATCATTTGTGATATGTCCCGAACCAACCGGTATGATCTTCGTATGAAGCACATCCCCATCTTCAAACACCATCAGGCTGGTAGTCGCTCCTCCAATGTTGACCAGGGCAACACCCAGGTCTTTTTCACGCTTCGACAAAACACTTTCTGAAGATGCGAGCACCTCAACCACTAATTCGTTGATATCAACGCCGGTTCGGTAGATTGATTTCGTGATATTCTTGACCTGCGATGTCATTCCAAGAATAATCTGCGCACTTACCTCCAGTTTAATTCCCGTCATGCCGACCGGATCCTTGATGCCGGTCTGGTCATCCACCGTAAATGTACGCGGAATAACATGCAATATTTCGTAATTGGGAGGTGTTGCCATGCTCTGGGCCGCTTCAATCGCACGGTCAATATCATCCTCGCCGATTTCACCGCTTGCCTTTGAAACGGCAACAATACCCTGGCTTTCCTGGGCAATCACATGAGCGCCGTTCACGCTGACAATCGCATGCTCAATCGGCACGCCGGTCATGCGTTCACATTTCTCCAGAGCTGACGATATACTGGATACTGCATCTTCAATTGAAACAACAGCGCCTTTGCTCACTCCTTCTGCCGGTGATTCTGCCGCCCCGATGATATGAACCGTCATTTCGCCGTCCTGGCCGGGCTTTACCTGCCCACTTACAACACGGATCGATGACGATCCGATATCCAATCCTGTGATGATTTCGTCTTTAGCCATAATGAATCAACTGCTTTCGCATGTGCGGATATTATAACACAAAATCAGCGATGAGTGTATAAAAATAGGGGTAAAAAATGATAAAACCTATCAACAATGCAGAAATCGATGATAGTAATACGAGCGCTGCCATCATGTCTTTAATAATTTCACTATATACGTGGAGACGCGGCTGTAGAATATCAACAAATCGCTCCAAAACGGTATTCAGTATCTCCGCTGTCAGCACAAAAGCGACCATCAGGATCAATGCAACGGCCTCCCACTGCTTAATTCGGAACGCAGCCATGCAAATAACAACGATTATTGCGGCCAACAGCTGAAGCCTGAAGTTTTGCTCGTTTAAAAACGTATATTTTACTCCGCGCCACGCAAAGTAAAAGCTTTTCCGCAGTTTATTTATCTTCTTTTTTGCCATAATTGTTCAATCGATTCTTCTAATTGTTCTTGCTTCTGGGCCTGTTCTTGCGATTCTTCATGGTCATGCCCCATAACATGCACCAATCCATGGATAATCATACGCCGGGCTTCATCCTCCACCGGAACTTGCAGTTCTTCAGCCTGCCGCCGTATCTGATCCGCACCGAGCAACAGTTCAGCGGTGGCCGTATCGTATCGGAACGACAGAACATCCGTCGGACTGTCTTTCCCCCGGTATTTCTTGTTCACCGCTTGGATCTCCTCATCAGAAACCACAACAACCGTGACTGCAAGTTCTTCCGGTATTCCCAGTACCTCCTGTGCCGCCTCGAACGCTGCGGTAACCGCATATGCGGTCAATTCGGGCAGCGGCGTCTTTTCTATGAATTCAACTGATGGCATGCGTTATTGCGTATTTGTATTGCTGTTGTTGTTAGTATTGGTATTGGTATTTGTTGTCGATGTCTTCTTCTTGGGCGTGTAGGCGAAACTGTCGACCATCATCTGGAACGTCGTCTGAAAATGCACCTCATCTTTCGTTCCAAAATTATACAGGATGCCAATGATATAGTTGCTGTCGGCAAAGTAATAAGTGAAGCCGTCCGGACTGACAATGCCTTTTAAGCTTCCAAGCGTAACCGCTTCAAGATCTCCCGGTTCAATATCCTCGTAGAGCGCGGCAAACCATTGCGCAGCAGTCTGTCCCTTCGGATTATCCGATATAATGACTTCGACCAGTTCTCCATCGACGGAATCAGAGGTAAATACGATTTCCCTGTTCGTTTCGTCAAGAGGTTCTGCAAACCACTTTGCCGGATAATTCATCACCCATCCAAACTGCTTGTTGTCATACTGGATGACCTGGCCGGTATTCAAAAGTGTTTCATCCTTGTCGGACGGCGAAAAACCGTTTAAAACTTCTGTCCCGTCCACAAAGCCGTCGTGATCCGTATCAGGAAGCTCAAATTTCGTCCCATAGAGCGCTTCCTCTTCATCCGTCAGCTTATCCTTGTCCTTATCGCGCGCAGAGGTCACATCAGAGCGATCCGGAAACGGCACTGCCGCATTAGTGTTGGCATTCGCATTTGCGTTCTGATTGTCATTCGGGAACAGTCCTTCATTGATATTCTCTCCCAGATCTTCATTCACATTCGTATTGAGCAGCGTGCCGAGGTTCGTATTGCTTTCCTCATTTGCGTTCTCGTTCATATTTTCATTGGCTGCCGGCGTCGTATTGGCCGTATTGACATTAGATGTCGGCGTCGGTTCCTCCTGTTTCGTTGTCAGCTGCAACGCATACACAACGGCTGCAACAACGATGATGATAACAGCTACGACTAATGCGATAATAAAGGCAATTTTCTTGCCGCCGCCTGATCCTCCTTTACCGGATTTGGGAGGCATAAATTTCTCCGGCATCGTATACACACGGCTCTGTTCACCTGCCGAAGGCGATGGTGACGACGGAGACTGGCCGAGCCCGAGATTTCCTGTCTGCTGCGGAGCGACGGATTGCGGCTGCATCGGCTGTTGGGGTTGTTGTGGCGGTTGGTTCTGTTCAAACATATGAATTATTCATTATTTTTTTCTTGTTCGTTGAATTCGCTGGCCACATCTTTCACCTCCAGCAGCTTGCCGGGACCGTTTGGATTGAAGAAGTTGCGCACCTCTTCGCCATCCTTATACCCATCACCGTCTGTATCTTTATTGTTCGGGTCCGTCTTATAAATTTCCACTTCCTGCTTATCCGTTAACAGATCGTTATCCGTATCTACAAGTTGAGGATCCGTACCAAGCTCGGCTTCGCGCGAATCCAGGAGACCGTCGCCGTCCGAATCCATAACAGGACCGGCCGCTTCCGGCTGCGCTTGCTCCGTATCAACAGGAGTTTCCTCAATAACCGGAGCAATTTGGTTAAGAGCATCAGTATTCGTGGGTGTTTGCGTTGAACCGTCGCCGCGTGTAATGACATAGTATGTAACACCGCCTGCAACGACGACGACAATCGCAGCAACCACAATGATCATTAGGCGCATCCTGCTTCCGCGGCCCACTTTCCGTTCCGCTTCCCTTTTCGGGCCGGCGACGCCTTCTGATTCCCGAGGCTGAAGCATAGGCCCTTCTTGTCCCATCGGAAGCAAATCAGCGAGCGGAAACTGCGTTGAAACATCCCCTGCCGGAGGTACCGGTTGCGCCGACTGCTTTGGCTGCGGTTGAACAGGCTCCGGCCTGGGCCGTACCGGCATCTGCGGACTGTCGGGCGCCGGATCGATATCACCGAAGATATCCTCCATTTCCGGAGGTGTTTGACCTGCTGTCGTACCCGGTTGTGGTGGTTGATTGATTCCGTTTGTCATAGTATATGATGATTATTGTTAATCCCAGTCGCCGCCCGGATCAAGGACACTCGAAATTTCATAGTCAAAGCAATCCGGGCATGAAGCGTTCGAAATGCCCTGGCACGGACTTGCTGATAACGGATTCAGCTCAATGTAATCCTCTGTCGCTGTACTCTCGTACTCGAAGTTTCCGTACAAATATGCATCATTTGCGTTTGACCGCTTCCACATATAAACATGAGAACTCACCGGACAGAAGAACAGGTTATTCACCGGGTCCCAGCAGGTTCCCGCTTCATCCCAATAAATGTTGTTGTCCGGATCGTATTCACAATCTGGAGCATTCCCGTCGCTAATCCACGGCGTCGCGCTCGCTTCCCACGGCGTGTCCTGGATACTGGCATAGAAGAAGTTATACGGATCCTCCGGCAACGTAGCACCGAATAAATTGCCGAGCGCCCCCTGCCATGAATTCCAGACGCTGGTCGTCAGCTCGCTGATATAGGAGCCGAAATTCTGGCTTTGCGGTTCAGGATACTCTCCATGAGCATCATAATAATCATTGGCTAACCCTGCAATCGTACCAAGGTCGGTTACGCGCTTCGTATCGCGCACCAGCTTGTATTTATCGGAGCCGTCGCAATCCTCATAGCTGATATTCATGTTAAACGTAAAGAAGTCGATGATCTGGGAAGCTATCTGGTCCATCTGGTCCTCGTCATTGAAAGTCAGCAGATAAATATTGTTATACAGCTCATCAATGCCGTCACCATTCGTGTCGTCATCAATATTGCTCGCGCCGATATAATAGGAAGAACCATCGCGCACCGCTTCGTACCCGTCTACCGTTGTTGTGCCAGGTGAACCCGGCGTCGGCACATTTTGCTCATACCATGCTTCCGGCGTCAGGTTAGAGTTATTCGGAAATACGCGAACAGCAAACGCCTGGTCTTCATTGCTTGAATTGATAAACAGGTATTGCAGGAACCAGTCGTCATTCAGTCCGGGCGAATCATTTACGACAATGCGGTCCATTTCCGGCAGCCCATTGTCCGCACAATAAATGAGGCGGAAATGCTGCGGATAATTATGCGCATGGAAATTTGCCCCGTTAACCTCATCAACATATTCCCACGTCGAATTCGGATCACAGAAAAACGTGCTTAACGTCGCCGTATCGTTGAGCGATCCGCCCCATCCGGCAACAGCAGACACGGTTACTGAAAGCGTCTCTATGGCATTATTTTCCGTACCGCTGACAATCGGCTGTGATTCTTCTTCCGCACCCTGGCTGGCATCCGAATTCACCCATGCGACGTTATTGCATCGGTTTTCGTCATAATACGGATCCCATGCGTAAGTCCAGTCAATTTCGTCTGTCTGTGCCAGCTCTGCACCGTTTGATGCATAGACATGCGCCGTAAAGCTCGTTTCTCCGTTTGGTTCGGTAAATGTATGCGATTGTAAATCAGTTTCATCATTACGCAACTGAATAGATGTCGGTACGCATGAATTAGGCGCTGTCGTAAATACAAATTGCTGATCGCCGTTCAGCAGCGTCAAGGCGGTTGCGAGGCTGCGGAGCTGCAGCTCCGGTTCCCCCTCGGTACTTTGTATGAGCAATCGATATTGCGCATCTGTATCAAGGCCGCTGTACACCTTTATCCTCACGGCAAACTCATCATCATCTGTTTCAGGCGTGCCCTGGGTAAAAAGATGCGGATCCCGGCCAATTAATACGTCACTGTAGGTCTCAGTAACATCATCATATTTCTGAAGCACGATAGCGTCAAGATTCATCATTGATTCTGAAAACGTCAATCTGAAACTGGCATTCGGACACAAGTCAGAATCACCGTCAGAAACATTGGACGAAATGAGCGTCGGCTGGCTAGCACAGCAATATTCCAGGATTGCCGGATCGTTTTCAAAGTAACAGCCGCTCGCCGCCCCGCAATCCGCTTCCTCTGTTGCCGGGTTGCAGCCGTGTCCGCCGCAGGGGTTATCAGTACACAGGTTATCAATACAATACTGGCCCGGACCGCAATCGATGTCGGCCTGCGTGCACTCTATTCCAAATTGCAGCCCATTACTGGAACATGCGTTCACCTGCACGGTAGCGTCCCCTGTTGCAGAACCGTATCCCACCTCCGCGGTCGTCACATCTGTCGTTAAAAACTGAAAGTTATTCCCAATGATGAGATCGTAAAAAATATCCTGTGTATCGCCGTCAATATAGCGATCATCAGTACCTGTATAGAATATGGTCGCGCCTGCCCTTGCATCATCATCTGATGCTGCCCGTCCTGTGCCAGGACTCAAATCACAAAGAATCGGAACCCCAATACCGCGAACCTGCGCACCATTTGAACATACATTGCTAAGGGTAAACTGTGAAGAATTCGAAGTATTGCCGTATCGCGTTGTGACTGTTACATCGGAAGGATCCTGACTCAAAACAGCAGGAACTTCGGCAATAATTTGTGTATTGGACCAGCCGTTCGCACACAAAATATTGGCCGAATCAACGCCAAATGAAACAACTGATCCTTCTTGTGGGTTATACGTGCCAAAGTAACACCCCTGCACGGTAACCGGACCTTCTGCCGGCCCGGTTGCCGGGGAAAGCGCATTAACGATCGGCGTACAGCGATTACTGTCGCATACACTGCCGGGACATTGGCCATTCGCCACACATTCTTCGTCAGTCTCGCAAACAAGACAGGTATCTGCTGGCGCACAAATATTGGAATCAGAACAGCAGCCGGTTGCGCAATCAAAGTTATGGTCGCATGTGACGGTGAAATCCATCGCCTCTGAACAGAACGAATCGTCAGAACACTGGTCATCCGGAGCGCCATTCACTATGGCACGAAATCCATCCATCCCGTTATCTGACAAACCGGTAACCGCGCCAATCGCCACTCGCGTAGCAATTGCAGACGGTTCCCAGTTCGTAAAGTCCGGCTCGGCGGAGACGCGATTCGGATCATCCAGAAAACTGGCCAATCCCTCATCACCTCCGAGACTCTGCCCCTGGATAACAACGCTATCTAACTCCTCCCCGTAATTCGGCAGAATGCTGCAAATGCCCGGCCGTTCTGTCGCGTTAACAGTAAAGGCATCAACGCTCACATACGAATCGCCGTATGTCGTTTCCACCTCGATATTGTAATCCTGCTCCGGCAAGTCAGTATCTGCCGTACCGTCATCGTTACTGTCGTACTGCGCCGGCACCTCCGCGATTATCTGGGTACCTGTCCACGTATCACCGCATCGATTTGAATCCGGCCATGCGGTATCAGCCGCTATTGCGCCGTCGACGGAATTCCAAAATATCGATCCTTTTTGCGAACCAAACATGCAGCCATTCACCGCGACCCATGTGCCATGATCCCCGTCGGATGGAGAAAAATTATTTATCACTGGGGTGCAGTGGCTGGTGTCAAAATTGCATGTTGATCCTGTGCACAATGCGCAATCGTCGTTGCTCTGGCAAAACGCAAGATCCACCGTAAAGAACGCATCATCGCCCGTCTGGTCGACGCCCGCGCTCACGGTCGCCCGGCCTTCATTATCAACGTCGTTTCCGGCAACATAGACATCCTGTATATTACTGCTGTCGATAAGCTCTCCGTTTCCGAAAGGACCGAAATCGCCGATTGAGGTGTCGCTGATCGCCCAATCCCATGCATAGCTGTTTGGATCCAATATATTACAATCCGCATCATAGGCTGACCCGGTATAGGTCTCACTGGAGCGGTCTCCTGCCTGGGCATCCCAATACGCATTCTGAACCGAACTAGACGGCTGGACAGATACGCTTGAAACGTCGCACACGTCGCCGCTGTCGTCTGTATGGAAATGCATCGTATAGGTTGAACCCATATTCACGCCATCGGTATTTTTCACTCCGGTTGAAATCGTCAATTCATACCAGGTGTCCGGCTGGAGGTACTGCGATGTATTCCCGGTAGGATCGCCGTTCGGATCCGTTTCGATGGACTGGTCAATGTTGAACTGGAATCCGTAATAGGTGGAATCCTGGTAATCAACAGACCAGCTTACGGTGTCAAAATGGCCGCTCACATCCTGCGTTGGAAACGCGCTGTCATAGGATGCTCCGGAATTGTATTGCTTTAAAAATATATTATCGGTTGTTAATGAACCGGTATCCATCTCCTGGTCAAACAACACCGCTACATTCGCGTTGATACATGCCTCGTCCTCATTTGGACGCGGGTTCGGAACCGGATAGATGCCTTCATTCTCATTGCAGGAATTAATAGTGAAAACGCTGGGCCCTGCATGGCAAGGGATATCGAACCCTCTGCCATTGCTCGACAACTCGGTCTCCGCATCATACACCGTTACCCAGTACTCATCCTGCCCCATATTACCATCAGTCGAACCGTCGATCTGCGAATCACTCCAGTTTGAAATTGCACCGTAATACCCCGTATTCGGATCACTTTCAGATGTGAACACCGCCTCGCTGTCCCCCTGGCTTGCATTAAAATTTTCTCCGGTAATAGTAAACGCTGTTCCTGCCGCGTTATCGCAGGACGGCGCAATCGAACATAGATTCGGCCGAACAACATCTGAAAAGGTGAACTCCTGAAGGTCTGAATATAATCCGTTTTCTGCATTAATCAGCTGGATATACGCGACATTATCTGTTTCCCAGTTCCCCTGCGCTCCTGTTATCTGGTCAGTATAGGTGTCAGGAATAATTGCTACGACTTCTTCCGGATCCCACACATCCCCGCAGCCTTCCGGCAGCGCCAATGTCGATTGACGCACGCCGTCTGATGAACGCATAAGAACCGTGCCGGTCGCCTCGCCGAAGTTCTCGCCGCTGAGTGTTACATATTGGCCAATCGAACCGTTGGACGGACTTACTGAAGCGATATACGGGCTGAGTATCTCCAGTTGGTCGTCCGATGGGTCACTTTGCTCGCCGGCCACCGACACGCTGATACTCGTGTCGCGCGCACCAACGATTGTTCGCATGAGAATTTCTCCGGTCGACTGCAGATCATCATCCAAACAAGCATCGCCGACTGCCGTGTTAGTCGTAACATTTCCTAAATGAGTCTGATCAAAGCAGGTATTGAAGCTATCAGACGCCCAAAGTTCAGAACCTTCCATCATCACCTCTGGATGGGGCGCCAGATATAAACCGGAAATCATAAGCGTTGTTGGGCCATATCCTTCGCATGTACCGTTAGTACAGCTGCCTGAACCGCACTCGGCATTACCGCCGCATGCTTCTCCTTCGCGCTTGCCCGCATATTCACCATAATAATCTGAAAGCGGTGAAATCGATTCGACTACCGGCGTACATTCTGCATTTTCACCCGTTTCCCAGGTAATCGGTTCTTCAGATTCGCCCTGGCCCGGATCATAGCCATAGTAATTATCGACGGTGTCCCCTTCAGCCGTGCCGTCCCCGTCGCCATCAAGCGGATTCCCGCAGGAATCAGTCAGCGCGCCGAGAAAATTATCGTTTGGATCCCCGGCGTACAAACGCGTGCTATAGAGGGAATAGTCATCCAACTGCGATGAAGGACGCACCTGCGCATAATCAAAGTTGCCGCCAAAACTCCAGCCGCGAAGAGATCTGGTATCAGACCAGTCCGGATCTGCGGGATTACCCTGTGTTCCCGCTGAATCAAGGACATATGCCAATGTGTCATTAAATGTCGTAATACGCATCGACTCTGAAAAGTCGAAATTAATCACAGTATTCGTACAGACGTCTGTCTCTCCGTCTGCCGGGAATGGTGAACTGGAATTCTCCTGAACAGTCGGCGGAATGGTGTCAGTATCATTGCCGGTCGTGAAGGTCCAGATGTAACTGGACGTCATCGCCAGCCGGTCATCAATCTGGTCATCATTCGAATCTTCGCTCAATACCCCGCCGGAACCGCCCATAACCACAGCCTGATAGACGGTATTCGCCTCAAATTCATTATCCGGAATAAAGTTGAAATACGCAGTCGATTCACCCGGGGCGAAGCCGCGGACACCCGGAATACTGTCGCCCTGGCAATTGCCGTTGGAACAGATGGCGGATGCACAGTTGGTATTCACCGTACAGGCACTGCCGTCCGATCCGCCGCCTTCCACCTGGACATATAAGGTTTCATTAGTCACTGTAGCTTGGTCAACATCAGCATTCATAAGGACTGTCACGTCCGTGCAGAGCGTCACGTCCGTTTCACCGGCTTCAGGATTCGTTGCTAATACATAAAACTCCGACCCGCCGCCTGGCACCGTACAGCCGACACATGCCTGGCCGTTTCCATCGCCACCCAATCCGGCTCCCGTGGCGCCTGATAAAACGCTGAGAACATACAACACAATGCCCCACGCGGCGAGAATAATCACCAAACCAATACTGCCGTTTATCAATATTTTTTTTGCCCGGTCGATTTTTTCCTCATTACCGCCGGACGTCATCCATGTTACACCGCCCCATATAACAATAATGACCGCAATAATGGCTAAAATCCCAAGAACCCATGAAATGATATACAATACCGCTTCAACCGGACTACGGTCGCTTAATGCAATGCCTTCCACTGCGGTATTAACCTGCGCGAGTGCAGGCGAAACCGATACAAGAAAAAAACCCAGGCATCCGGTAATGGCTGCCAGCGCTTTTTTCCACCGTGACGATGAAATAATTGGGGCGCCCTTCATGATTATAAAAAAATAATTATTTATGAAGTAATTTCTCAACCACTGACTTAACCTGGTTGCCGTCCGCCCGGCCCTGAAGCTTCTTCATGACAGCACCCATCACCGCCCCAAAATTATCGCTGCCCATCTCCCCAATAACCGCCTGAACAGCCGCTCGAATCTCATCCTCAGATAATTGTTCGGGTAAATAACCCTCAATAATTGCCAGCTCCTTCTTCTCCTGATCTGCCAAATCCATTCGGTCTCCCGCTTCAAACGCCGTAATCGACTCTCTTCGCTTTTTTGCCTCCCGCTGAAGCGTTGCGATGACTGTTGCATCATCCAGTTTCTCCGCTCCTGTCTCTTTTGCAGTATTCAAAAGAGCCGATTTAATGAGACGCAAGACGGCAACGCGATCTGTATCGCGTTCCTTCATTGCGGCCGTTAAATCGGCCAAAATAGTGTCATGTAATGACATTGAGTGTTATCGTTTTGGTTTTCCTTTGCCGCCGCTTCCGCCGCGCTGCTGTCGCCCGCGTGCATAATACGGCTCCTCTTCTAATTTTCCCGTTTTAATCAGGAACTCGCGCTCTTCGCGAAGCTCAGAACGACGAATTGCGCTTTCTTTCTGACTGCGCTTGTTCGGCTTTGAAGTGTGGAACTGCAACCGTTTTTTTAACGGTAAAACACCGCTCGACTGCACTTTACGCGTAAATCGGCGGATCATACCGTCATTCGATTCATCGTCTTTCCTATCTACATCGATCACTGAAATGTCACCCCTTTCTAATTTGTATAATTATTATCAATTCTAAAAAAATATAACACTATCTCGCTTCAAAGTCAAATACTATACAACTGTCTTTATCGGCTCTCCGCCGACAACATGCAGGTGGAAATGGTGGATAATCTGGCCAGCATCATCGCCAGTATTGGTAATCACCTTATATCCTGATTCAGCAATACCGAACTCCTTCGCAATATCCTTTGCTTTTAACATTAATTTCCCGAGCAGCTCCGTGTCTTCTGCAGTAAATGCGTTCAGGTCAGGGATCGGTTTCTTTGGCACGACAAGAATGTGGACAGGGGCTTTTGGACGAATGTCCTTGAACGCAATCATCTCATCGTCCTCATAGACGATATCGGCCTCTGCCTCTTTATTTATGATTTTTGAAAAAATCGTTTCAGTCATAGGTAATGAACTATTTGTTAAGCTGTTTAGTTAACAGGGCGATCAACTTTGACTGATCGGTTGTTTCCTGGGAACCGCTTTCCATATCGCGGACAATAATAGTGTCGTCCGACATCTCTTTTTGCCCAAGGATGAGGGTGAACCTTGCATTTGCCTTGTTTGCCAGCGATAGCTGGTCAGATAGGCGATTCTTGCTAATGTTGGACGCAACGGCAATTCCAGCCTTGCGCAGCTCTTCAAACAAACTCAGCGCTTTTTTTCGTGCAGTTTCCCCGATCTGGGCCAGGTATACATCCGGCGTTGGTGCAGGTGAAACTTCGATATTCGAATCCTTAATCGCGAGAATCACGCGTTCAATGCCCATGGCCATTCCGATTGAAGGGGTTGCCGGCGGCCCGCCAAGGTCTTCGACAAGATAATCATAGCGCCCGCCGCCGATTAATGCCGATTGGTTTGCCTCTTCCTCTTCCGTTTTTAAATAGAACTCAAACGTCGTCCGGGAATAATAATCAAGCCCGCGTACCAACCGCGGCTGCAGCCGGTAGATAATATCCCCTTCATCTAGGTACTCCAGGACCTTCATAAAATGCTCGCGGCACGGCTCGCACAAGTGATCAACGGTTTGCGGTGCCTCTTCGCCAATCGCGTGGCAGGCTTCTTCCTTGCAATCCAATAATCGCAACGGATTCTTCGTCAGTCGCCCTTTGCAATCTTCACACAGATTTTTCCGGTGCGATTTGAAATAATCCTTCAACACAGTGATATACTCGGGCCGGCATTCGCGGCATCCAATTGAATTCACATGTGCCGTAACATTTAACCCCATATCTGCAAGTAGATGGCTTCCCAATGATATCAACTCAGCATCAATAGCCGGCTGTTCTGATCCTGTTATTTCCCAATTAACCTGGTGAAACTGCCGATATCGGCCGGCTTGCGGCCGGTCATACCGGAAAAGAGGACCCATTGTCCATAACTTCACCGGCTGAGGCAGGTTCAGCATGCCGTGCTCTATATAAGCGCGCATAATCCCTGCCGTAAATTCGGGCCTCAATGCAACGCGATCGCCGCCCTTTGTCTCAAATTCGTATAATTCCTTCTCTACCACATCAGTTGCCTCGCCGATAGTTCGTACAAACAAACCAAGGTCTTCCATTACCGGAATATCAATGCGTTCATACCCATATGCACGAGATGCCTGTGCTGATGATTCTTTAACATATTCCCAAAACGGCTGCTCTTGCGGAAGAATATCCTTCATCCCGCGCAACAACTGCGGTTTTTTCTTGCCCCGTGATTTTTTCGGTTCTGCTTTCTTAACAGCTGGGTTTGCCGTCTTATTCCTTATTGTTTTTTTCGTCGCCATCATATTACTCGTTATAATCTGTTGATGAAAAATGGTCGAGACGCGTAATTGGCCAGGCGCGCAACCACGTCCGACCGATGATCTCATCGCGAATGATCGGACCAAATACGCGCGAATCAAGGCTTTCGCTGCGATTATCGCCAAGAATAAAAAATTCTCTATCCTGCAATGTCACTACCTGATTGCCAAACGTTTCAACCGACTCATTTAGGTACGGTGTCTCTTTTAGCTCTTCCCCATTAATATAGACGTTTCGATTCGCGATTTCAACTGTTTCGCCGGGTAAACCGATAATCCGCTTGATGAAAAACTGCGATGGCCGGGTGGGATTACGTAATACGACAACATCGCCCCGCTGCGGATCATCAAACCGATAGGACAGCTCATCTATAATTAAATATTCGTAGTTATGAAAATTCGGCTCCATTGAGGCGCCTTTTACGTAAAATGGCTGAACGAGAAAATACCGTACTGGAATAATGATCGCCAGCGAGATAATGACGACCTTTGTTACTTCCCAGATAAAATTTGTTGACCGTTCTAGCCGCTGTCTTGCGTTGTCGCTCAATTTCACCATAATAACCAAAAAAATATACCATGATTGCAGTTCAATGTCAAAAGGATAGTGTTACATCATTCGTGATTGACGTTTAAACGAAATATTATTATAATGACCCTCGGTATTCACGACAAAATGACTGAAAAGAATAAAAAAATCGGGGACATCACTCCTGACTCGACACAACCTGTTGATGTATCAAACGCATCAATGGAAAACGAGAAGGAAAACAGGCCTCTGACAGTTGATCTATCACCGAAACGCCGTGGCTTACGCATCGCACGCAATACGGTGCTGATCGGAGGATGTCTTTTTATTGTATTGCTTATTGCCTCCGGCCTGTATGCATACCAGTTTACGAACTCCAATATTATCGACAAGGAAGACCAAGAGGGCTTTTTTGCACAGATCCATCGAATTATCAATGATGATGTTGAACCGCTTAAAGGCGAAGAAAATGACCTGATTAATGTCCTGATGCTGGGCCAGGGCGGCCTGGACCACCCGGGCGGAACGCTTGCAGATACGATTATGATCGCATCTATCCAACCGTCGACGAACAAGGTATCGCTCATGTCACTGCCAAGGGATTTGGTAATACCCTACTATCCGAACGGTACCAGCTCTTATGTTGAGTACAGGAAGATTAACTATGTTTTGGAGCTGGGGGGCATTGATTTTGCAAAACAAACAATCAAAGATGTTACCGGTCTCGATATCAACTATTACGCCATTGTAGACTTTACCGGCTTCCGCGACGTTATCGATACGCTCGGAGGGTTGGATATCTATGTAGATAACGGTTTCACCGATTACCAATACCCAGACTATAACTATGGCTTCCAGACCATTTCATTTACAGAAGGATGGACGCACATGGACGGCGAAATGGCACTGCAGTATTCCCGATCCCGGCATGGAAATAACGGCGAAGGTTCTGACTTTAAGCGGGCGCGACGCCAGCAAAAAATCCTTGAAGCAACCAAAGATAAGTTATTAAGCGCCTCCACATTCCTGAACCCAGGCAAATTAAACGGACTATTGAGCAATTTGGGCGACCATATAACAACAGACACGGAAATTTGGGAGCTGCTGCGGTTTGCGCAATTGGCAGAAAATATTAATGAAGAATCGATTATTAATACAGTCGTGGATAACGGGCCTGAAGGAATTCTTCACTCAGAAATTTCTTCTGAAACCGGCGCATACGTTCTCATCCCGGATGCCGGGCTTGGCGATTTTTCCGATATTCAGCAGCTGGCGTTGAACGCATTCAATCTTGAAATCATTGAAGTGGAACAATCAACCGTCGCCGTGCAAAACGGTACGGCGCTCAACGGCTATGCCGGCCAGACCGCGCAGCAGCTTCGTTCTCTTGGCCTGGAAATCGGTCCGATTGGAAACGCGCTGGTAAAAAATGTTCCGGAAACGATTATCTATGATCTGAGCGGCGGCACAAAGCCAAATACCGTACTACAACTCGAACAGCAGCTGCATGCAACTGTTGTCCGTGCAACGATTCCAAAATCTACTGACTCGCCAATCCGGCTCGCAACAGACCTGAACGGGAAAATCGTTGACCTGAGTGTATTGGACGAAAACGTGGACTTCATTGTCGTTCTCGGTCAAAGCATCGGGACTATTCAGGCGGCAACTGACGGGGAGGAAACTGATACGCTGAATAACGGGGTATGACCCGCGCAACGGTTGCGATTGTCGGCCGGATGAACGTAGGAAAGTCAACGCTGTTCAATCGCCTCACTGAATCAAAAAAAGCCATCACCTCTTCCTGGGCTGGCACAACGCGCGATATCAATATCGCACCGGTATTGTGGCGTGGTGTTGAGTTTGACCTTATGGATACCGGCGGTCTCGATGTGAAGCACGATGAAGAGCTGGAAGAACAGGTTATCAACGCTGCCAGGCGGGCAACACAGGAAGCAGACCTCATTTTATTTCTTATCGACGGCCAAACCGGCCTGCTGCCGAAGGACCGTGAACTGGCAAAAGAACTCCGTGCCGGTAAAAAACCGGTCATCCTGGTTATAAACAAAATCGACACGGACCAGAAAGAACGGTCCGCGCCAAAAAGCGTCTATCAGCTTGATATGGATACCGTCTTCTTCATCTCTGCATCAAACGGCCGATCGACCGGCGATCTGCTTGATGCCATATATGAACGGCTGCAGCTGAAGGAAACGGAAACCGTCGAAATAGAACGCACGAAAGTCGCAATCGTCGGTCGGCCAAACGTGGGAAAATCTTCACTGCTGAATGCAATTTTGGGTGAAGAAAAAGTTATTGTCGCTTCGGAAGCGCATACCACCCGCGATACCAACGATATTCCATATGAATACAAAGGCCGGGATTTTCTATTGATTGATACGGCAGGTATCCGAAAACAGTCGCACATAGGAAAAAAATGGTCAGACAAGCGGCTGGGGCAGATTGAACGTGAAAGTGTCCGTGCGTCAATCGCGGCGATGCAGCGGGCTGACGTCGTGTTGATGGTGCTTGAGGCGCAGGAACGCGTAACTGCGCAGGATAAAAAGATCGCGGACCTGGCGAATGAATACGGCAAAGGCCTGATTATTGTCGTCAATAAATGGGATTTAATAGAAGAGAAGGACTCTAATACCATTGATGAGTTCAGGCACTTTTTTGATATTTCCTTGCCGTTCCTGCGATGGGCGCCGATTATCTTTGTTTCTGCGATGGAAAAAAGGCGCGTCCGTGATGCGCTCGATTTGGTTGCACAGGTGGCAACAAATTACGAACGCCGGGTGCCGAAAGAGGGATTGGACGAACTGTTGGAACTGGTAAAAACCAGATACAAACCCAGACAGAGCCGGACCAGGAAGTTCAAGAAAATCATCGTGAAATTCAAGGCGCTGACCCAGAAAGGGATCCAACCGCCGCGCTTTGAGTTGTTGGTGAACAAACCTAAAGATATTCCAAAAGCGATCCCCGACATTATCGAGCGGGAGCTGCGCGATCGGTATGATTTTGAAGGGGTGAAGATAATCATTTCAAACAAGAAATAGGATGAAACTCGTCGTCGGACTCGGCAATCCGGGCCGCAAATACAAAAAAACACGGCATAACATCGGCTGGCGCGTTCTTGATGAACTCGGCTGTGATTTTTCCGTCGAAAAAAAATTCAACGCGAATATTGCCAAGTGCGATGATGTCATCTACTGCCAGCCGCTGACGTTTATGAATAATTCCGGCCAGGCCGTCCGGGCCGTTGCAGACTACTACAAGATTGATCCGCGGGAAATTATTTTAATCTATGATGATATTGATTTGCCTTTCGGAACAATACGCCTTCGTTCTGAAGGATCGGCAGCAGGACACAATGGCATGAAATCGATCATTGAACGCCTGGGAACGGAAGCATTCTCCCGAATCCGCATCGGCATCAAGCCAGGTCACCCGGTCGCAAACACCGCACACTACGTTCTGGGAAAATTCGACCGCTCGCAGAAAAAAATGCTCGACAACGTGATTGCAACAGCGCTTTCTGAATTAACGGCAGTACTACAGACCAGGTTGGACAGGGCCGGTCACCGAGACATCTCTATCGAAGCTTAAGCTTTCGAAGCTGCAGGTACGGCTCATATCCGATTGCGTCCCATACCTTCATTCCTATCATATTATCAACATCAACCATGAGCGTTATCGTATTGACGCCTTTTTTCTTGTACCACGGGAGCAACTCCTTCATGAACGCGGAAGCAATCCCCTTTCGTCGCCATTTCTTCTCAATATAGACCGCGTCCAAATGACCGTTGAACTTCACGGTATACACAGGCGGCCGCTTCCTGATTGACGCAATCGCATACCCGACAAGTGTACCGTTTGACTCTGCAACGAGCATAATTTTATTCGGTGCATGAATACAGTTGCGATGATACTCAAAAAATCTCTTTCTTGCGTCGCGAGCTAGCTTGTAGAGTTTCTTATCATATGCCTGATGCTGTTTTGATAGCGCGTATGCAAAGTTAGCAGTAGCTCCGGCATCAGACAGCTTCGCTTTCCTAATCGTGTAAATAGGTTGTTTCGCCATATGTTTACTCTAAATAGTTTCTACTACTGAGGTTTTTTGGCAGGTTTGATTGCTGCTCGCGTTTTCCATATCCGAGTTCCTTCATCAGCTTGGTTGGGGCGTTGCGCAGGTGCATGGGCACGCCTTCATTTGGGGTATCTTTGATATCTTTCATTATCGCACTCCACGCGTCGTCCAACCGACGAGACTTCGGGGCTCTGGCCAAGTATTCCACCGCCTGGGCAAGCGCAAGATTGCATTCCGGCATTCCAAGAAAATGGCATGACTGGTATGCCGCAACAGCAAGCACCAAACCGGTGGGCTTTTCATTGCCAACATCTTCAGATGCGAAACGGATCACGCGCCGCGCGATATACAACGGGTCATCTCCTCCCTGCAGCATGCGCGCAAGCCAATAGAGCGCGGCATTCGGGTCAGAATCCCGCATGCATTTATGCAGCGCTGAAATCATATTAAAGTGCTGCTCCCCCTGCTTATCGTACAAAAAAGTCTTTTGGACCGATTCCTTAATGAGCTTCTTCGTTAATTTCTTACCGGACTTGTGCGCAAACTCAAGCGTATTCAGCGCCGTCCTTGCGTCCCCATCCGATAACACCGCCAAATACTCCAGTACTTCGTCCGGTGCTTGTGCGCCGATCTCCTTGAGCGCCCGTCGCAGGATGAACCTGATATTTTCCTCTGAAAGTTGTTTTAGAACAAGCACCTGGCATCGTGACAGCAAAGCGGAAATAACCTCAAACGAGGGATTCTCAGTAGTTGCCCCAATCAGCGTGACGATTCCCTTTTCCACATACGGGAGCAGCGCGTCCTGCTGCGCTTTATTCCAGCGGTGAATTTCATCAATAAACAGGATTGTTTTCTTCCGGTGCAGCTCCAGGTCCTTTTCAGCCTCTTCCACGACCGCTTTCAGATCCTTTTTCCCGGCTGTCACTCCGGATAATTTGCGGAAATTCGCATCGGTACTGTTTGCGATAATATGCGCGAGCGTGGTCTTTCCGCTTCCCGGAGGGCCCCAAAAAATCATCGAAGGCAGCTCATCGCTCTCCAAAGCACCACGAAGGAGCGAACCTTTGCCGATCAGGCCTTCCTGCCCCACAAATTCGTTCAACGACTGCGGTCGAAGGCGGTCTGACAGCGGTGCGGCGCTGTCCTTATTTTGTTGAAATAATGAATCCATAGTCGTTTTCATAGCTTACACCCATCCATAGAGAACTTCAATAAAAAAAGGAGGAGCTCAGGATCCGGGTGAATCACTGGCTCCATTGCCTGCCTTGAAGCAGAGGAATCGGTAGGTCGGCTTCCATCTGCTCTCGAGCCAGACGAGGTTGACGCGGCGGCCCTGGCGGTTGAATCCGAGCTCGATCGCATAGCCGCTCTCGTCGAACTTGTTGACCCAGATGGATCCGAGCGCGACGATGGGGTGCTTCGTCTGAAGCTCCTTGAACTTCGCGCCCAGAGTGAGGATGTGCTCCGCGCGCGCGAGCTGGTAGCCCGCGGAACGCAGCAGCTCCAGCAGCGTCTTGGTGTCGACTTCATGAGACACGCCGACGACCTCGAGCTGCATCATCTGCGTGCCTTCCCCGTTGAGCGGGAAGTTCTGCTCGTTCACGTCCGGTACAACCAGCTCGTACTCGCCGGCATCGAGCAGCTCGATGAGCGTTGCCCCGAAGTCGATGTTGAGCATGACGGTTTCCGATTTCAGCGTGATCTCCTCCGGCGCCTCATCATCTTCGATACGTATTCCGGTGCCGGTTTCCGGGACAATGCCGTCGAGGTAGACGTCCAGGTCGCCTTCGGTCGGCTGGTCGTCATCTTCCACGGGCGCGTCAGGATCGAGGCAATCTCGTGCCGAGTCATCCCCGTCGTCGATGGAAACAAACGCCCGAACAGCGTGATCGTCCCCCGTCGGTTCATCATCGTCCTGCGATAGGTGCCGCGGGGGCTCTTCATCCGGAACTGGCACCATACTGTCGATTGCCCGGCTCACCTCAGAAACGAGTTCCTTGTAATCGCCGAACTCCACGGCCTCGGGATCCAGATCAAGCAGCTCACCGTACGGATCCGGTAACGCAACAGGGCCATCCTGCACCACAACCGCGATTTCACTCGCATGGAGGTCTTCGCTGCTCTGCTCCGCGCGCTGCGTCAGTTCGAACACTGCAGCGGAACGCTTTCGAACCGCGAGGAACCGCGTCTCCGCAGGCAACGGCTGGCTGGCCGGATGGCTGTCGAGGCATCGCCGATCCTTCTCGTTCGTCAGGACTGCAAACCGAAGGTGTCCGCTACTGTCACTCCACTCGCCGTCAACGCAGGCAATGGGAAACTCCAGCTGAACTGCCGCATGCTGCATGGCAAATGCGAACAGCTCCTCCGGCAAAGCAGGCATCAGGTGCCACGAATGCAGGAGCTCGATCACGTCAATTGCTATCGGCTCGCCCCGGATGTACACCAGAGTGAGTTCGGCCTCGTAGCAGCCGCTGCGCGTGAGGTGCATGCGCGATAGCATGTCCACGTCGTTGACGCGGTCGAACATCGCATTCTGCACCATCGGGCCGATTCCCTTGCTGCAGTCGACGATCACCTCGAATGACCGCTGCCTGCCGGACTCGATAATGAAGTCCGCGAGCTGGTCGACGATCATTCTTGCTTCCGGCAGCCTCAGCTGCTCCAGATGGCTCTTCGTGCCGCCCTTGCTGAGGACGGCGTTCGCCAATTCCGGCCAGACTCCGATAAGGATCCTCACGAAACTTGCTTCTTTGTTAGGTGCCACGTCACCGCCCCCTTTCCACTCCCCTCACCCGCAATTGCAGGCCCCGGGAATGACTTAGTTATAGAATGCATGCGTCATTGCAGATGACATCTGCAACCTATAACTAAAAAAAGGAGTGCCGCTCCTCCCCGTGCACAGATAGAACCAAATTGTACCCGCTTTGTCAATAAAAAAGACGGCAATCGCAGTGTTGCGAATGCCGCTTTCGGGTGTGCTACGGGGTGATGCTGAAGAAACAGCGACCATCCTCGTCAGTCGTGACTGGCGTCATGACCTGCAGTGAGTGCGCGACCGACCCGTCAGCGTACTGCCACCAGAGGATCATCTCATCCTCAACAGCCGTGACGATCTCGCTCTGTACCTGCTCACACTGGGCCTGTGTCAGAAATGAACCAGCCGACATACCGAACCAGTCGCCTTCGAATCCGCAGTCCCAGAAGTAGAGCCACTCCGCGTCGCCGGGCAGCCAGCTGTCATCGCAGGTCTGCATCTGCAGGCCTTCCTCCGCATACTCCCACCCTTCGCAGGTCAGGTAGAATGCGTCATCCACGCTTGCCATGCCGTACGCAGCAGCCTGCGCCGCGCAGTCCACGACCTGCTGCTCCCCGACTGCCAGATAGATATCGCCGAACCGCCCGAAGCGGAACGCACCGCTGGTCTCCTTGTCTACGCCTTCCGCGAGAAGCTCCTTGGCCATAAACGAGGATCCGGTTGACCGCGCCACGTAGATGCGGTCATCGCTGTCGTCCAGGTAGGAGATCAGGTCTGCGATGCCGTCATCATCCGTGTCAGAGGTGAAGTAGCGGTGGCTTGGGGACCCGAGGTCGTCCTTCCATGTCGACGCGGAACCGAACGACGATCCTGTGGACGACGAGACGAAGACATGCCCGGTTGTACTGTCGTCGAACCGGATCTGGATCAGGTCGCGGCGTGCCTGGGGATCGCCGTCGACGTTGTCCAGCAGGTACTCGCTGCCGGAGCAGCCCCAGTCCTGCTTCCAGACCTCCACATCAGTCGATCCGCCGCGCAGGACGCGCCATCGCATCTTGTTGCCACCCGTCACACACGCCTGCGTCGTACTGCTGCTGTTGTAGCCGCGCACCACATCTGTCCTGCCATCACCCGTCACGTCGCCGACCAGGTAGACGTCATCCGTCACGCTATTGCCGAAGTCGCTTGTCCATGTACCGCATCCGGTGAACGCGATGCCGTCGGAGCTGCAGTACTTCCACTGGACCACGCCGCTGCCGTTCTGCGTGGCGAAGATCAGGTCGGCATCCCCGTCAGCATCGCGGTCGTCGAGGAAGTACAGGTCGGCCTGGCCGGTAAATTCGAGCCACTTATCGCGGCTCTGCAGCGTACCGTCACCGTTGGCGAGCCATACATGCGCCTTGACTGTCGAAGCGTCCACATGCGTGATGAGGACGATATCATCCCAGTCATTGCCGTCCACGTCGTCTGACAGCCACCTCTCCTTGTTGTCCGTGCTGCCCTCGTTATCCACGATAGGATTGGCATATTGCGAACCCATATCGCCGCGGTTGAGCAGGACGTACCCGTCACCGCCGTCGTAGTACTCATGGAGATCGAAGTTCTCGCCGTCCGGATCAGTGACAATCAGTCGTCCGGTCACCGGTTCCTGGGCATAGACCGTCTCCACCGTAACGTCGCAGATCTGTTCGCGAGACTCGATGAAGCTGGTCGGGTCAGCCCAGCCTGCAGTCGTTGGCCTGTAACCGTAGAAGACCCATAACCCGTCGTACGGACCGGTGTAGACGCCGAAGTGCAGATGAGGATCCCATCCGCCGTTTTCGGCACTCGTACCAATGTATCCGATCACATCGCCCTTCTGCACATCGCCGCTGGTGCGCAGGTCGGCGCTGCCCAGATGCCCCTCGACAGTGAAGATGACACTCCCGTCCGGCATTGTGTGCTCGATTATGACGCCATGGCCGTAGCCGGGGATCTCCCCGCTGAACGACAGGATGTGTCCGTTTGCCGCAGCTAGCACTGGTGTCCCGGGTACCGCATGGGCGTCTTCGCCCACATGAGCCAAGCCGCCTACGATCTGACCGAACGCGTACCCGCTGACGATGTAATCGCTGAGCGGAAACTGGAAACTGGTTGCGGTTTCAGCTGCGAAGCAAGGCACGGGAGCCAGCATCACAGCCCACAGGGACACGATGAAAAAGAAGCGCGACATTTGAATTCTCCTTTCAAGAGAAGATGTTGCCGTTGAAAAAAATCACCCGTTGTCAATGTGCCGGGTGATGTATTGAAATTTGGTTGGCTATACGTTGCTACTCGATAAACTGTGTCGTGCTCAACAGAAGTTCTCGTTCCTCTTCTGGGGTATCGGAATCAATGTGCCATACGAATGTTTGCTTGTCATCACCATAAACATACCAATCAACTTCTATTCCTAATCCCGTTAACATATGAAGCTTTTTGTATTCCGTATCACCGTATTTTACAGACTCTTCAGAAAGGACAGGCGATGTATCACTATCCAAATTTCTTATATAATCGCTGATTGTTTCTGGGGATTCATAATAAACCAGCAATTCAAAATTACGTGGATACATACTTTCCGTATCCTCAACTACACTTAATCGCAATACCTGATCATACACTTTCCCGTAATAATCGCTGTCTGAATAATCCCGCACAAGATACCCCTTTGGATATTCGAATGTGACAAGTGGCGACGGTCCGTTATAAGTATTTACGTTGTTGTTTTCCTCAACCGACTCTGGTTCTGTAACGACTTGCTCCGAAGCTTGTTTATTAGTAGATGGCACAACCGCCTGCTGATCTTGCTCTTGTTGACCTTGCTTAAACCAGGAACAGCCGGCACCGGTTGAAATTAACACTGCCATGAGAACGCTAACGATTGTGATTCGAAATATTGATGTGTTCATATCCTTCATTACCAATCTTGTTTCTGTATCTTACATGAATCATCATATCTAGCAATACGCCTGTACCCATGCCTTCCACAAAAATCCGACGGCGCACTTTTGCATAAAAAAAAGAGAGGGCCGGATCGTATTCGATCGGTCCCCATCAACGGCGGGCGCACAGCGGAAGCGGCGCGCACCTGCCCTTGTCGCAGCAGCCGCTGCGGCACTGATCGGCATGCTCGCACTCCTCGCCCGCCTGCAACTCCTGCTGCAGCCACGTGAAGTCGGCCATCCCGAACCTGTAGTTTATCCTGGACGTCAGGCAACCCGACATGGTGGCGGACATCAGTACTATCCCAATGGCCAGCACCATCGCGACCAGAATGTTCTCCCACTTTTCCATGGAAAACCCTCCAAAAAAGCCCCAACATAGGACCGGACACCATATCACACTTCGCGAAAAAATCAAGTCACAACGTGGAACTTCCCCGTCTTTTCGTCATTCTTCATGCCATCCACGCGCTGAACAACCGCCTTCATCGAACGAACAGCGCCCTTATGATGCAGTAGACGATAAAACTCCGCTTTCACCTCTTCATCCAGATCACGGTCTGCAACATACCGCACGTACACCTCGTCCGGCTTCATGGATGCAAACTGCACTTTTTCAAGCCCAGGCACGAAAAATTCGCTCAATACAATCGGATGGATTTCATCCTTCTTCCCGTCATCCAATGTTATCGGCAGCGGATTATCCAGGCGACCCTGAATTGATCGTATCTTTGAATATGGCGAGTCCTTGGTCGGCGAGCTTCCCCGCACCGCAAGATCATGCATCTCATAACGGATCAGCGGCATCACGCGGTTATAGAAATTCGTCAGCACAATCCTTCCCGTTTCGCCGGTTCCAACCTCATTGTTCTTGTCATCGAGCAATTCGATCTTTTGCAGATCATCCAACACCGTCATCTCTTCCTCGTCTTGCCTGCGAATTGCAATACCAATCGATTCCGACGCGGCATAAATCTCCACCAACCGTGCATGGGGCCATGTCTGTTCAATACGATGACGCGTCATCTCCGTTAACGGATCTCCGCTTACAATAATATTCTTCGGAGACAGCGAAATCATTCGATCGCGTGTCTTCTCAGCCAAATCCGCTATCGTGCTGGCATAGCCCACAAGCTGATGCGGTTGAAACCGTTCAATCTGCCGCATGACCGTTTCAGTCGGATCAAGCACGGAAAATAATCGTACGTTGTACACGCGCCTTGGCATATTTGCCGCCAGCGCCACGCCCGCGAACCGCCCATGGGTTGCCGCATAGTAGGCAATGCGCGTCCGCTGCAATGGCCGCAGGACCGGATGTGCCCAATTGAAGATAGCAGCCTTCAACTCATTTGCAGCGGGCTTGCCATACACAAAAACACCGATGTTCCCCGATGTCCCCGATGTATGCATCACCACATATTTCCGCTCATAAAACTGCCGGGGATCCTTTACCAGCTGGATCCACTCTTCAATCGATTTTTTATGCAGGGCGGGATCTGTGACGACATCATCAAAATGCTCCATTAATAATTCTTTTGATACCGCCGGCAGATCTGTCAATTGCACATCACTTAAATCCGCTTCATGCACTCCACGGCCTGAATAATAATCTCTATAAAAAGGAGAGTTGTCCCAGGCATGAAGAAGCAGCTCGCGAAACCTTTTTTCCTGACAGGCAGCCAATTCATCCTGTGTGTAGGACAGCCTTTTTCTCCCCCGCCTGATTTCCTGAACAAGACTCATGCTATTCGTGTACGATATCCGGATTATTAAGTAACTCATTCCATTTCTGCTCAACCGATTCCACTGACGTATCCCCGTAAGCCTGGTAATACATATACGAAGCGTACACTGCCATTATTGCTGAAAGCAGAAGAACGAGTACGGTCAGCCGCAAACGCTTATGCCAATTAACAGTATCCTTCTCTTCCATGTTATCTCATTATTCCTTTACCTCTGTTTCGCCGGATGCGTCGACGGCAACCGTATCGTCATACTCTTCCATTGCCTTTACGACGTCTGAAGCCGGAGTAAGATTTTCCCAGAACATCACATGGCTTCTGGAAATCACCATTAAATCTTGTGGGGCGTGCAGCTCGCCGGTTCCAAGCTTTACAAGCGAGATATCATCGCTGTTCTCTCCGTCATCTGTCTGTAGGTAGTACACCTCTTCAAGAGTGATCGTTTCAGCATCCATATTGGTAATTGCGCCGAAATAGACCTGGCCGTTTGAAAGAAACACCGCCTGTACCGCATCGCTCTGAATATGGTCTGCTGCAGTGAATACTCCATATTGCGTCTGTGAATATTCAGCTTTTGTTATGCTGCTATCCTTCCAATCCTTTTGAACATATAAATACAGCTGAAAAATAACGAAGAGGCCCAAGAATATCGCTATGGCTGCAAGGCTTGTGGTTACACAAGTATTCATTGGCGAACATGCCGCACCGTTTAATAGTGTCTTTCCATTTTTTCCCATACGCAAATAAGTAATGATTATCCACGCTGAATTGTATCGCACGACCGCCAAACAAACAAGAACGGTTTGTCATGCTTATCCGCTTGTTGGAGGGATAAAGCGCTCACCACCCGAAAAACGCTTCATCTCTCCAAACAGAGGATAAGCCCTCTGTTTACCAGCCTTCACCCGCTATTCTTTCTCCTTCTCCTGGTCTTCGGTCGCTTTTTCAAGCTCTGCCGCGCGGTCTTTGCCGGTTTTGGAGCTCATCGGCAGGATCTCGCTTGCGACTATCTCGGTCCGGAAACTCTTCGTGCCGTCATCTGTTACCCAGCTTCTGGTTCGCAGTTTGCCTTCGACGAACACTTTCTCTCCCTTCTTTAATGACTTCCCGACTTTTTGCGCCAGCTTCTTCCAGCTGACAACGCGGTGGTAGTCAACTCCGTTCTGCCACTCGCCGCTGTCATCTTTCCATGAATAGTTAGTTGCCAGGCCAAACGTGGATAGATCCTGACCTGACGGGATTTTTTTTGTTTCCGGATCAGCCGTGAGCTGGCCGATCATGGTCACTCGATTGAGATTTTGCATTTTCGTTCGTTAGTAATTAATCGGGTGGCATAACCGGTTATTAACCTCTTGCCACGGGAAAGCTGATTAAGGGTTTAGATAGATGTTGATGGACACTCCTCTCCCCCTTGCCTGAGCGTTAGCTTTCCCGATGGTAAGTTGTCAACAGCCTTTTTGCGACGGCGCCGTAATCGCCTGACCCGTTTCCGTTGCTATGGAATCAGGTATTTCGCACGTCTTCGCAGGACGACTGTGAATGAAATAAAGACGTCGCCGAAATTGGGACGTCTCTATTTCACCCATAATTATACTCCGTCTGGCCGTTCTGTCAAACGCTAAAGTTCATCCAACAGCCCCTGTTCATTCTGAAACTTCTTATCCGCATCTGCTTCGTTCTCTAAAATGTTTCGCAGGAGGTCCGCTTTGGACATCCCCTGCTTGTCGGACAGCCATGTCAGGTATCGTTCAGTGCGCGGCGTCATGCGCAGCGTAAATTTTATGCTGGGAATATTCTCATGCTCCTTTTGTTCCGGATCAAACAGCACGATAAAATTAGCAATTGCCCGCGGAAGGGTTTTTTCCGTATACGAGTAGGTTTTTATCGGACGGGGCGACTTTTGCTTCCTGATATACATAATTCATTCCCTCGGCGGCTGGTTTTTGCCGTAGAGGCAGA
>JBDRKW010000021.1:0-36893 GCA_043813585.1 Candidatus Kerfeldbacteria bacterium
GCACGGACTTTTCCACGCTCTCATCCCAGAAAATACGCGCAGTACAAGATGAACTCAATGGAAGGCCGCGAAAAACCCTCAATTGGAAAACTCCCCAGGAGAAAATGAATGAGCTGTTGCGCTAGAAACTAGAATCTAAGAGTAAAAAAAGAAAGGCAGAGCGCGAAATCGCGATGCCTACGAAGCGGGTCGCTGAAGCGTCCAAAGAAGCATATCCAGGAACAGACCCGGCGGAACATCGACCAGGTCGACTCCTTCCAGGTCCCGCACCCGGTGCGGAGCGTACGCCAGCCATTTGCGATACCGGTTGATCACGTCCTTGCCTTCCTCGACAAGGTCGGGACGCCGTCCGCTCGTGAGTCGGCGCATCGCCTGCATGGTCGTGGCGCGAATAATGATCCGCTGCCACTGCGCATCCCGCGCATCCACGACGCCGATCTCGATGCAGTCGGCGAGCAACTCGGCCATCAACCGGCGGAAGCGCTGCTCATGAGGGTCGCCGGACATCGTTCTGCACGTCCGCCTGACTTGTGTCAGAAAATGGACCGCACCGCGAGCCTGAAGATCCTGGCGCATGAAATGCCGGGCGGCACCGCACGCACGGAACTCCTCGAACCGCTGCAGCAACTTGGAACGGAGTTGAGCTGCAAACATCTGCATAGCCCCTCCCAGGATGGAATGTTTCAGCTGTCACTTGAAAACAGACTATCACATGTCCTTTCAGTCACCAAATTGTCTATATATTTACAGCTGAGTAATGCTTCCAATCATCGTATCAAAGAGGTCAATGCGCAACTGTATCTCTTGTGAAGTTTCATTTCGATCAAGGCTCTCAAGCAGGTCATTGATCGCTTCCTCGTCTCGGAAATCAATATCGTATTCCCCTGAGCACGGATGCTCAGTATCACAAATCGTCATGCCAAGGACTACGGTAGAAAATCGAACATAGTCCTCACCATCAAAGAAATCAGCACGACGAACGATTGATGCGCTCTCTTGGTCGCGGAAATTTGTGAATCGCACGCGATATCCCGAGATCGTCTTCGTGCTCGCACTTTGATCAATTTGAGCACGAATGTCATCTAGCTCGGATTGAAGGTAGGTTGGATCTTCTCGCTCCTCATCAGTTTGCGGCGCATTAACATACGATACTACGATATATTTGAACGACTGATCTTCTCCATTAAAATGCGTCTCTTCACTTGGTGAATCTGTTGCTTCCCATCCCGTAGGATATAACACTGAAAACCGATTCGCCTCGTTTGTGTGCAAATCCCAGAACGTCGTATAAACAACACCACTGACGCCTTCATTGCTTATTCCCTCATCGGATTCTTGAACAGTCGACTCTTCCTCATCAACTGTTGTAGCTGTTGTAGTAGTCGTGTCGCTTTCAGTTGCTGTCTCTTCAGTAACTGAAGAATCAACAGTAGTAGCTGTTTCAGTCTCATCTGTTGTGACGGGTGTCTCCTCGTTAGTTGAGACGAGATAGATCGCGGCAGCTCCCCCAATCACAAGGAGTGTAGCAAGCACGATAATAAGTACATTTTTCATAATCGTTTATTCTTAATTAATAACATGAAGAATTACGAAGGTGATACATTCATATTACAACATCACATCTGGTTGTGAAGTCCATCAAATTCAGGTAGCATGTGTACGATGGAAAAACGGGCAACATCATTAACCGACGCACAGGCAATCCTCCTCGATTTGGGCGGCACCCTTCGCATCGGCGGAGAATCCATCACAGGAGCGACTGAATTCCTGGAATCTCTCAAAAAAAGCAACACTCCTTTCTTCGCGCTCACGAATGCAACATCAAAATCCACGGAGTCGCTGGTTGAAGTGCTGAATAACGCCGGCCTTCCGCTGCAAGCCGACCATATGATCACGGCTAACCTTGTCACCATCGACTACATGAAAAAGAAGGGCATCAAGTCAGCGTACGTTATCGGCGAAGAAGAGCAGAAAAAAGAATTCGAGCAGCACGGCATTATCGTCAGCGACCAGAAAGCTTCAGCAGTAGTTGTTTCGTTTGACTATGACCTTAACTATGAAAAACTGGCAATCGCCGATTACCTCATCAGAAACGGCGCGACCTACATTGCAACCAACATCGACACGCATTTCATAGCAGAGGACGGCATCGGCCCGGATACCGGCGGTACGATCGGCTTTCTTAAGGCCACAACCGGCAAAGACCCAGTCATCACCGGCAAACCCGGCCAAATCATGATGAAGTATGTCATGGAAAAAACCGGCATCAAGTCAACACAGATGGCGATGGTAGGTGATGCGCTCGATGTAGACATGAAGATGGCGCATGAATTCGGCATGGTGTCAGTGATGGTCCTTTCCGGAAAAACAAAGCGCGACGACCTGGCATGCTCCGCCTACCAGCCGGACTATGTCGTCGAATCCGTAGAAAACCTAACACCATTATTCTCATGAAAACATTCACAGCAGCAATATTCGACCTGGACGGCGTGATCATCGATTCCACCGAAGCGCACCGAGAATCCTGGAAAATTGTTCTCGCAGAATATGGTTTGGAGTTCAACGAAGAAAAATTCATCGAGACGTTTGGGATAAAAAACGACGACGTCGTGCCCTTGTTGTTCGGCAAAACAGACCCCGATGAAATCGTTGTCATTGCAGATAAAAAAGAGGCGGCCTATCGCGACGAATTCCGACGCCTGCCTGTGCTTGTGCCGGGCATAGAAGAATACCTTCGATACTTAAAAGACCGTTCAATCCCACTTGCAGTCGCGTCATCTGCTCCAAAAAAAAATATCGACATGACGTTCGAGTTGTACAGCTTTATGGACCTTTTTGATACGGTCGTTGAAGCCGATGATGTGGTAAACGGCAAACCGCATCCGGAAGTATTCTTGAAAGCGGCGGACAACCTCGGTATTAAACCAAACCAAACAGTTGTATTCGAAGACGCAATCGCGGGAGTGGAAGCCGGCAAAGCTGCAGGCATGTTTGTCGTTGCGTTAGCTACTTCACACCCGCCAGAAGATTTAAAAAACGCCGACCTTATCGTCAGCGATTTCACCGATCCGCAGCTGCAGGAACTCTTCTAGCCAAAATACCCGGCGCTCACAAAATACACGCCAACCGCCATCAGCACTATGAAGGCGAATTTTTTTGCCAGGTTTTTCGTGGTTGCCTCGCGGAACCACGTCGGCCGGAACAACGCTCCGATAAATGAAATCAGAAGGATAATCGCCGGTTGCGACGCGATAATGAGCTGGACCACGGAAAGCGGCCCAAGGGAAATCGCGTAGCCATACGATGCAACCGCGCATACATTGATTATCTCACTGAAGATAAACAGCAACAGTATGGACTGCTTCGATGAAATCACCAGCCTGAATGTATCGCGGCCTTGTTTTGGAATAACTGCAAACAACGCGCTTACGACAGTCATCCCCAACGCAACAACCGCAAACCCGGACCAAAAATCTGCATGGTCGTACACGTACTTCGTCAGCAGAAACACTGCGCTGATAAATATCGACGCGAGAATCATAAGTACAAACGACGGAGCAAAACGACGACTGACGCCTCTCTTCACCGTAAGGCCTGTTGCTGCGATCAATATGACTGCACCGCCAATATATTGCCACACAGTCAACGACTCATGAAACAACAAAAGCGCACCACCCAGGGTAAACAGTACGCTGATGTTATACAGCGCAATCGTAATCGATGCCGCCTCTTCAAGAATTGCCCTGTAAAAAAACCAGTACGAAAAAATCGTGAGCGCGCCGGCAACAAATGCCGCGCCGGCAATTGGCCAAGCCATCATCTCAAACCCGACGAACGGCAGCACCAGCCAGGCGAGCGGGGCGGTCAACCCCGATGCGATCGTTCCCGCATAGGGGTTCTTAAAAATGCCTTTGGTAATGTTGTCATCGATCAGCGCAACAACAGCCCAAAGCGCA
Source organism: Candidatus Kerfeldbacteria bacterium (assembly GCA_043813585.1). GTDB lineage: Bacteria > Patescibacteriota > Patescibacteriia > UBA9570 > XYC2-FULL-38-9 > JBDRKW01. The sequence goes on from JBDRKW010000021.1 coordinate 3,957, forward strand.
ACAGCCCCAAATGCAGCTAACATCCATATCATATCTTCATCATATCAAAAAAGCGCCTTTCACACGAAAACGCTTTTTATTAATATTATCTACCAAGCAGGGTGTGTAGCATCTCCGAGATTCAGAAGCACTGAAGGATCTTCCATATTCATAACAAACACTTGATCTTCCAACCTTGTGGTTCCATTTTCATTAAGTACGAACGAAAACCATTCACCTGAATTATTCGACTGATCAACATCATAGATATGCATCTTCTGATACATCTCCGGGAGCTTCCCACGAACCAGGTCACGCAGCGAATCATAATTCTTAACAATATCCTCATTGCCTCCATCAGCATCCATAGCTTTAAGCGTTTGCACCATCTGCCCTTCTGCACCCCACTGCTCATTTGATTCAACTGTGTCCATTCGGAAATAGATACGGCCATCACGCACTTCCATCACATGATAACCTTCAGTTACTGAAGCTGAACGCAGAATGTGAGTATTACCCTGGAGGTCAATCACTGCAACGCCGGTGCCTTGGTCAGGTTCATACGGCCGCGGTTCTTCAGTATCCTGAAATGGTGAAAAAACAATCTCATTATTGTTCAACCACGCGAAAGAATAAGTATAGGTATTAAATGTGATTACCTCATCTCCAGTCTCTATGTCCAATACAATTTTTCGTCGGTACGGACTTGTACCGGAATCAACGACAAGATGCATACCATCGGGCGACCAACTTACAGAACAAACTGCCTCATAAAATGAGAAAATACCATCTTCCGCCTCATAACTTCTAAGCAACTTCTTTTCCCGTGTTTGAATATCATAGAGATACACCCCAATTTCATCCCTGTCATCAATCTGGGAATTATTCATTTGTATAATAAATGCGAGAGTTTTTCCATCTGGCGATATCGAAGCATCAATACCTGCTGAAACATATTTCCGCTGACCTGTTTCAATATCCACCTCCCAAATCTGATCGTCGTAACCAACAAACAATGGATCATTAGGAAAATCCACTGCATCATGCTGAATGACGACCTCTTCTTCAATTTGCGTTTGTAACGTTTCCTCTTCTGCTCTTGAATCCTCCTGCCGGGTTTCACAATACAGATACCCGGCAACAGCGCCGGTAACACCAACGCTAATCAAAATAACGACAATAATGAGTGATCTCATAAAAAATGCTTAATAATGAGTCACCACTACATACGACGTATTTTTTCTTCTATTACGCGTTTACACCAAACCAATCACCATTGTGTAGATGAGCGCCAATTTCATATAATGCCAAGTCATGATTCCCACCTTTATATTTTCCATTCTCATAGACTTCTACAGCACCTGTGTCCGCCAAATGATTCACATACGTGCGACCCTTAACATCCATTCTCATATATGGCTTATGTTCTGCTGTTAGGCCCGGTCGAATAGATTGTATCTCTTCCGGACTATCAACCCAGCTTCTTCTGTCCTCTGGAACAATTAATTCCTCAGGATACTCAGATAAACGTTCTGCTGTGCCGTCATACAGCTTCGCCAGTAACACAGCGCTCTGTAATTTTGCCTCAAGATGTTCCTCAGCCAGCTGTATGTCCCGCTCGCTGTCCGATTCATTCCTTGCGATTCGTTCAAAAGCACTTCTTGTATTACCTATTATATACCACAGCTCAGCGTCTGCAGCTCGGTACGCTTTCACGTCATCAACTTGAACAGCTTCCACCATTGCCTGCATTTCTTGAATCTTCTTATTTGGATGATCTGATCCGACCATTCGCGGCTCTCCTCTTCGTTGTGTTCCTTCGCCTGGCATAATGTTGTTATTACATTGATTATGCGTTTTTATTGTGCCGGGGAGAGGACTCGAACCTCCACGGGTTACCCCACGTGGTCCTAAACCACGCGCGTATACCATTTCGCCACCCCGGCAAGTAAAGCCATTGTACACTACTTGGCGCGGTTTTATTAGTCAAAACCGCCGCGCCAACCTTGACAAAAACAGAAAAACATGATATTATATCGTGGTATTAACATCATATATATGGCAGAACCATTTCGACAACCAAAAGCGCCAACACCAAAACAAGAAACAAAGCCCGGAGAACAACCAATTCCTCCGGCTGATTTACATGTTATTGAAGGTGATCAAACGAATCAAGCAGACGAAGTCCCCGCAGAAGCGATCGCTCTTGGTGAGCACGTTGCTGCAAAAGCTCAACAGCAATATGCCGAAGAAACAAAAGCTAACTTAGAAAAAGCAAAGGAATCACTGGCAAACCGCTTTGGCGAAGTTGTCACAGAACACCTGCGCGAACAAGAGCGCAAAGCTGTTCGTGAAGACGAAACGCCAGTAGAGTTAGGCGGAAATGTTGAAGTAATTCCTCAAACGACAATTGATGCACAGCAACAAGTTGGTGTCACAGCGGAACAAGATACTAAAGACGAGGCAAAAACAAGATACCTGCGCCTTCAGGAACAGTTAGCTGACGCAACCCAACAAATTGATGTTATCAAAGGAAGCAATCGATTCATGAAATGGTTGCGCCAACCGACTTTAAATAGACAAGAGAAGCGTTTGCAGGCAGCACAGCGAAGCATGGCAGAATTGCAGCAGCAATACCCTGATATCCAAAAAACAACTGCGGAAGTGCCTATGCCCGCGTCAACGCAAGAACAAGCACGTGCGACATTAATGCAGGCAGCAGGTGAAGCAGCAGAAGAGCTGCAACTCCGCACTGACATGAAAGAGACGGAACAGGTGATCAAGGGCGTGGACCTGAACGCTGAACGGGATAAGCAGCTGCAAATCCGCCGTGAAGCCCTTCAAGCTAAGACAGCGCTCGGCGACCGGCCAGGATTCTTCCGTCGCGCCGCCCGAGCAGAGTGGGATGCGGAAAACGCACGGCTAACAGCAACTATGAAAGACGCAGAACACCGAGTATATGAAATTTCAGAACAAGTGCGCACAGCAGGCACGCCGAAAATGACTGTCGAACGCCCGCAGATGGATCAAGCCGCATAAAATAATTTGACATCCGCGCCTAGCGCGCGTACGATACAACTAGTGATGGACACTGCTCTCCCCTTTGCGGGGAGAGTTTTGTTTTCCACTAATAACTAACGTGAGAACTATGCATCGCGCATCAATTGTTCTCACCGCCCTCATTATTACCGCCTGCCTCGCTGCAGCAGCGCTGCCTGCCCGCGCCGCAAGCTGCACTTGCCCGGAAACGCCAGACCCCGAAATACCCTCCGGCCCATTTTCAACCGCCCTACAACTATCCGAAATCTACCCAGCCCCTGCTTCAGGAGAGGAAGAATTCATCGAACTCTATAACGCCGGCACATCTGCCGTTGATCTTGCCGGCTGGATGCTGTCCGACGCTTCCGGAAAAATGCACACCATCTCCGGAGACGACTACGCCACAACTTCCGTTCGTGCGCACGGCTATTTCATCGTCCCGTACAGCAACTCCAAGCTCTACCTGAACAACGGCGGGGATTCCGTAGGCTTATACCAGCCGGACGAAACGCTGCTGGACTCTGTTTCCTATGAAAACGCGAAAAGCGGCATGTCCTGGTCGCGTTTCGGGTCAGAATGGTCATGGACGGACGAAGCAAGCGAAGGCATGTCCAATATTGAACCGGTTATTGCCGAAGAAGATGAACCAGAAGATGGCGAAGGACAAACTGATGAAAAAAAACAGAAGGAAGAAGACGAAACCGAAGACCTGCTGGCGATTGAAGCGTTCCGCGAGCTGAACAATGATGACGAAGCGATTATTGAAGGGGTCGTGACCGTGCTGCCAGACACGTTTGGGTCGCAATACTTCTATATCCAGGATGAAACGGCCGGCATCCAGGTGTATTCTTACTATAAATACTTCCCGGACATGGAAATCGGCGACCGCGTACGGGTGCGCGGCGTCAGGGCGGAAACGCGCAACGAATCGCGCATAAAAATTTCTGCTGAAGAGGATATTGTCGTGCTCGGGAATGACGACGTCCCGGAAGCGACATTCATAAATGAGATAGAAGAAAAGCACGAAGGGATGCTGGTGCAGGTTGCCGGGACCGTGACGGAAAAATCCGGTTCAAGCGTGTTTTTGGACGATGAAGTGAAGATCGTCCTCAAAGCCGGCGCATCGATCGACAAATCGCTGTTCGAAGTCGAAACCGGCATAGCAGTTGTGGGAATTGTCGGGCAGTATGACGAAGAATACCGCCTGATGCCGCGCAGCGACGACGACGTCCTGGGCGACGACCCGGAAAACTTCGAACTTATTCCTGCGGCAACGGCTTCCGGGTTCGACACCTCCACAATCTCATCCGATCAGGGGGAAAAGCAGCAATACGCGCTCTACATCATTCTTGCTGCTGCAGCAGCAACAATTATTACCGGTTCATCAATCGTAAAACACAGGGAAAAGCTGTTCACAGCTATCAGGCGGCAGCCAAATCAAACAAAAAACGCGCCGAAGCAGGAGCGCGTATCCACTATCTTTGACGCAGCGCAGAAAAAAGAAGGCGCCCGGGGCGAAGTTGCCTCAAAAGGACGCCGCCGCTGACAGCTCCTGCTTGGATGCTCCATCAATAACCCGCTTCCGCAGCTCGATGATGTCGTCGATCTTCCAGATCGTACCCGGCTGCATGAGCGCCTTCATGAACTGGTGTGCCTGGCAGACATCCCGGATGTCGCCGAAAATGCCGCGCCACAGCTGGGCCCATTGTTCTGACTTGTCATCAAGCCGGATCGGCGCGATGCAGTCGGAACCGTAGGGAGTCCAGTAGTTGAACCCGGGGGTCAGCGCAACCCGCTGGTCCATCTCGTTCATGAGCGAATGGCGGTACAGGCAGTACCGCCGCCAGCCCCATGAGTCCGCGTTGGGCGGTCCCCGGTGGGTCATCATGTACTCCACCATGTAACAGGATTCGTACAGCGTCATGTTCAGGAAGAGCCAGTGCCACCAGTCGTGGAACAGGCAGTTCAGCCGGTTGACCCTGCCGTTCGACCTCCGCGAACGGGGGACAATATGGTGCCGGCCAAGTGGGCCATCTCCGTCAACGTACCGCGTTTGTGAACCCACGAACTCTTCCTCCAAAAAAGGTTAAAGAACAAGCTGCAACGAACAATTTCGCTGCAGCCTCCACTACCATTGTACCAAACGTTTCCTGAGGTGTTTTCCCCAGCCCGTATCTGGTACAATGGGGGCATGGCAACAAAGGAAAAATTCCTGCTGGTGGACGCCCATGCGCTGATTCACCGCGCATTTCATGCGCTTCCGCCACTGACAACGTCAAACGGGCAGCAAATTAACGCGGTCTACGGTTTTTTACTTATCATGCTGCGCGCGCTTAAGGACATCGATCCGACCTATGTAGCTATAGCATTCGACAGCAAAGGCAAGACCTTTCGCCACAAGCAATACAAAGAATACAAGGCCACCCGTCCGCCCGCGCCGGATGAACTGAAATCCCAGTTCCCCATTGTGCGCGAAGCAGTTGAAGCATTCGGCTTCACAAGCTATGCGCTTGAGGGATATGAGGCAGACGACCTGATCGGCACCGTGTGCGAACAGATGGAAAAACGCAAGGACCTGGAAACGATCATCGTCACCGGCGATATGGACCTGTTGCAGCTGGTGGATGACAATACGAAAGTCCTTAAGCTCCAGCGCGGCGTCAAAGACACGCTGCTCTATGACCCGAAAATGGTGGAAGCAAAACACGGACTGACGCCTGAACAAATCGTCGAATACAAGGGCCTCCGCGGCGACTCGTCAGACAACATCCCGGGCGTCAAAGGCATCGGTGAAAAAAGTGCAACCGAACTGCTGAAGAAATACAAAACCATCGACGGTATTTTCGATCATCTTGCTGACGCCCCGAGCCGCGCAATAAAAGCGCTGGAAGGCCATAAGGATGATGCCGAACTCTCCCGGGAACTGGCGACCATCGCAAAGGATGCGCCAATCAAATTCACGCTTAAGGATGCGAAGATCGACGGGTATGACAGCGAAGCAATCACTTCGCTCTTTCAGAAATACGAATTCAAAGCGCTCCTCGCCCAGCTTCGCACGCTCCCGCATTATGAAGAAGCGGGAACGCTCTTTGCAAAACCGTCAAAGAAAAAAACAGAACCTGCAGAGCCGGTGGCCAGGCCGTTTGAAGTCAAAGGAGAATACAGCTACCACCTCGTTCAATCCGAAGAGGAGATTAAGGAGCTGGCGGAAAAACTGTCAAAGCAAAAGATCTTCGGGTTCGATACTGAAACAACCGGCCTGAACCCGATCAGCGACAAGCTTGTCGGCATGAGTTTCAGCTGGAAAACGGGTGAAGCGTACTACCTGGCATGCGGCGAACACATTCCCGGACCGATCGCGCAGGTCATGGTGGATGATAAGATAAAAAAGACCGGCCAGAATGTTAAATTTGATATTGAGGTCGTTCATCATGCCGGCTCGGAAGTCAACGGCGTTGTGTTCGACACTATGATCGCATCGTACCTCATGAACGCGGGTACGCGGGGGCATGGCCTGGACAACCTGGCATTTGTCGAGTTCGGCCACCAGATGCAGCCGATCGAAGACTTGATTGGCAAAGGAAAAAAGCAGATCAGCATGGCAGAGGTCGACGTCAATACCGTCACCTATTATGCAAGCGAAGATGCGGATTACTCCTGGCGGCTGTACGAAAAATTGTCCAAGCGGCTGAAGGAACAAAAGATGGAAAAGCTCTTCAACGACATTGAACTGCCGACCATCACGTCATTAGTAGCCATGGAAGAGGCCGGCGTAAAAATCAATGAGGACTTCCTGAATGACATGTCGAAAAAAATGCATCGCCGGATTAATGAACTTGAACTGAACATACATAAATCAGCGGGAAAAGAATTCAACGTCGCATCAAACGTGCAGCTGAAGGAAGTGCTGTATGAAAAACTTGGGCTGTCGACGCACAAAATCAAAAAAACAAAAACCGGGTTTTCGACGCAGGCGTCCGAACTTGAAAAACTGCGGGGCATGCACCCGATCATCGACATGATCAGCGAATACCGGGAACTGGCAAAACTCACCTCAACCTACATCGACACGCTGCCGGAGCTCGTCAATCCGGAAACAGGGCGCATCCATACCTCGTTCAACCAGACCATCACCGCAACCGGCCGACTTTCTTCTTCAGACCCGAATTTACAAAACATTCCTATCCGTACCGAGCTTGGGAAAGAAATCCGCAAGGCATTTATCCCGGAACGCGGCAACCGAATCGTTTCGCTCGACTACTCGCAGGTGGAGCTGCGCATTGTCGCGCATTTGGCGGATGACAAAACAATGAAAGAAGCGTTCAAGCGGGGCGAAGACATCCATACGCGTACCGCAGCAGAATTGAATGACGTCCCCCTGGAAAAAGTGACGCCGGAAATGCGCCGCCAGGCCAAAGCGATTAATTTTGGCATTATCTACGGCATGGGCGTGCAGGGCATCATGCGCGACAGTGGAATCTCACGCGACGAAGCACAGATGTTTTTAGAAAAATATTTCACCGTGCACTCCGGTATTAAGCTCTACATCGACAAAGTCAAACAATTTGCACGGGACAATAAATATGCGGAAACAATCTTCGGCCGCCGCCGTCCGCTCCCGGAAATCGATTCCGGCAACCGCATGCTTCAGGCCGCGGCAGAACGCGCCGCCATCAACCTGCCGGTGCAGGGCGCGTCATCCGATATCATGAAGCTGGCGATGAACGCGGTACAAGCCGCAATCGACGATGGAAAAATTGACGCGCTGATGATCTTGCAGGTGCATGATGAACTGGTGTTTGAAATCGACAAGGAAAAAATCAAATCCGAGGCGAAGAAAATCGCCTCGATCATGGATACAATCGTCAAACTCGACGTCCCGCTTGAAGTCGACATCGAGGCCGGCCCGAATTGGGGCGACCTGAAAGACGTATAAAAAAGAAGCCGCCTCGATCTGTAGATCTTAGCAGCCGGTCTAGTCACCTCCAGTTCTCCCAGTCTATTTTATTCGTGGGAGGGTACTCTCCCTGCGCCTCCAAAATACGCTCCTGCACCCGGACGGGAATGAGGCTTCGTGGCCAATGCCAGTAAGTCTCATCCTCGCTAAGGGCGGCGCACATGAGGCCGACAGTTAATCCGCGAAGGTTGCCATCCCCGGGAATGCCGAAGCGCCAGCCCACGTCCCGCTGGTCCATCATGACGATGAGCGTCAACAAATGAACCTTCAGGCCATAGAGGTCTGTAAGAACCGGGCTCGGCAGGTAGCTACCATCTGCCGGCCGCATGATTTTGATGCACTGCTGCACCGATCGCAACAATCGGCAGGCGATAATACTCACTTCGCAGGGATTCGCAAAATCCTGCGGCAATCTCTCCAGCAGCGCGAACTCCGGGAAAAATATCCGCGCTAAATCAATTCGATCGTTAATCCAGATTCGGAAGGCACGGGGACGCCCCGGCGGATTACTGAACAATTCATCGAGCTCCGCGAGCCCGAGGATTACCTGTACTTCTTCGCTCGTCGGACTCATTGATGACTCCCAGTGTTTATATTGTCAACGCGCTTGCGACACAATAACTATACGAACCAAGCCGGCGATTGTTACATAAAACACCAAAAATGTCAATTGTAATTGCCTGCGCGCGTAACGAACACCCTTGACATTCGTATATTTTCGCGCTACTCTCGCCGGTCTGCCCTGACGCGATACTGCACAGGACGGATAACGGATAGACAACCTAGCAAACGCAAGGGAGAACGTTGAAAAATGTTGAACTACAGATTGGTTATGGCCCTCGGCCTCCTCTCCATGATGGGCAGCTCCATCGCCTGCAACCAGGACAAGGAGGTCCTGAACACGCCCACAGGGTCAGCCGCGGCTGATCCGGGCAGCCCCGCCGACGCGGATATGGATGCGCAGGCGGCTCTGGCCGAGAGCGAGAACATCTTCGCCGCGCTCGGGCTCACGCTCGAGAACGAGCACGCGTTCATCACGGACGCGCAGGTGTACGAGGCGTTCGAACGGGCGTACGCCGTGCTCGGAACGATGGATCCGAACACCACCGGCTGGAAGGTGGTGGTGCGAGACAGCGACAACCTCGACGGCGCGGCCACGGAGATGCTGCCGCAGTTCCGGCGCTGCACCATCAACATCGCCGGCCCGCTCGCCGATTCGGCGCTCGCGCACGAGGCGGTCCATGTGCTCATGGGCAGGGTGACCTACGAGGATATCCTGCCGGGGTTCGTGTCCGAGTTCATGGCGAGCAACGCCGAGGATGGCGACCCCTCGGACAAGCTCTTCGACTACCAGACGCTGAACCGGGAGTTCTTCCAGCTCCCGTACAGCACGAAGAAGCTCGGCCGCGAGTCCGCAATCGGGAGCAACCCGATGCCGGTGGCCTACGACGGCTTCCGCTACACGCTGCTGCGCGCGGCGTCCAGGGAAATCGGACAGGAAGAGTCGCTCAAGCTGACCAGGGAGCTGTTCGCCCTGGCGCTGGAGGAGAACGACACCGTCCCGATCAACGACCTGAAGCCGGTGTTCGAGCGCCACGGCCTTCAGGGTCTCGTGCTCTTCGGCAAGGGCCACGGGCCGGGCCAGTACGTCGACTGCTTCATCGACAAGGAGGGCTCGCCCTTCATCTTCTACAAGCAGATCGATGACCAGGGATACGAGACCTCCTTCCCGGCCGACATGAGGATCGTCTACCTCAAGAACGGCCGGGAGACCTACGGCTCGTACGTCGGCACCACCCCGGACGGCATCTGGGTCGACGGTATGGGCGACATCCTCGTTCCCTGGGCGGACGGGATGCAGGTGGTGATCGGAGGCACGACCCACGCCTACAGCTTCATCGCAACCCCGGACGGCAAGAAACAGACCATCCCGGTGCTGCTGGCGGAGGCGGAGACGGGAGTCAAGAAATAGCGCTACGGCGCATATGAGGGCCTCGAGCAATCGGGCGCCCTCTCTTTTTTTACTAGGGTAATGTTTAAGTTCTGCCACCAAATTATTGCTTAATAACCAGTTTGAAGAGCTCTTCTTCTTGTTCTTTCAGAGGTGTATTCCGATGGTTGTACTTCCAGGCAATCTCAGCTACAAACCAATGTAACCTGTCTCGTCGCATTCCGCCTATACAACTCAGTTTCCGTTTTAAGATACCCCAAAATCCTTCTATATTATTGGTATGTATGCCGTTGCGCACATACTCACCTTGAAGATGGTCAACGTACTGATGCTTGTATCCATGCTTTGGCAACATCCGATATATCTTAAATGCATCGGTGTACACTGTGGAGCCGAGTACAACTCGTTTGTGCAATATGTCGATAATGCATCTCATGCTCAGTTTCTTCTGCATGACCTCGACATATACTTGGCCTGTCTTGCGGTCGAAAACCCCCGTGATTGGCAGTTTATCAGTGCCGTGGCCACGTTTGGCCTTTATCTTCTTGATGTGTAGGCGCTTATTCTTTCTCTGACCACCGATGTATGTCTCATCCATCTCAACAGGCCCTATAAATGATTTTGGAACGTCGCCTTCCATACACATCCTAATGTGATGGACCATCCGTTGGACGCGATTGTATCCGATGGTCGTTTCGTCAACGATACGCAGAAGCGTACGTTCTCTGAGAAAGATGTGAATGCATTGCTTCCACTCTTTCTCTGTAGACCGAATACCCGGTACCGGATATCTATTTTGGCTGTATTCTCGTCTGCATTTCTTACACTTTCTTTTGTCTCGACGGATTTTCCAAGAGCGTGTATACATACAAAACGGGCATGCTTGTTGAGGCATAATTTGGTGGCAAACTTAATTATACCTCTCAGTATGCTCGTTTTTGTTCTAAGGTAACAGCAAATATAGGTAGTGCTAGGTGGCAAACTTAAACATTACCCTTTACTAAAAAAAGAAGCCCCGGACCGTCAGTTCATTGAACCGACAATCCAGGGCATGAACACCGGCAGTCCGATGATTCGCTTCCCTACCACACATGCTCGATGCCGACGAACACCATCGGGGTGCCGACGACGCCGACATGCACGTAGAAGTCGCGCGCCTTCACCCGGGGCCCGGCCTGGAACCCGCGGCGATTCTCCCAGAACCCGCCGAACCGAATCTCGCGGCCGGGAAACGGCGATGCGTCGACCAGCCCCTCGTAGTAGTAGAACACCGAACCGTCGTTGTTGATGCTCCACTCGTTGATGCTGACCCAGCTCACCGCCTGGCCCCCTGCCTGCCCGCAGTTGACGTAAGCGAACACCGGGTCGGGATTGCGGCCGATCATATCCGCGTAGATCCCGGCACGCACGCGGTGGTACATGGAAAACTGCGCGCCGGGCGTGATCGCGATCTCGACACCGCCCTCGGCGAGCGTCCACGCAGCCGGCGCATCACCATCCGCGAACGGCAGCGCGAACCCGCCCTGCACGATCCAGGTGAAACCGAGCGGGAACCCCGCCGGCCCGATCGTGCCCAGCCCGGTCAGCTTGGCCTGGCCAAACTCCGGCGCGGCCACGAGCTGCACGTTCGTCAGGGTGAAGTTCGACACCGCAGACTCCACAGCCTCCTCCGCAGCCGCCGGATACGCGACCATGGCCAGCATCGTTCCCCACAGAACCGTCTTCATGAAATTTCTCATGGCCCACCTCTCAAGGTACATTCAATTTCGAAAGGTGAATGATGTCACCCCCCGAAAAAAAGGTACCTTGAGCAGGTCAGAACCAAAACTGTCTTAGTACAGACCGAAGATGCCCGGGAGCTCCTCTGCCGGCCCCTCCGACAGGATGAACCGGGCGCACGCCGCGAAGCGTTCGTCCCGTTCGATGTACTCCGGGATCCGGCGGAGCACCAAGCGGAGGTCAGGCAGGAACGGAGCCACGTCTTCCGGGCCCAGATGCCCGTCGCAGAGCGCGTGCCCGATCATGTGGGTCAGCGGTCCTGGCCTGAGGATGGAACACGAGAAGTCACCCTCCTCGTCGTACACCACCTCATCCCTGTCCTTGAGCAGCACGATGTGCCGCAGCTGCCCGAGGCGGTGGTCGCGGCTGCTGCCTTTCGGCGTCCACTCCCTGGCCAGCCGGCTCAACACCTGCAGCGAGGTTTCCGGCGTTGACCAGAGGCGGCACTCCTCTTCAGCATAGCTGTCCGTTCTCGCGTGCGCCCGCGCATACACCGCCCTGTTGAGCGCCTGCTTCCGCGCCCCCTGGATGCCTGCCGCCGTGAGCCGCTCTCTGATGCCTTTGATATCCGCACCGGTCAGCAGCACGATCCGCAGCGCGGGGAACTGCGCCCGTGCCGCGAGCAGAAGCTTCCATGCGGTGATGCCGCCGCCGAGCTCGAGGTCGGAGACAAGCAGGTCCGTACACGCGAGGTTCAATTCTGCGCTGAGACGGACGACCTGATCATCAGTGTCGAGGCGGAACTTCTGGCGGTTCTCATCCGTGATGTGGACGGGCATGACCTTGTGCCAGCCTGCCCGCCGCAGCTCTTCGACCGCCTGGTCCATGCAGATCTTGGTGTCGTCAATTACGATTGCTCTCATACCTCTTCCTTTTCAAGATTCATCCACCAGCGTGATTGCCAGTGAAACGAGCTATGGTATCGGAAAAGGCAATAATTGTCAATACTTTTATGATGACATTTTTTGTATGACAGCTCTTTTTTAGCTAAAATTAGCAACATATATCTGCTGTATAGGTAATCATGACTTGATTTTCATTGAATATTTTGTTATCATTAAAATAATGACAAAATATTTTTTACTAACCTTCGCATAATATCAACTATATGGAACTATCAGAAAAACTCGTACAGCTCGGCTTTACCAAGAACCAGGCCGCGGTCTACTCTGCCCTGATAGAACTGGGCCAATGCAAAGCCGGCGACATTATCAAAAAAACCGGACTTCACAGAAACATCGTATATGAAGCGCTCGATGACCTGGTCGCACGCAAACTAGCGTTCAAAACCAGCAAAGGCGGGGTCGCGCTATTCCAACTGTCCGACGCCGCCACGCTGGTGCATGATGCAGAGCAGCAAATGAGCACGGCAAAAGAAATCAGCGACGAAATCAACAAACTGCGAACCAAATCCACCCATGAAATAAAACTGTATGAAGGTTTCGACGGGCTCAAGCAATATCGCAATGCCGCGTATACGGAGATGGAGCCCCGCGACGGAAAAAAAGCGGACGAGCTCCTCCTTTTGGGGGCTTCCATTCAGGCAACCGAGGATCTCTCAGGTGTATTTTGGCAAAAAAATCACGAACAGCGGGTGAAGAAGGGCATACCTGCGCGCCTGCTTTTTTCAACAGAGAGCAGGAAGCACGCTGAAGACCGCGCTGCGCTCCCCCTTACAGATGTTCGGTATCTCCCCCAGTCAATAAAAGACCCTGCATCAGTCGACATCTGGAAAGACCAGGTTGCCTTCATGATGTTTGAGGTGGAACCGTTCATCGTCTCCATAAAAAATCAACAGCTTGCCGATTCATTCCGCTCCTATTTTGAAACGCTCTGGAACCAGGACGTCTTTGTGACGACCGGACTGCAGGAAGTGTATGGCCTCTTTTACAGAAAGATGGAAGCGATGAAGAAAGGCGAAGAATATGTCGTGCTCGGCGGAAATTACGGGAAGGGGGGCCGTGAACAAACTATTGAATTCTTCAAGGGCTACCACACCGCACGGTACGAACGCGGCGTACATGTGAAGCTGCTCGCATACAGCGATGACCGCGAACTCATCCGCCACGAGCTGACGCAGTGCGGTGATGAAAAAATGAAAACCTCTGAAGCGCGATTCCTGGGAAGCGAATTCAAGTCCCCGATGCAGATCAATATCTACCCGGACTCAATCATCCTGGTGCACTGGGCCGATGAAGCGGTGGCGGTAGAAATCAAACGTGATGATATTCGCGATGCCATGCAGCTCTACTTTGATGCGCTCTGGAATCAGGACACGCATCTCGTTACCGGCCGAAAAGAGATGGAAAAATTGCTACGCCGCAAACTCGATGAAATGCCGGACGGTACGGAATATTACGTCTACGGCGGTCAATACGGAGAAAAAAACCAGCAACACATCTTTGATTACTATGTAAAATACCACCTAGAACGCGTGCAACGAAAGGTAAAACTCAACATTGTCGGATTTAAAAACACAAAAACATTGCTGGCTGATGAGATGAAATCTGCCGATAAAAACCTCAAACTGACGAACATACGTTTTCTGGAACAAGAAACATCAACTCCTTTATTCGTCCATATCTATCCGGATAGCGCTGTCATAGGAATGTGGGACTATGACGAAGCAATGGCAATTGAAACCACAAGAAAAGCGGCTCGCGAGATGCTAAAAAAATATTTTGACATGAACTGGGCGAGTGCAAAGCCGTAAAGTTGCACGCCAACGAAAGCTGTGACACAATAGAGCTCCTATGGTTATTTTTCTCTACGGAAACGACTCCTTCCGCATCGCCGAACGCCTCGCCTTCCTGCGTGATGCATTCAAGAAGAAATTCGACGAAACGGGAATGAACATCGCCGAAATCGACGGCGTCAAATTTGAGATTGACGAATTCCGCAAGCACGCCAAGTCGGTCGGGCTGTTTTCGCAAAAGCGGTTTGTTGCGGTCCGTGACGTTTGGTCGCTTAACAAGGAACAGCAAAACGAACTCATGGATGAACTTGCCGGCATCGACGAAGATACGATCCTCTGCATCACGTGCGACGACCCGCCGCGCAAGGACAATAAACTTTTTAAACGCTTGCTCAAAGCGGATACAGTAGAGGAATATGCCGAGTTAAACGACGGACAGCTGCGCGCTTTCATTCAAAAAAAATGTAAAAGCAGTGGCGCGACAATAGAACCGCGCGCGCTGGAACACCTCGCGTCCGCGATCGGAAACGACCTGTGGCGCATGAACAACGAGATTAAAAAACTCTCCGGCCAATCTTCGACTATCACGGAACAGATGGTGGAGGCGTCTGTCGACAAGGCGCTCGACGAAAATATTTTCCATCTTACCGACGCACTCGGCGCCCGAAACGCCAAACTTGCAAGCAGCCTGCTCGAGCAGCAGTTCGAACTCGGCGCCAACGAACAATATCTGATAACAATGCTCGCAAGGCAAATCGCAATCCTCCTTAAAGTAAAACAGACCAACGGAAAAGGGCTGAAGCTCCATCCATTCGTGATAAAAAAATCACTTGTGCAGTCGCAGCAGTTCGAAGAACAGCGCCTGCTCGACCTCTACTGGCGCCTGCTGGAAATCGACGAAGAGCTAAAAACCACAACAACAAACGCAAAAGCGCTACTCGACGTATTCGTTCTGGACGCCTGCAAGTAAACCATTTGAAACAACAAAAAAACACCCGCCATGGGTGTTTTTCAATAGCAAACTATTTTGTGCTGTTCAGCTTCTTCTGAACTCCGCCTTTCACGCGCGCTGCTTTGTTTGCATGGATCGTGTTGGACTTCGCTGCCTTATCGAGCGCCTTGTAAAGTTTATTTACCAGCTCTTGCGCATTCTCGGCTTTCGCCTCAATTGCCGCAAGCGTCTGCTTCATAAGGTCGCGAATCTCCTTCTTCTTGCTGAGATTCAGCGTCGTGCGCTTTTTCGACTGGCGGATATCCTTTTTTGCTGCCTCTGTATTTGGCATTGGTGTAGTTATATCAGTGAATAATACTGTGAGAGCGGGTGTGAGAATATCATACACAGTTTTTTTTGACAAGGGGGGCACGTGTGGCACACTACTAGTAGAGGGGGCTCGGATATTTTTGAGCCTTTTTTGCACCGTTTTTTCACCGAGGAAAAAAACATGTGTGGAATCGTACTGGTCTCTGGTCACAAAGAAGCATCGCGCGTGGCCTGTGCCGCGATGCGCAACATACAACACCGCGGTACGGAGTACTGCGGCATGGCGGCCTGGACGCCGCGCGGAATCGTGTGCGACAAGGGGCCGGGCCTGGTGAAGGAACGGTATCCCGACGAACATCGCGATCGGCCGTTCCAGGCGCGTCGCGCGATCGGCCATCTGCGCTACCCCACTGCCGGGGTCTCGTGCGCGCAGCCGTTCACGGTCGACAACATCGCACTGTGCAGCAACGGCGACATCCCGCTCATGGACGGCCTTCACGCCGACATGATGCAGAACGGCGTTGCGAAGGCCTGCACCGGCAACGACGGCGAGTTGATGACGCATATGCTCGCATTCGCCGACCGAAAGTTCCACCACGACCCGGTTGCGGCAGTAAGGTACGTGATGGAGAACACCGTTGGCGCGTTCTCCACTGTCGCACTGATCAACGGCGTCGGTGCGGCGTTCCGCGACCCATGGGGATTCCGTCCCATGGTGTTCGGCCGCACAAAGGAAGGTGCCTACGTAGTGGCGTCCGAAACCGTCGCGCTCCGCAACGTCGGCGCAGAGGATATCCAGGTGGTGCAGCCGGGCGAGCTGTTGCTGTTCAAGGGACAAGGACGCGAGCTCACGCGCCATCAGCTGATAGCCTTGAAGAGATGGTGCTTCTGTTTCTTCGAGATCATCTACTTCGCCTACCCGAGCACAAAGATCTTCGGCAAGGCGGTCGCCACCGTTCGCCGCGAGATTGGAGCGCGCCTGGCGATGGAAGAGCCCGAGGCGCTGAAGAACGGCTACGTGGTAATGGCGGTTCCGGACTCGGCAAGCATCTACGCTGATGGCTACGCCGCGGAATCCGGCTTGCGCCGCGAGCAGTACTTCATCCGCAAGCACCATAAAGGCCGGACCTTCATTATGTCCGGTGATCGCACAGCTGCCGTCCTCAATAAGTTCGACTTCTTCGAAGACGACCTGTACGGCGCCAGCGTCGTTCTGCTCGACGACTCGATCGTGCGCGGCACCACCATGATGGCGCTGATCCAAGTGCTCAAGGAGCGCTACGGCGTGCGCGAAGTGCATGTGCGTGTCGGCTCCCCGCCGATCATCTCCACCTGCCACATGGGCATCGACCTCAAGACAGGCGAAGAGCTGCTCGCATGGCGCGCCTGGCAGGAAGTCCGCGGCGAGCTCCCGGAAGGCACGAAGCCCACGGATCCGAAGGCCATCGAGGTGATCACCGAATGGATGCGGAAGGAGATCAACGCCGACTCCCTCCGGTTCATCAGCCATGACGGAATGCAAAAATGCCTGCCCACGAAAGGCTATTGCCAGGGATGCATCACCGGCGAGTACCCCATTCCCGTTCCGATGGTATCCTGATGCCAGCCGTATGCGCGCACGACAAACTCGTGCCCCACCCTCGCGCGCATACGGCTCCTTTTTTTTATTCCATTAATGAAGATTTGTATCGCTCCGGTTCAAACGCATCTATTCGAATAACTTTCCACGGGCCGTCCGGCAGGACGGCTTTTTGATCATAACCCAAACAAATAACATCCGGCTTCACTTCAGCCAGTACATCCAGATGCGCTTCCCATTGCTCCTTGCCAAGCTGCGCTTCGTCTACGCCTTCACATTCCTGCACCTTCTGTCGCCTCGTCTGTTCGTCTTCTCGCGGCAACCGGCCTTTAATCTGTTCAACATTATTATCCCGCGCCACGACAACCACCAGCCGCTCTCCGTGCTCACGCGCGCTTCGCAAAAAAAATCGGTGCCCTTCATGGAGCCGGTCAAACGTTCCGAATGCAAGTACTGTTTTCTTTTCTTGGCCAGTCATTACCGACGCTTTCGTTTTGTCTTCTTTTTCAGGATCCCAACCGGACGCGTCTCTTCAAGCATCTGCAACTGATCGCGCAACATTGCGGCGCGTTCGAATTCCAAATTCTGCGCAGCAATCGACATCTGATTTTGCATATCGTCGACTAAGTGCGCATATTCTTCATCGCGCATATTATGAATAATCTCCGTAGCCGGCATGACGCTCGGCTGTTCTTGTTTCTTTTTGCCTCCCAGCCGGTCTTCGCTAATGCGCTTCTTGATCGTCTGCGGCGTAATGCCGTGCTCCTTATTGTATGCCTCCTGGTAGTGTCGGCGACGATTCACCTCGTCCATCGCCCGCTTCATCGAGCCGGTGATCGTGTCTGCATACATAATAACTGAACCGTCCAGGTGGCGTGCGGCACGACCCATGACCTGCACCAACGATGTTTCGGAACGCAAGAACCCTTCCTTATCCGCATCCAGAATCGCAACCAGCGACACCTCGGGCAGGTCCAGCCCCTCGCGCAACAGATTGATACCAACCAACACATCATATGTACCCAGCCGCAAATCACGCAAGATCTCAATGCGTTCCATCGTGTCCACCTCCGAATGCAGATACTGCACCTTAATCCCTTTTTCATTCATGAAGTCCGCCAGCTCCTCTGCCATCCGCTTGGTCAACGTTGTTACCAGTACACGTTCGTGTTTTTCCACGCGCTTTTCGATCTCTTTCATTAAATCATGCACCTGCCCGTCAACCGGACGCACATCTATCGTTGGTTCGGTAATACCGGTCGGTCGAAGCAGCTGCTCCACCACAACACCGGAATGTTCGCGCTCATACTCGCCGGGCGTGGCAGTTGTATAGATCGCCTGTTTAATCTTCTTCTCAAATTCTTCAAACCGCAGCGGCCGGTTATCAAACGCCGCTTTTAACCGGAACCCGTGCTCCACCAACATCTCCTTGCGCGCACGGTCTCCGTTAAACATTCCGCCGATCTGCGGAATCGTCTGGTGCGACTCATCAATAATCACCAAAAAATCGTCGCCAAAATAATCAATCAATGTATATGCCGGTTCTCCCGGCTGGCGCCCGTCAAAATACCGCGAATAATTTTCAATGCCGTTCGTATACCCGGTATTCTCAATCATCTCCAGGTCATAGTTTACGCGCTGCTCCAGCCGCCTGGCCTCGTACTCCTTGCCGGCTTTCTTCATTGCTGCTGCTTCCACCTCCAAGTCAGCCCGAATCTGGCCAATCGCCTTCTTATAATATTCCGTCTGCGAAATATATAACGTTGCCGGGAACAAGCGCACCTCATCAAGCGAAGAACGAACCTCACCGGTCAACGCATCCACCTCTTTGATAAACTCCAAATCATCGCCAAAATATTCAAAACGAATCACGTATTTATCAGACGACGGCGGATAGACCTCAACCACATCGCCGCGCACCCGGAACGTCCCGCGGAAAAAATTCACATCATTCCGATCATAGTTCATCTCAACCAAACGGATCAACAATTTCTCACGCGACACACCCTCTTTCACAGTAACGCCAAGACTCCCCGTCTTGTAATCTTCCGGCCGGGCGATACCGTAAATACAAGAAACGGACGCAACAATGATCACATCGTCGCGCATCATTAGCGCCTCGGTCGCCGCATGGCGCAGCCGCTCAATCTCGTCATTAATATCCGTCTCCTTCTCAATATAAGTATCCGTCCGCGGCATATACGCCTCCGGCTGATAGTAATCATAATACGAAACAAAATAATGCACCGCATTACCCGGAAAAAATTCACGGAACTCCGAAGCCAGCTGCGCTGCCAGTGTTTTATTGTGCGAAATTACCAGCGTCGGCTTCTGCACCTGCTGGATCACGTTCGCCATCGTAAATGTCTTTCCGGAACCGGTTACGCCCAACAGCGTCATGTCGGACTCGCCGTCATTTAACGCCTTCACCAAACCGGCGATGGCCTGTGGCTGGTCGCCGCTCGGTTTGAATTTTGATTCCAGTTTGAACTTGCTCATTCGACCCGAACACCTTAAACTTAGAACAAGAATCATAACCCAACCATATGAAAATGGCAACCCTATTTACAACCGCACTGCTTGCCCTCATATTCATGACAATCGGATCGCCTGCCTACGCCGACATCGCGTTCCCCACGGAAACCACCGTCCGGTTCCAGACCGAGGACGGGCAACCGTACGCCGAGCCAGTCAACTATACAGTTACCTGTTATGGATACAGCTGGTCGCCAAACAAAGGTTTTGATTATTCAAAAGAGCCAGGGTCCTACACACCAAAAGAGGTCTTCAGCTACAGCCATGACTGCAGCGGCTATGGCTGTACCACGGACGAAGTGTTCTACCTCAACTATCGGCATATCGACTATTGCAACATCGAAGGCACAACCGCCGGAAAATATTTCAAGATCGAAAATTTCAGCGCCTCGCCCATAAACTTCGAAGCGTGTGAAGAAGACTACACGGCGCTCATCAACCGAAAATGCAATAACACCTACATGCTCCCTGAACTGCAAGACATCGATACCGTCAACTTCGTTCAACGCACCTGGTACATGACCATCTGGTGCTGGTTCATCGGACTATTCGGTTTTGAATGTCCGGCATGATAGAGCTGCAATTCCTTCAGGCGCTTGCACTGACAATATTAATTGAGACAGCGTGTCTCATCATATTGCTCAAGTACCTGCCGAACAACAAAAAACAATACGCAAAGATCAAGCCGCAGCACATCCTGTTCGCCGGAGTTTTCACATCCATGCTGACGCTGCCGTATGTCTGGTTTATCCTGCCGCGATTCATTCAGGCGCCGTATGACCTGCTCATCATCGAGGCCATTGTCGTTGTCGTCGAGATGTTCCTGCTGTCCTACCTGCTCAACCTTAAAATAAAAACGGGACTGTTCTTGTCCCTGATCTGCAACGCCGCTTCGTTTGTGATCGGCTACATTCTGTTCTAGGAAGCCGCTTTCTTCATCTCCTTATACGCCTGGTATAAATGACGGAATGCCTCTTCGGCGCCTGGACGGTCTTCCGGCTTCTTGGACATCATGCGTTTCAATGTTTGCAGCATGCTGGCCTCATACCCTTTACCGCTTCCCCGCAATTCCTCAATACGCAGATCTATTTTATTTGGAGGAGTGAGAATATTACCAAACATCTTAATACGATCAATAATATCTTCAACGCTTGTCGCCATGTAGATGTCATCTTGGCCGTAGAAGAAATGATACAACGTCATGCCAAGAGAATAGATGTCTGCCTTTTCTGAATACTTTCCCCCTGCCAGCGCCTTCCCCTGCACAACTTCCAGCGGCATATAGCCGGGCGATCCGGCAACATGGTCCACACGATAGTCATGCAGCGGCTCGTCCCCGCGCTCTGTTAAACTGAAATCCAGCAAACGAATATCAAACGGGCGTTCCGGATCAATAATGATATTGGCGGGCTTGATGTCCCGGTGCACCAATCCGCGCTTATGCAGGCGCCGCACCTGTGAAACAACTCCAAGCATCGCCCGCATCCGCTCCTCCGGTTCCAGATATTGCGTGTTCAATTCGTTTTCAGCTTGTAAAAACTCCCGCATATCCTGAACCAGCTCAAGGTCGTCCAGCGTCCGCCCTTCTTCCTCGGCCTGCTTTTCTCGCATTACATTCATCCCGGTCAAATCTTCCTGAACGATAATAAGATATTCTTTCGTAGGAGATTCAATAATATGTTCCGTATAAAAAACCGCTGAAGCCTTGGGATTGGGTGCTATTTTTCCGGCCCCTGCCGTCTCTTGCAATTCCAGACGAACAGCCTCGCGGACAAATTGTTCCGGCGCTTTATTCATCAACGCCTTCTGAATAATGCCCTTGCGTGCAGGATCAAGCGAATCGAGCACATCTGCCGATTCCAAAAACCGATCAACAATGCCGAGCAGCCTGGTAAACTGCTCGCGTTTTCTGTTCGCGGCAGTATCATCCGCCGCGCCAAAAGATTCTTCAATAGGTCGAAGCTGTTCCGCCCGGTCTGCTTCCGTGCTAAACGACAATTTGACAATCTGCGCTTCAATCTTCTGTTTATCCGCTCTTGAAAACGCTGTTTTCCCCCGGACAAATTCTCTCTCCCAGTGTTTTGCAACCAGCTCATGCGCTGTCTCTTCGGCAGATATTTCATTTTCCAAATATCTTCTCACAAGGTCCGGTTCAGAAAAAGCATGCAGTATCCGATCTCTTCGCTGTTCATCCTGGCTCGTCAACGCCGTCACGGCCAGCCGAAATTCTTTTTGCGCGTCCGGATTGTCCGGATAGGCATCTTCAAGCTTCTGGTCAACATCATCGTGCATTAATTCCAGATCGGCAACATCAATTATTTCACCCGTCGACAGGCAACGATGCGTAAATGCATCGCTATACAATTTATCTTTGTTGCGCAAACGCTTATCCACTGAAGACACTTTCATTGCCAACGAAATGCTTCGGCCCTCCTTATCAACATGAGCGCCATTCTGATACATACCAAGGTGGTCAACATCAACAATCCGAAAAACCGCACCCCTTCCTCCGCATCCGAGCTGTTCAACAATTTCATATGTCTTTCCTCCCAACTCAATGGTGTCCCACATGCCAAAATAAGGCTCGCTGTCCAACTTCGTTTTATTCTTATTCAAATCATGAATATATGCCTGAAAACCGAGCTCAGGGTCCCTCCGCGGCGTTGGTTCAATTCGTGGTCGTTCCATCTTATTTGTTCAGTTGGACAAATTTCCGTTTACCGACGCGCAATACATCGCCGTCTTGTATCTCCGGCAATGCATGGGGGTCTTCAACTTTTTCATCATCAATGCGAACACCGCCCTGCTCTACTAACCGTCGCGCTTCCCCTTTGGACTGTGCTAACCCTGCATTCACAATCAGGTCGCTAATCGTTTTATCTTTACTGCCGATCGTATAGGCTCCCATCTCTGTCGGGGCATGCTTTTCTTGAAACACGCTTACGAATTCTATCTCTGCCGCTTCTGCGTCTTTCTTTGAATGATATAAAGTGATGATCTCCTTGGCCAGGCGCATCTTCACGTCGCGCGGATTCGCATCTTCGTTCAGCTCCTTTGAAATGCTCTCGATCTTCCCTGGCTCAACATCAGTGCACAGCTGAAAATAACGCACGATCAAATCATCGCTCAACGACATAATCTTCCCGTACATCTCAAACGGCTCGTCCATCACACCGACTACATTGCCGTAGCTCTTGCTCATCTTCCGGCCGTCCGTTCCTTCCAATAACTCAAAGGTCATCACAATTTTCTCACGGTCATTCAGCGTCTTCTGCAGCGTCCGTCCAGCCAGCATATTAAACAGCTGATCGTTGCCGCCGACCTCCATGTCTACGTCCATCGCAACCGAGTCATACCCCTGCATCACCGGGTATAAAAATTCATGCACGTAAATAGGCTTGTCTTCCACCAGGCGGCGCTGGTACATGTCGCGCTCCATCATCTGCTGCACCGTAAAATGCGATGTCAGCTCGATCACATCCTGGAACCGGAGCTTATCCAGCCACTTCGCGTTGTACATCAGCTGCGCGGGGTTTTTTGCCGACCTGCTAAAGTCCAAAATCTTGGATGCCTGCTCATTGTACGTCTTAGCGTTATCTAAAATCTCCTTATGCGTCATGGTCGTGCGTGCAGCGTCCCGGTCAGTCGGATCGCCGATGCGCGCGGTAAAATCGCCGATCAATAATATAACTTCGTGTCCCAAATCCTGCAGCTGCCGCAGCTTCCTCAAAATAACCGCATGGCCCAAATGGATCTCCGGCCCGGTCGGGTCCACGCCGTAGTACACGCGGATGCGCTCGCCCTTCTTCAGCTTCTGTTCAAACAGTCCGCGCGGGATAATATCAACAACGCCGCGGGACAGAATGTCATCCACAGCAGCAGCGCCCGCCGGCACGGCCTTCTTTGATTTTTTCGCTGTTTTTGGCATAATTCGGCTTCTATGTTAGCACAAACTTTGGTATAATGCGAGCGGTATGAAAGTCTACATCGGCCTTGATATAGGCGGCACAAAGATGTACGGCGGCCTCATCACAGAGAGGGGGGATATTTTAAGGACCAAAGAAGTCCCAAGCGGGGTAAAGAGGGAAAGCAACGCCCAAATCATCGGGCGCATCAAGGCCCTGATCGCCACACTGGCCAACGGAACAACGTTCCACGGCATTGGGATCGGGCTGGCAGGACACATTGACCATGTCCACAACAAAATTGCCTATGCTTCGCCAAATTTCCTGCCGAACTTCAAGCGGCTGACGCTGGTGCCCTCGTTATTGAAAGAATTCCATGTTCCTGTCGTATTAGAGAACGACGCCAAGGTCTTCACCCTTGGTGAAGCTGTATTTGGACGCGGAAAAGGATACCGAAGCGTTGTCGGCGTGACTATCGGAACCGGAATTGGCGGCGGAATCGTGCAGGACGGCGCCATCATCCACGGAAAGAACAACCTCGCCGGCGAAGTCGGGCATATGTTCACGCGCGATCCGAAAAAAAACTGGGAAGCATTAGCTCGCGGACATGCATTCAATGTGCATGGCAACCTGAACAAAGAAGCAGTCATGCTTTCAGACGGCCTGCACAATATCCTAAACATTATCGACCCGGATATCATCATTATTGGCGGCGGCGTGGCGCGCGAACCGGGCCTGGTGACCAAGGCGCGTACCGAAGCGCACAAGCGCCTACACTATAAAGTGCTGAGCAAAACCCCCATTGTTAAAAGCTCGTTGCTGCGCACGGCGCCCATCCTCGGCGCGATGCTTACGGTGAGAGGAAAATAATATGCCCATCCCACAACTGGAACCAAAAAGAAAACCACAAGAGCCCGGCTATGCGCGGGACTCTTCTGTTATTCGCAACCGCCGCTCCGCAGAACAGCCGGGCACGTTTGAAACGCCGCAGCAATTCAAGAAAATCAGCGTGCGCGATGCCTCAAGCCATCCGTCTGCCGCAACAATGAAGAAAAAGAAAGAACCGAAGGCAAAAAAAGAACGGAGCTCGCTGAAAAAAAGGATCTACAGACGGCTGTGGCAAATTGGGATTGTTGTTGCGGCAATCGGCGTGGCTTCTTTTGTCGGGCTGTACATCTGGGTGGCGCGCGGTCTTGCGGATATTACCGACCTGGACAAGCGCGCCATTGTCGAAAGCTCAAAAATCTATGCGCGCGACGGAGAAACGCTGTTATATGAAGTGGGTGACAACAAGCGAACAGACGTGACGATCGACCAGATCAGCGACCCTATCGAATGGGCGACCATCGCGCTGGAAGACCAGACATATTATGAACATAGTGGCATTAAGGTCACATCAATCATCCGCGCCGGACTCTCAAACGTACTACACCTGGACACCGGCGGCGGCGGTGCATCGACCCTGACCCAGCAATTTATTAAAAACGCCGTCCTTACATCAGAGCGCACCTATACCCGAAAAATCAAAGAGGCTCTCCTGGCACTGCGCATAGAACAGAAGTACACCAAGGAAGAAATCCTTGAAATGTACCTGAACGAGGTCTACTACGGCGCAAACTTCCAGGGCGTTGAAACATCTGCGCGGGGATTCTTCGGCAAATCGGCAGCAGAAGTGACGCTGGCAGAAGCGGCGACGCTCGCCGCGCTCCCGAACGACCCGGTATTGCTGCCCGCTGATCCCGAACGCCTGAAAGGCCGCCGCGACTACGCGCTCGACCAGATGGCAAAGCTCGGATACATCACGCAGGAGGAAGCGGACGCGGCAAAACAGGATGAACTTGTGATTAAAGATGAAATTACAGCCATTAATGCGCCGCATTTTGTTTTCTATGTCCGTAGCTATCTGGAAGATAAATACGGGCAGACAACCGTCCGCAAAGGCGGCCTGCGCGTTATCACGACACTTGACTGGGACAAGCAGCAAAAAGCGGAACAGGCCATCACCGACGGCATTGCAAAAGTCGAATCGTACGGCGGCTCCAACGCTGCGCTTGTGTCCCTTGATGCGCATACAGGGCAGATACTTGCAATGGTCGGCTCGCGCGACTACTGGAATGATGAGTATGACGGACAGGTGAATGTCACAACCAGCTTCCGCCAGCCCGGCTCATCATTCAAGCCCGTCATCTATTTAGCGGCATTCCTTAAAGGATATACGCCGGATACGCGCGTATTCGATATTGAAACCGACTTCCCGACAGAAACCAGCAACTACCACCCTCGCAACTATGACCTGAGCCAGCGCGGCTCGGTCAGCCTGCGGTACGCGCTCGGCCAGTCGCTTAACATTCCCGCGGTTAAGCTGCTCTATCTTGTTGGCGTTGGTAATGCATTAGATATTGCAGAAAAATTAGGGTATTCGTCCTTCGGTGACCGGTCGCGGTTCGGCCTGGCAGTCGTGCTTGGCGGCGGGGAAGTCACGCTACTCGAGCACACCAACGCATTTGCGACATTTGCGCGCGAAGGCGAGTACCACCGTCCAATTTCGGTCCTAAAAGTAGAAGACAGGGCGGGGGACGTACTTGAAGAATGGGAGAACAATCCAATCCAGGCCGTAGACAACGAAGCAGTGCGCACGCTCAACTCCGTATTGTCAGACAGCAGCGCCCGCGGGGGATTCTATGACCTTAATCTGCCTGACCGGGTCGTAGCGGCAAAAACCGGAACAACCAATGACTACCGCGACGCATGGACTGTCGGCTACACCCCTTCAATCGCAACCGGCGTTTGGGCAGGCAACAACGACAACAGCGAAATGGCCCGCGGAGCAGCAGGACTTGTGATTGCCGCGCCAATATGGAACGCATTTATGCAAAGCGTCCTGGCTGGCACGCCGGCTGAAGCATTCAACGCGCCAACGTACACCGCGGCAAACGCGGCGCTCGCAGGCCAGCTTGAAAAAACCGAATCCCGTTCAGTTGATACGGTCACGGGAGAGCTTATACCGGAAGAATGCGTTGCAGACTACCCGTCGCAGTACGTTACGCAAAAAGACTTCAAAGAGGTGCACACCATCCTGTATTACATAGACAAAAACAACCCCACCGGCCCGGCGCCTTCTAACCCGGCTGCCGACCCGATGTTTAACAATTGGGAAGCAGTCATACAAAGCTGGGCCAAAGCCGATGAACGTAAATTTGAATACCTGACAGATTCTACGCCAAAAGCCGACTGCAGCATGAGAAGCACAAAACAGCAGCCTTCTGTGGCAATTACCTCGCCGGACGCGAATGAGTCCTATAAGAAAAAAACATTCTACATAGAAGCATCTGTAAAGCCGGGGGATGGGCGCGTCATAACAACTGTCGACTATTATATTGACGGGTCTGTGCTTGTGGACTCGCAGGCCGGCCAGACAATCTCAGGGCCGCTGCGCGTCAATTCGTCCTACACACCACAAAACCTCACAACCGGCACGCATACGGTCACGGTCCGCGTGAGGGACGATAAAGGCAACACTGCAGAAGACAGCGTAACCTTCAAATACGAAGCGCCTGCCGGCTAACCGGACAACAGCACATTACACCATGCCAAGCGGCTCGTCAGGGTCGTTTTTTGGCAGCGTGAAAAAGATTCGCACAATTTCCGGACGCCCAATCTTCTCATTAACTGCCGATATAATCGACTCTTCCTGCCGGCGAATCTCCTCACCAACTGCCGGATGCTTAATTTCTATACCAAGCGCGCGATCTTTTACAAACTTAGCGCGCGCATGCTTGCATGCGCCTTCGCCAAACCGCTCGCAAAGCACATCTTGTACAATTCCAACGAAAAACGCCGCCTCCACCTGCTTGCCTATGCCGGCGCGGCGTACGCTTTTCTGTAAAAATGAATCGTCGAGCTTCTTAAACATCCTCCCGAGCCACCATTACTGCTTAATCGGCATGATAATGTACAAGTACTGGCCGCTTTCGTCTTCGCCGTGCGGCTGGATAATGCCGGGGCTCACGTTATCAATCAGGTTAATCGCCATTTTTTTTGTTGGGATCTGGTTTGCGCCATCCAACAGATACCGGTAATTGAAAATAATGTTATTTGAGTCCCCGGTAATCTCCGCTTCCACCTTGGAAACGTTTTCACCTACCTGGTTGTTCACTGTCGTCAGTGTGACCACCTGCTTCTCCGGCGAAAAATGCATATTCAGGTCATGGATTCCGGACTTCGAGAACAGGCTCGCCGCTTTCGCTGCCTTCACAAGCTCGGCCCGGTCTACAACCGTCTTTGTGTGCTCTTGTTTTGGGATTATCTGCTCGTAATCCGGAAACGTGCCCTCTATGAGCTTTGTTGTTATTTCAACATCAGGAGCGACGAATAAGGCCTGCGAATCGCTGAGGTACAATTCAACATCGCCTTCATCGCCCTCCTGGAGAACGCGCACAAGTTCCTGCAAAGCGGCGCCGGGAATAATTACCTGTTTTTCCATCGGCGCTTCTTTAATAAGGGTAATTTTCCGTTCAGCCAGACGATAACTGTCTGTTGAGGCTAATATAAGCTCTTTTTTGCTGATTCTGAACAACACTCCTGTTAATTCGGGCCGTGAATCATCAGAAGACACTGCCACCAATGCCTGGTTTAACGCCTCACGAAAATCCAATGAGGGTATTGTTATTGCTATTTTTTTATCAACCTCCGGGATCAAAGGAAATTCACTCGACTCCTCACCTTTTATCTTTGTATTCTGATTTCCGGCAGCAATGAATAAACTCGTTTCGTCCCGTTCAATATCCACACGTTCTGCACTCAGTAAACTGACGTAGCTGGCAAACACCTGGGCGGGAACGGTAAACGAACCGGTTGATTCCACTTTCCCGCGAACACGCACACGAACACCAATCTCCAAGTTCGTTGCAGCAAATTCAATACCCTCATCCTTTGCTTCAATCAGGATGTTATTAAGGATAGGAAGATTCACATTCCTGGAAGTAATATGGGAGACTGCCCCCAACCCCCTATTCAGATTTTCTTGCGTGCAAGAGAATTTCATATGTTCTTTATTAATATATAAGTAACTTGTTTATTAAATAATAATAGTAATAATAAGGGGTGTGGACAGAGAGGATAACGCAGATCGTTCAGTAAATCCAGGGCCTTACTGTGCGTCCCCCTGTGCACGTAAAGGTACGGAACGTGTGAGGGCGAACAGGATAATATGAGGATAAATCAAGGGCCGATTGGGAGCCGGCGAAACCGCATGAATTCATCACCACCTTCACCACATCTTGTTCACAGAGACGAGGCCGGATGTGCACCATGCCGTCCACAAGAAATGAATAAGGGGTACACAGATTGGCCCCCTTACAATCTTCTAATAATTCAATGAGCTTACCGCGGCCTAGTTGTAGAGCCGCTGCTTGATCATGTTTATGTCGCTTTGTGTTTTTTCGTCCTCATCCACGAGCCGCGTGATTTTCTGGCACGCATGCATCGCAGTAGTGTGGTCGCGTCCGCCAAGCTCCTGGCCTATGTTCGGGTAGGAGGCGTGCACTTCTTCCCGCATCAGGAACATTGCAATCTGGCGCGGGTTCACTAATTCCTTCTTCCTGCTGTTGCCGGTTAGGTCTTTTTGCTCCACTTCAAAGTATTGGGAGACGGTGGTAAGGATCTTTTTTGTTGTTACAGCGCCGCGCTTTGGCGTATGGGAGAATGAAGCAAGTAATGCCTTCACAGATTCAAGCGTCGGTTTGGTATTATTCAGCTGATGGAAGCCGATTACGCGGTTTAATGCGCCTTCCAGTTCACGAACGTTATTTTGAACGTTTGATGCGATAAACTGGGCTATTTCCGGGCTAATTGGGAAGTTCTTATCCGTGGATTTCCGCTTAACAATGGCAATTCTTGTCTCTAGGTCCGGCAGGTTCACATCGACGATCATTCCCCCCTCAAAGCGGGACACCAAACGGCCTTCTAATGTGGGGATAGCGCGCGGAGGCCGGTCTGAAGTAAGTAAAATTTGCTTATTGCGCTGGTGAAGGTGGTTAAAGGTATGGAAGAACGCCTCTTGCGTGCCCTCTTTGCCCGCAAGGAACTGAATATCATCAACCATCAGGATGTCGACTGAGCGATACTTATCCTTAAACTCATCTGCGCGGCCTTCACCAACAAGCTTAATAAACTCATTCGTGAATGTCTCACAGGTGACATAGAGTAATTTCTTGCTCGGGTCGCGGTTGAGTACGGCATGGCCGACCGCCTGCATCAGGTGCGTCTTGCCAAGGCCGACTCCTCCGTAGATGAAGAGCGGGTTGTATACCGTGCCTGGCCGTTCAGAAACTGCCAAGCATGCGGCATGCGCCAGCTCGCTTTTTTTACCGACGACAAAATGGTCAAATGTATATTGCGGGTTCAGGCCAAGCGCATCATCGTCGATTGGGCCGGCCTTTGATTGGGATCCGGCAGTAGACGACACTGTAACTGTATGTGTTGGCTGTGAAATATATTGTGATATTGATTCTACTTCAGGCGCGGCCTGCTCTTCCTCGGCTTCAACGGCAACTTCACCTGCCTGTCTTGTTGAAACCTCGTAATCAATAACGCGGATATCAGAATCAGAGATGCGGCGCAGCGCTTTGATGATTGTTTCGTGGTATTTGTTCTCCAGCCATGTTTTTGTAAACGCATTGGGTACGCCAACAGTTATTGTTTCACTGCTCAGGCGCATGATAAACGTATCTTCAAACCAAGTCGTAAAATTTGCCTTCGATAATTCGAGCTCTAACTCTCCTAACGTGGCATTCCACAATTGCTCAGGCGACATAATTTTTCTTTTTTTAACCTCCAAAATAGTATACAAAGTGTAAGACGTATGATAGCACAGCCAGCCTTTTTCCTGAACCTCTCCACATGGGAATAAGGTGTAGAGAACCTGTGCATACGGTGTGTATAGTTCTTACTGGATTTTTTCGGCAAGCGCAAGTACGTCCACCTCTGAAAATCCATTGACAATTTCATGTGTTCTGGTATGTTTATACCGCTTTGAATAATGAATAGATATGCCAAAACGAACATTTCAACCGAACGTTAGGAAGCAAAAGAAGAAGCATGGTTTCCTGGCAAGAAAAAAGGCCGCATCAAGTGTCGTGAAGAAGCGCAGGGCCAGGGGCCGCAAGCGTTTAACGGTTTAAATCACACACATGCTGCCTGCAGCACACCGGCTGCGCCGGAAAGAAGATTACGACAGGGTGTACAAGGGCGGCAAGACACTGCATACCGCTCTTTTTCGCATAAAGACAGCGCCGAACAAAGGAGAAGAGACGCGATTCGGCATCGTCATCCCGAATAAGGCGATCAAGCGCGCATTTGCACGCAACAGGAAGAAGCGCCAGGTTCGTTCCGCACTGGGAGAGCTGTTGCCTGGTATTAAGAAGGGCGAAGACGTTGTGTTGATTGCACAGCCGCAGCTGGATGCCGCAAGTTACGCAGACATACTGGCCGACCTGCGCGAAGGTCTGCAAAAAATAGGATTCATACAAACAAACAATGAAGAAACAAGTAGTTAAAGGGGCAGAGAGCATTGGAAAGGCCGCGAGAACCGCTGCAGTTTCTTGTATTCGCTTGTATCAGAAGACATTTTCACCCGACCATGGCGCATATGCTGATCGATCACATGCCGGGTGCCGGTATTATCCATCTTGTTCCGAGTATACAGCCCGTTCTATAGAAAAAAGGGGCGTTGTGCGGGGCACAGCAAAAGGTTTTTGGAGAATAATGCGCTGTAATCCACTGTCACATGGCGGTGTTGACGAAACATATTAATAAACCGAACATAAATACATGATTGAATTCCTTTATACAGTCCTTTACGAGCCGCTGTTTAACTTCCTGGTCTGGATTTACGATGTCCTTCCCTATAAAGACCTGGGCGTTGCCATTATTTTACTCACGCTAGTCGTGAAGCTGGTGCTGTTCTACCCGTCGTTAAAGGGCCTGCGCTCGCAGAAGTCGTTGCAGGACGCGCAGCCGAAGATTGAAGA
This sequence comes from Candidatus Kerfeldbacteria bacterium, assembly GCA_043813585.1. Lineage (GTDB taxonomy): Bacteria > Patescibacteriota > Patescibacteriia > UBA9570 > XYC2-FULL-38-9 > JBDRKW01. The sequence continues at coordinate 35,667 of JBDRKW010000021.1, forward strand.
GATCAAAAAGAAGTACGCAGACGATAAGGAAGAGATGGGCCGCCAGATCATGGCGTTTTACAAGGAGAACAAGGTGAACCCGATGTCATCGTGCCTGCCGCTGCTGATTCAGCTGCCGATCCTGTGGGCGTTATTCCGCGTTTTTCTCATTTTCAAGAACGAAAACCTGGTGGACGGCCTGTTGCCGGCTGAACAGATAGCGCGGTTGTACGGCCCGTTGGCAGAAAAGTATGCGGACGTTGTCATTAATAAGTCCTTCCTTGGGTTCGTTGACCTCGGCATGGAGCATAATATTGTGTTGGCGGTGCTTGCCGGTATCGTGACATTCGCTTCCGCAAAGATGCTTTCGAGCAAGCGCGCGGCAGTCCAGTCAAAAGGCGCGAAGGACGAAAATATGGCTGCGGCAATCAACAAGCAGATGGTATACTTCATGCCGATTATTACTGTGGTGTTCGGTTACACTTTCCCTGCCGGCGTGACGCTGTACTGGCTCTGTTCATCAACCTTCCAATGGGGGCAGCAGCTGATCTTTCTTCGCGAGAAGAAAAAGATGGAAGGCGAGGACGGCGGACAGAAACAAACGGTTGAATCGACGGCAAAAGAGAAAGAACGCAAGTCTGAAGAGAAGAAATAAGCGAATAACAGAGGCGCCCGGCAGCGGGCGTCTTTTTTCTTTGCAAAATCTCCTTTTTCTGCAACAATGGTAGGAGTATGGCAGCTGAAATAAAAATTGTAGGGCTTTCTGTTGAAACGAAGAACGGCACAATGCTTGGCGTGGTGACGAATGTTGATGTTGATCCGGAAACACACCTTGTCACTAAATACTCTGTTGCGTCATCATTTTTCTTCGGACGATGCTATTCTAACCGGCCGGCACTATTGATCGCGCCGCAGCAGGTACTATCTATTACGGCGGACAGAATGGTTGTTGAGGACATGACAGTTGGCGAGACAGTTGATGCAGGCGAGGAGATGCAGAGTCCAGGCGTTGCGCCGGCGCAGGCGAGCCATGCTGTTGAGTCGAGACGGGAGTAAGCGGACACAGACATTATATAAGTTAAGCCGGCCGCAGAGCCGGTTTTTTGATCTTAGATTCTAGTTTCTAGCGCAACAGCTCATTCATTTTCTCCTGGGGAGTTTTCCAATTGAGGGTTTTTCGCGGCCTTCCATTGAGTTCATCTTGTACTGCGCGTATTTTCTGGGATGAGAGCGTGGAAAAGTCCGTGC
>JBDRKW010000022.1:0-5737 GCA_043813585.1 Candidatus Kerfeldbacteria bacterium
CAAAAAACTCGGCATCGCGCGGTCGACGCTGGCGAATTCAATCCGCTTGCTCGACCTTCCCTCGGAAATCCAGATGAGCGTTGCGCAGGGCGATGTCTCCGAAGGGCAGGCAAAACTCTTGCTGTCAATCGATTCGGAAAAGGAACAGATGCAGATGTACCGGCAGATCCTCAGCGGCGCCGCCACGAGCGTGCGCGCGCTGTCGTCCGCACTCAAGGACAAGTCGGGCGCGTCAAAACGCCGGTCGATTGTGGACCACGAGCTTCAGGACATTGAAGAAGAGCTGCAATCCAGGCTGGGCACGAAAGTTTCGGTAAAGAAAAAAGCATCCGGGGGGTTCCAGATACTCATCGATGCGTATTCAGCGGAAGAATTCAAGAGCGTCGTAAAGAAACTGCGGAAATAAGCTAGTGGGCTTTCCTCGAGAGCAGGCCGCGGTTTTTTTTATTCACATAGGCGCGTATGGCGGCGCGGGCAGAGTTCGTCTTCACGAAATTCAGCCAGTCGGCTGACGGGCCTTTGCGGTGGGGGTCGATAGAGATGTCCACGACATCGCCGCTTTTCAGCTTGGTATTGAGCGAGGCGATATGGTCGTTGATCTTCACGCCCGAACATTTCATGCCCAGGTCGGTGTGGATTTTAAAGGCAAAATCAACCGGCGTGGAATCTTCCGGCAGTTCAATGACATCGCCGCGCGGCGTAAAAACGAAGATGTAATTCTGGAAGATGTCGATCTTGAGCGTCTCCAGAAACTGCGTTTTGTCTTTGACATCTTTCTGCATCGTAAGAAGCTCCTGCATCCAGTCCATGCGCCGTTCCATTTTCCGCTGTGCGCTGACGTTTTCCTTGTATTTCCAGTGGGCCGCAATCCCGTATTCCGCATCCTCGTGCATTTCGTTAGTGCGGATCTGGATCTCGACAATTTCCCCGTGCACTTCGCCCTTTGCAAAGTGGGGAGGGGAGAACACGGTCGTGTGCAGCGACTGGTAGCCGTTCGGCTTGGGCTGCGCGATATAATCCTTAATTCGGCCTTTCAGCGGTTTGCAGATTTCGTGGATGTTTCCGAGCGTTTCATAGCATTTTGCCACGTTCTCGACAATAATCCGGATTGCGACCAGGTCATAGATTTTTGAAAGGTCGCGGTTGTTTTTTAGCAGCTTCCGGTAGAGCGAGTACAGGTGTTTTGCACGGCCGTGGATGGAGATGACCTCCAGGTCGCGTTTTGCAAACTCTTCAAGGATAAATGCAATAAATTCGTCCACCACCTTTTCCTTTTCCTTGAACCGCGGGACGACCTTTTTTGTCATCCACTGGTATTCTTCCGGATAGACATACGGGAACGCCAGGTCTTCCAGCTGGCCTTTGATTTCACCCATTCCCAACCGGTTGGCGATTTGGGCGTAGATCTCCATGCTCTCCAGCGCAATGCGGCGGCGTTTTTCCGGCGGGAGCGCATCCAGCGTTTTCAGGTTGTTGATGCGATCGGCAAATTTTATGAGGATCACGCGCGCATCTTTTGCCATGGCGATGAACATGCGCCGCAAATTTTCGACATACCGGTCGATTCCGCGGTACTTCAGCTGCCCAAGCTTGGTAATGCCTTCGACCAGCGATGCGATCTCCCTGCCGAATTCCTTCTTCACCTCTTTGAGCGTCCGGTCCGTGTCTTCCGGAACGTCATGCAACAGGCCGGCGGCAATGGTAACGTCGTCAAGGCCGAGCTGCGCCAGCGTTATGGCAGTTGCAAGCGGATGGGTGACATACGGGTCGCCGCTTTTTCGCATCTGCCCCTCGTGCGCATCCTTGGCAAAATCGTATGCAAGACGAAGCAGGTCCAGGTTTGCATCAGGATTTTTATCGGCAACAATCGATATGAGATCATCGAAGGTCTGGCCGTCTACAGTGACGATATCGTCTTTTGTCATTCTCCAAATCTACAGCTATTCACCACTTTTTTCAAGGCAGGGCTCGTATTGCATATGCCCTTGACAAATCACGAATTAATCTGTACGTTCATTGCGCTTGTGTGGCGGCTGTCTTAAGGACAGTTGGGCTCAACGGGGGCACTATCTCCAACTCCCGGTTTCGATAGAGCCCTGGCAGCAGCAGCGCCGGATATCATACCGGCCGCGTCCGGCCACCGTGCATGGGAAGGACTTTGCGACGCCTTCCTGAACCTGGCAGGGATTTTGGATGTTGCCCTGCAAAGCTGCATATCCGAGGTAACCGCTAAACGCGGACAGGGTCTGTTATTCGAGGCTAACGCCTACAATTAATACCCCTTTGGATGTGGCAACAGCTTAAACAGGCACAAACGTGCACAACTGCTGCGGCACTTTCACACGAGCCTCCGGAACAAAGTAGATGAATGTTCCTCACCCCCTCATAAGAGGGATGACAAAAGAGAGCGATGGACTTGCGCCGTCGACTGCGATCAGATTGGGGATGTGGCCTCCTTCCCGGGCCCACCCGAGTACCACATTGATCGTCCGAAAGGCCTGAAACCACCGGTCTGCCGCTGCAACGGTGACCATTACGATTTCAGGTGTTGATGACGGAAGCACCTGCTTCCTTGAGTGCGAGGATCACAGGATTCCAAACGTTCCGGAGCCCTTTCTTTATTCGAAGCGCGGAGTAAAAAAACACCCCATCTTGCAGGGGGTGTTTTTGTTTTTTGCGTTGGAGAATTATTCGTCGCTCTGCTCGCCTTCTTTCTGGAACTTGCATTCCTTGTTGGAGCAGCGGACTGTGTTCTTCGCGGCGTACACCAGGAGCGAGCTGCAGTCCGGGCACTGTTCGCCGGTCGGTTTGGACCAGTAGGCGTTTTCGCAGTCCGGGTACTTGTTGCAGGCGTAGAACGTCTTCCCGCGGCGGGACTTTTTCTCGATGATATCGCCTTTGCCGCATTTCGGGCATTTTACGCCGGTGGTCTTTTCGATATTCACGATGTTTTTGCAGTCCGGATAGTTGGAACAGCCAAGGAACGGGCCAAACCGTCCGTGCTTCTGCACCATGTCAGCGCCGCATTTATCGCACTTCACATCCGACTTCTCTTCCGGCGCCGGTTCCCCGTTTTCATCAAGCGGCTTGGTGGTCTTGCAGTCCGGGTAGCCGGTGCAGGCCAGGAACTTGCCGTAGCGACCCATCTTTATCACCATCGGCTTGCCGCACTTGGGGCAGATCTCGTCCGTCTCTTCTTCGGCAATGTCTTTCTTAGAAATCTCTTTGTCCTTCTCCATGAGATTTTTCTTAAATGGTTCGTAAAATTCTTTAATAACAGGCTGCCATTCTTTTTCGCCCTCGGCGATTTTGTCGAGCGTCTCTTCCATGCCGGCGGTAAAGTCGTAGTCCACAATTTGCGGAAAGTGCTCGACCAGCAAATCGTTTACCACAAACCCGACCTCTTCAGGCACGAGCTTGCGGTCTTCCTTTTTCACGTACCCGCGGTCCTGCACTGTCGCGATCGTCGGCGCATAGGTGGACGGACGGCCGATGCCGCGTTCTTCCAGCGCTTTCACGATTGCCGCTTCCGTATAGCGCGCCGGCGGTTCGGTAAAATGCTGGTTCGGCTTGATCTCTTTGCAGTCCAGGTTTTCTCCCTCCGTTAATGCGGGAAGAATATTTTCCTTGGTCTTATCCGTGTAGATTTTCAGCCAGCCGTCGAATGCAATCTGCGAACCGGTGGCGCGCATCACGTAGTTGCCGGAGGCGATATCAACAGAGGTTGCTTTGATGACAGCGGGGGACATCTGCGACGCGACTGCGCGGCTCCAGATCAGGTTATACAGTTTGAACTGGCGCGGCTCCAGATGCGCTTTGATTTGTTCCGGCACCAGGTTCACGTCAGTCGGGCGGATAGCTTCATGCGCCTCCTGCGCGCCTTTCGATTTTTTTGTAAACACTTTCCGTTCGCTATACTCGCTGCCGTATGCCTCATTAATAAAGGATTCCGACTCACCCATAAATTTGTCAGCAAGGTTTACCGAATCGGTACGCATGTAGGTGATTAAACCGGTGGACTGGCCGTCGATGCTGATACCTTCGTACAGCTGCTGTGCGATCATCATGGTCTGCTTTGCAGAGAAGCCCAGCTTTGTATTAGCCTCCTGCTGCAGCGTGGATGTTATAAATGGGGGATTCGGTTTGCGCTGCCGTTCCTTCTGTTCGATTTTTGATATGGCAAATGCCGCGCCGTCCAGGTCATTAACGATTTTCTTTGCGTCAGCTTCATTTTTTATGCCGAGTTTCTCAAGCTTCTTCCCGTCAACCGAGTGAAGCATTGCCTCGAATTCAACGCCCTCTTTGGTGAAGATGCCTTCAATCGTCCAGTACTCTTCCGGGTTGAATGCCTGGATCTCGCGCTCGCGTTCAACAATCAGCCGAACAACGACCGATTGCACGCGTCCTGCAGACAGGCCGCGGTAGACTTTGCGCCATAAAAACGGGGACAGTTCATATCCCACCAGCCGGTCCAGAATGCGCCGCGCCTGCTGCGCATCCACCTGGTGCCCGGCAATTTCGCGGGGGTTCTTCATGGCATTGTCCAGCGCCTCTTTGGTGATTTCATGGAACGCAATGCGTTTTACAGGAACTTTTGGTTTCAGGATCTGTTCCAGGTGCCAGGCGATTGCCTCTCCTTCACGGTCTTCATCAGTTGCCAGATAGATCTCATCGGCCTTTGCAGCCAGTTTTTTCAGCTCGCTCACGCGCTTCTTTGCTTTGGTCGGAATGACATATTGCGGTTCAAAATTCTTCTCCGTATCGACGCCGAGCTTGCTTTTCGGCAGGTCGCGGACATGGCCGAACGAGGACTCCACTTTAAAGCCCTTGCCCAGGTAGCGGGAGATTGTTTTCGCTTTTGTCGGCGACTCGACTATGACTAACTTCATGAAACAAAAAAATATTTTTTAAATACGGCTGTTGTTATAAAGGATGTGTGCGCATCTGTCAAGTCAGGAAGGGAAGACCGAGCGCGCTTTCAGTATGTCTTGTTGCGTAATCCAGCGCTCGCGCACCGGACCGGCAAGGTACAGCGAACCGGTGATGAGAACCAGGTCATCGGGGCTTGCGTCAGCCAGAATCCGATCTATTGCAGCGCGCGGATCCTGTTCAATGTGCACATCAATTCCGGGTTTTAATTGCCGAAATAACGCGGCAGTCTCCGTTGCCGGGTATGACCCGAATTCGATCAAGTGGAATTCGGTACAGGTGACAGTATCCGCGGTCGCGGCAAGAGGACGTATCAGCGCTTCCGGTTCCTTTGTCTCTTTTGCCGCAAACACAAGGTGGAGCTTGTTCCATGGACGGAATTGTTTGAGCGCGCGCACCAGTGCTTTGATCTTGGCAGTGGAATGCGCGCCGTCCAAAATGACGCGCGGTTTTTCCTGGAGTTGTTCAATACGCGCCGGGAGCCGTGTTTGTTTGATGCCAGCTTCTATCTTTTTTTCCGCAATGTTCAGGTGACGAGCCGCGGCAGCAGCAAGCGCTGCGTTCCACTGCTGGTGTTCGCCCTGCAGCGCGGTTTCATATTGTTGTGTCGGTTCAATATATTGTATGGCCGTGCAGGCACGCGTTGCCGCTTCGTCAAATACGCGCTGCACCTCCGGCTTGGTTTCCGTGGAAAATAACGCAGACCCCTCCTTTATAATACCGGCCTTGTGAACCGCAATCTCCTCCACCGTATTGCCAAGCAAGTCACAGTGGTCAAGCGATACGTTTGTCAGCAGCGCAACTTCGG